>NZ_SGIS01000110.1 GCF_004208535.1 Sphingomonas populi
CCACGCAAAACGCTGGGCTGGAAGACTCCCGCCGAAGCCCTCGACCAACTGCTCGCAAACGTTCATATCGAGGGTGTTGCGACGACCGGTTGAATCCGCCCAATACACGAGCGAGCAGTTCCAGCGGCTCATGGCCGATAACGGCGTCACCTGCTCGATGAGCCGGTCGGGCAATGTCTGGGACAACGCCGCAATGGAGAGCTTCTTCTCCTCGCTCAAAACTGAACGCATCGCGCGCAAGACATACCGCACGCGCGATCAGGCAAGGGCCGACGTGTTCGATTATATCGAACGCTTCTACAATCCCACACGCAGGCATTCGACCCTGGGCTATCTCAGCCCCATGGACTTCGAGAAGCAGGCTAATGCACCAGCGTAGCCCGTTGCGGTTGACGAAAACGATGCCGCTCAACACCCGCCGATCATCAACCCGTGGCTTGCCATGGCTCTTGGGGAAATACGGCACGAGCCGCGTCATCTGCTCATCCGTTAGCCAGTACAGGTCGCTCATGCGCGGTCTCCTCAGGGAGCCTGAATCAGATCGAGCCTCTCAGATCAATGGGTCCTGAGCCTAAAGCAGCGCGTGTTGATCGCGGCATGAAGGGCCGTTGGCTCGAGGGTGCCCCGGCGCTTGCACCAAAAGTGCGGAAGAGCCCTTGATTGACGCGACGTTCGCATCCTGATCGCCGCGCCGCAGGCTGACCTGGGACGGCGGCGTTGTGCTTCTGGCGCAGGCGGGGCGGCGGCTGGGGATAGCTGACCGGCTTGCCGCCTGCACGGCCATGAGGATGCCGATGACCTCGACGTGCTGCGCCACGATCCGGGGTTCAAACTGGCGCTCGGCAAGCTGCCGGGCGGCCTGGCGAGCCAGCCGACGATGAGTCGCTGGGAGAATGCGCCGACGACACGCGAACTGGTGCGGATGACCGCCACGCTTGTCGACCTATACTGCGCGAGTTACCCCGCCACGCCGGTTGCGGTGACGGTCGATATCGTCCACGCCGGCCAGCAACTGGCGTTCTGGAACGGTCATTATGGCGAGCGCTGCTTCCTGCCGATCCACGGCTACGACACCGCGACCGGTGCCCAGTGGCGATGCTGCTACGCACCGGAAAGACACCTTCGGGGAAAGAAATGGCGAGCCATGTCCGGCGACTGGTCCGCCGCATCCGCAGCCACTGGCCCGCGACCGAAATCACTCTGCGCGGCGATGGTCATTTACCCGCATCACCATTCCAGCGTGCCGTGCCCACTACGCCGGCGGATCGAGCGGGTGCGCTCGTCGATTTCTTCCCCGCTCATGCCGCCTTCTCCGGTATTAAGGCGGGTCGGCATCCGCATCATCACTTTCGAGGCCTGCGCAGGCTTCACACATTACGGCCCGCTGGATTGCTCAACCGTCCAAGGCGCCCTTTGCCACGAGGCTTCGGCCCGACCGGTTACCCGGCAAAGCCGCTCGTCAGCTATCAGACCTATCGACAACTATCTGGGTGGAACCTCCCTTCACCGGTGTTACGCGCCGTCGGGACGCACTGAATAAGCCGGGTTAGAGCATCACGTAGCGATCTACGCCGGGCCGAACGCGCTTGACATAATTGATACTCCTATCATAGCTCCGATCAGTAACAGGGAGGGCGACATCCGTTGATCCTCTTCAACTCTGATCGGCTGCTCGTTGTCAAAATACGGGTGAAGCGAAGCAGCGTGCGGCCTTCGAGGCGTTCCAAGCGCGAGAATCTGTCAATGCAATATCGGTGGCGGCGCAGGACCAGTCCACCTTAGAAATAAAGGATGCATATGGTCGAAGTCCCAACCGCTCGCGGAGACGTGATCGACAGCTCGCAGCTTGGCTACACTCTGATGGTAGAAAATCTCTTCAACCTCAACACCGAGGTCAACCTCAATTGGCCCGAAACGTTGGGCGACCCGGACAAGCGCGTCGATGACGTCGTAACCGCGCTCGAAAATGCCAGGGCGCATGGCGTGGACACGCTGGTCGACAGGACCATTCCAGGCATTGGCCGCAACATGCAGCTGATACAGCAGACCGCAGCGCGCACCAAGGTCAACATCCTCGTGACCACGGGCTTCTACACTTGGCGCGACCTTCCCCTGATGTTTGAATTTCGGGAAGCGATGAAGCCGTTCCTGGAAGATAAGCGCAGCTTCGAATATTATTTCACCAAGGATATTGAAGAGGGGATTGGCGACACTGGCGTGCGCGCCGCCATTCTCAAGGTCGCCACCGATAAACATGGGGTCACCGATGGCGTCAGGATATTGTTGGAGGCAACTGCGCGCGCGCACCGCAGAACGGGCGCCCCGATCGGCACCCACACGGATGGAGCAGCGACTGCTTTGCTCCAGATGGAAGCGTTCCAGAAGGAAGGCGTCGACCTTTCGCGCGTCTATTTCGGCCACGTATGCCGGACGCCCGGCAATGGTCTAGAGGAGATACAGAAACTGATCGACGCCGGGGCGACGGTGAGCTTCGATATGCTCTCGCTGGCCGACCAATTAGGTAATCGGGAGAGCCGGCTCAATCGTGTTGTCGAACTGTGCCGTCTCGGACATGCGGACCAGATACTGCTTTCACAGGACGATCAGGGCTTCACCGATCTCACCCCCGAAATCGACCAGAAGAAAAGGCCGCGGCCCTTTCCTCTCTGGTGCGAGTTGGCGCAGGACTTTTTGCCGCGCCTGCGCGAGAACGGCGTGACCGAGGAGCAGATCAACCAGATGGTGGTCGGCAATCCTAGGCGCATATTCGAATCACGTGCTTTGGGCGGTTATTAGGCCGATCCCGTCGCTCCTCACGCGGAAAGCACACCACCCTTATTGTCGTTCCTTCCGACCCGCGCCGGTCACCAAGTTGCCATATCGGACAGGAGGCGAGAGCCGTCATCCGCTGAGAATCGCGTTGAGAGCGGCGTTATGCCAAAGCGCGCTGAGAGTGACTCACGTGGGGATTCCCAATGTGCTGAAAATCTGATTCGACGTTGCAGGCAGATGGAGGCTAGTGCACTGACCCAATCAGGTGATTCACAATCGGTTAGTTTCGTGCGAGTCTGGCGGGATGTCCCAGATCGTATGTGTGATCGTAAACTCTGAAGATGCGGCGCGGTTGGCGTCGGTGGTCGCCG
>NZ_SGIS01000111.1 GCF_004208535.1 Sphingomonas populi
GCCATCAATCGCTACCTCAAGGAACACAACGCCGACCCAAAGCCCTTCGTCTGGACCAAGCCCGCCGCTCAAATCCTCGACAAGCTCGCCAGACTGCCTGCATCTTCCGTCTGACTCGCTGCACTAGGGAGGCTGAACCTGCCTTACGTTGGTCACTCAATGGGGAGAATTGCGCTAAATAGCTGTTGTATGTATTTTATTTCTATGCAAGTTAATTAATGAGCGGGTCTCGGCCCGGTAGATTCGCCGCTGGCTTGGTACGGGGCGCTAAAAAGCGGGCTTCTATGTTGAGCCAAATGAAAAAAAGCTTGTGGTCGAGGAGTATGAAATGGCGGTGACGTTCCTGCAGGATGAGACTTTTGAAAGCTACTCGGTGCGCCTCTCGCCCTTCTTCAAGATGAAGCGTGAGAACGGCATTATTGAAGTCCGCGTCCATACACATGACGGCGAAGCGCTCTTTGGCCTCGAAATGCATCGCGCTTTCGCCCAGATGTTTCGTGCTGTGGGAGCTGATCGTCAGAACGAGGTGATGATCCTCACCGGCACAGGCGACTATTGGGTGCGTTCCGTTAACAAGGAGAACAGTGGCGAGCATGGCGCCGACGCAGGGCACGCGCCGCCCTTTGCCGATTTTATCTACGACACTTTTCATATCGACGGCACCAAAATCGTCGAGGAACTCATCTGGAACGTCAACATCCCCGTCATCGGAGCGGTCAACGGCCCTGGGTTTCATGCCGAAACGGTGTTTCTGGCGGACATCACGCTGTGCACGCCCGACACTACCTTTGTCGAGCCCCACTTTACGATCGGTCTTGTTCCGGGTGATGGAAACTACCTCATTCTCCAGGAACTAATTGGACTGAAGCGCGCGAACAAAGCGATGTTCCTGGGCCAGCCCATTACCGCGCAGCAGGCCTTGGAGTGGGGGCTCGTGACCGACGTCGTACCGCGAGAGGATCTTCTCGACCGGGCCTGGGCGATTGCCCGATACTTCATGCAGCGTCCACGAGAGGTGCGAGCACTGACGACAAACGTGGCACGGCAGCGTTGGAAGAATCTTTTCACGCGCGAATTCGCCATGCACCTGTCACATGAAATCACCGCCGCACTCATCCGCCCCGTGTCTATCGAGGCGCAGGAGGAAGCTGTGACGGGCAGGTCAGGTTATTTCGAAGCGACGTAAGTGCCATCAGGGCGACTTTCTGGCGGTAGATTTAGGCAGTGCTGGGCTGGTCGCCTATATGTCCGAACCGGCCACCACCGCTGATAGTCGTGCAAATTTAGCTATTATATTCCTCAATATGACCGTTCAGCGCGATGGCGCACTGCGTTGATACGTTCTTCTGGGAGAGATTTCATGAAGGTTTTCGTAACTGCAGCATTTGGGCACCAAGGCAAAATCCTCATCCCCAAGCTCGCCGCGGCTGGTTTCGACGTGCGTGCGGCCCGCGGGACAGCGAAGCGAGAAGAAGAGGTGCTACGTCTCGGCGCCAAAGAAGTGTTCGTTGGCGACCTTAGCGATCCCAAGGTATATGCTGAAGCACTCGATGGTTGCGATTCAGTCTATCATGTAGGTCCCGGCGCCCACCCGCGAGAGTTGGAGATGGGCTACGCCATGGTCGAGGCCGCCAAGAAGGTGGGGGTGCGCCACGTCGTGCTCCTATCGCTTCTGCAGCCGTTCATCGATATCATTCAGCATCGCTACAAGCTTGATCACGAACTGGCCCTCGTAAAGGCTGGTCTTAATTACACCGCACTTCGGCCATGCGATTACATGATGCCGGAAGTCCACGTCGCGCCGGCCGTGCATACAGGTATCTTGCCCGTCTTCTCCGAAGATCTTGACCGGGTGCACAGCTTCCTTTCCCTGGACGATCTGACTGATGTGGCGCTCAAAGTCTTGATCGAAGGGTCCACGCACTATTTTGCCGCTTACGAGCTGTCCGGGCCAGACAAGATTACTCCCCTCGGGATGGCACAGATTCTGTCCCGGGTAATCGGTCGGGACGTTCAGGCGGAGGTAAAGTCACCTCAAAACCTTATCGACGCTTTGTGGGAAAACCGCGATCCCTCCGCCGATTTCTCTCACCAGGAGAAGATCGTCCGCTCGATCATGGCGTGGTACAAGCAATATGATTTCGTTGGCAATCCGCGCACCCTGGAATGGTTGCTGGGCCGCCGGCCTACGACCTTCGAGGAATTCGCGACCAAGGCGTATGCCGATATCTTTGCCGGAAAGCCTAAGAGCCCCACCGAAAATTGAGTTGAGCGGTTTCAGTAGCTTGTGATTCACCGAGGGTTGCAGCCCTCGCAAGGAGATCGAATGACGATTATGCGGCAAGGACTTCAATGTTCAGGACGAGGAAACCAGTCCCGGGGCTCGAGCATCAAAGCTCTCTGAACCGATGTGGACCTCGTTCTTCGAACTGCATACCGGCCCGTGGCGAATATCAGGCCACACCAAGAGGCCTGACACACGAGCGATAGAAGCGCCATGCCGACAGAACGTCCGAAAATCACCTTGCAAAACCGGGGGCATCCACACACGCCCCGGGTTTTCTGGAGGCTGTTTCGTTTGAGTCACGCAACCATATCGAGGGTCTCGAGGGTTGCATAGTAATTGGCCTCAGCCTCGGCGGGCGGGATGTACCCGATGGGGCCGAAGAGGCGATGGTAGTTGAACCATTCGACCCAGTTCAGGGTCGCCATCTCGACCGCTGATGCGCTCGGCCATGACCGTTGGCGCCAGATGACCTCGGCTTTGGAAAGGCCATTGATGGTCTCGGCCAAGGCGTTGTCATAGGAATCACCAACGTTGCCGACAGAAGGCACCAGCTTTGCGTCGGCCAGGCGCTGCGTGTAATTCATGGCCAGGTATTGAACGCCGCGATCGCTGTGATGGGTCAGCCCATCATCCGGGCCGGGCCTTCTTCTCACAAGTAGGAGCCTCCGGAAAAGGTTGTGTAACGCGAGGTCTGGAAATTCGATCGGGTCGTGATTGGTAAGCTGGTGCCGGGGCATGCCCCGGCACCAGCTGCCCATCTTCTGCATTCCATGGAGTTGCGACACACCCGTGGAGAGAGC
>NZ_SGIS01000112.1 GCF_004208535.1 Sphingomonas populi
GACGCGCGAATGGCATTACGGCCAGCGGTGCTATGTGCCGCACCAACAGGTCGGACACATGGCCGCACCAACCAGCAATGCGATGCTCAATATGTCCCTTGCCAACGGAGGGCCGTCCACACATGGGCGGTAGCTGCCGATCGTGCCGAGGTCGGCACCCCAAGGAAACGTTCGGTTTTCTGACGATCGGCAAAAGCCCTCCGATCGACAATCAGGATCGGCCTCGTCAGAACGGAACGATGATCGAGGAGGCAGCAGCACGGGAGGCCGTCGAACACCTTGGCTTGCTCACGCCGGAAGCCATTACGACAATCGCGCAACTCCTACAGGGCGACATGAGCGAGCCCCCCAACGCACTCGCCACGCGCTACCGGAAAGAGGGCGAGCAAATCTCCGATGCCGACAAGCGAGTGCTACGCATAAGGCGCAACGGCTTCCTTTCGCGCCAAGCGCTCGCCGAGATTACCCCAGCCGGTCTAAGCGACCCCCTTGCGGCGCATGAGACGACGCTTTTGCGTGCGACGTTTACCGTTATCCGCCATCGGCGAGTTGCCGAGGGGGCGAAGCTCAAAGAGCGGTTAGGAAAGTGCTTCGTGGGCTTCGCCCACGAGACCCTGAACCGTGATTGCGCTGCCTGTAATCGCCTGGATGGGCTCGTCACCGACGCTGCCAATGCGGCAATTCTTCCGCCGGTCGGATGCTCCTGCCCGACCGCTAATTACGGCATCAGCCCCAAGATAGACTGGCTTGCTGACGTGGACTAACTGTGGCGGCTCGCAATGATGATCGCCCGTCATTGCAGTTCCGGGCGATCATCATTGCGAGCCGCTACAGCTAAGAGTTTGCATTTGAGAATTGTACGTCAAAGTGCGAGCAGGGAAATCAGGGGGCATCATATGCGAAATACCGGAAGTCTGGGCCTAATTCTCATAGCATGTGTAAGCTGTTCAGGAGGGCACCAGAAGGCGAACGCGGTCGCCCATGAAGAGAAGCCGGAGACACCCGAGGTACTCAAGACACCCGAGGGCGTAGTCTACGAGGTCTCTCGGGTGCCGGGGATCAAGCCGTCCGATCTTCCGATGAACAATGACCTCAAGATGGCCGATCGCGACCTGGCGAAGTATGCGGTCACCGCATGTCTGCTAGACACGTCAGCCAATCTAGCGCCGAGCCGATGCGATATCTACATGCAGCCCGACAAAAGCGGAACGCTGATCGGATACGCCGCAGTTACCCAAGATTCGAAGGGGGTGAGCTTCTCGACCTTCACTACCCTGAATGATAAACAAGCGGGCGAAGATTGCTTTATTCAGGGGGCGCTGACGGGCGCAGGAGAGAATTACAAGACTCCCGTGAAAGATGCCAGCAACGACTTCTCGGGTCAATTCATGTATTCTGCATGGCAGAAAGAGCCGGGGAACTATATCGTATCTCCAGTCGATGACTCGTCTATGAGCGATACAACAAGCGACGATACAGCCTTGGGCGTCTGGTACGTATCAAAGACAGGCGACAAGCTGCGCATATCTCAAGAGCGTTGGAACTATTGCTATCGAGACAGCAATGTAAACGTTGACGACGTGTTCTACCGGGTCATATCGCTCAAAAGGAAGGTGTGAGCTGCGGGCTCGCAGTGTGGGGATCGTAGCCGCCCGCGTCCGACGAGACCAATGTACGAAGCCGCTGCGCGGCAGTGGCGTTTGCGGTGAGGTAGCGGGCCTTCGCTGAGGTTGGCCCCGCGTGGGCTGTAAACGCGCACGGTGTTTGGCGGCATTTTAATCACGCTATCTGTCGTCAGCCCCAGTGACGGCGTTCCTACCAAGGATCGAATTTCGGGAATGGCCGGGTCTGGTGGGAAGCTGCCGTTAGCAACGTTTCCCTTTGACGAGGTCAATCAATCCGCTGGGCTCCGTTATAGCCATGATCGTCGGCTCGCTGGTGAGCGGCTTCATCATCATGCTCGATCTTGGAAGATCAATGGATCGCTGCGCCTTCAGGGGCGATCCGGTCACAATGTGAAAACCGGGCTCGAACGTCACGCCCGCTTGATCGGGGGACGCATCTGCCATGACGCGAACGTGACCTACATCTCCCGGTATCAAGACGTCACCCTTCACTCCGTTTACTCGAAGAACCGGCACTGCGCCGGCGTAGTAGCAACCATCCGTAAGGGGCTTACCTGCCGGAGGGCTACATGCGGTTGCCGCTACGCTAATCGTGAGGGCTGAAAGGGATGCGGCGATTTTCATATGAGCGACATGCTCGGCTCCGCTAATGTCTGCAACTGGGCGGTTTCGGACATGACAACCAAAGGCAATGCCGGCAGCCTTCCCTGCGGCTCTTGATCGTTTCGTCGATCGGATCAACTAAGACAACGCTTCTTCGTTAGGCGCTACGTCCCTATTCGATGCGGAAGCGGCCTTCGCGCGGTGCAAGGCGGTGACCCGCTTGACCTGTGCGATGCTGCATCCGGCTAACTCGGCCGTTCTTGCAATGCTCATGCCCGCGTCACGAAGGCCAACGATACGGCGATGGTGCGCAAGGTCGGGTTTGCGACCGCTGTACCGCCCTGCCCGTCTGGCAATCTCGATCCCTTCGCGCTGACGTTCGCGGCGTGTCTCATAGTCGTCGCGCGCAGTCTGAAGTGCCACACGCAGCAGCATATCTTGGACCGCCTCAAGCACGATCCGGGCGACGCCGGAGCTGTCGGCGACGAGATCGGACAGATCAACAATCCCGGGGACCGAAAGCCGAGCCCCCTTCCCTCTAATTGTCGCCACCAGCAATTCGGCCTCCGGTAGCGGGAGACGACGGATGAGATCGACAAGACCTCAGGGGCAAAAATATGTTATGGTCCCTCTGCGCGGGCGACTCCGTGGCGAAGAGCGGAACATCGGATGCGAGTTCCGCCAGGCCG
>NZ_SGIS01000113.1 GCF_004208535.1 Sphingomonas populi
GGCGACCACCGACGCCAACCGCGCAGCATCTTCAGAGTTTACGATCACACATACGATCTGGGACATCCCGCCAGACTCGCACGAAACCAACCGATTGTGAATCACCCGATTGGGTCACTGCACTAGAATACCTAACGGACCTTGCCCAATGAGCGGCAAGGCTTTCGGACGTCCCCCGCGTCCGAATAGCCGGTCGCCCGAACGGCAGCTATCCAGCACGGGTTAGTCGAAAGCAGTAAGCGCTGTTTCCGCTCCACCTCAACGGCCGGTCTGGCAAAGGTCGAGCTTCTGCGCCTGTGATGAGGGCGAGGTGCTCAGTGAGTGATGAAACGGATTTCGGAACGAATTCGCCCGGACGGACCGGGCGGCTTGATGTGGTCGCGTTGCCGCGAGGAAAGCGCATTTGGACTCCCGAGGCGCGGGCGCGGATCCTCGCGGAAAGCATTGTGCATGGTACATGGTTCTTGGGGTCAACGTGTCGGAGGTGGCGGATGTATCCGCAGCCGGGATGATCATCCCGCTAGGGCCGCTGAAGGCGATGGTCGCGACGAAGCCCGTCGACTTCCGCAAGGGTGCGGTCGGTCTTGCGGCTCTGGTCGAACACGAGTTGGCCGGCAAACCCTTCTCGGGCGTCTCATGTGTGTTCCGCGCGAAGCTGGCGAACCGGATCAAACTGCTGGTCTGGGACGGCAGCGGCCTGGCGCTGGTCAGCACGGTTCTGCAGACCGGCGCGTTCCATTGGCCACGCGCCGGTGACGGCGTGATGCGACTGTCGGCAGCGCAGATGTCGGCGTTGTTCGAGGGGGCTCCAATGGAGCCGGATGCATGTGCCGTCTACCCCGAAGCCGATCGCCGCGCAGCAGGTCGCGCGCCTGAATCGGCTAGTCGAACCGGTCGATACAGACGCTGCGAAATATACCAGAAATGGCGGATGGACGTGGGGTCGGACTAGCTTCCGGACGATGTTGCGACGCTGAAGGCGATGGTGATCGCCGGACGCGAGCGCGAAGCCCGCATGCAGCATCTGATCGACCAGATGCGGCGCGCCCAGTTCGGTCAGCGCTCGGAAAAACTGTCGCCGGACCAGTTGGCGCTGGCGCTTGATGACCTCGACGTTGCCCGTGCCGAGTTGCTCGCGCTCGGCGAGCAGGCCGACGATGCCGCTGCCCGAACGGGTAGCAAGCGGGCGCGCAAGGCACCCAATGGAGAGCGGGAATCCCTGCCGGCGCATCTGCCGCGCATCGAGATCGTGATCCCGCCCGCCGAGACCGAATGTCCGTGTTGTGGCGGTGCGCTGCATGTGATCGACGAGGACCGCGCCAGTCGCCTGGACACGATCCCGGTGCCGTACCGCGTGGTC
Source organism: Sphingomonas populi (assembly GCF_004208535.1). GTDB lineage: Bacteria > Pseudomonadota > Alphaproteobacteria > Sphingomonadales > Sphingomonadaceae > Sphingomonas > Sphingomonas populi. The sequence continues at coordinate 1,361 of NZ_SGIS01000113.1, forward strand.
GTGACGGTGCGCCCGAAAATGGCATGCCGGACGTGCAGCGACGGCGTGTTCCAGGCACTGGCCGCCAAGCATGTCGTCCCTGGAGGTCTTCCGACCGGGTCCGGGCGAGTTCTGGTTGCGTTTACTCGCGAGCACCATCAGGGCTTGTAGTGGAAACGGTCGGGCTGTGGTGGCCTCAATAGGCAATAGCCGGCTTTCGATTTGGCCTTGGCAGGCACATGAAAATCACATATCCACATTGTGCAACACGAGTTTACGACATGGAACTGTCACGTCTTTCTCCAAATGAATTGTTTTCCGCTATATTGAAGAGGTTCCCGACTGCATGGGAAGAGCGTTATTGGGGGAATGAACTTAAACATTTGCCGATTGAAGACATCATTCGTCGTTTGATGGGCGGCAATGAGCATAAGGATTTGGTCAAGAGCAACGGTTTAATGTTCAAACCCGCTGGTCACTTCTATTCTCCAATTGTTGACACGACGTTCGTTCTTGAACGAAAGAGCAGTATTTTTAGTAAAAATAAAGATATTGACGGTATCGATATAAATGAAAGTTATCAAAAAGAATTTGTGCAATTTTTAGAATCCGTAGAGGTGAATTTGCCATTTCGGGATGCGCAGTCACCCGAGCATCGCTATTTTTATGATAATAATGCGTTTGTATGGGGTGATGGTGCGGTTTACGCGGCGATGTTAATGAGGCATCGTCCCAACAAAATCATTGAAATCGGATCGGGATATTCGTCCGCCCTAGCTCTAGATGTTATCGATAGAATCGATGGATATTGCCCAAATGTTAAATTATTCGATCCGTATCCCGAGTTGGTAAAAAGTATTCTTGCAAATTATCCATCTGAAAATGTTTCAATTGATGGAAAATTTATCCAAGACGTTCCGCTTGAAGACTTATCTGATCTCAAAGCGGGCGATTTTTATTTTATGGATACTACTCATGTCGTTAAGACGGGTAGCGACGTGCTGTATCATTTTGAGGAAGTTTTGCCGAGGTTGAAGAGTGGCGTCATTGTGCATATTCATGATATTTTTTGGCCATTCGAGTATCCTATGAGCTGGGTGGTCGACGACAAACTGTCATGGAATGAGTTGTATTATTTTCGCGCTTTTATGACTCACAATCCTCAATACGAGATTTTATTTTTTAACGATTTCATGCGAAAAAATAACTCAAATTTGTTTCGCAGTTCGAGTGTCTTCTTGAGGAACTCTGGTGCTTCGATCTGGCTTCGGAAAAAATAACTAAGACATGCTCGATGTCCGGCGTTGCTCCTGCTATTTTCTCGATTTCTCTTCGGGAAACGTCGCGGCGATGTCCTGGATTTCAATGGAAGATCCTCAGTGGATCGCAAGGCGAATCGCAAAGTCCGCCCTAAATAGTCGCCGGTGAATAACGCCCAAACCTCTGATAATACGTACTTTATCTGGCTTGTTAAATGTTGGGTTTCGCAAGGTTTGTTCTGATTCCGGCGCAAAAGCTTGCGATTTCGCGCGCGCCCGCGAA
>NZ_SGIS01000114.1 GCF_004208535.1 Sphingomonas populi
CTCGTCTCTGCCGTTCTCGTCGAGATCGACGAAACATGGGCCTCCGACAATAAAGGCTACATCAAGTGGGAATGCCGGGATGCGTGATCACGCACCCGTCAATTTCCAGACGTCAGGTTGCGCAATCCCGCTGAAGGTGATGGTCGCGACGAAGCCCGTCGACTTCCGCAAGGGCGCGATCGGTCTTGCCGCGCAGGTCGAGCATGAACTTGCCGGCAAACCCTTCTGGGGCGTGGCGTGGGTGTTCCGCTCGAAGCGGGCGAACCGGATCAAGCTGCTGGTCTGGGACGGCAGCGGCCTGGTGCTGGTGAGCAAGGTTCTGCAGGCCGGCGCGTTCCATTGGCCAGGCGTCGGTGACGGCGTGATGCGACTGTCGGCAGCGCAGATGTCGGCGTTGTTCGAGGGGCTCCAGTGGAGCCGGATGCATGTGCCGTCGACCCCGGAGCCGATCGCCGCGCAGTTGATCCGCAAATCCGAGCCGGTTGTGCGATCGGCGGCGACCCCTCGCAAAAGCGACGTCCTCGGGGATAAGCGCGTAGCGCGCCAGAGCTTCCTCGTGAGTGTCGGGAGGCTCGAGCAGGATCGCCCGCGCCTGAGCATCGAGGAATGCCATGCCGGCGATCCGCCTGTCAGCCGGTGAAAGTGGGCTTGGTGGTAGCGCCGGCGCCGGCCCATCCGATCCGCTTCAACATGTCGATCAATGTGGAACGCGGCTCCGTGAAGCTTCGGCATACCGACGCCTTGCTGGCACCGCCTTCGAGCGCAGCGAGAATCTGGCCGATCTTTTCCCCGTCAATCGTAGGGGGCCTCCCGCCCTTGCGCCCGCGCCGACGCGCTGCGGCGAGCCCGGCATTGACGCGCTCGGTAATCAGCGCGCGCTCAATTCCGCGCGCATACCGAAAAGATTGAACAGGAAGCTGCCATGGACGCTTGTGATATCGATCGGCTCGGTCAGCGCGTGAAAGGCGACGTCGCGCCGTTTCAGTTCCTCGACGATGCGGATCAGATGCGACAGCGATCGGCCGAGTCGATCAAGCTTCCAGACGACCAGGACATCGCCATCGCGGAGATCGGACATGCACGCTTCAGGCCCGGCCTGTCGTCACGCGCCCCCGACGCCTTGTCCTGATGCAGATGCCGCTCGTCCACACCCGCAGCGATAAGAGCATCGCGCTGCAGATCGACCGATTGGCGCTCGTCGCTGGTGGAAATTCGCATGTAACCGACCAGCATGTACGACAAACCGCAAATTGGACGTTGCCACACACCGTAGCGATCCGACAGGGATTGTCGCGCAGAATATGGGGCCTTCCGGAAGGTTGAACGGTCGCCTCTGCGCCAGGCGCACAGGTCTCATTAGCGTTTACCCTTGATCATGGCTGCACCCATCTTTTTCGCCATTCTCCGGGGGGCATACCAAGTTGCCGCACGAAGGCTTTGTGAAATCCATAGGAGGTGGCGTATCCGAGCGCGTCGGAGATTTCCTTCAACGCCATGCCACGCATGATGGCTTCGGTCGCCCATTGGACACGGACACCTTCCACATAGGCCATCGCCGATTGGCCGACGAGGCGCGAGAACTGGGTAGAGAATCGCGAGCGCGACAACCTGGCTTCGTGCGCCAGCGCTTCGAGGGTCCACCGCCGCTGCGGATCGACGTGCAGCGCCGTCATCGCCGCCGCGATCGATGGCGAGCCGAGGCCGTTGAGCCAGCCGGAGGTGCCCGCAGGCCGCTTCACCACCACCGTGCGCAGTAACTCTATCAGCAGCAGCTCTGCCATGCGATGCCCGGCCGCAGCATAGCCGCTCGGTCTGGTATCAATGTCGCTGGCGACAAATTGGCGGATCATCGTGATCAACGCCATAAATTCTATGTCTGCCGCGGCGAGGTGGAATATCGATGGAAGGCAGTTTATCAGATTTTCCTGATAGCCGCTGTTGGCTCTGAACAGCATTGTCAAAATCTGTGTGTCGGGCGAAGACAAGGAATTGACGCGATCACTCAGCACCATGGTGTCGACAAGCGGATGAGCAGGATCCCATAGGAGCGTTCCGGTGCGCCGGGCGACGTCAAGGAAGGGTTCGGACGGGATGTACGGCGACGAACATAATTTATGCTTCTGCCAGCGCGGCATCATCAGCATGTCGCCAGTACGCAGATGGATTGCTTCGCTCTCACCGGAAGGGCAGACCCAGCATTCCCCCGTCATCATGAAATACGTCATGATCGCCTTCCGCTCGGGAATATCCACCGACCAAGGAGCGATCGCATCGTACCGGGCCAGCATGGAACTGGACAGTCGCATTTGCGCCAGCGTCAGGCTTAGGAGGTCCATGAACCGAACAATAATAGATTATACTGCTATGAACAACATACGTTAGGCCGGACGATCTAGCCCGTCTTATTCATGAGGGTGGTCGGCTGGGTTGGCGGCAGTTCGTCATGGCGTGGCGGCTTGAAGCGGGCACGGTCCCCTTTGGCGGCTGTTTCATCGCGGTTTTCGGGGCTTGAGGTTTCGGTTGAATGTTGGGTGGCGGGCACTGCCGCGTCGTTCAGGGTCTGGCGGTGCGGAGCGTGAGGGCGAGATCGCGGTAGAGCACAGCCTCGGGGCAAGCGCTGGCCAGGGCGATGCGGATACGGCTGGCGGTTTCGACGACGCGGGCGGCGACCTTGATGAGCCGGAGACGGATGGTGGCGAACTCGGCGTTTTTCAGCGCGGCGGCAGCGGGCATGGCCTGACGCAGCTTCCACATCAACCAGTAGGCGGCGGTGTGGAGGATGAGACGCATCTGGTTGGCATTGGCCGAGCGGCATGAGGTGCGGTCGCTTTTCAGCTGCGCCTTGTGAAGCTTGATGAGATTTTCGGCCTGGCCGCGC
>NZ_SGIS01000115.1 GCF_004208535.1 Sphingomonas populi
CCCCGCGTTCCCGCACCAGCTTCACCGCCTCGAGCTTGAACTCGCGGCTGAACTTCCGTCGTTGCATCTCCATCCTCCGGTTCCAAAAACACCTTATCTCGGTGTCCACGGAAGCGGCAGCAGCTCACAACGGCTTTCATCTGTCTCTGCAGAGATGTTGCGGGGGGCGTATCAAGACCCCTGCTCCAAGCGCAGCCATGAGCTGACATCGCTTAGGTCTGATAATGGGCGACTCCCGCCGGGCGGCTTTCCATTCTGAAACCTACCCGTCAGCTTTCGGGCGGGCCGCCTCGATGGGCGGGCCGGGAACGGGGAAGGGTGGTGGATTCCAGTCAGGCCGCTTTTACCGGATAATTCGCCTTCTTGAGTAGATCGGTGAGGATAACGTCGAGCTTGTCGTCGTTCATTCCGGGGCGACGCCAGTTCCAGATGACCTGATGGCAAGTGCTGTCAACGTTAGGAAACAAGTCGGCAAACACACGCGCTACCTGATATTTGTCGCTGTCCGGGTTTGCCGCAAGATACTCATCGAACACGACCGATGGCTTATGACCGTTCAGGATTCTGCGGGCGTCCATAGTGGCTACTTAGCGGGCTCACGAATGGCTGAAAATGGGCGCGAGCTGCCAATGCGGCTTTCCCAAAACGATGGTGGATCGGGGAAAAGGCGGTCGCCGTCTAAGCTGCTGCCATCGTTCCCGGCCGCAGATAGGCGAACATGTGCGGCGCGTACTCTGCCTTGCCGACCTCCACGCCTTGGCTGCGAAGGATCGCGTAGGCGGTGACGACGTGGAAGTAGAATTGCGGCAAAGCCCAGTCGCGCGCATATTGCTCGCCTGTCATGTCGAACGTCATGCCACCCGGCAGTTCGATCGCGACCGACATGTCTGCGCCGGCATCGAGGACATCGCTCGGCACATCCGCCAGGTACGATAGGGCGCCGTCGATCCGCGCCTTTGCATCGGCGAGCGTCCCGGGTGCGTCACCGGCGCTTCGCCCCTCAGCCGCGACGGCATCCAGCCATTCGGGAACGCGCTCGCCGCGCAACCGGAACACCGCCTCTTGCGCCTGAAACGCTGCAAAGCGGACCTGCGCCGCGAGCGGAAACATATCGGCCGCCAGTCGCGCCGCCAGCAAGGCTTCCGCCTGATCCGGCATTTGCCGCTGCGCCTTGTCCAACAAGCCGGATAGGGTTTGCAGCATGTGCTGGTAAGTCGGTACGAGCAGGTTTGTCGGGGTCATGGCAAGCATCGTACAGGACGACAACGACGGCGCAATGGCGGCTTTACCGCTTTCCCATTTGGATCCTGAAGCGGGAAAGCCGCACACCTCGTGCAGTAAAATGGAATCCACTGAACGTCGCCAATGCTGCGGTCAGGCGTTCCAACTTCTCAGAGCTTTTCCGAGATAAGACGGAGGCCAAAAGCAGCCAGCATGGTTCCAATGGCCCGCTCTATCCAAAGGCCGAAGCGGTCATACGCTGCTTGCGCCGGACGCGTGGAGAGAAGGACTGTCACCAAACCGTACCAGACAACCTCCAGCAAAAAGCCTCCAGCGAGGATCGCGAGCTTGGCCCACCCGGCGGTTTCCGGCGGAACGGCGACCGCATAAAGGCCGATGAAGAAGGCGATACCCTTCGGGTTGGACAGGTTGACGATCAACCCCATCCGCAAACCACGCAACGTTCCGCTTGGGACCGCAGCCCGATCTTGTGATGAGGTGGCCGGCGCGCTGGCGAGCCATGCTTTTACACCGAGGTAAATCAGATAGCACCCGCCGGCGATCTGGATGAGGCTCGCCAGCCAGCCAATCCGTGTCAGTACCAATGCTAACCCAGTCATGGTCAGGATGGCGTAGAAGGTCGCGGCAATAGCCAGACCGAAAGTCGCTCCAACCGCTGAGGAACGATGGCCTGCGATTGCGAGCCGGGAAATTAAAGCGAAGTTTGGCCCTGGACTCACAACCACTGCGGCATAAAGCCCGAGCGCAACCGCTATGGTTGACCATCCCGAAGTCATGCCCGCCCTTTCGCACCTGACACGTGGTTAGTGTGACCCATGCGTCGGCACGTCGCAATAGTCACCCAAACCGCATTCCCAAAAAGGAACCAGTCGCGGGATCACGGTCAATGTTCAAGCAGGCGCTGATCGTAGATCGGGGGCGTTTTCCCAAAACCTGTTCCCAAAACCATTTTCCGGAAATTGACCGATCGAGATGGAGTTACGGGAAAGCCAAGGCAACTCCGAGAGGCGCCACGCCGACCCGGGGGTCGAGTCCGGGTCGGCATAACACCCTGCGACAGTTGCAAAGGAAACCGGATGCTTGACCTGCTGAAAAAGATCTACGAGAAAAATGAGGAATTTGGCTTCTCTCAAACCGTATCGCAGGAACAGCCGCCGGAAACGTCCTCTTCACTCCATATGAGGGTCTATGAAGCCACAAAAAAACCGGCAGCCAAGCGAAATCATCCCCCGATCTACCCACTCTTTACCTTTATTGGCAATCGTCGGCCCACAGCAGGTAAATTAAAGGTCAACTGCTTCAATTCTGCCACCAAGACGAAGTAACCACGCCGGTGAACAAGCGCGTCTTCGAATTTGACTGGGCCACGAGGATCTAGTGCACTGATTCAGAGGGAAGATGCAGGCAGTCTGGCGAGCTTGTCGAGGATTTGAGCGGCGGACTTGGTCCAGACGAAGGGCTTTGGGTCGGCGTTGTGTTCCTTGAGGTAGCGATTGATGGC
>NZ_SGIS01000116.1 GCF_004208535.1 Sphingomonas populi
TGCACGAAGCCGCTGCGCGGCAGTGGTGTTGGCGGTGAGGTAGCGCGCCTGCGCTGAGGTTTGGCCCTGCGGGGGCGGCGGCAGACGATGGAGTTCCTTCAACGAGAGGAACTTCACGATGGCGATTGTACCGACCAAGCGACCCGTCACCCCGCTGCGTCAGCGGATGCTCGACGACATGGCGATGCGTTCGATGCGGGCGAGGACGCAGCATGACTATGTCCGCCACGTTCGCGCGTTCGCGGCCTTCCTCGGGCGCTCACCCGATACCGCGACCGCTGAGGATGTGCGGCGCTTCCAGCTTCACCAGCGCGAGGACGGTGTCGGCGAGTCCACGATCAACGGCTCGGTGTCGGCGCTGCGCTTCCTGTTCGACGTGACGCTCGAGAGACCGGACTTGTCGCGCAAGCTGGTGCTGGCGCATCGTCCCAGGAAGCTGCCGGATGTGCTGAGCGTCGATGAGGTGGCCAAGCTGCTCGAGGCGGCACCAGGTATCAAGTACCGCGCCGCACTCGGTGTCGCCTATGGCGCCGGCCTGCGCGTGTCGGAGGTCGCACATCTCAAGGCCGACGATATCGACAGCAAGCGGATGCTGATCCGCATCGAGGAGGGCAAAGGGCGCAAGGACCGCAACGCCATGCTGTCGCCGCAACTGCTCGAGTTGCTGCGACTGTGGTGGCGCGAGGGCAAGCGGCGCAGTGTCCTGCTCCCGCACGGCTGGCTGTTCCCCGGTCGCAGTTACACCGACCCGATCTCGACGCGGCAGCTCCACCGAGCCGTATGCGAGGCGGCCGAGGCGGCGGGGATCCGCAAGCGCGTCAGCCCGCACACGTTGCGGCATAGCTTTGCCACGCATCTGCTTGAACAGGACGTCGATATCCGCGTGATCCAGGTCCTGCTCGGGCACAGCAAGCTCGAGACGACTGCGCTCTACACCAAGGTCGCGACCCGGACGATCCATGCCGTCACCGGCCCGCTCGACCGGCTGATGGCGCTGATGGAGGGCAAGACACCCGCCGGTTGACGCCGCATGCGCGCCTCGCTTGAGGTCGCCGACATCTTCCGCGCCGCCGGCCCCGCCTTCCGGGCCGCGCATGCCGGGCATCTGAGCCTGCACCATCTCAAGGTGATGTCGGCGATCGAGCATTGCCGTACCGCCGCGCTCGGCGGCCACACCGAGGCCTGCACCGACTGCGGGCATTGGCGGATCGCCTATAACAGTTGTCGCAACCGGCATTGTCCGCGGTGCCAAGGCGCCGCCGCGCGCGCCTGGCTCGCCGAGCGCGAGGCCGACCTGCTGCCGGTGGGCTACTTTCACGTCGTGTTCACGCTGCCCGCCGAGGTCGCCGACATCGCGTTCCACAACAAGGCGCTGGTCTACGATCTGCTGTTTAAGGTGGCATCCGAGACGATGCTGACGATCGCCGCCGACCCGAAGCACCTCGGCGCGCGCATCGGCATCACCGCGGTGCTGCACACATGGGGATCGGCGCTGACCCACCATCCGCATGTCCACATGATCGTGCCGGGTGGCGGCATCGCGCGGGACGGCACGCGCTGGATATCCTCGCCGCCCGCGTTCCTGCTGCCGGTCAAGGTGCTGGGCAAGCTGTTCCGCCGCCTGTTCGTGACCCGGCTGATCGCGCTCCACGCAGCGGGGCGGCTCGCCTTCTTCGGCAGCCTCGCCCACTTCACCGATCGCCGCGCCTTCCTGCGGCACCTGTCGCCGGTCCGCAAAAAGAACTGGATCGTCTATGCCAAGCCGCCGTTCTCCGGGCCGCAGGCCGTGCTCGCCTATCTGTCGCGCTACACCCACCGCGTGGCGATCTCGAACAGTCGGCTGCTCGCCTTCGACGAGGCCGGCGTCACCATGCGCTACAAAGATTACCGCCGCGCCGGCGCCGACCGGCAGCAGGTGATGACGCTGGCGACAGACGAGTTCATCCGTCGCTTCCTGCTCCATGTCCTGCCGCGCGGGTTCCATCGCATCCGCCACTATGGCCTGCTCGCCGGCGCCACCCGCAAGGCTCATCTCGAACACGCCCGCCAGTTGCTTGGCGTCGTGCCGCCGCCCGACGATGCGCCCGATGAACCGACCGATATCCGGCCACCATGCCCCTGCTGTGGCGGGCACATGGTTGTCATCGAGACCTTTGAGCGCTGGCGCCAGCCGCGCGCACCGCCGCACGTCACTCCAGTAACCGGGACCACCGTGCCATGACCCGGCATGGCTTGCCTTCACCGTGCTCCGGAGGTCGTGTGCTTCCGGCGGCGACGCCGCTCGCGCTGGCGCCTCCACTGATCGCACCGGCGACGATCTCAAGCCTTGATCCTGGTCACCAGCTACGCGGCACGCCGCCCCTGCGCTCCACGTTCCGACCCGCCGATGTGCGTCCCGCACGCCGATGCGACCGCGGCACGACAGCACGAAAGCCGAAATCCCCATAGGTCAACACCTGCGGCCCGCGGCTTCCTGCTTTGGAGAATATCGTTCGCCTGCCGGCATCCGATATCCTTCACA
>NZ_SGIS01000117.1 GCF_004208535.1 Sphingomonas populi
GTCGCGCCGGCAACCGCGGCGGCCAACAGGATCGATGGCATCATCATCGGATAATCCTTAGGGTCTCGAGGTAGGATATGCTCGGCCGGCGGCCCTGCGCCGCACCAGACGCCTGACGACCAGCACGGCCGCCAAGACCAGGCTCGCCAGCATCACAGGCGACAGGCCGACGACCACCCAGCCCATCATGGTCATGGCATAGAGCCGGTGGCCGATGTCGATACCCGCGACGAGGCATGGCTCGGGACCGGCTTCGGTTGCGCCACAGCCCGTCACGCGTGCGACGAGGATCCCGGCGGCGAAGATGAGCGCGGGCAGCCAGAGCAGAGCGACGAGTACCGCGCACCCCCAGCGCGCGGCGCGCCGGACGCCCGCTGATCCGGCTCCGGTCATGACCGCCTGCCTCCTGGCCGCTGCCCGTCTGGCTGCCGCACGATCACGAGTAGAAGGGCACCCGTGCCAGTTTCCAGCTGTCGCCGACGGGGACGAACACTCGCTGATCACCGACATCCTCGGCGTCGAGCAGATACTCGCCCTTGGCGATGGGACCACCAGCCTCGCCGTCGTCGTCGCCGGGCTTGAACCCGCGGACGTGGCTCGCCCGGATCGCGGCGACGACGGCGGGCGTGAAGATGCGGTCATATTTTGCCAGGAACGCGGCGCGATCGCGGCTGGTGAGCGTATCCGGGCTGACCGTGCAGGCCGCGTCACCCGGCTCGCAATGATAACCAGCGCGGAAGTCGACGAAGGGCAGGCGTGTCATGCCCGCCACCGTGTTGCGATCGTTCGTCAACACCGCCTTTCGGAACGTCGCGAAGAATGCGTGGAAGCGCGTCGCTTGCGTTGACGCGGGCGGCGCCGCTGTCGCGGCATGGGCCAGCGGACCCGGTATGGCCGTTACCACCGCCGCAGCCGTTATGAAGGAGAAGATCATCCGCATGTCGTCTCGCCCGTCCGATGTTGCGGACGGTCGCTACCAGTCCACAACCCGTTGCCGCAATCTATTTTGTCACGCTATGAGAAGGCGCTACGCTGACACCGTCTTCCCTCAAGACCGGGAACCTGCATGCCACGCCTACGTCTTTCCGCCTTCGTGCTTGCATCCACAATGATCCTGACAGCGACACCGGGCCACGCGATCAACTGCGGCAAGGCGTCAGGCCGGATCGACCGCATGATCTGCGCCGACGCCGCGTTGCAGCGCGCGGACGCCGCGATGAACGCGGCCTATGCCGGCATCCTGAAGGCGGCAGGGGATGCGGGTATCCGCGCGATGCTGGTCGCCGGGCAACGTCGCTGGCTGGCGCAACGCGATGCCGACCTTGGCCATCTCGACCGGAGCGGGGACGCGCCGGATGCTGGGACGTGGCGGGGGATCGTCCTGAAGGCCATCCGGGATCGCACCGCCGATCTCAAGCGGCTCGAGGGCGGCAATCCGTATCTGCCGCACATGGTCGCGGTCGCGCGCGCGCAGCGGCGTTTTGCCGCTCGCTTCACCGGCGGCGCTTTTGCCGGCTACGATACGTCGTGTAGCTTCCTGCCGGGTGGGGACGGCTACAGCTATGGCTGCTTCGGGCGGCAGCGGTACCAGAACAAGGATCGCGTCTGCACGATCGCGCAGGACTGGGCGAGCGGCAGTGTAACCGAGACACACTTCGTCGGCCGGGTGGTCGGCGGCACGCTACGCACCACCGCGACCTGCTCGATCGGAGGCGGCGCCGGCCCGAGCTGCCCTGGTCCGGGCGCCGGTGGCGGTAAGGGATGGGGCGCTTCGTCGGCGCGCGAAGCTCCTCCTTCTCGCCCGCTTCCGCAGATCGATGCGGATGCGGACTTCGATCCTGAGGCGCCCTGGCTGTCGGCCTGCTTGACCGCGTCCGACTATCCCGTCGCCGGCACAAAGCGGGCGGCTCATCCGGCAGCACGCTGATCGGGATCAACGAAAGGACATGACATTGCGCAATTCCATAGCGCCGCTGGTGGCGGCTTGCTTCGTGGCGGTGATGGCGATGTCCGCAGCGTCGGCCCCGCTGGCCGCACGACCGGCGCGCGTGTCGCCGTCCTTCGATTGCGCCAAGGCGGCAACCAAGGTGGAGAAGACCATCTGCGGCAGCCCGTCGCTGTCGCGAGCCGATGCCGATGTCGCCACGCTGTACAGGCAGCGACGGCATGAACTGAATCCCGCTGCCGCTGCGCTGCTGGCGAATGACCAACGCTATCTGCTCAGCTCGCGCGAGCGCATTTTCGGCTATGGCTATACCGACTCCGCCGAACTGTTGGGGGATGTTCTGGCAGGCAGGGCAGATTTCCTGCGCCGCCTCACAGTGCCGTCCGGCGAGGGGCTGGCGGGGCGTTGGGACAATGTGACGGGGGGGCTGACGATAGCGCCGGTTCCCGGTGGCAAGCTCGAAGTCCGGATCAACACCAACGAGCCGGTCACCGCGCGATGGGTTTGCGACATTCAAAGCATCGGCCGGCCGGTCGGCGGCGTGCTCGAGATCACGTCCGA
>NZ_SGIS01000118.1 GCF_004208535.1 Sphingomonas populi
CCGTGACGAAACTACTAGGATTCGGTACTTTGTGCCCCAGTTTGCCAAGCAGTCGCCGTTACGCCTGACCGGCAGCGGCCTGGACGTACTGCGGTCCCGACAGCAGAAATTAGCGTGGGAAGTGGCAACTTGGTGTCCGGCGAATGGTTAGGGCGGGATGACCCTTTCGACAGTCCCTTACGCCCTCGTTGTTGACGACGATCCCCTCATCATGATGGATACGACCGGTATTCTCGAAGACGCCGGGTTTCGGTTCTACGAAGCCATGGATGGAGACGAGGCCAAGCGGATCTTGGCCTCGAACTGGGAAAACATCGTGTTGCTGTTCTGACGTCGACATGCCTGGTGAGACAAACGGCTTTGCGTTGGCGCGCCACGTCGCAGAAAATTGGCCAGCTATCGAGATCGTCATCGCCTCCGGCCATGTCCTACCCAAGGTGGGAGAGATGCCCGACAAGGCCACGTTCATTGCCAAGCCGTTTAACAAGCAGATGGTGCACGGCCATTTGCGCGAAATGCTACCTGACAGCAAATTACCAGAACCGTTGAAAAAAGCGGTTTAGAGACCCGTTCCGTTCGGCTGCGACGCGTTTGCGACAGAGACCGCCTTCCCACAAACGATCGTGGCTGTTGAAAAAGTCTAAGCTGCCGACGTGGACTGTCTCGATCAGGGCCATAGCTACTCCCGAACAAGCCCTTCCCGATGTGCTACGGACCGGAGTTCATCTTGAAGGCACTTCGAAGGCACTGGACAGCTGGGCGTACGAGAACGGCGTGACGCTCGACGTTAGCCGGCCGGGCAAGCCGACCGACAATGCCCTCGGGGAGACGTTCAACGATAGCCTGCGCGATGAGTGCTTGAACGTCCGCTGGTTCCTGTGGCTGGCCGACGCTCGCGCCATGATCTAGGCGTGGCGAAAGGACTATAATGAGAGCCGTCATCACACATTGCTTGGCTGAATGACGCCGGTCGAGTATGATGCCGCGGCGGCCGAATGAATGACGTCCCCCCTGTTTTTTAGCCCATTTTGAGCGAGAGTTTTCCGGCCCTGTAGAGCCTGCGGGCAAGGAGCTGGATATGAAGAAGTCGAAGTATACGGACGAGCAGATCGCGTTCGCGCTGAAGCAGGCGGAGACTGGTACGCCGGTGGCGGAGGCGATCCGTCGGATGGGGATTTCGGAGCAGACGTTTTACCGGTGGAAGAAGGTCTATGGCGGGCTCGGCGTGGGCGAGTTGCGGCGCCTGAAGTTGCTCGAGGAGGAGAACCGCAAGCTCAAGCAGCTGGTCGCGGACCTCAGCCTCGACAAGCATATCCTGCAGGATGTTTTGTCAAAAAAGCTCTGACGCCTGGGCGGCGGCGCGAGATCGTCGCGCACGTCCAGGCGTCCCATGGTGTTAGCGAACGGCGCAGTTGTCTGGCGCTGGGCGTCGATCGGTCGTCGGTGCGGTACCAGTCGCACCGGCCCGATCAGGCACCGCTGATGCTGCGCATCCGTGATCTTGCAGCGACGCGGACGCGGTACGGCTACTTCAGGATTTACATCCTGCTGCGCAGGGAAGGATGGTTCGTGAACCACAAGCGTGTCTATCGGCTTTACCGGAACGATGGTCTGAGCCTTCGGCTCAAGAGGCCTCGCCGCAACGTCAGCGCTGCCAACCGGGAGCGACAGCCTGCGGCTTCGGCGGCGAACGAGATGTGGTCGATGGACTTCGTCTCGGACGCACTGTTCGATGGCCGTCGGCTGCGCGCGCTGACCGTCGTTGATGCGTTTACCAGGGAGGCGCTGGCAATCGATGTCGATCAGGGCATCAAGGGCGAGCAGGTCGTCGACGCGATGACGCGCATCACGCTATCCCGTGGTGCGCCCAGGACCATCCGGGTGGACAATGGCCCTGAGTTCATCTCGAAGGCGCTCGATCGCTGGGCGTACGAGAACGGCGTCACGCTCGACTTCAGCCGACCGGGCAAGCCGACGGACAACGCGTTCGTGGAATCGTTCAATGGCCGCCTGCGCGACGAATGCCTCAACACGCACTGGTTCCTGTCGCTGGAAGACGCCCGAGCCAAGATCGATGCCTGGAGGCGGGACTATAACGAGAGCCGTCCTCACACATCTCTTGGCTGGCTGACGCCGATCGAATATGCTGCTGCCGCGGCCAAGATCGCGGCCGAATGAACGCCGGAAACTCACCCTCGACTTGGATGAGAAACCGGGGGACCCTCACAAAAGTCAGTCGAGGCCAACTCTCCGTCACAGCGAACCGCCATCATCGTCTCGCTACCACTCCCGGTGTCGATGGCCGGACGCACCGCATCGCCAAGCTGCGTGCTCACCACCTATACCGACGGCGAGGCGTTTGCCTGATTGCTCGAACCAGC
>NZ_SGIS01000119.1 GCF_004208535.1 Sphingomonas populi
TGCCACTTCCCACGCTAATTTCTGCTGTCGGGACCGCAGTACGTCCAGGCCGCTGCCGGTCAGGCGTAACGGCGACTGCTTGGCAAACTGGGGCACAAAGTACCGAATCCTAGTAGTTTCGTCACGGTAGCTATCCTGACCTACCGCCGTTAAAAGGCTGAAAAAGATGGCGCGTTCAACGAGATAAAGGCTTGTTGGCCGCGCAAGCGGAGCAACATGTGCGAGATATACAGGAAGAAGCGCGGATCGTTCGCGAACTGACGCGAGATGATAACGGCTCTGATCCTTTTGCGTCGGCTGTCCGCGCGACGCGGATGCCGATGATTATCACTGACCCCCGGCTACCTGATAATCCGATCGTCTTCGTCAACGATGCCTTCGGAAAGCTGACGGGTTACGATCGCAGCGAAATCATGGGCCGCAACTGCCGCTTTTTGCAGGGGCAGGACACCGACATGGACGATGTTGGTCGTATCCGGGACGCAATAGCTGCGCGGGAAGCGATCGAGCTTGATCTTTTGAATTACAAAAAAGACGGCACGCATTTTTGGAATAGGCTGCTGGTTTCGCCTGTCTTCAACAATGACGGGAACCTGCTCTACTTCTTTGCGTCTCAGTACGACGTAACGCTTGAGCGTGAACGTCTGGTCAATCTCCAGCGTGATCGAGACGGCTTGGAGACGGAGGTCGCACGCCGGATCACTGAGCTTCAGGACAGCGAACAGCGGCTTCAGTTCGCTTTAGACGCTGGTCGGCTTGGGGCTTGGAGTTTTAATATTGATACTCAGCGGCTAACCGCATCGGCAGAGTTCAAGAAGATTCTGGGTCGCAAGCCCGCGGAATCCCTAACGGTCCGCGAGCTAAAGGAAGCGATATATCCGGACGATCGACTGATGAAGGTCGAGGCTGTCCAGGAAGCGGTACGCGATCGATCGTTGCTTGATATTGAGTATCGGGTGCAGACGCCAGCTGGCGAAGAGCGTTGGGTCCAGATGAGAGGGCAGGCGAGCTATCGCGCTGATGGAACACCTCTAGCGATCGTTGGCACCGCGCAGGACGTGACGGATCGTAAGAGGGCGGAGGAGCATCGTGCCCTGCTAGCTAACGAGCTCAGCCATCGCGTCAAAAACACCCTCGCGTCTTTGCAGGCGATCGTGTCCCAGACGATGCGCCGAGCGACATCGGTCGAGGACGCCGGTACGACGCTGGAGGCGCGTATCCAGGCAATGTCGTCTGCAAATGATCTTCTAATCAACGGACAGTTTGAAAGCGCATCGTTACGCGCGCTCATCGATCGCACCTTGGCACCGTTCGGCGTCGAGGATGGCCAACGTTTTCGGATTGAGGGCGACGACCTTCGCCTTCCTCCCCGCCTTGTTGTGGCGTTCGCGCTGGCGCTTCACGAACTCGCGACCAACGCGAGCAAATACGGAGCGCTTTCAAACGCCGAGGGGATAGTCGACATAGGTTGGAAGGTGGTTGATGGCTGGCATCCGCACCATCTGCATCTGACGTGGGTTGAGTCCGGTGGTCCACCGGTAGAGCCGCCCACGCGTACCAGCTTTGGGTCGCACCTGATTCAGCGGGTGTTGGCACACGATACCGGGGGCACAGCCAAGGTTTCGTACCTACCACATGGCGTGGAATTTGAAGCGGTTGCGCCGCTGATCGACACTGCTGAAAACGATAACGACAACGAAGGAAGCGATCGGACCGAGGAGCAGCGCTAAACCGCCATTCTCCGGCACCCAGACGCGTGGTATAAATGACAGGCATTCTTACGCATTCGTACTATCGACACCGTTAGGTTGGGATAGGTACGCTGACCGGATGAGCAGCGATGCCCCACTAACCGCCCAGGATTTGAAAGACGATTTGGAGGTTTTGCTGCAACTTGCCGACCAACTCGGCCTTACCGTGGTAGGTGCGCTACTCGCTTCGGCTATCGACGTGATCCCGATAGTGAAGCACTGAAATTCATGGTCAGGGCCTGAGGCGTAGGCGGTTCGGGACGACGGCCGTTCGCCTTTGCAGCATTCCTCTCACAAAGTACCGAGAGCGCGCTGTTCACTTTGCCGAAAAGCCTCCGTCCCTATCTCTGTGAGGAAGGGACAACGGCCCGCCCCCACAGGGTAGCAAGGACGGGCCGGCCGCAGCCGGAGGACGACTGTGGCAAGGCCATAAACGTTACTCGCCATGTTAGTTTCCAGCCGCTTTGCCAGTTTGCTTTGGCATCCCGGCCGCTTCTCAAAATTCAATCC
>NZ_SGIS01000012.1 GCF_004208535.1 Sphingomonas populi
ATCGCTCCGTCACCGGAACTGCGCGGCTCACAGGACAATCTGCTCTCGGCGCCATCCGCGACCTCGTCGACGGCACCTTCGTCGTCGCCTGAGCACCACAACACTCACCAACCAGGTGAGCAGTTACGGCTGAGGAGCAACGGAACAGAAAACCGGCTATCCCATTGCGGATGACGATGCCCGATCGGGAGCAGCGGTGCATGTGCCGGGATTGTATCCTTCGTCAGCTGGAGCCGTGATTTTCACTGGCGAGGATGCGGCGCGCGGCGATGTAGCCGACCGCCGCTGCCGGGATTGCCACCAGTAACGCAAGCAGGTTGATCGCAATGAAGGCGATCCCGCCCCCCGTCTGACCATATCGGTCGGAGCCGCTTGGTCGACCGGACAGGATCCAAGCAACGACCAGCCCAACCGCCAGGACCAACATCGGACCCGCGAAGCATGAGACCGTCACGAAGCGGCGTGGCGCCCAGTCTGGATAAAGCTGCCGCACCGCCTGTGCGCCGCGATAGGCAAGCAGCAGGTAAAGCAGCAGCATGACCGGCAGGCCGAGCGCGAACAGGATCGTCATGCGGCCCGCGCCCGCTTGCCCAAGATCGGCTCCGGTCTCAAAGTGGTTGAAGCTGATCGTGCCGCAAGGTCAGCAGCTGCGCGGAAATATCGTAGGCGTCGCTTGCGACGATCTGCGCAGCGATATCCGCCAGTTCCGCGACCGCCGGGGCATTGGCCGATCCGCAGACCAATAGCTGATCGCGGCTGGGGATGGCGAAGACGGGGTCGCCCCCCAGTCCCAATCGCTCGACCCACTGGGCCGCAATCAGGATCAGGCTGGCGTCGAAAAAACCATCGAGCTCGATCCGATAGCGGCCGTCGCCGCCGACCGCTCCCAGCGCGCTTGACCGCGCCGTCAGATTGGCGATTGCGCGTGCAGCCAATCGGTCCTCGTCGCAATCATCGTCGAGATCGCTGGTCTTCACGTAGGCGATCGTATCCGGCAGATCCTGGGCGAAGACGATGATCAGGTGGGCAACGAGCGGCTTGATCACAAATTCGACTTTGCCGCCTGCCTGCGCGGTGGCCGTCGTCAGCCAGGCTCGCGACTTGATGAGCGGCATGACAAGGTCAAGGTCGACGCCCGCCTGCACTCCGGCCGTTGCCCGAGCGGAGGCAAGCTGTGCCTCCAGCACGGAATCGATAGCGTCCGGATCGCTGAGATATTGCGCATAGGCATTACCCAGGAACTGACGCATCGAGCCACCATCCGGCCAGCTTAAGCGCACATCCTCATCGACCCGTTCGGCCGTCAGGTCGGGCGCGTTAGCCGCCAGCATGGCGATGTAGTGATCGGCAAATTGTCGCCGGCTCATGACCACTGGCTGAGATGAGGCATCATCTGATCGACCGAAGAGCTTGGAAAACAGGGCCATCGTCGTATCCTTATCGGTTGTGCGACCCACCGGAGGCCTCGCGAACTTTCGGCCCCCTCCGGGGTGTTCATTCGCTCCGATGGAAGGACGAACGCCCGCGTAACCCGTTCCGTCGGGCACTTACTTGTAGATATCAGCGCTAAATGTCACGTTGCAGAGCGGCGCGGGATTCTCGCAAACGATCGAGGCTGTGTGAAAACGCGGTGATGTGGTAAGGTTCTGGTGTGATGGAGGCGCCCGTGCATGTAGAAGGGCGCAAAGCGGCGGTTAGCCCAAGCAGACGCTCCGCCGGTATCAATCTCGGCGCCGATCAGTGCTATCCTGAACAGTAGTCTCCTAACGAAGGCCGTCCTGCACGCTCCTCAGTGTCGATAGCCACGCGAGATAGTCTGCATCGTCTTCGCCGTTTTCCGCCCACGCGTCATGTGTGTCCGCCTCGGGGTCGTCGAGAATGGCTTGAATGGCATTGAGAGCATCTTGCTTCAGCGCCGCCGGTGGTGCCGCCTTTCCGGCGCACCAGTCGGCGACGTCTGGATGAACGACGATTTTGTTGTGGCCGCCGAGCGTGGCCAGCACCGCACTGGCCGCGACGACGCTATCCGTCCACCCCCTGTTCAACGTCTCCTCGATGAACGTCAGCGGACTCGACGCTTTACGTAACTCGCCAAACCAGTCCAGTGCTGCGTCATTGCCAAAGCTCTCGGTAGACCAAGTACCCACGTTCATGCTCCCATACCAATGTCCTATCTTGCCAAAGGCTTGGCAATTATAAAACGAACAACAAACAGATGATTGCCGTGCCCAGCGCAGAGGCGACCGTTCGACCTGAGCGCATCGCGCTCAGGTCGCCACGTATCGCCTCCAGCGCCGCCTTGGCCTTGAAATCGCCTGTATATCGCTTCCGCGTCATCTTCATTGCCGTCCATCCCTCACGTCCGGGATAGCTTAGCCTCCTGTCCAGATTTCCGGTACCACCTCACTTGATCCTCTGGGGAATAAGATGATGACACGCATCCAACGACTACGCTTGGCATTTTTCGTCCTCGCCTCCATGATTCCGCCGGTCGCCCATGCTCAGGAGACGGCAGTTCCCGCAGAGCAAGCTCGCGATCTTCCGGTTCTCGGCCCAAAGGCCTTTATCTCCTATTTCAAGCCCATCCCGATTCAGGGAAAGCTCTCGACTACTGCATGGGGGGCAGATCAAGTCGGACCGCGCGACCCGGCGAACGGGCTTGAAGACCCGGCAATGACCCGGTGGAATTACTGGGACGGAAAGGTTTTGAAAGGACCAGATGGCAAGTATCGGATGTTCGCAAGCCGCTGGGACCAGGCCTTGGGACATAAGGCGTGGGGCGGCTCGAAGGCTATTCTTGCGGTCAGCGAGTCGCGCCTTGGACCTTATCATGATCGCGGGTTGATCTGGCCTGACGATCAAGCGGGGCTTGGCCACAATGTGACTGCGCTGCGCCTGCCGGACGGTCGCTATGCCGTTGTGATTAGCGAAACACGGGATGGCACTGTGTTCGTGTCCCGCGCGATTGATGGGCCTTTCAAGAAGCTCGGGACGATCGCGATCGACCAGTCTCACTATCCGCTGCTGAAGACACCTGGCGATCGCGTCGACAATCCAGGCACGCCGGCACAGCGCCTGTCCAATGCGAGCGTGATCCTGCGTCCCGATGGCGCTTTTCAGATCGTGCCACGCTCTGGTCAGGTGCTGATCAGCCGCACGGGCATTCTGGGGCCATATACGGTGATGGGTGACAGCATTTATTTTGGGCTGGCCGGCATTCCTCAGCGAGATATGGGTGCGTATGAAGACCCGGTCATCTGGTATAGCGGAGGCTGGTACCACGTCATCGTCAATCATTGGCGTGAGCGCCGGGCCTATCACCTTCTTTCGCGGGATGGGATTACAGGGTGGCGCTTCCAAGGCTTGGCTTATGAGCAGGGTTCTGACTTCGTCCGCTACGCGGGCGGCACGACGAATCATTGGAACAAGCTTGAACGCCCTAGCGTCCTGATAGAGGGAACCCATGTTACAGCGATGACTTTTGCGGTGACAGACACCCTAAAGGACTCGCAAACTGGCAGCAACGGACACGGTAGCAAGGTCATCGTTGTGCCATTCGATGGCGCTGCCATGGATCGCGATCTCGCCACGGTCGACGTGCAGGAACACCGGGATTAAGCCCCGATCTAATGCACATTCGCGCGTCAGTTCAACGTCTGTATTCCACCAACTATCGCCGTTCCGGCTAGTGCCGACCTTCTAATTTTCGCGCGCGCGGCGAATTTCGGGAAGCCGCTGAAGTTCCCGCTCAACCATCCTATCGGGAAGGCCACGAGTTTCACGATCGCCGTACCGTCTGGGGAAGGTTCGGGCCGCCGCCGTTCGGAAGATGACTGAAACGATTTCAGCCGTCGTCAATGCGACGACACATGACGCCGGTAGATGCCGGTCAGCGTCACGCCCATGCCGCCGCACGGCGAGTTGGAATCGTCGGTAACGCCGTCATTGGCCAGCAGCCACCGGCCGTATCGCCGCATCTCGACGCGGCAGACGAGGGTGCGATCTGCGCCGGGCGATCCGAAGCTGGCGATCGGGACACCACCGGCCCCCGCGTGGAAGGCCATTATACCGTCAGCGCCTCCGGTGCGTACATTGTCCCTCGCCACGGCATAGGTCGCGATCACATCCGCGTGGTAGCTCCCGGTCCCAGACCGCAGGATGGTAAGGATGGCATTGCCTTTGAGCCGCGTCCATTGCCCACTCCAGTCTCCTTGGACGGCGGGTAGCGGAGCAGCGATCAGGTTTGCGCTCTCGACCCACCCCGTGGTTTGTCGATCGTCTTTGAAATACGCCACGCACGTGTAGTCCCCGCGAGCGAGGGGCGACCGTGCCACGATATCGTCCCGTATTAGATACGACCTGCTCCGACAGAGTGCCGAGGGATCGGGGCACGTGTCACCATCCAGAATGGTCGTTCGCGCGACGACGCGGGCGCTGGTGATCGAGCCGGGATCAAGCGGGAACAGGTAGCTGTCGCACGTCTGCGCTCGCGCGCTGCCGCCCGTTATCGCGACAGCAGCGGCCATGATGGTCGGCAGGATCGAGCGGTTGGGTGACACAGGGATTTTCCTTGATCTTCAAATGAGGGCCACGACCTCCTCCGCTGCTCGGCGTCATGCCCGACCGGTGGGTGTCACCCATTCCATGCCGTCCAGGCCAGTAGCGCCAAAGCCGATGCGCTGGAAGATATCAGCCTTAGCCAGACGCCCCGCCGCGACCTTGGCCGGTAGCCCAAAATTACGCGGTGGATGGCGTCGGCGAGGAACAGCAGCAGGCCGATGACAAAAAACAAGCCGGCAAAAACCAGATAGCGAAGGTGGCCAATAGAGCCGCTCAGGGCAAAGGGTGCAATCAGCAGGACGAGGATGACCAGACCGGCGACGTTGCCGACACGGTGCCATCGCTTCCACCCGGCGATGGTCGCCACCGCCGTAGCCGCGACCAGGCCCGCGACAAGCATGATGGCGATGCCTGGGTCGAGCAGGTGCCACACCCCGGCACCACCAAGCATGACCGGCACAAGGAGGCCGATAAGGATTATCAGGCCAAACTTTCGCCATTTGCCCTCGATCGGAATATTGAGCACCGGCCGCGCGGCCGATGGCCCATCCCGCAGACATGTCGTCATCCAGACCGCATCGAGGACGAGGATCGTGATCGCCGTCATCGTCGCGATCGGCCCGCCCGCACGCCACGCAAACTCATGCCATAGCGCGACCGAGGTGGGAGTCGTCATCGGATCGTGCCTCCGCAGTCGACCAGGGTTCGCTTTTTAAGCGCGGGATTGAACGGGTGCCCAACAGAGCAGCGGCGATCATCGTGCCTGCGCTGCGAACGATCAGGAACGCTACCAGCAGTGCGGGCGGCCGTCATACCCGCAGGCTTATGATGGCCATGCCGCCTGTCATATGACAGAGTATTACCTCTGTCGTGAAGGCCATGACGAAGCCGGTCAACCAATTGAGCTCGGAACGCAGCAGAAGTTGCTCGCCGCCATCGAGCATTCCGTCATTGCGCCGCTGCATCTGGCGATAGGTCAGCAGGACAAGGAGGCCGACCATCAGGATCATGGGAATCCAGCCGAACAGCGCGTCGTCCAGACTGCCTGCCGTGGCGCTCCCATAACTGTGACGGCCGATGAAGAATGCGAATCGAACCTGATTGCCGAAAGGCAGGAACAACGCCGTCAGTCCGAGCATCGCGGCGAGGGTCATCGCTGCATGGCGGATGCGCAATCGCATCGGCCAGGCAATCAGGGGCGGAGGCTCCGTCGCTTCCGATCCGTATTGGGGTTGTTCTCCGGGCGACAGGGTTCCCAAAGCCCGGCGGCGATCAAGATGCCAACTCCAGCGGTACATGCCTCGCTGGAACAACGGGAAGGCCACGACCAGGACCACGACCGAAACTTCGTTCAGTGCCGCCGCGACCCCGTAGTTGCTTGCGGTCCCGTGCAGAAAAATGACGCCCACGATGGCCGCCATCAGTACCGGCGTGAACAGGAACACGGCAAGGAACAGCACTAGCCATGGCCGCCACCATCGTGCTCGCATCCAGCGGCCGAACCCTGCGAACCGGCCTTCAGGCCCCGGCGGAGGCAGGACAGACGACTCCGATTTACTTTCGCCGACGGGCCTCATCGGTTCGGAGACAGCTTTCGGTACAGCAAGCCGCCAGCGACCGCCAGAACGCCTCCCAATCCGATCAGAAACATCGCCAGCCCGTTCGACCCGACCTCGCTATTGTTCGCGGCACTGATCGACCGGGCTGCCGCGTTGGCGTCGGTAGCGGTCATGGCGGTCGCGAACGCGGTATCGGTGCAGCGGGCGCTCATGTCAGCATCTGCGCCACGCGACTTCATCTCCGCCTGACACCGTGCAACCAGGGAGGCATCTGCTTGCGGCGCGCGCCCACCGATCTTCATGAAAATGCCGGTTCCCAGCAGGAGGAGGCCTATAACGATAAGGATGAGCGCTTTGTTCCTCACTGCTTGCACCTCGGTTTCGGCATTGTAATTTGATTCTGACTATCCGCGCCAAAGGTTGCAATGCCTGATACATTCCCGAATCTCGACCCTTTGCGAGACAGCGCTGGCCGTCTCAATTGCCGTTCGTTTTCGGGAAGCCAACTGGATCCGCGTCGACCCGGAGGGGACCTTGGCGGCAGGTTATTGTGGAAAGCGTTTCTCCTGCACGGTGACAGGTGGCACGAGTGGTTCGCCACAGTTTTGAGGAAACTCTGGGGTGGCACCACGCGGCCTTCAGACCTAATCTGATCGCGTTCGAGCATGCGTGAGCGAGCGAGGGGAAGGCAAGAATATGCGTCATCGACTTGGCACAGTCGCCGTTGCCGCCATGATCGCCTTGGCGACGGGTGCGGCTGCAAAGGGACTTGCAACCAGAGATCTGACGGGCGTCAGTCAGGCGGCTGCTGCGGCGTTGGGCTCCGGCTTCGAGGCAAAAGCGGAACCGCAGCGGGCCACCTTGTTCTGCACGGATTGTGCGGGCGCACCGGTCGTTGACATTCTGATTGGTCGTCAGGCGGATGGAACGGAGGAACGGGTTCGGTCGGGCACGACAAGCATCGCCGATCTGCAACAGATCTGTCGCGCACGCAGCCCTCGATGCACCGTCACGGCACTGGGGGTGGCGCCGGCTGTGGGTTGGGTAAGCGGGTATCTGCTGGGCGACCGTGCGGGGGCCACGGCGATCATCATCCGCGACGGCGATCTGCTGACCGTTCGCTCGCTTGCACAGGATCCCGCATCGGCCAGACAGGCGATCGATCGCTTGTTGCCGCTGATCCGAACCCGGATCATCGGACCTTGATCAGCTACCCGGCCAAAAAAATCCGCGATGCGATGAGGGGCGAGCGATCACGCCCCGGGTGCTGCCAACGAGCATGAGAAGCTTTCCCAAAAATCGATCCCAATGGGAAAGCGGTGAAGCCGTCATTGCGCTATCGTTGCCGCCTGTACAACAAGGCGTTGATACACCCTACCCCGGCCTGGGCGAGACTGGCGGCCCCACCCTTTGCGCTATCAGAAGAGATGAAAACGATGTCCATGCCGATCTTGTTGCCCGAAGGCGCACTTGATGAAGTGGACGCAACCGTCGAGAGCTTCTTCTCGCTGGTCGATGCGGCGATACCCGGCAAAGTGCGCTGGAATACCGATGGCACCGACGAGGTGGTGAACCTTTATCATGCGTTGCAGTATGAGGGTGAAGTGAACAATGGCGGCCACGATCAGTACTTCCACAACCAAAACGGCCATACCCCGGTCTATGTCTCGGCGTTGGCAGGACTGCGGCTGATCGGGGCGCTACCTTACGCAGAACTCGTGGAGGCCATGCTATCGTGGGCTGAGGATCACCCCGAGGAAACCCATGGCACTCTCGATTCGCCGGTTTCGCCGACGCTCGAACGACTGGATGAGCGCTTCTTCGAAATCAGCGAAGAGCGCCTGGTGCGAAAACTCGTGCAAGAATGGCTCCGCCGATCGCCGGAGGTGTGGGCGGTCCCGTACGACGAATTCTGGGCTACGGTGTTCCGGTATCAGGGCTTGTAAGAGCGGCGTCCCTGACCGTCTATGCGGCCTGCACATTCGACTTGACCCCCTAGGCATATGACGTGGTCGCTTCACTAGAGCCCAGCCTCTTTGGCCGCCGGTTATCGAGACGGATGCATACTTGGTGCGCAGTAATACGCTCCCAATAGCCGCCCGCCAACGCAAGCCGTGCATTGGGCGCGATCGTATAGACCACTTCACCCTGCGCGCCCCCCGATTGGGATGATCGACGCGGTACCCCCGATAATGGCGATGCAGCAATCCAGCGCGGACAAGATAAGATACCGCCCGGCTAACCCTCGTCCGGCCCGGCATTGTACGCACCACTTGTTCACCTCAGCCGTCGGTGCGTCACCGCGATCCGAACGGCATCAAACAGCAACCAAATGGTCCGTCTGCGGATCGGCCGCGTACTCAAGACCGCTGGCCGCGACGCCGCCGATACAGCGCTCACCAGCGCGTTCAGCCGGGCGCGGCGCATGCGGTCCAAGGTTTATGCCGACGAAGTGTCCAACCTCTCATCCCGCGTGTTCCCGTATCGCGTCCCGCTCGTTCCGCGCGACGGCATTGAACTCGTCGCGCCGGCCAAAGAGTCCCCCCGTCACCGGAAAAGTCTCATTTCTTCGGTGTCTCGTCCTCGTTGATATAATCGACGAATTTTCCGACCAGCGAATCCCACAGTTCGAGGTTCTTGCGGAACAGCGTGGTGGACATCTGCTGATCCTCGAAGTTGAGGTCATACTCAATCGCGGCCTCGCCCTTACCGTCGGAATAGACCCGCGCGAAGCGGTGCTTCTGGGTCCACGCATTGGCGCGCTCGGCTGACAGCTTATTCGTCCAACCGGCATAGAACTGAAGGTCGCCGCAGGTGCTGCCCTTCTCGCAGCTCATGAAGAAGATTGTGTATCTATAACCCTGCGCGCCGCTGCGGATGACCGGATCGCCGTCGCTGTCCTTGCTTAACTCGGCCTTGTATCCCGCGTCCTGCAGCGCCTTGACGACAGATTGCGGATCGGTCGATCGCACCTGTGCCTGCGAGGGTATCGGGGCCAGCAGCCCAAGGCCCATCATAACCGCCGTCTTCATGTAGTCACCCGGTACGCCATTGCAGTGGCGTGCCCCGTAGGCAACGGTGGTCGAACTGCCAAGCCTCAGCGTTGCGCCAGTGTAAGCGTCCGGCAGATTCTCAGTCGAGAAGTCCTCTCTCCGCTTGCTGCGAAAACATCAGCGTCCAGACTCTTCTCCACCAACGAAGGCGGGTGCACCATCGGATCCGCAGTATCCGGTATTGTTAGATGTCATTTTTGACATTTGGCTTCTGGCCGAATCTCAAGGTACAGAGAGCAATAAGACCTGCGAGAGGGGCGCGATGCACGGACTTGTGAACGTCGTTTTCGTTGGTGCCCTGATCTTCTACATCGTGAGGCAGATTGGCAGGCGGCGCTCCATAAATCCGGCTCCCCTGCCCGAAGCTCGATCGACCATCGCGGCGGAGCCTGCCGGTCTTTATCAGCCCCCCGCCCCAACCCAACGGAAATTGCCCGCGCCCGTACAGAGGTCGGTTCCGCCCGCCACCTCGAGTGGCGGGACCCGTTACATTTTGGACGGCCGGCACGACGGCAAACGCCACGACAGGACCAAAGACATGCTTGAAATGATGTCTGGTCCCGGCATCTGCACGCCGGTTGACCGCTAACGTTCGCTCGGAACAACCCTTTCGTCTTTGGAGGAACCCGTATGGCACTCACCCGTCAGGTTATCAGCACGCTCCGCAACGATGGCACGGATGCACTCGGCACGCGCACCGTGGCGATGAAAGTGGGGGACGCGAGCATAGTCTCGGGATCGTTACTCACCGTCGAGAGCAATCATTTCTGCGTTCTCAAGTCGCGCGGTGCGGTACTCAACGTCTACGATACCGGCCAGTACGCGCTCGAAACGCCGAACGCGCCCATCCTCGGCTCGATCGCGCAAGGGTTCTTCGGCGGTAATTCACCGTGGCAATATGAAGTCATCTACATCAACCGCTCGAAGCTGCTCGTCCGCAACGAAGGCGTCGCGACGTCCGCCGAGATGGCAGAGATGTCCTATGTCGTGGACTATTATATCCACATCGATTCCAAGGAAGAAGCGCTCGACCTCATAACCCACATGCCGTTTGCAGGCATTCAGATCGATACGGCTGAAATCGCCGAATATGCCGGACCCGCGATCGAACAGGCGATCAACCAAGTCATCCAGGTAACCAAGATGGAGCACATAAACGAGCGCATCAACGACGTGCGCGAACTGGTCAAACAGCATCTCGGGGACTTCCTTGCCGTCTACGGCATCATGCTGAACGACCTGAAGGTCCTCATCATGCCGCGGGACGAGCGGATGCGCGAGTTGATCTCGCTTCAGGCGATCGGACTCTCGCCCATCGAAGCGGTCCGGTATTACCTTGCCCTGAGGATGGCGGAGAAGGGGCTGGTCTCTGCGCCGAATGCGGCGGCAGGGTTGCCCTTCAACATCGGTGCGCCGGCGACAGGCATCATGCCACTCGGCGACGTCACAGGAACCGCGCCGCGATGAGCGGTTTTTACGACGTCGGCGCGCTCGGCCAAATCGCTGTCACCCTCTTCCACGGCTATGGTTACAATTTCTACCGGGAAGAGAACCAGCTACGCGCCGACGACCAAAAGGTACGGACGCTGGTGTGCGAATTGCTGGCCGGCGCGCACCAGGCGATATCAGCCGCCGAGGGCACGTTTCGACGAGAGCGTATCCCCGCGCCGACGCGCGATATGCCCTTTCCCCCATCCGATATTGTGGCCGATGCGAAGCGGCTGGAAGAACTCGGCAAGGCGATTGATGCGGTCGAGGGACAGGTTCGCCACGCGCCCGTTCCCGAGAACGACCGTATGACACAGCGGTATCGGGAGGAGGCGGCGACGCTGCTCGCGCTGGTCGAGCAGGACAAACTGCTGGTCGGCCGGGCGCAAATGCTGCGCACGACCGTTACTGGCAAGACGCCGGACGAAATCCTCGCGGCGCGGGAAGACATTAAGCGGGGTATCGCCGCCATCACCGAAAGTCTGGCAGCGCGTCGTCTCATGACAATCTAGTCACACAGCCGGAATCGGCTTGTCGCTCGCAATATGGATCGGCATCCTATGACGATGACGACCCCAGCAGGAGAGCCCGCCAGCCCGGTGATTTTCGCGCGCGCCATAGCTGCGGACGGTATGACCCGTCACATGGCGTGGGGTGAGGTCATCGGCTGGAGGCCGAGCCTGCCCGGTGACCTGCTTTGGGTTCACCTCGATCGCAACGCTCCTGGCGTGGGCGAGTGGTTGCGCAACGATCTGGGCCTTTCCGGCGCGACGATCGACGCGATCACCTCCAACCAAAACCGACCGCGCGCGTTCCGGGATGGAAATGCGCTCGCCACCATTTTACGCGGTGTTAACAGCAGTGACGATGGCGATGCTGACGATCTCGTCGCGTTGCAGATCTGGGCCAATGAATCCCACGTTGTCACGCTGCGCCGTCGTCGGCTGGAGGCACCCAAGGACGTCCTCGCCGAGATCGAGGCCGGCGCTGGCAACATTACCGTCGGCGATCTGGTGACGCGACTGGTGGAGCGCACGGTCTCACACATAGGCGACGTCATCATCGACATGAACGACCGGATCGACCAACTGGAAGAACGTTGCCGAGGCACCAGAGTCGATGACGTTCTGACGGCGATCTCCGATATTCGCCGCAAATGCCTGTCGCTCAAGCGCCACATGTCACCGCAGCACGATGCACTTATCCAGATCGCCCGCAATGCACCGGACTGGCTCAGCGCCGACAACCGCGAGGCTATCCGCGAGACGATTGATCAACTGCATCATTATCTGGAAGATATCGACGTCACCAAGGAAAGCGCGCTGGTGCTGCAGGACGACCTCAACAACCGGGCGGCTGCAGAGACCAACAAGACTTCCTACCTGCTCTCCATCGTTGCCGCGATCTTTCTGCCGCTGGGTTTTCTGACCGGTGTGCTCGGCATGAACGTCGGCGGGATGCCGGGACTGACCGATCCGCATGCCTTTTGGGCCACCTGCGGTTTCATGGCCGCGCTGGCGATCACGCAGTTGGTCATATTTCGAAGACTGCGCTGGCTATAGGCTGGTTCTTGCGGGCAGATCGCTCCGAAGAGTCGGTGCGCTGGCCGTGCGTGACCGACATCGGCACGCCGGACAAAGTGACCCGCGATAGCGCGCCGCCGGGTTGGGCGTGAATCGGCGCCGACGCGGAACCACATATCTGCGCGATGTAACCATTTGATACAGTTTAAGAACTCGGATATTGGCAGGGTCCCAATCGGCGCTGATTGGACCTATAGCCTTGTGCTTTTATGTTTCATTCTCAGTAACTTGGCCTAATTAGAAAGGGGCATCGCTTCGGCGCCGATCCACACCCTCAACAGCCATGACTCTCGTGTATTCACCAATCGCTGTCTCTCGGGGTCGTAAAATGGTAAGTTCCTCTCCGTTGAAGGAACTCCACAGTCGGCCGGCGACGCCGCCCCCGCCGAAAGTCTCACAAATACTACACTACATCACCCCAAGCGACCCTCCCGCGGAGCGGGTTCGTGCTCTGGTCGACAGCAGCCCGCGAATCTCGAGCTTTTTGGGTCGTCTGGCAAAGGTTCGAGTCCGACTTTTTGAGGGTGGACCTTGCATGGACCACGTCGCGTAGGCCGAAAAGAACATCGTTATATATCAACGTGATAGAAAGCAGTTTCGAGTCCTGTAAGCGCACCACAACACATTGAGAACATTGTAGAAAACCGCAGAAATCTGCGGTATATTGCCTCCTGTTGGCGCCACAAATTCTCGCTTTCCCCGCTAAGGCTCGCTCAAAATGGGCCACGAATCGGGCGGCCACGAGCAGGTCAGCAGGCGCGGCCCCATGCTCACAAGTGTGCAGATTCAAGCGCTCACCCCCCGAGCGCCCCTTCAACTATCTGGAAGACGTGGAGCAGCTATCACCGTCGCAGTCTCGTCGAGACCAAAATGCGCTGCTTTAACCGCGTGATGGGAGACGCGCTCGTTCGGGCAGCCAATTCCTTTCGGTCATGCCTTGCCAGCGGCATGTGAAGCTGCAACTGTATTGTATTACTAATACAGAAGCGGACGATGCTGACATCCCTGATCGCGGCACTCGTCGCTGCTCTACCTGCTGGCGCACCGCCACTGGACGCCATTCCGCAAACGCGGTTGGATGCAAGCCTGCGTTGCCTGTTGGGGTCTTACCGCCTTCCGGCGGGGAAATCGGTGACGATCACCGGCGTCGGCGGACAACCTCGGGGGCTGCAATACACCCTGTCCAACGGCCAGTTCGGACCGTTGCGGGAGGACGCCGACGCCACATACACGGCGGGGACGCTCACCATCCGCTTCGCGCCGTGCGGGACCGGCACCATCAGGGTAACTCAGGATAAACTCGCCGAGCACGGTATCCGCCTCGACCTCATCGAGAAGAACACGACCTTCACGAGCGACGGCATCACGCTGCATGGCAAGCTGGTCCTGCCCGCCGATGGCCGCGCGACATCGGCGGCGGTGTGGATCGAAGGCTCGAACAACGATCCCTCGACCGACGATGCCATATGGCAATATGAACTCGCCCGCCGGGGCATCGCCGTCTTCGTCTACGACAAGCGCGGGACCGGCGCCTCCGCCGGAGCGCTGTCATCCGATTTTCATGCGCGCGCGCGTGATACGGCGGCGGCGGTCAGAACCGTGCGGAGGCTTGCGCCGGGCATCCGGCAGGTCGGGGTGATCGGCGGCAGTCAGGGCGGCTGGGTCGCGCCGCTCACCGCGACCTTGGTCCGCGTTGATTTCGTCATTGCCGCATATGCGATGGCGGAAGGTCCGATCGCGCAGGATCGCGAACTGGTCGAGCAACACCTCCGGCAGGCGGGGTTCGACGACGCCGCAGTGGCTGCGGCCGGAAACCTGACCGCTATCACCGAACGGATCGTGCGTTCGAACATGCGAGACGGTTTTGCGGAGCTTGACGCTTTCAAAGCGAAACATGCCGATGCGCCGTGGCTCAAGGCGATCCAGCCACGCTCGTACACGGGATTGTTCCTGAAACTTTCCACCGCCGAAATCCGGTCTGCCGGGCCGACGCTCGCCCAGGGTCTGACGTTCGATTATGAGCCGGAGCCGGTCATCGCGACGATCAAGCCGCGCCAGCTCTGGCTGCTCGGCGGCAGCGATCGTCAGGCGCCGAACGCCGCCACGCAAGCGATCCTTCGCCGCCTGCGGCTCCGGCGTCCGGGCATCGCCGTCGTGGTGTTTCCCAAAGCCGACCACGGATTGATCGAACGGACCAAAGCCGCCGAGGGTATGGCGACGGCCTATGCCGCGCAGTCATTCGAGGTGGCTGCGGACTGGATCAACAACCGGAAGCTTCCGATGATCGGCACATTCATCGTCATGCCAGCACCCTAATGCGCGGGCCGACACATTCCCGCTTCAGCCGAGCGCCAGCCGAGCGCCGAGCGCCGCGACCAGCGCCAGCGGCATCGCCACCGCGCCGATCTTGAGGAAAGCGAGGAACCCGACGTCCTCGCCCTCGCGCCGGATCGCCTGAAGCCACAGGATCGTCGCGAGCGATCCGGTCACCGACAGATTGGGGCCGAGATCGACGCCGATCAGCAAGGCATCCGTAACGAGGCGCGAGGGATGCGCCTGCGCCACCGCCGTGCTGGCGATCAGCCCGGCCGGCAGGTTGTTCATCAGGTTCGAGACGAACGCCAGGATCGTGCCCGATGCCGCCGCGACCCCGCGCGGATCTCCTGTGGCACTGCGCAGCGCATCGGCGACCAGCCCGATCACGCCGGTACGATCGAGCGCCTCGACCAGCACGAACAGCCCGGCGACCAAAGGCAACACGCCCCATGATACGCCCCGCACGAGGATCATCGGCGATCGGCGGGCGAGCGCCGACACGCCCGCCGCCGTAGCGATGCCGGCAAGCGCGGTGGGCAGGCCGAGCGGCCGGTCGAGCGCGGAGATCGTGACGAGCAGCGCCGCCGCCAGCAGGATGCCGATCGCGGCCACTTTCCCGCCGGTCGACAGCGCCGGCCGCGCCACGTCGCTCTCGCAGTCGCCGGTGAGCCGCTTGCGCTCGACCAGACGCAGCACCACGAACGTCACCGCGATCGACGCGAGCGACGGCAGCGCGAACGATCGCATCCATTGCCCGAGCGGCGGCATGTGCCCGCCATAGAGGACGAGGTTGGCAGGGTTGGAGATCGGCAGCACGAAGCTCGCGGCGTTGGCGATCAGCGCACAGGCGAACAGCAAAGGCAGCGGGTCCGCCTTCGCCTTTCTGGCGGCGGCGAACACGGCGGGGGTCAGCACCACCGCCGTCGCATCGTTCGACATGAAGGTCGTGACGATGATGCCGGTCGCATAGACCAAAGCGAACAGCCGCGCGCGAGAGCGCCCGGCATGGTTGACCGCCGTCGCCGCCACCCAGTCGAACACGCCATGTTCGCGCGCGGCTTCGCTCAAAAGCATCATGCCGATCAGGAACAGATAGACGTCGAGGCCTTTGGCGATGGCGGCACCGGCGGCGGCGAGCGGCATCAGCCCGAGCAGGATCAGCAGCAGCGCGCCCGCCACGGCCCAGATCCACTCGGGCCAGCGCATCGGGCGACCGATCACGCCGGCGGTGGAAAGCCCGGCGACCACCCAGGTGACGTATGTTCCTACCATCCGCCACCGCCGCCGTTCATTTCTGGAACACTCATCGCGTCGTGTCCGCGCGCGTGCCCGAGCAGGCAGGCCGCAGCGTGCCCGCGAAACCCAGCCACAAGGCCAGACTTACGAACGCGAAGCTGCCAAGGACGAAGAACGCGACGTGATAGCCGAGAAGCTGCGCGAGCCATCCGCCGATCGCGGGCGACAGGCTCGCGCCCAGGCCCTGCACGGTCATCACCGCGCCCTGCCCCACGTTCACCCGGCCCGTACCGTCGAGCAGACAGGCGACGAGGCCGGGCACGGCGACGCTTTGCAGGCCAGCGCCGATCCCGTCGAGCGCCTGAACCGGCCACACGCCCCAATGTTCGATGAACGATCCCGCGAGGAACCCGCGCAGCGGCAGCGCCGCGAACGAGATCAACAGCACCAGCCAATAGCCGCGCCCGGCGGCGACCTTCATCGCGACGAGGCTGGCGACGATCATCACCGCCTGCGCGACCACCACCGTCGTCGCGGTGAACATCGCCGCAT
Organism: Sphingomonas populi; assembly: GCF_004208535.1. Lineage (GTDB taxonomy): Bacteria > Pseudomonadota > Alphaproteobacteria > Sphingomonadales > Sphingomonadaceae > Sphingomonas > Sphingomonas populi. The sequence goes on from NZ_SGIS01000012.1 coordinate 16,348, forward strand.
TGCCCTTGCCCGCGCCGACCACCGCCATGCCGTACAGCGGCAGCATCGCGCCATTGCCAAGATGAAAGCAGGCGAGCGCGGCGGCGAGGATCAGCATCGGTTTGTGCTGGAGCAGGGCCTTGAAGCCTTCGGCTTGCCCGCCCTCCGCATCGTCGCCGTCCTGCGCCTTTTCCAGCCCGCGCGCCGCGCGGTGATCGATTGCGCGTTCGGGGATCGACAGCACGGTGATGATCGCGAGCACGCCGAAAACCGCCGCAAGGTAGAAGATCGCCGGCATCCCGTATTTCCAGCCGAGCCAGCCGGACAATCCCGCGCCGACCATGTTGCCGGCGTGGTTCCACGCCTGGTTGCGGCCGTTCTGCGCGTTGAAACCCTTCTGGCGGACCACACCCAGCGTCATGCCGGTAACGGCGGGGCCGATCGCCGCGCCGGCGATCGCGGTCGCCACCTGGCTCACCGTCACCACCGCCCAGCTATGCGACCACAGGATCAGGAACGATGCCAGCACCGTGCAGATGCCGGTGATGACGACGACCCAGCGCTTCTTCTCGGTATGATCGATGAAGGCTCCCGCCGGAACAGTCATCACCATGCCGGCGACGCCGCCGATCGTCATCACCGTGCCGATCGGTCCGGTCGCCCAGCCGCGCTGCTGGAGGAACACGCCGAGGAACGGGCCGATCCCGGCCTGCATGTCCGCCATGAAGAAATTGAGCGCCTGAAGCGCCCCGGTCGCGCGCTTCCGATCCGCATCCGCACTGCCGGAGGGCGGGGTTCGGGAAATGGCTGTCGCCGTCATGGATCTCTACCCCCTGCTGGTCAGCGCCCAACTCCGTATACGGGCGAAGTATCCGGGCCGAACTTGATCTGGATCGGTTTTTTTGGCGGTGTCCAGGATGCGACCGCCGGTCGGCACGGCGGCGGCGCACCGCCGAACGCGTAGCTATTCCCGCGACAGATGTGCGGAAACGCAGTACGGGAACGCTAACAATACAATCAGGAGCGGGTGGCATGGCGGCAAAGATCGGCTGGAGCATCGCGTTGATAGCGCTCGCATTTCCGGCTTGGGCAACGGCGCAAGCGCCGGCGCGCCCACCCCTCACGAGTGTATCGCACATCGCGGTCTATGCGAGCGACAGCGCGAAGAGCGAGCGGTTCTATGTCCACGATCTCGGCGCGGTGAAATTCGCCGATCCCGAAGATCCGGCCGGCATGCGCTATCATTTCGCGCCGACCCAGTTCGTCGAGGTGCTGCCGCTGCCGCCGGGCTATCGCGCTATCAACCGACTCGCGCATATCGCGTTCAACACGCCCGATGCGGAGGGCATGCGCGCCTATCTCGCGGCAAAGGGCATCAAGGTTCCCGCGCGGCTCACCACCGCGCCGGACGGCAGCCGCTGGTTCAGCGTGACCGATCCCGAAGGGACGCCGGTCCAGTTCATGCAGCCACCGGCCACCCTGCCCGCCGTGCCGGCCAACCCGTTGTCGAGCCATGTCATCCACGCCGGTTTCGTCATCCACAATCGCGGCAACGAAGACCGATTCTACAAGCAAATCCTCGGCTTCAAGCCCTATTGGGAAGGCGGAATGCGCGACGATCATCCGACCTGGATCTCGCTCCAGCTTCCCGACGGCCGCGACTGGATCGAATATATGGTGATCGGCACGCCCGAGACCACCGGCATCCCCGCCGACATGAGCGCGGCGAACCTCGGCGTGCTCAACCACTTCGCGCTCGGCGTGCCTGACATCCGCGTGGCGTATATCTTGTTGTGGAACGGCGAACGGCTCGACGGCCAGCAACAGGCGCCCAAGATCGGCCGCGATGCCAAGTGGCAGCTCAACCTGCTCGACCCCGACGGCACACGCGCCGAGATCATGGAGTTGCACGCCATCGGCAAGCCGTGCTGCTCGCCGTTCGTGGCGGCGGACCCCGAGAAGTGAGCATCGCGACGCGCGTCGGGCTGATCGCCCTCGCCGCCCTCGCCGCACCGGTTTCCGCGCAGGAGCACGCCGATGTGCCGGGCAGTTCGCTCCAGAACAGTCCGCCGGGTGCGCCGATCGCGCCCGACTGGGCCTATCCACAATCGACCACGCACACTCAGGTCGGCCCGCCGCCCGGCTTCCACCGCGACAGTCGGGTCGAGAGCACACCGATCGGCGTGTTCGAAGCGCAAGCCGATGTCGGCGCAGCGGTCGCGCCGGGCACCGCCAGCTTCGCCAACGACACCTACACGATCCGCTCGGCCGGTTACAACGTCTGGTACACGCGCGACGAGTTCCGCTTCCTTTTTAAAAAGATGTCAGGCGATGTCTCGATGGCGGCGGACATAGCCTATCCGTCGGGCGGGTTCGGCGACCACAAGGCGCTGCTGGTGATCCGGCAGTCGCTGGCGGACGATGCCAAGGAGGCATTCGTCGCGCTGCACGGCGACGGCATGATCCACCTCGCGCAGCGACCCGAGCCGGGCAAGCGGATCAGCGACATGGAATATCGCATCGGCAGCCGCGGCGGATTGCCCGGCGGCAAGTCCCCCGACAGCCTGGTGACGCTCCACGCCAAGCGCATCGGCATCGAGAAGAAGGGCGACCAGTTCACGCTCTGGGTCAGCGAGCGAGGCGAACCGATGCACCAATATGGCGCGCCGATCACGCTCCACGTCGATGCGCCCTTCTACGTCGGGATCGGCTTTGCGTCGCACCTTCCGAGCGTCGCCGAGACCGCGACGCTGTCGAACCTCGTGCTGGAGAGCCGCGCCGGGCGTGTGCGCTAACGCGCGGTCGCCCGACCGTCGGATCGCCTACGCGGGGTAGCTTCGGTGTGGAGCACATGATCCAGCGCGCGTAGCGTTGCCGCGCGCAACGGCGGCGCGCGCTTCGACCCCGAAGAGCGCAACCAGAGCGCCATGCGTCCGCTTGCATACGGCGCCCATTGCGGCAGTCCAACGCGGTTCGGGTTACCCGTCCGGGCGAAGGTGATCCAGTATCGCTGCATCAATCCGGCAAACGCGGTGTCCGTCGCCGGCCACCGCCGAGCTGGATCGTGGTTTCCCCAGACATAGTTGAGTTCGTCGGAATGCACCGCGCCGTCGCTTCGCGCCCCGTCCACGCCGGGCGGAGGATTGTCGAACTGGTACACGAACACCGGGGCGTCCCCCTTGGCCGTGCGCGCCTCGGCGATGCTCCAGCCACGCCAGCCGAAATCGGTGTCGCTCATCATATCCAGTGCGGCGCGCGTAGCCGTCGCATCGCTGCTCGCCGGATAGAGCCGCAACAGGTCCGGCGCGATCACCGGAAACGTCTGGCGGACGTCTGCGGCATATCCGGCGAGCGTCGCATGATCGAGGAAGCGCGCCGCTTCATTGCTGTTCCAGCCGAGCAGGACCGGCACGCCGGCATCGCGCCCGGTCCGATAGGCGGCGGTGATGTCCAGCGGCACGACCGTGCCGTCGCGGATCGGCGCGGTGACGATGCGCGGCGCGGCCGCCGCGACCAGCGCCGCCGCCGGCATCGCGCGAAGCTGCGCGATCGTGCCCGCGTGAAGCCGCTGCGCATAGGCCGTGCCGGCATCTTCGGCCTGCTTCAGTCCTGCCTCGCCCTCCGCCCCGGGCAAGCCCAGCGCCGTGCCGCTTTCGAAAATCGCCTTCTGGAACAGGCCGCGCGCCAATGGCGAGACCGTCACCAGCATCGCCGATCCACCGCCAGCCGACTGGCCCGCTATCGTCACATTGGCCGGATCGCCGCCGAACTTGGCGATGTTCGCACGCGCCCAGCGGAGCGCCGCGATCTGATCGAGCAGCCCGTAATTGCCCGAAGTGCCGAGCGGCGACTCCTTGCTCAGGGCCGGATGCGCGAGATAGCCGAGCACGCCGAGCCGATAGTTGATGGTGACGATCACCGCGCCCAGCCGCGCCAGCGTGGTGCCCTCATAGGTCCGCTGCGAGCCAGCCCCAGCGGTGTATCCGCCGCCGTGAAACCACACCAGCACCGGCAGGCGGCCACCGGCCGTCACGCGCGGCGTCCACACGTTCAACGTCAGACAATCCTCGCTCGTGCGATCGAGATCATGCCCGGCCCACGTCACCTGCGCCTGTGGGCACACCGCGCCGAACGCGGTCGCCGATCGCACCCCTTTCCAGGCTTGCGCCGGTCGCGGCGCGCGCCAGCGCAGGTCGTTGACCGGCGGCGCGGCATAGGGAATCGCCTTGAACGCGGACACGCCCCGCGCCGTGTCGCCCTCCAGCCGGCCTTGCGCGGTGTTCACGGTCGGCCCCGCCCATCCCGCAGCCCCGACGAGACCGATCAGCAGGGTAAGAAAGCGCGCCTTCATAGATCGACCTCTCGGTTCGGCAGCATGCGGCACCCACACGTCTGTCCTTACGGGCGAATTTGCCTGAGCGGTGGCGTTCACGCCACAGATTTCGGGCCTTGGCGCGATGCCACGGGGAGGCCCATCGGCAGACGTTGCCATCGCCCGCAACCTCGTCGATGATGGGGCATGGCGCCATCCTCCCCTCCCGACCTCGCCCGCGAAGCGCGGATCGCATCCGATCCGCGCTATGTCGCGCTGGTGCGCGATCGGCAGCGCTTCTCTTGGATGCTGACCGCGATCACCGTGATCGTCTACACCAGCTTCATCTCGCTGATCGCGTTCGACAAGCCGTTGATGGCGCAGCCGATCGCCGGCGGGACGACCAGCATCGCGGTCGTGCTCGGCGCGGCGATGCTGGTCGGCACGGTCGCGATCTGCGCGGTGTACGTCTGGCGCGCCAACGGCAGCTACGACGCGCGCCTCGCCGCCCTGCTGGAAAGCATCGCGTGATGGCGCGCCTGACACGCTCCGCACTGCTGCTGGCGCTGCTCGGCTGGGCCACCTGCGCGGACGCGGCAATCTCGGGCGCGGTGGTGGCGCGATCGACCAACTGGACCGCGATCCTGATGTTCCTCGGCTTCGTCGGGATCACGCTCTGGGTCACCGCCGCCGCCGCGCGGCGCACGCGCACCATATCCGATTTCTACACCGGCGGCGGCATCACCGGCTTCCAGAACGGGCTGGCGATGGCGGGCGATTATTGCTCGGCGGCGTCGTTCCTCGGCATCACGTCGCAGATCTTCAACGACGGCTTCGACGGGCTGATCTACGCGATCGGCTTCCTCGTCGGCTGGCCGATCGTGCTGTTCCTCGTCGCCGAAAAGCTCCGCAACCTCGGCCGCTTCACCTTCGCCGATGTCGCCTCATACCGCTTCCTGCAAGGGCCGGTGCGCAGCTTCTCGGCGGTGAGCACCTTGCTCGTCGTATCCTTCTACCTGATCGCGCAGATGGTCGGCGCGGGGCAGTTGATCCAGTTGCTGTTCGGCTTGCCCTATCTCTACGCGATCATCGTCGTCGGCGGGCTGATGATGGTCTACGTGCTGTTCGGCGGCATGCGCGCGACCTCCTGGGTGCAGATCATCAAGGCGGTGATGCTGCTGTGCGGCGCGTCGTTCCTCGTCTTCGGCGTGATGTCGCACGTCGGCTTTTCGTTCGAGACGCTGTTCGCGCGTGCCGTAGCAGTGAAGACGAAACTGGCGCTCGAAACCGGGCTGTCGCCTGCCGATGCCGCCGCGAAGGGCCGCGCGATCATGGGGCCGGGCGGGTTCATCAAAGACCCGATCTCGGCGCTGTCGTTCGGCTTCGCGCTGATGCTCGGCACGGCCGGTCTGCCGCACATCCTGATGCGCTTCTTCACCGTTCCCGACGCCCGCGAGGCACGCAAATCGATCCTGTGGGCGACGGTGTGGATCGGCTATTTCTACGCGCTGACCTTCATCCTCGGCTTCGGCGCAATCGTGCTGATCTCGTTCAACCCGGCCTATGTCGATGGCGCGGGCGCGCTGCTCGGCGGCAACAACATGGCGGTGATGCACCTCGCCCATGCGATCGGCGGCAATGTGTTCCTCGGCTTCATCTCGGCGGTGGCGTTCGCGACGATCCTCGCGGTCGTCGCCGGGCTGACACTCTCCGCCGCCTCGGCGATCTCGCACGACATCTATGCCAGCGTGATCCGCAAGGGCGATGCCGAGCCGGCCAAGGAACTGCGCGTGTCGCGGATTACCACCGTGCTGCTCGGCATCGCCGCAATCATCCTCGGCGTGGTGTTCCAGAAGCAGAACGTCGCGTTCATGGTCAGCCTCGCCTTCGCGCTCGCCGCATCGGGCAATTTCCCGGTGCTGGTGATGTCGCTGCTGTGGAAGGGCTGCACCACCAAAGGCGCGGCGTGGGGCGGCGCGATCGGCCTGCTAAGCGCGTTCGGGCTGACTGTGGTGTCGCCGGTAATCTGGGTCGCGGTGTTCGGGTTCGAGCACGCGATCTTCCCGTACAGCTCACCCGCGCTCTTCTCGGTGCCGGCCGGTTTCTTCGCGATCTGGCTGATCTCGGTCCTCGATCGGTCGCCGCGTGCCGCGATCGATCGCGCGGCCTATCCCGCGCAGCGGCTGCGTTCGGAAACGGGGATCGACGTTCACGGACCGGCGGCACACTGAGCGCGGTCCATCACGGACCCTGCAAGCCTCCCGCGAGTTGTTGCAGCATGGAAACGAAACCCCTGCCGCGCGACGCCACGCTGATCGTCAACACACATTCGCGTAAGGGGCAGGATCTCTACGATGCCGCGCGTACAAAGCTGGAAGCCGCTGGTATCCATCTCCTCGCCACGCATTCGGTCGATGACCCGAAGAAGCTCGCCGCCGTCGCCCGCGCGGCGGTGGCGGAGGGCACGCCGATGCTGATCGTGGGCGGCGGTGACGGCACTTTGGCCGGCGTGGTCGATGAAGTGGTCGGCAAGGATTGCGTGTTCGGCGTGCTCCCGCTCGGCACCGCGAACAGCTTCGCCCGCTCGCTCGACTTGCCGCTCGACCTCGACGCGGCAATTGAGGTGATCGCGAACGGCCGCCGAAAACGAGTCGATCTCGGCATGATCGACGACGACTATTTCGTGAACGGCGCCTCGATCGGCCTGTCGACGATGATCGGCGAAACGGTGCCGCACACTCTCAAGAAATACGCCGGGCGGGCCGGCTATCTGGCCTGGGCGCTCAAGTCGGCGGTCAGTTTCAAGGCGTTCCGACTCGAACTTGACGACGGAACGCAGACGCATCGGCTGTGGGCCACGGAGGTGCGTATCCTCAACGGCACGCACCACGGCGGCGTGGAGCTATCGGAAGAGGCCGGCGTCCTGTCCCACGAGCTTTTGATTCAGGCGGTGGTCGGCACGAGCAAGCTGGCGCTGGCGCGGGACTGGTTCGCCAAATTCTTCAAGCTGCGCGATCGGAATGCGTGCAGCCGCGATTTCCGCAGCAAAAGTTTCCGCATCACCACCCAGCCGCCGCAACGCATCTCGATCGACGGCGAAGTCCTCGCCTGCACGCCCGTCGTGGCGAAGGTCGCCCCCGCCGCGATCGACGTGGCGGTGGCGCGGGATTCTCAGCGCGGGTAATCGCGCCACAGCCATTCGAGCGCGCCAGGCAAGGTCTGCGCGATGACATCGCCGTCGACGTGCCCTGCCCCGGCGGCGGTCACGTAGCGATAGTCATAGTGTTTGGCGCGTAGCGCAGCCGCCATGCGATCATTGGCCATCGGCCAATTGTGGTAGGTGGCCTCCGGGTCTTGCCAGTGGAGGTCGCGCTCGCCCACCTCCATCCAGATGCGGATCGGCTTTGCCGGCGTCGCCGGGATGAGCCGATCATGATAGTCCCACGCGCCATGCGGTGTCGCGGGATCGGCGGGCGATGCCTGGTTCACAAACGTGCCCGAATAGGACAGCACCTTGCCGAACCATTCGGGATGGAACCACGCCATCGTGAAAGCCGCCGCCGCGCCCGAACTGCCGCCCATCGCCGCGCGGCCTCTGGGATCGTCGGTGAGGCGGACGCCGTAGAGGTGTTCGACGCGTGGCAACACCTCGGTCTGGACGAAGCGCGCGTAGCGATCCGAGACGGTGTCATATTCCAGCCCGCGTTCGGAGCCTTGCGCGTCGCCGCCGCCCGACTGGATCATCACCGCCACCATCGCCGGCACGCGATGCTGCGCGATCAGGCTGTCCAGCGCGGCGGCGATGCGCGCGGTATAATCGCGCCCGTCCTGCACCACCAGCAGCGGCGCTCTCGTGCCCGGCCGATAGCCTGCGGGGATATAGACGAACACCTCGCGCCGGTATGGCGCGGGTTCGGACTGGAGGTGCGCGGGCGCCGCGAGGCGGTTGCCGTATGGATCGCGCCGGCGCGTCGTCTCCGTGTCGAGCTGACGGATGCCGGGATAGATCCGGCTTTCGCGCGAGGTCATGATGAAACTGTGCAGCGTTCCACTGGGCTGGTCCGCATGCGCCACCATCTCGGGCGCATCCCGGTAGGGCGGCGCGATGTGGATGTCATCGGCTCGGGCTGGACCAGCACCGACGCACACGGCAGCGATCAGCGCCAACGATCTCGCCCACATATATCTCTCCGCTTCGTCGCCCTTGGCCTGAACACGGATGTGCGCCACTCCGCCCCGCCTGCCAACGATGAAGTCGGCGAGGCGCTTACGCGGCCTCACCGCCGATGACGCCCTGTGCGCCGGTCGGCTGCGCGCCGATCCACTGCACCTGCTGCGGGGTGGTGCCCAGTTCGATGCCGGCCTCGGGCAGCTTCGTCAGCAGTTCGAACCAGATGTCGCTGCGCGTCGGATACACCGCGCGCGGCGAGTTCACATAGGCGAAGCTGTTGAAATTGATCCGGCCATCAAGAAGCGAGTCGATGAACAGCACCGGCTTGGGATCATCCAGCACCGCGCCTTGCGCATCGTAGATCGCCATCAGCATCGCGCGGACCTGTGCGATGTCGCTCCCCATCGGCACCGAGAATTGCAACTGGATGCGGCCGATCGGATCGGACAGCGTCTTGTTGACGATCGACTTGGTGATCAGCTCCGAATTGGGCACGATCAGCGTCGAGCGGTCGGCGATCTGGATTTCGGTGGCGCGCACGCTGATCCGCTTCACGTCGCCCTCCTGATCGCCGATCCGCACCCAGTCGCCGATCTTGACCGGGCGCTCGGCGAGCAGGATCAGCCCCGACACGAAATTCTGCGTGATCGCCTGCAAGCCGAAACCGATGCCGACCGACAGCGCCGAAAGCAGCAGCGCGATCCGCTCGACACCGATGCCGAGCGACGCCAGCGACCACAACACGACGAGGATCAGCCCGATATAGCGCGCGACCATCGCGATCGAGTTGCGCGCGCCGGCATCGAGTTCGGTGGCGGGCAGGTAGCGCGTGGTCAGCCAAGTCTGGATGCCGCGTATCCCGAACATCCCAACCGCAAGCACCGCCAGCGCGCGCAGGATCGCGCCCGGCGAGATCGTCACCTGGCCGATCGTGATGCCTTGCGCGATCCGGCTGATCTGGCCGAACAGCGTCGGAATGTCCGACCCGAACGGAAACAGCACGGAGCCCATCGCGACCAGGATCAGCATCAGGCGGAGCAGCGCGGACAAGGCCACGCCGAACTGGTCGATCAGGCTGCGGCGCACGCCGAAGCCGTGGTGGACGGCGTCGGCGAGCTTGCCGTCGCGGCGAAACACGGTCGAGCAGATGTCGTCGATGCCGATCAACAACAGGTACGATGCGGCCGCGACCACCGCGATCCAGACCGTGAACCGCGCGAGGAAATAGCCGAATGCGACATAGCCGGTCGCGAGCGACACCACCGCCACCGCCAGCACCGCCCAGGTGGTGAGCGAGAGGAAGGCAACGATCGACTGGTCGCCGCGCTCCTCCTCCGTCGCCCGCGCGGCAACCGCCCGCATGCGTGCCCCGGTCAGCAGGATACCGAGCACGAGCACGATATGGAGGACCGCAGCGAAGACTTCGGTAACGGCCTGCACCGGGCCGCTCGCACCGACGCCGGTGCGCCCGGCAGCGAGCAAAAAGCTGAGCATCGTCACGGTGGCCGCCGCGAAGGTCCACGGGCGCAGCCGGTTGGCGGTCTCGTCGGTGATATCGATCAGCCGCCACGAGGGCTGGCGGCGCTGGAGCAGCGCGCCGCCCAGCGCCGCGATCAGCGCGGCGAGGAAGCTGCCCTGTTCGAAATTCGATGCCAGTTTGTCCCAGGTCGGCGCGACCATACCACCGGCCCGCAGACCGCTGATCAGCGCGACCGAGGCCAGCCACGGCACCAACGTGCCGACCAGCGTCAGCCACAGCGCGAGGCTCGATCGGCGGATGCGATTGCCGGGCACCCGCGCGATCACGTAGCGCCGCCCCGCCGCCCGCAGCCCGATCCGCACCGGCGAGATCAGCACGATGGCAACGATCAGGCCGAGCAGCCCGGCCAGCAGCCCGCGATGCATCACCCCGCTTTCGATCGCGTCCGTCTCCGCACCGATGAAAGCGGACAGTCGTCGCCCGTCGCGCGGCAGCGAACGAAACAGGGTCCCCCAGAAGGCCGGCGTCAGCGGGGAGTCGCCCTGCACGGACATCCGCTCCGAAAAGGCTTCGGCGCGGCTGCGGTCGATCTCGGTGGCAAGCTGATCCGCCTCGGTGCCGAGCAACTTGCCGCGCTTGATCGCCGAATCGACGACCGAACGCTGGCGCGTGAGCAATTTGCGCTGCGCCTGAATATCCGGCGTTTCGACGACGCCCGGCGTGACCGGGCCGAGCTGCGCGATCCGCGCGTCGATAAGCTGGAGCTGCGCCGACAAGGTGGCGACTTGCAGCGCGCTATCCTGCTTCACCGCGATGGCGCGGTCCTGAAGCGACTTCACCTCGGTCGCATCGGTATGGACGTTGAAGGCGGCATCGACCGCGTCGAACTCGCGGCCGTCCTGGTCCAGCGCGCGCGTGGAGACGAGGATCGGATCGACATCCTGTGCGGCGGCCGGAGCGATCGCCAGCAGCACGGACAGCAGCGGCACGAGAAAGCGGAATGTCATGCCGCTCCCTATCGCCTGCGAAACACCAAGCCCAGCCGTAACCCGCGCATCGCGTGGTGGCCTGCGACCGGGCGATCCGGTACGCGGTGCGGCTACGCGCATTCTGGAGGTGCCTGATGTCCGACGATTATGCACATGGCCAGCGTGACGGTCTGCGCCTTGCCCTGGCGATTCTGGCGGCGGAAGAGGCGAAATGGGCCGCCACGCTCGGCGAAAGCCGGTCGGGGCGAACCAACGCGATCCGCACCGTGCGGCACAAGACGCTGCAGGTCGCACAGAAGCGTATCCATACCGCGCTCAACCGGCTCACGCCCAAGGACAGCGCCGCGATCGACGACGAGCTCGCGGCGGCGCTCGACAAGATCGGCCTTTAGCGTCCGCTCACGAAAAAGGGCGGGGAATGTCGCCATCCCCCGCCCTTCAAGGCATTCCAAGACCGTAAGGCTTAGAAGTGCGTGATGACGCCCAGCATCGGACGGAAGCTGTGGAAATCGCCGAAGGTGTTCACTTCGGCGCGGATGCGGAAGCCCGCATTGCCGGTGATGCCCTTCAGGCCGATATCCTTCGGGCCGACCTCGGTGCCGATGCCATAGGTGATGCCGCTATGGCTCTTGTCGTTGGGATTGCCGCTCACGTAGGTCGCATAATGGTCGAAATCGATCCACTGATAGCCGACCTTGCCGTAGAACAGGCCACTGTCGCCAGCGCGAACGCCGAACCGGCCAGCCGCGCCATATTCCCAGTTGATGTTGCCGGAAACGCCCTTGGCGACGTTACCTTCGACACCGACGAACACCGGCCCGAGCGGCACGTTGACGCCCGCGACGCCCTGCACCAGCGCGCCGGCGAGGCGGTAGTTGTTGCGCAGCGAACCGTTGGCATTCAGCGCCTGCGGGATGCCGTGGTTCGGTTCGTTGTCGAACTGCTCCCAGCCGCCCATCACGCCGACATACGGCTCGATCCCGAACGCCTTGCTGCCGTCGGGCGCGGTCGGGCCGGTTTCGGCCGGGGCCGCAGACGTGGCATCCTGCGCGAAGGCGGGAGCGGCTGCGAAGACGGCCAGAGCGGCGGCGGCGAGTTTGAGTTTCAGCATCTGTATAACCTTATTAAACTGACAGATCGGGCTGGCCGCCAAGGCGTCCGGTGTCCCGAGGTCCACTCAAACAAGGTTGGGCGCTGGTTGTTGCACTGCAGCGGAGATTAATCGGCAACCCCGAATTTTGTCACATTTCTGCAACGGTTTCTTGCACAGGGATGAACGAAAGGCGGCGACTTTGTGGCCAGCGGCAGCGCCGACGCGTCAGGCCGCGAGGCCCTCCAGCAACGCGTGAACGCGATCGCCACGGCTGGCATCGTCGGTGGCTTCGCGGAGCAACAGCCGCCCGTTCTTCTCGTCCAGCCCCGCTGCCGTCGCATCGGCATCGAACCCGCGCTTGGGCGTCAGCGCGATCGCCGCTGCGCCGGCATCGATCCGCGCGATCCCGAGCGCATGCGCGGCGATGCGGATGCGCGCGCGCAGCATCAAAGCGGCGGCGGCGGGCGGCAACGGCCCGAAGCGATCGAGCAACTCCTCCTCAAACGCATCGAGCGCGGCATCCTCCTCGATCCGCGCAAAACGCACGTAGAGCGCCAGTCGCACATCGGGTTCAGGTATCCAGCTTTCCGGGAACGCGCCGGCCTCGCCGAGATGGAGCTCGGGCGTCCAGCGCTCGATCGTCTCGCCGCGTGCCTCGCGCAACGCGCCGCCGAGCAGATGCTGGTACAGATCGGTGCCGATCAGCTTCATGTGCCCGGTCTGATCGTCGCCGAGCAGATCGCCGGCCCCGCGCATGTCGAGATCCTGCGCGCTGATCTCAAAACCGGCGCCGAGCCGGTCAAACGTGGCGAGCGTGCGTAGCCGCTTGAGCGTGCGCTCGCCGATCGCGTCCTCGGCCTTGGTGAGCAGGATCACCTGTCCGCGCCGGTTGCCGCGCCCGACGCGACCGCGCAACTGGTGGAGTTGCGCCAGCCCGAAACGATCGGCCCGCCACACGATCATCGTATTGGCGCGCGGAACGTCGAGCCCGGCCTCGATGATGTTGGTCGCGAGCAAAATGTCGCCCTTACCCGCCGCGAAGCCAACCATCACCGCGTCGATCTCCGCCGCCGGCAGCTTGCCGTGCGCCTGTACGAGGTCGAGGTCAGGCGCGGCGCGGCGCAACTTCTCGGCCAGCGGGGCCATGTCCTCGATGCGCGGCACCACCACGAAGCTCTGCCCGCCACGCCCCTTCTCGCGCAGCAACGCGGTGCGCAGCCGGGCGTCGTCATACTGATCGACGCTGGTACGGATCGGCTGGCGTCGCGCCGGCGGCGTGGCGATGACCGAGATTTGCTGGAGGCCGACCAGCGCCATTTGCAGTGTGCGCGGAATCGGCGTCGCGGTGAGCGCGAGCAGATGCGTCTCACCCGATCCGCGCAGCCGCGCCTTGTCGGCTGCACCGAAGCGCTGCTCCTCATCGATCACCACCAGACCCAATTTGGCGTAGCTCACGCCCTTCGCCATTACCGCGCCGGTGCCGACGACGATGTGGATCGATCCGTCGGCAAGCCCGGCCTTGACCGCCTTCTTCTCGGCGGCGCTCGACAGGCGCGACAGCCCCGCCACGGTGATGTCGGAGGCTTCGAAGCGGCGCTGGAAGCTTTCGAGATGCTGGCGGACCAGCACCGTGGTCGGCGCGGCGACGATGACCTGATAGCCGGCGAGCGCGGCCAGCGCCGTCGCGCGCAAGGCCACCTCGGTCTTGCCATAGCCGACATCGCCGACGACGAGCCGGTCCATCGGCTTGCCGCTGGCGAGATCGGCCCGCACGGCATGGATCGCGCGTGCCTGATCGGCGGTCTCGTTGAACGGGAAGCCGTGGACGAAGCGCTCGTAGGCGGCGGGATCGGGTTCGATCACCGGCGCGGTCAACTTGGCGCGCGCCGCCGCCAGCTTGGCGAGTTGTTTGGCGCTTTCCGCGACCGCTGCCTGGATGGCGCCGCGCCGCTTCTGCCAGGATGAGCCGTCGAGCTTGTCGAGCGTGACTGCGTCGGCATCCGCGCCATAGCGCCAGATCCGGTCGGCATCGTCGATCGCGACGAGCCGGCGCGCACCGTCGGCATATTCGAGCGCGATCATCTCGCTGCCCGCGCCGCTTGCCTCGGGCGAGGGTTCCAGCCCGGCGACCCGTGCCGCGCCGTGATCTTCATGGATGACGACATCGCCGATGCGGATTTCGCCAACACTGCCGCTCCACCGATCGGACGCGGACGCCGGTGCATCGCCGAGCACGGCGCGACTGCCGAGGATGTCGGCAGCGGCGATCACGATCCGCCGCGCATCGACGAAGCCGGTATCGACCGGCATCACGATCGCGCCCGCCGTGCCGGGTTCCAGCGCGGCAAGATCGGCAAGGTTTTCCACCTCACCGATATCGACGCCGAGCCGCTTGGCGATCCTCGTGCGCAGAAACCGCACGTCGCGCTTGCTGCCGGCAAGCACCAGCGCGCGCGTGCCCAGCAGAGGTTTAACGAACTTGGCGAGCGCCGCCAGCGTGCCGCGCTTTTCGGCAAAGCGCGGCACCGCCTCGAAATCTTCGCCGATCTCGACCGTCTTCCACGTCGCCAGCGCCGCTGCCCAATCCGCCTCGGCGATCGCATCGACCACGCCGCCGCTGCGGTCTGCGGCATCCGCCGCGAGTTGAAGGAACCGCGCACGGCGCCGGTCCGCCTTCTCCGCAAGCACGATCGCACCCGCCGCCAGGTGCGTCAGGATCGGCACCGCCTGCCCGATCGGCGGCTCGGCGGCGCGACCGATCTCGACGACGTCGAGGTCTTCGACGGTGCGCTGGGTGGCGGGATCGTACGAGCGGATCTCCGTGATCCGCCCGTCCGCGATGTCGATCCGCGCGGGTAAACCGGCATCGGCTGGATAGATGTCGATCACCGCCTCGCGCACCGCCATTTCGCCGGGTTCATCGACCCGGTCGTCGGCAAAATAGCCGAGGTCTTCAGCCAGCGCGGCGAAGGCTTCGGCGTCGATCTCGTCGCCCGCACGCAATTCCGGCGGTGCGCTGTCGAACGCCTCGGCCGCTGGATAGCGCCGCGCCGCCGCCTCGCCGCTCAGGATCAGCGCGACGTGCGCGCGCGTCTTCCGCTGTTGCGTGTGCCGCAGCCGCCGCAGCGCGGCCACACGCCTGCCGGCATTGGCGGGCGACGCCGGCGAAGTGTCACCCGGCAGCCCGTCGCTGGACGGGACGAAGACAACACGGTCGTCCGAAACCAGCGCGCCGAGCGCGGCGGCGAGCGCCTCCGCCTGCTGCTCGTCATCGGCCAGGAAGACGACATCCTGCGCGCCAAGCATTTCCGCCAAACGGAACGCGGTGAAAGCCAGATTCACGCGCCCACGTCCGCGTATCGTTTTGCCGAACAAAGGATTTTTGGAAAGTCGGCCATCATCGCTTCACTCCTGGCACGCAAGAACAGGAGACCGCCGCCGGGGTTCCACACGACCTGACGGAATCGATCTCGGAACCATCGCGCCACCGCGATGGTAGTGCGGCAGTTGCCTCGCGGAGTTCTGTCATGCCCCATACCAGCCACCCTGCCCGGCTGCCGCACATTCTCGCCGTCCTCATCGGCACGGTCGGCGTGCTCAACATCATCGGTGGCGTGTGGCTGATCCTGCTGCGTGGCAGCCTGTTCTACGCGGTCGCCGGCGCCGTGTTGCTGGCAACCGCGATGCTGCTGTGGCGGCGGCATGTCGCGGCGCTCCATCTTTTCGCCGCGCTGGTACTCGGCACGGTAATCTGGGCATGGGCGGAGATCGGCGCGGACTGGTGGCCGCTGGTGCCGCGCGGCGACCTGATCTTCCTGTTCGGCGTGCTGCTCGCGCTGCCGTGGACGGTGAAGCGCCTCACGCCGCGTACCACTTGGGTGCGCGGCGCCGGGCCGCTGGCGATGACGCTCGCGCTCGCCGCGCTGTTCGGCGGCGTTTCGCTGTCGCGAGACCTGCACAACCTCGACGGCACGCTGCCGGGGCCGCGCAATGCGCTGGCGGCGAACCTCCACGGCGTCCCCGACGACGACTGGCAAGCGTATGCGCGGAGCTGGTACGGCGACAAATTCTCGCCGCTCACGCAGATCACCCCGGCCAACGTCGGCAAGCTCAAGGTCGCGTGGCAGTTGGAGACCGGCGATCTCAAGCGCGACACCGATCCCGCCGAGACCACCTATGAGATGACGCCGATCAAGGTCGGCGATACCGTCTTTCTGTGCACGCCGCATGATTGGGTGATCGCGGTCGATGCCGAGACCGGCAAGGAGCGCTGGCGCTTCGACCCGAAGATCGCGACCTCGAAGACCAACATGCAGCACCTCACCTGCCGGGGCGTATCCTATTGGGATGGCGCCAAGGCCGGCGCGAGCACGGCGGATTGCCCGCAGCGCATCTTCCTCGCCACCAACGACAGCCGGCTGATCGCGCTCGATCCGCGCACCGGCGCGCTGTGCCGCAGCTTCGGGCGGAACGGCACCGTCAGCCTGCTGCCGGGGCAGACCGACTACAATCAGGGCTGGTATCAGGTCACGTCGGCGCCACTCGTGGCGCGCGGGATGGTCATCACCGGCGGCGCGGTGTTCGACAACATCTCGACCAAAGTGCCGTCGGGCGTGATCCGTGGCTATGATGCCGCGACCGGCCGGCTGGTGTGGAACTTCGACCCCGGCAACCCTACCGACACCGCCCCGCTCGGCGCCGGCAAACACTATACGCCGTCGTCACCGAATAGCTGGAGCACGCCCGCCGCCGACGAAGCGCTCGGCCTCGTCTATCTGCCGATGGGGATGGGCGCGGTCGATCAATATGGCGGCAACCGCCCGGCGACCACCGAGAAGTTCGCGACCTCGGTGCTCGCGCTCGACATCGCCACCGGCAAACCGCGCTGGATCTACCAGACCGTCCACCATGATCTCTGGGACATGGACGTGCCCGCGCAGCCGGTGCTGGTCGATCTCACCCTGCCGGGGCGCGGCACCGTGCCCGCGCTGGTGCAATCGACCAAGACCGGCAATCTGTTCGTGCTGGACCGGCGCACCGGCGCGCCGATCTTCCCGGTGACCGAACGCGCAGTGCCGACCAGCGCCGCGCCGGGCGACCACGCTTCGCCGACCCAGCCCTTTTCCGCCGTCTCGCTGATGCCGCAGCGCGCGCGCGAAACGGATATGTGGGGCACGACGATGCTCGACCAGCTCTGGTGCCGCATCCGCTTCAAGTCGCTCGACTATCAAGGCCCGTTCACGCCGCCGTCGCTGAAAGGGTCGCTGGTGTTCCCGGGCAATTTCGGCGTGATGGACTGGGGCGGCATCTCGATCGATCCGGTGCGGCAGGTGATCTTCGCGCATCCCAATTACGTCGCGTTCGTCGACCGGCTGGTGCCGCGCAAGGACGATACCGGCGGCGCGGACGAACGTGGCCCGGCTGGCGGATCGGATCGGACGGGGTCCAACGCCAAGGGCTATAACCCCAACACCGGCGCGCCGTTCGCGGTCGACATGAACCCGTTCCTCTCGTTCGCGGGCCTGCCCTGTCAGGCGCCGCCGTGGGGCTATGTCGCCGGCATCGACCTGACCACCGGCAAGACGGTGTGGAAGCACAAGAACGGCACGATCCGCGACGAGACGATCCTGCCGCTGCCGTTCAAGCTCGGCGTGCCCTCGCTCGGCGGGCCGATCACCACGGCGGGCGGTGTCGCGTTCATGGCGGCGGCGATCGACAATTACGTCCGCGCCTATGACACGCGCACCGGCAAGGTGCTGTGGCGCGCGCGCCTGCCCGCCGGTGGACAGGCGACGCCGATGTCGTACCGCTCGGCGGCGAGCGGGCGGCAGTTCGTCGTCGTGGTGGCTGGTGGGCACGGTTCGCTCGGCACCAAGCTCGGCGATCACGTCATCGCTTACGCTTTGCCGAAATAGGCGGCACCGAGTTGCTGTCCGGGCGTTCACTGCACACCGGCGCACTTTCCGCGCTACCCATCAGGAGGACTTCATGGCCGACGAAACCGCGACCCCGACCAGCAACGGCAAGACCGGACTTTCCGACGCGTTCCGCGAACACTTCTCGGGCGACGCGCCGTTCACCGAAAAGGCCAAGAGCTTCGCCAAGGCGAAGCCGTGGACGAGCGCCGCGCTGCTCGGCGTCGCCGCCATCGCGGTGCTGAACTCGATCCGCGGCGTTCGGAGCTAACCGACCTCCAGACCAGCGCGGCGCGCGGCGGGACCACCGCTGACGCGCCGCGCCGCTCGCAGCGACTTCCCAACCGCCACTCGCGAGCCTGCCCATGACCCTGCGTTCGATCCTGATCCTCGCCGGCCTCGCGCTTGGCCTGACCGTCGGCGCGCTGCTCGACACGTCCGCGACGGGCGTCGCCGTCGTCACGGTGGCGCGGCCGATCGGAACGTTGTGGCTCAACGCGCTGACGATGACGGTCGTGCCGCTGGTGTTCTCGCTGCTGGTGACCGGGGTCGTCGCGGCGGGCCAGGAAGCGGGCGGCAGCGGGATCGGCGTGCGCGCATTGATCTGGTTCGCGATCCTGCTCGTCGCGGCATGCCTGCTCAGCGTCGTCGTGACGACGTCTTTGCTCGACATCTGGCCCGTTCCCGCAAGTGCGGCGGCGTTGCGCACCGGCGCCGAAGCCGCCCCCGCGATCGGCTCGACCGGCGACTGGCTGGTCGGGTTCATCCCGACCAACCCGATCAAGGCAGCGAGCGACACCGCGATGACGCCGCTGGTAGTGTTCGCATTGCTGTTCGGCTTCGCGATCAGCCGGATCGAACCCGAATTGCAGCGCCACCTCGTCATGGTGTTCAAGGGCGTCGTCCAGGCGATGCTCGTCATCGTGCAATGGATCTTGTGGCTCGCGCCGATCGGCGTCTGCGCGCTGGCGATCAGCGTGGGAGCTAAAATGGGCGCCGGCGCGGCGGGTGCGCTCGGCCATTATGTTATCATCATCGCGGTTGCCTGCATCGTCACCGCACTGGCCTGCTACGTTGCAGGGCCGTTACTGGGGCGGGTTTCGCCGCTGACCTTCGCGCGTGCGGTGTTGCCCGCACAGGTGGTCGCGCTCAGCACGCAATCCTCGCTCGCCTCGCTGCCGGCAATGATCGACGCGGCGGACCCGCTCGGCATCCGCAAGGAAGAGGCTGGCGTCGTGCTGCCGCTGGCGGTGTCGATCTTCCGCGCGGCGAGTGCCGCCGCGAACGTGGGCGTCGCGATCTACCTCGCGCACCTGCACGGCATTCCGCTCAGCCCGGGCGTGCTGCTGCTCGGCGCGTGCGTGGCGGCGGTGGTCAGCCTCGCCGCGGTCGGCCTGCCCGCGCAAGTGTCGTTCTTCGCATCGATCGGCCCGGTGTGTCTGGCGATGGGCGTGCCGATCGGCATCCTGCCGCTGCTGCTCGCGGTTGAGACCTTCCCTGATATCTTCCGCACCGTCGGCAACGTCACCGCCGATCTGACGGTCGCGCGGATCGTGGCGAGGCGCCAACCCGATTGACGGGAGCGGAAGCCGTGTTCAGGCGGGACGCGTGATGAGGGCGGCGACCAAGGCGATGCGCTCGACGTCGGCATAGCCGGGCTGGTCGAGTTCCTCGCCGAACACATCGGGGTCCAGTTCGCGGTAGGCTAGGCCGTAGCCGCGCGGCGATACATCATCTGCGAGCGCCTGCTTCAGCGCATCGCCTCCCGCGACGATCGCACTGCCGGTATACAGGATCATCCGCCCGCCCGGTGCGAGCCGATCTAGCGCCATCCGCGTCATATCGAACGAGATTTGCGCGCCGTGCATGCCGCCGCCGTCGCGGTACAGGCGGCTGTCGGCATCGATGATATAGGGCGGGTTGGCGGTGACGACATCGAACACGCCGTCGAGCGGGTCGAGCGTCGGGGCGTGATACGCGTCGATCGTCACCCCCGCAGCAGCGGCGTTGATGCGCGCGAACCGCAGCGCGCGCGGATTGATATCCGTTGCGCTGACCGGTGCGTTTGGACGCGCAAGTGCCGCGACGATAGCACCAACCCCCGAGCCCGTGCCGATGTCGAGCATCCGCAGCGATTCACCATCCGACAGTTCCGAGCGGATAAGATCGGCGAAGCGGTAACTGTCGGGGCCGAAGAACACCGCATCGGTGTCATTGGTCGGATAGGCCGAGTGCAGGAACAGCCTGCCGTGCAGCGACGAGACGCGAACGCGCGAGCGCAGCATCGCACCCTCGGCGTGCAGCATCCCCGCCCGATCAAGCAGCGCCTCGACCTCGGCGTCGATCTCGCCGCGCCGGAACGGCAGCGACCAGCCCAGCACATCGCGTACCGATCGCGCCCGCTGGCGGTCGGTACGCGCCACCACGCGCGCGTGCGTCAGCGGCGTCGGCGTGACGAACGCATAGCCACGCTCGGCCAGCAGCCGCAGCAGCGCCAGCAACGCCTCGTCCTGCGATCCGGTGGCGACCGGATCGGCCGCCCCGCCGAACGCGACTGTCACCCCAGCGCCCGATCGGCGCCGTTCCACAACGATGCGCGATACTGATCGAAGCAGCGCTCGCCGCAGCGCAGCCGGATCAGCGCGCCTTCCGCGATCGCGGTCGCGCGGCGCGGGTCTTCGGCCACCGCAGGGCGGAGCGCTTCCCGGTTCCAGTCTTCGCTATGCTTGATGTCGAGCACGGCGTGGAGCTGGAAATAGCGGCGCTCACGATCGGACAGGCCGATCCGACGCAGCCCCTGCGCAACGCACGCCGCGCGGGCCGGCGCGGTCAGTTCGATCACGCCGAGCGCGCCGACCGAATGCCATGCGTAACGCCGCGTCGTCGCCATCGCCGTCATCGCATTGGCGAGCGACAGGCTCTGCCAGACAGTGTTCTCGATCACCGGGTTCACCTCCAGCGTTTCGACCAGCGCATCGAGCATCGGGCCGTGCATGCCCTTGGCGTTGCCACGCCCCATTTCGTCCCAATAATTGCGGGCAAGTTCCATCTTGGGTGCGGTCGGCAGCTTGACCTGCGTATAGGCAACGAGATCGTCGAACCCCGCCTCGCCGGCGGCCTCCTGCTCGAAGAACCAGCGCAGTTCGTCGCGCGTCGCGTGCTCGGCGAGCCACGGGAACAGCGGATCGCCCTGCCCCGGCCCGGTCGCTTTCAATTCCTCGAACCAGGCGATGAAGCCCTCGACATCGGTCGGCACCGCCGCCGCCTCGTCGCGGATTTCGCTGCGGAGTTCTTCGAGGAACGCGCCTTCCAGCCGCAGCATGCGGCTGTCGCGGTCGAACTGGCCCTGCCAATCGGCACTGGGGAAACCGGGCTGAAGCCGTTCACGGTTCCAGCGGGCGAGGCCGCGCTGGAAACTGTCAGTCAGGAACTGCGATGTGCTGGTGGGCACATCTTTATCTAGAGTATGAAGCAAGGGATTGATCCTCTCAGTCTTGTCACCCCCAACGAACCGACATCGACGAAGTTGCTTTAACCCCTCCAGATTCATCATCTTTAGACGATCTTGATGTTTATCAATTCAAACACTTGTCGTAAAAACTGCCGCGCAGTTGCTCTCCTGGGGTGCAGGCATCGACACCGCCGTATCGCTTTGCTTGGTGCGTGCGCCGACGCAGCGAAAACCATCTGTGCGAGCATCCCGTGCTGTGGCACGATGGCGCGAACCACAGGACCGGACATATATGAAACTTCTCGGGATGCTGCTGACCGGCGCGACGCTGGCGATTTCGACTGCGGGCGGCGCCCAGACCCTGCCCAACGGCATCCCCGCCAAGTTCACCCCCGTCAAAACGACGTTCGATTACGATCGTCGCGAGGTCGATGTGAAGATGCGCGACGGGGTCGCGCTGCACATGGTCCTGATCGTTCCCAAGGGCACGCGCGACGCGCCGATCCTGCTCGAACGCACACCTTATGGCGCCGACAAGGCGACCAGCCGCGTCGAAAGCAGCCACGGCGTGATGCTCGTCGGCGCGGCCTTCGCCGAGTTCCTCAAGGCCGGCTACATCCTCGCGTTCGAGGATGTGCGCGGCAAACACGGTTCGAAGGGCGAGTATGTCAACGAACGCCCGCTGATCGGCCCGCTCAACGGCACCAAGGTCGATCATTCGACCGACGCCTATGACACGATCGACTGGCTGACCAAGAACGTCAAGGAATCGAACGGCCGCGTCGGCATCGTCGGCACCAGCTATGACGGGATGATGGCGGCGATGGCGCTGGTCCATCCCCACCCCGCGCTGAAGGCCGCCGCGCCGATGAACCCGGTCATCAACACCTGGATGGGCGACGACGACTTCCACGGCGGCGCATTCCGCCAGATCGGCTACGATTATTACTTCAGCCAGGATACCGCGCGCGGCCAGGGCGACGATCTGTGGCGCGACGCTTACGACGATTACGACACCTTCCTGCGCGCCGGCTCCGCCACGGGCTTCGTCAAGAGCCGGGGGCTCGACCAGATCCAGGTCGTCAAGGATCTGCACGATCACCCTGCGTATGACGCGTTCTGGCAGGCGCAGGCGCTCGAAACGATCCTGCCCAAACAGCCGCAGACCGTGCCGACGCTCTGGATCGGCAGCCAATGGGATCAGGAGGACATGTACGGCGCGGTCGCCGCCTATGAAGCGGTCAGCAAGAATGACCCGAACCACGTCAACCATCTCGCTTTGGGTCCGTGGGCGCATGGCGGCTGGAGCGGCACCGGCGACAGCCTCGGCGCGATCCGCTTCGGCTCTGATACTGGCGCATGGTTCCGCCAGCATGTGCTGATCCCGTTCCTAGACGGCCATCTCAAGACCGGCGCCGCGCCCGCCGACATCGCCCCCGTCACCGCGTTCCAGACCGGCACCAACACCTGGCAGCGCCTGCCCGGCTGGCCCGCTGCCTGCGCAAGCGGCTGCGCGACGCCGACGCGGAAACTGTATCTTCAGGCCGGCGGTGCGCTCTCCTTCACCCCGCCCACCGCCGAGGGTGCGGACGATTATGTGTCGGACCCGGCCAAGCCGATCCCCTATCGGCTCCGTCCGATCCGTCCGACCTACGCAACCGGATCGACGTGGCGGCAATGGCTGGTCGATGACCAGCGCCCGTTCGCCGACCGCACCGACGTGCTGACGTATGAGACCGCGCCGCTCGACGCCCCGCTCGCGCTCGCCGGCGCCCCGGTCGCCGATTTGATCGCCGCCACCACCGGCAGCGATGGCGATTTCGTCGTCAAGTTGATCGATGTGTACCCGGACGAATATTTCGAAAAGCCCGAACTCGGCGGCTATCAACTGCCCGTAGCGATGGACATCCTGCGCGGCCGCTATCGCGAGAGCTTCTCCGATCCCAGGCCGATCACCCCAAACACACCGCTCAGCTACCGTTTCGCGCTGCCCAACGTGAACCACGTCTTCCTGCCCGGTCACCGCATCATGGTGCAGATCCAGTCGAGCTGGTTCCCGCTCTACGATCGCAATCCGCAGACCTTCGTGCCTAACATCTTCGATGCCAGGCCGCAGGATTACCAAAAGGCGACGATCCGCGTGATCCATTCGCCGGCACAAGCCAGCGCGATCGAACTGCCGGTGACGGATGCCGGCGCGAAATAGCGGTACAATACGCCGGTTATTCTTAACGCTTCATCATGATCTGTAGCGTATAAGGCACTCCATGCGGCTCGCGACCATCACCAACTGGGCTTACGGCATCACCGTGCTGCTCACTTTGGCATCAGGCAGCACGATGTTGCTGGCATCGTCCGCGCAGGACCGAGAGCGCGTGGCGATGAGCCAGCGTGCGAATCTCGACCAGGCGACCTCGACCATCGATGAGGACGTCGCGCAATTGAGCAGCCTCGCCCGCCAGTTCGCGATCAGCGGCAGCCAGGCCGATCTGATCGCCTACCGGCGCGAGTCGGGACTGTTGAAAGCGGTCGAAACCCGCACCGCCGCGATCCGCGATGCCGGCGCGACTGCGGCGGAGTTGCGATCGCTCCACGAGACATTGCACTGGGCCGATGCGCTGCGCGACGAACAGGCGGCGGCGATCGCGGCGCGCATGCGGGGCGATCAGCACGCTGCGGTCGCGATCCTGTTTTCGCCGGAATATGAGCGCGAGCTCGACCGCATCCAGTCAAGCGTCGAGCGCTTTCAGGAACGCATCGATCAGCGCACCGGCGCCACCGTGGAGATCGCTGTCTCGGCGTCGCGGACGTGGCGGCGCGTATCGGAGATCGTGCTTGGTCTCACCGGCTTCGTCTTCTTGTGCGTGTTGTTCTTCGTGTTCCGTCAGCGCGTGCTGCGCCCCGTCGTGCGGCTGAGCGATGTCGTCAACCGGCTCGCCGCGCAGGATTACGCCACCGAATGGCCGCATTACCCCCAGGTCGACGAGATCGGCGACATGGCGCAGGCGCTGCGCGGATTTCGCGAGAACGGCATCGTCCGGCAAAGGCTGGAGAAGGAGCGCGATGCCGATCGAGCCGTCCGCGATCTGCTGTCACGGATGACGCAACGGATGCAGCGTTGCGATTCGGTGCAGGATCTCACCGGCGTGATCGATCGGTTCGCGCCCGAAGTCGCGCCACGGCTCGCCGGCAGCTTCTATCTGTTCGATGCCGAGCGCAACGTGATGGCGGTCGCGGCGCACTGGCTCGGTCCGGTCCACTCGCGTGACGAATTCGTACCGATGGCTTGCTGGGGGCTGCGTCGCGGGCGGCAGCACCGGCCGGCGGGCGACAACATCGACGTGCCGTGCGATCACGTCGCACAGGATGGCGACGTCTTGGTCGATAGTATCTGCCTGCCGCTGATCGGCCAGAACGGCATGCTCGGTTTGCTGTACTTCGAACGCCGCTCCGATACGCCGGAGATCGGCCCCGATGAGAATTATCTCAAGATGCTCGCCGAGAACGTTGGCCTCGCGCTCGACAATCTGCGGCTGCGCGATGCCTTGCGCGCGCTGGCGATGGTCGATCCGCTCACCGGCCTCTCCAACCGCCGCCAGTTCGACAAGGCGTTCGAGGCGCGCCTGGCGCAGGCGACGCGGACCAACACGCCGGTCAGTTGTGCGATGATCGATATCGACCATTTCAAGCGCTTCAACGACGACCACGGCCACGACGCTGGCGACGCGGTGCTGCGTGCGGTCGGCGAGGCGCTCAAGCGGTCGATCCGCAACGAGGATCTCGCGTTCCGGTTCGGCGGCGAGGAATTCCTGCTGCTCATGCCGGGGCTGGGGGTCGCCGACGCCCGCGCGCGCGCCGAGGACATCCGCCTGCGCATCGCAGGCCTGGCGGTGCGGTACGAGGAGCGTGATCTCGGCCCGATCACCGCGTCGATCGGCGTCGCGAGTTGGCCCGAACAATGCGCCACCGACCGGCTCGTGCGGGCCGCCGACGCCGCGCTGCTCCGCGCGAAGCGCGGCGGTCGCGATCAGGTCGCGACGGTGCTGACCCGAGACACTTGATCTCGCCCGCGTTTCCGGGGAACGCGGACGCGATGACCGAGAACCCCATCCCCTACCCCGACCGCCGTTTCCAGGCGCTCCTGTTCGACATGGACGGCACCTTGCTCACCTCGATCGAATCCGCCGAACGCGTCTGGTCGCGCTGGCTGACATGCCACGGGTTCGATCCTGTCGAGATCCTGCCGCGTATCCACGGCGTCCAGACGCTCGAGACCATCCGCCGGCTCGACATCCCCGGCATCGATCCGCAACAGGAAGCCGACTGGATCGCCCGCGAAGAAATGGTCGATCTCGACGGTGTCCGCGCGATCGACGGCGCGGCGGAGTTCATCGCCGGCCTGCCGCACGACGGCTGGGCGATCGTCACCTCCGCCACGCGCCCGCTCGCCGAGGCGCGGCTGGCGGCGGCGGGGCTGGTGCCGCCGCCTTTGTTCATCACCGCCGAAGACATCGCATGCGGCAAGCCCGCGCCCGATTGCTATATCGCGGCTGCGCGCCAACTCGGTGTCGACGTGACGCAATGCTTGGTGTTCGAGGACGCCCCTGCCGGGATCGCCTCCGGGCGGGCGGCGGGCACCGAAGTCGTCGTCATCACTGCGACCCACACCCATCCGTTCGCTACCGAACATCCGCACATCCGCGACTATCGCGGCCTCACCACCGCCCATGCGGACGGTGGGCTGATGCTCCGGCCCCGCATGGCCGTTTAGCGCGTTCCGCGCGCCAACCGGCGCTTGTGCTGCCGTGTATGTTCGCGCTACCATCACCGCACGTTCACCCGTGATCGCAGCAGGCCTGAGAGCTTGCGCAATGAGACAGCCGGGAACGTCCGGCGCTCCAGTGAGAGGATACGCCCGATGGATCTTGGACGCCGCGACTTCCTGCTTTCCGCCGCGATCGGCTCGATCGTCCCCGTCGCGTTGACACCGCACGCGCTCGCGCAGGGCATGCCCGCACCCAAGGCGGGCGAGCGCAAGCTCGGCTATGCCATCGTCGGGCTTGGCACCTATGGTCTTGGCGTCATCATCCCGCAATTCGTCAACTGCACGCACAGCCGGCTCGCCGCCGTCGTCACCGGCGATGCCGCCAAGGGCCGCAAGGTTGCCGCCGAACACGGTCTCGATGACAAGGCAGTCTATTCCTACGCCAATTTCGACAGCATCCGCGACAATCCCGATGTCGATATCGTCTATGTCTGCCTGCCCAATTCGATGCACGCCGAATATACGATCCGCGCCGCCAAGGCCGGCAAGCATGTGATGTGCGAAAAGCCGATGGCCGTCTCTGTCGCCGAATGCGAGGCGATGATCGCGGCGTGCAAGGCCGCCGGGCGCAAGCTCATGATCGGC
The DNA here is from genome assembly GCF_004208535.1 of Sphingomonas populi. GTDB lineage: Bacteria > Pseudomonadota > Alphaproteobacteria > Sphingomonadales > Sphingomonadaceae > Sphingomonas > Sphingomonas populi. The sequence goes on from NZ_SGIS01000012.1 coordinate 43,148, forward strand.
TATCGCTGCCATTTCGAGGCGTTCAACCTCGAAGCGATGCGGCTGGCGCGTGCCGGGGCCGCCGGCAAGATCCGCTATGTCCGCACCGAGCATGGCTTCGTCCAGCGCGACCCGTCGAAATGGCGGCTCAAGCGCGCACTCGCTGGCGGCGGCTCTCTGATGGACATGGGGGTCTATTCGCTCCAGGCAGCGCGCTACATGACCGGCGAGGAACCGATCGCGGTGACGGCGCGCGAATCCACCGACCGCAATGATCCGCGCTTCCACGAGGTCGAGGATATGATCGAATGGACGCTCGAATTCCCCTCGGGCGCGATCGCGGGTTGCCAATCGATGTACAGCGCCAACCAGAACCACGTCCTGCTGATGGGCGACACCGGGCGGATCGAACTCGAACCGGCTACCCGCTATGATGGCAACCACATGTGGACCGGCCGCGACGGACGCGAACGCGAACTGACCCCGCCGCCGGGGCCGCGCGCGACGCAATTCGCCGGTCAGCTCGATTACCTCGCCGAGTGCATCCTGACCGGACGCGAGCCGATCGTCTCGGGCGAGGAGGGTTTGCGCGATCTGCGGATCGTCGAGGCGATCTACCGCTCGGCCCGCGAAGGCCGCACGATCCGGCTGGACGGCCGCGCATGAGCTTGCTTCGCACAGCCGTAGCCTTGGCGCTGCTCGCCACCGCCGCGCCGATCCTCGCCCAGACGCCGCCCGCCGATCCGACCGGGCTCGCCAAAGCCGCCGACATTCAGGCGCAGGTCGCGACGATGGCGCGCGAGATGAAGCCGGAGCAGCATTTCGCTTGGCGGCCGTTGCTCCGCGACGGTGGAACGACCGCTGCGCTGGAATATTGGACTGCGCCGGGCAAGCCCGCGATTCACCCGACCGATGCCGAATATACCATTGTCATCGAAGGTGCGGGAACGCTCGTCTCCGGCGGCCGAATGATCGACCCCGTCACCACCAAGTCCGGCATGATCGAAGGCAGCCGGATCGAGGGCGGCACCACCCGCGATCTCAAGCCCGGCGACGTGGTTCTGATCCCGGCCGGCATCCCGCACTGGTTTGGCATCACCGGCGGCAAGCTCGTGCTGCTCGGCATGAAGCTCGCGCGGCCGGCGAAATGAGCACGTATGCTATCGACCGGCGCGGCTTCCTCGCCGCCGGCGCGGCGCTGGTCGCAACGCCGGGCTTTGCCGCCGCCCCCGCCCCGGAGGTTCGCCGGCTCTCCCCCGCCCTCGACCGGATCATCGCGCCCGGCAGTATTGTCGAGACGATCGCCACCGGCATCCGCTGGGCGGAAGGGCCGCTGTGGGTGCCCGGCACCGGATTGGTGTTCTCGGACCCGCCCGCCAACCTCATGCGCCTGTGGACCCGCAAGCGCGGCGTGGTCCCGTTCCTGTCGCCTTCGGGCGCGGCGGGCACTGATCCCAAGCTGGTGCGCGAGCCGGGATCGAATGGCCTTGCCCTCGCGCATGACGGCGCGCTGCTGATCGCCAATAGCGGCGGACGCAGCATCGATCGGGTCGATCTCAAGACGCGGCAGCGCCGCGTGCTGGCCGATCGCTTCGAAGGCGCGCGCTTCAACAGCCCCAACGATCTGCACGTCGCGCGCAGCGGCACGATCTATTTCACCGATCCGCCTTACGGCTTCGCCGATGGCGACACCTCGCCGCTCAAGGAGGCCAAACAGAACGGCGTCTATCGCTGGTCGCCGGACGGCAAAGTCGCGCTGATCGACGGCGGTTTGACTCGCCCCAACGGCGTGGCGCTGTCGCCGGACGAACGCCGGCTCTACGTCTCGGTGTCGGACGAGGCAGCGCCGCGCATCATGGTGTACGATCTCGACGCCCACGGCATGCCGACCACCTCTCGCATATGGCTCGATGCCACGCCGCTGCGCGCCGGCAACGCGCCCGGCCTGCCCGACGGCATGAAGGTCGCGCGCAACGGCACGATGTTCTGCTCGGTGCCCGGCGGCATGATGGTGCTGACCCCCGAGGCCCAGCCGCTCGGGGTGATCATATCGGGCAAGGCGATCGCCAATTGCGCATTCGGCGAGGATGGCGCGACGTTGTTCATGACCGCCAGCGACCGGGTGCTCCGCCTGCGGTTGCGCACCGGCGCCGGCATGTGATGGGAACATCCGGGCGCCCACGCGCGCTGTGACGTCAGGCGAACCGAACGAGGACAAGGCATGACCGAAGCAAGCTGGGGCGACACCACCAAGACCCCGACGATCGACTGGCGGATGAGCGCCTCGCTCGAAAACGTGCCGCGTGGCGACAACGATGTCGCCGAGGTCACCAGTCTGGAGCGGGCGGTTCGCGCCTGGCTGGAACTCGACCCCGCCCATCGCACCGCAGCCACGCTCACCCCCGAACGCCCGATCCAGCTCGACGGCGTCGCGACCGCATCGTTCGAAGGCGAAGGGATCGCTGTGCTCGCGGAACGCCTGCCCGCCCGATAAGCACCGCCGTGGCCTGCGTCCCGTCGAACACCGATACCTACTTCCGATAGTCGCCGATCTCGATGCCATGCCGGTTGAGCTTGTCGTAGAAGGTCTTCCTCGGCAATTCGAGTTCGGCCATCGCCGTTCGGGCGTCGCCATTGGTCCGCTCGAGAACCCGGCGGATCACCGCCGCCTCGAACCGCTCGACCTGCTGGCTGAGCGCGATCCGCTCGCCCGCATCGGGCGCATCGGCTTGCATCCCCAGCACCGCGCGCTTGGCGAAATTGGCAAGCTCGCGGACATTGCCGGGCCAGTCGTGGTCAGCCAGATAGGCGCGCGCGTCCGGGCCGATGCGCGGCACCGCGCGCTTCATCTGGTCGGCCGCCTGATGGAGCAGATAGCCGAACAGCAAGGGGATATCGGCACGACGCTCGCGCAAGGGCGGGATGCGCAGCCGCACCATGTCGAGCCGGTAGAGCAGATCGGCCCGGAAGCGCCCATCCGCGACGCTCGCCTCGATCCCCGGCTTGGTCGCGGCGATCACGCGCAAGTCGACCGATTGCGGCCGCTCGGCACCGACCGGCAGGATTTCGCGCTCTTCCAGCACACGCAGCAGCGCGCCCTGCAACCACGCCGGACTGCTCTCGATCTCGTCGAGGAACAAGGATCCCTTGTCGGCGCGCGCGATCCGGCCCGATTGGGTGGTTCGGCTATGCGCCTGTCCGAACAGATCGACCTCGGCAATCGCATCGGGCAGCGCGGCACAGTTGATCGCGACGAAGGTGCGCCCGCGCCGGCGGCTCCAGCGGTGGAGCAATGTCGCGACCAGTTCCTTGCCGGTGCCGGTCTCACCTTCGATCAGGACATCGACATCGGCATCGGCGACCTGCCGCATATTGTCGCGCAGCCGGATCATCGCCGGGGTCTCGCCGATCAGCACCTCGCCGGTCGCGCTGTCGTCGGCGGCGGCGCGCAGGCGGCGATTGTCGAGCACCAGCCGCCGCATCTCGATCGCGCGGCGCGCCGATGCGATCAGATGATCGGTGGCGAACGGCTTGGCGATGAAATCGAACGCGCCGGCCTTGAGCGCGGACACCGCCATCGGCACGTCGCCGTGGCCGGTCATCAGGATCACCGGGATTTCATGATCAATCGCGGCGACTCGCCGGAACAGCTCCATCCCGTCCATGCGCGGCATGCGGATGTCCGACACGACCGCGCCATCGAAGCCTGCGGACAATCGCGCCAGTGCCGATGCACCATCGGCGAACGCCTCGACGGGGACATCGGCGAGTTGAAAGGACTGCACGAGCGCGGTGCGCAGCGCATCGTCGTCGTCGATCAGCAGGATCGGCATGTCGCTCATGCCGAGGCCAACGTCATGCGGAACAGGGTATGGTCGTCACCGGCGACATGATCGAGCGTACCGCCGAATTCGATCACGATATCGCGGGCGATGTGGAGGCCAAGCCCAAGCCCGCCCGCCTTGGTGGTTGCGAAAGGCATGAACAGTTCATCGACGATCGCCGGATCGATGCCGCTGCCGCTGTCGCGGACATTGATGATGATGCGGTCGTCGTGCTGGCTGAGCGTGACGGTGACCCACGGATCGCGCTGCCCACGCACCGCCTCCAGCGCGTTGGTGAGCAGATTGACCAGCACCTGTTCGAGTCGCACGCGGCCTGCGCGTACCATCAGCGCCGCATCGGGGATCGGCAGATCGAGCCGCACCCCGGCGCTGCGGAATTGGTCACCGACCAGCAGGCGCACGCCGTCCACCACCTGCGCCAGCGGCAACGGACCGATCGTGCCGACGCCGCGCCGGGCATAGCGGCGCAACTGCGCGGTGATACTGCCAATCCGGTCGGTCATCGCGACGATCTCGCGCAGGTTGGTCGCGGCGTGGTCGGGCTGGGCGCGATCGAGAAATGCGACGGCATTCTCGGCGAAGGCGCGGATCGTCGCGACCGGCTGATTGATCTCATGCGCGACGCCCGCCGAAATCGTGCCGAGCGTGCCAAGCCGGTTGGCATGGGCGAGCTCCTCACGCGCTTGCCGATACCGCCGGTCGGCGGTTGCGCGCGCCTCCATCTCGCGCGCGAGATCGGCGGTACGCAACGCTACCTCCTCCTCCAGCCGCGTGCGCGCCGCGCTGGTGCGACGGCGGCGTGCGAGCGCCCACGCAACCGCAGCGACCAGCAGCGACAAGAGCACGGCGAACAGGATGGCGGCGATCTGCACGCGCTGCCGCGCCGCCTTCAAGGCCGCATCCATCGGCTCAATATGGTAGAGCCGCCAGCCCGCTACGGGCACGGGCAGGCTTGCCGTCATTGCCAACGATCCATCGTGCATAGTGGTGAGGCCGTCGGTGGCGATGGTGATGGCAAGCGGCGTCAGCGGGGCACCGCCGAACTGCAGTGCCGCCTTGATCTGCGCCTTGCGCGCCGGGGCGATCGGGTGAAGCGCGCGAAACCGCAGCGCGGTATCGCTGCTGAGCAGCAGCACGCCGTTGGCATCGGTCACGAAGCTGAGCGCCTGTCCGTCGCGCCACGCCCGTTCGATCGGGTCGAATTCGACCTTGACGACGATCACGCCGATCGGGCCTGCGCCGTCCTCGATCCGCCGCGAGAGGTACAGGCCGGGGCGACCGCTCACCGTCCCCAGCGCGAAATATTCGCCGCCGCCCTTGCTCCAGCCAAGCCGATAATAGGGGCGGAAGCTGTAATCCTGCCCGACAAAGCTGGTCGGCAGGCGCGCATTGGACGCGGCGATCGTCCGGCCGGTGCGATCAAGCGCGAAGATCGCCGCCGCGCCGGTCCTGTCCTTGAGCACCGCCAGCTTGTCGTTAAGCGCCGGATCGACCCGGCTGGACCGCAGCGCCGCGCGCAAGTCGGGATATTCGCCCAGCACGGCGGGCAACAGCCGGAATTTCTGAAGTTCCGATTCGAGCAGGCGCAACACCGCGCGCGTCTGCTGCGTGGTCTGCTCGCGCTCGGCTTGGATGACTTGGGTGCGCAGCGCGAGGTGATAGCGATCGAGGAACAGAGCCGTCGCTGCGATGATCGCGACGATCGCCAAAACCGCCGGCGCGATACGGCGACTCCAGGCGAGCGGGGAAGCGGAGCGGCTCATCATTGTGTGGATTACCACACAAAAGCCGATGGGGCGATGTGATAATCCACATCGATTATCCCAAAATTGGCGAAGAAATCACATCTTTATCGTTATTACACAGGAACTTATGGAATTTCTCCGCCGCGTATTGGCCGCATCGCGTTTTGGCCTCACCCTCTCCAGGCCGCAAACAAAAAGCCAGCGGCGGCAATGGAGCAGGAACACCCGTCATGATCAGCCAGACTGTCTCGGCCGCCTCGCCACCCGCGCGGCACAAAGGCTTCGCCTCGCAACTCTATGTGCAGGTTCTGGTCGCGATCGTGCTGGGCGCGCTGCTCGGCCATTTCTGGCCCGATTATGGGGAGGCGATGAAGCCGCTCGGCGACGGCTTCATCAAGCTGGTGAAGATGATCATCGCGCCGGTCATCTTCCTGACCATCGTCACCGGTATTGCCGGCATGCGCGAACTCGGCTCGGTCGGGCGGGTGGCGGCGAAGGCGTTCGCCTATTTCCTGACCTTTTCCACGCTGGCGCTGGTCGTCGGGCTGATCGTCGCCAATGTCGTCCAACCGGGCGCGGGCATGAACATCGACCCCGCCACGCTGGATGGCGCCGCAGTCGCCGATTACGCCGCCAAGGCGCATGAATCGACGCTGACCGGGTTCCTGTTGGGCGTGATCCCGCACACTTTGGTCAGCGCGTTTACCGATGGCAACATCCTGCAAATCCTGCTGGTTGCGATCCTGTTCGGGATTGCCATCAGTCTGGTCGGCGAGCCGGCTGACCCGGTGCTTCGGTTCATGGAACGGCTGAGCCTGATCGTCTTCAAGCTGGTGTCGATCCTGATGCGCGCCGCGCCGATCGGTGCGTTCGGCGCGATTGCCTTCACCATCGGCAAATATGGCGCGGGTAGCCTCGTCAACCTCGGCGCGCTGGTCGCGACCTTCTACTTCACGTCGATCCTGTTCGTGGTGGTGGTGCTCGGCACGGTCGCGCGGCTCAACGGCTTTTCGATCTTCAAGCTGCTGCGCTACCTCAAGGCGGAATTGCTGCTCGTGCTCGGCACGTCGTCCTCCGAAGCCGCGCTGCCCAACCTCATCGAAAAGATGGAGCGCGCCGGCTGCGAAAAGTCGGTGGTCGGGCTGGTCGTACCCACCGGCTACAGCTTCAACCTTGACGGCACCAACATCTACATGACGCTGGCGGCGCTGTTCATCGCGCAGGCTACGGGTGTGCAGTTGACGCTGGGGCAGGAATTGCTGCTGCTCGGCGTCGCCATGCTCTCGTCGAAAGGCGCTGCGGGCGTGACGGGCGCGGGTTTCATCACGCTGGCGGCGACGCTGTCGATCGTGCCGACCGTACCGCTGGCCGGCATGGCGCTGATCCTCGGCGTCGATCGCTTCATGAGCGAATGCCGCAGCCTGACCAACTTCATCGGCAATGCCGTCGCGACGATCGTCGTCGCGCGCTGGGAAGGCGGGCTGGACCGCGAGATGTTGAACGCCGCGCTTGATGGCCGTTCGCCCGCGCGGTCGTCGCCGATGCGCCAGCCCCAGCGCTGACCACCGCCTGATATAACCCTCGGCGGGCGCGCCCTTTTATTTCAGCTACGGCCTGTTGCTGACCGCCACCAACCTGATCGCGGTAGCGCCCAACGTATCGTTTCAGCCCGCCAAGGGCGTGCGCGCCAGCCTTTCTCGCGACCTGGGTGAGTGTCCGGTTCTGATCCGATCCCTGCGGATCATCGCGTGTCGCCACCGCCGGATTGCTGGGCAGAATGCATCCGCTCGTCGCTTCGGGCGCTACGATCAGCCCCTCCCAACCCGCCGTCCTGAACGCCGGTCCGGCCGTGAGCCCCACGATTTCGCCGCCCGCTGCGATGATCCGCATCGTTCGGGAAGGGTCGTGGAGCGCAGCCGGTCGTGCGATCTCAGTCGTAGATCGGTCGCAGTTCGGTATCGAGATGGTATCGGGTCAGCGCCATGGATGCCAGCATGTCCGGCGAGCCATCATATTCCACCGACATCCAGCCTTTGAACTGGTGCTGCTTGAGAAGGCGGTAAAGGCCCTTGAGATCGAGCTCGCCCAAACCGGGTTCCCAGAACCAACGCGTGCCATCGTCAGCAATCTCGGGATCTTGGGCATAGCGCACACTGTCGGGCTGACGCGCGGACGCGGTATCCTTGAGGTGAAAGGTGCTGATCCGATCGTGATAGTCGTTGTAGAACGTCAGCAAATCTTCACCCATGATGGCGACCTGCGCGGTATCGATGCAATAATGCACGAGCTTGGGATCGGTCAGCTCGATAAACTCGCGATGATTTGGCAAGTTTATTGCGCAGAAGAACTCGTTGTGCAGGCCGATCTTGACCCCGTTGTCGGTGGCATAGCGACCGATCTCGTTCATGACCTTTGCGCATTGCTGCACATCGTCCCTGGTGAGGGGTCCCGATCCGTAATAGTTGTTCGTCGGGCAGGTGTTCATATACTCGCCGCCAAACTTGACGATCGTGTCCACCGCCTCACGCCCTGACTTCACGACCTCATCGAAATGATCGACCGCTTGGGATGCGTGTGCGCCGTGGAACATTCCGATCACTTCAACGCCGCGATCCTTGGCGAACGCGGCAAAGTTTTCGGGCGAACCGAACAGCGGCAGGATATCGGCGAGGTCCCACGGAGCGATCTCGATACCGTCAAAGCCTAGCGCCGACTGATATTTTAGAACCGTGTCCCAATCAGAATAATACGCGCTATTCGTCTTATCCTCATAGTAGAAGTCACGGAAGTTATCGATCTGGCGATAGGGTATCGATTTCCAATGACACATATTGGCGTAGCGGATGTTGGGCATTGCGGCGTCTCCGTCCAGCTTAATTTTGCAACGTGTTGAGAAGAGCGCGAATCCGCAGCAGGGCACGGAAGGGGTCGCGTGTCTGGCGGGCACTGCACGTCATCGGCCCCTGATAGCCTAGCCCGTCCAGCAGCGAGATGACCTGTGGGAGGTCAATGCTGCCCGTGCCCGGATCGCGAAACACCTGCGTGGCACGGTTGTCTGGAAACTCGGGGTTTGGGCTCCGCCAGGTCTCCGCCGTGTCTTCAAAGCTGGTGTCGGTCAGATGCACGCAGCCGATACGGTTTGAATGCGCGACAATGAAGTCCGACAGCGAGATGCCGGCGATCGTCAGGTTGGCGGTATCGACGTCGAGCTTTACGCTGTCCGGCAGGGTATCGAGCAACTGGAAAATGCGCTCGCCGCGAAACAGGCTCCAAAACTCGTTGCGCAGCACCAAGCGGACACCCGACGCCTCGGCCTTTGCGGCGAGACCTTGAAGCAGTTCCGTTACCCGCTCGGTGAAACTCTCGGCCTCGGCTTCAAGATTCGGATGATAATGTGCGACCCGCCCGTAATACGGAGACGGGCTGATCGCGAAATACTCGGCACCGAGATCTGCCGCATGCGCGAGCGCCTCATTGGCGAAATGGCCGGTCGCGCCGAAATAGAAGCCAAGGTTATCGTTGCGCATGAAAAGGTTCGGGTCAAAGGTGACGCCGGCAACGCGATAAATGCCGCCCGCGCTCAGAACCTCGCGATAGTTTGCGGCAGTTTCATATTTGGTGTTGATACAGTACCGATTCATCGGAACGCCGCTACGGCCGCCGAATTGCCAGACCGGCTCATAGGGGATTTCTATCGAGCGAAAGCCGCTGGCGCTAATCAGCGGATACAACTCCTCCCAGAAATATTTTCCTTCGTAGCGGTTCCGGTTGGGCTCTTGATAATGACGATTGATCAAGTCTAGGCTGATGGCGAACGCATCAAGGTTCATGGCTGAATTCCGTTTGATCTTGGGCTATGTGAGTCAGTCAGCGAGCGTCTGGCGTGACAGCGCGAACGACTGATCCATAGGAAGCGTCGGGAAATATTCGAGGCCGATGGCGCCCGTATAGCCAAGGTCGCGCAAGGTTTGCGTGACCTTGGTCCAATCGACGTCGCCGGTGCCCGGTTCGTTGCGGTCGGGCATATCGGCCGCCTGCACATGGGCGACCAGATGCATGCGACCGGCCAAGACTTGCGCCATGTCCTCGCCCATTACGGCGCTGTGCCAGACGTCGTACAACAGGCGCAGATTGGAGCTATTGACCGCCTCCACCAGATCGAGGCCCAGTTTGGTGCTGACCAGATACATGGTGGCGAACAGCCGCGTGTTGAGCGGCTCGAGCAAGAGCATGACGCCAGCCGCTTCGGCGGCGTCGGCGGCGGCGCGCAAAGCAATGACGGCATTTTCGAAATGCGCTTCCTCGCTCATCCCTTCGACGCGGAAGCCGGAGGCGACGATCAGGGCCGGCTGGCCGAGCCTGGCGGTGGCGGCGATCGTCTCGCGGACGGCGGTGACCATCTCTTCGCGTTGCGCAGGATCGACGATCGAGCGACGCGGATCGACGCACAGGCTCGTCAGCCGCATCCCTGTTTCAGCGAGCGCATCGGCCAGAGCGTCGATCGGCTTGTCACGCCACAAGTGGAATTCGGCGAGGTCAAACCCTGCCGCCTTCGCGGCGCGCAAACGCGCATCGAGCTCGCCGGCCTCGGCAAAATGCCATTCAATACAAGACGAAAATTCGTAAGCCGCAGACATAGGATCCCTTCCCATTCTACGGCCCCGTGGTGCTGGACGCACCCGTATGCCTGGCGAGGTTGATTCCCCGCTATTTTGTGGTCGCTACTTCGCCTATTTGATCGCTCGGTGCAAGCTGGATCGGCAGGATGGCCGATCGGGAAGCGGCGATTTCGTGCTTTCTGGAGCCAAGCTGCTTAGCGTCAGACCTCTTTGCGGATGATCGAGGGGCTGGCGGCCGCTGACGCCAAACCAAAGACCGTCATCATCGACCCCACCTATTTAAAAGCGCACCGCACGGCATCGAGCGTGTGGAGTTAAAGCGGCGGCCGAAGCGGAACCCCATAACCGTCACTCTGTTAATGTCCCGAATAACCGCGCGTCGCGGCCCTCGACCGGCTCGCGCTCCGACGGCGCGAGCCGGTTCGGCTCGGTTGATACGATTCCGCGATGCTTATTGCTTCACAGTCTCCGCCTCTGCCTTATCCTGTGTGGCGGGACCTGACAGCAAGGCCACGCCTTTTTCCGAAAGCAGCATTCCGATCAACGCCTGCGATAGAGGCATTGGCCGGCGACACGAAAATCGCCGCAAGCGGCATTGCAAAGAAGTAAGCCGGTACGACGAAGTGCAGATAGGCGCCGCCGATCAACCGCCATGCCGATATCCTGCCGGCCCAACGATGAATCGGGATAGTATTGGCTGTCACCATAGGACCTGTCTTGCCACGACCAAACGCGCCGACCAATGCCTCAAGTCCGTCGCGGATTGCGTGGCGTGCGATCGGCAGCATCGGGCTCGGCGCCGCTCGGTGTCGCGTATCACCTTCACCGCGTGGCCGGCGCTCCATAGAGGTCGGGCGCGCCGTCAAACCGAACGTCGATGCGATCGAGGAGGAAGCCCGGATCGAGAGCGACGATGCGGATGCTGTGACGGCCCTTGGCAAGTCGGGAGAGAAACAGAGTCCGTTTCGCCGAGTTCGACAGGACGTTTTGCTTCCATTCGTCACTACGGCCATGCGTCTCGAAATCGAGTGTCCGGGCGGGTCCGTCATCGACGCGGACCGCCACGCGGAGGCCGTTCGCGGAGGTCAGCGCATGAACGGGAAGAGCCTCGACCACCAGATTGGCATCTCCGCTAGTCGCCGCTTCGAACGTGTAGACGAGGGGCGCGCCGTCATGGTCGTCCTTGCGTGACGCGAGGTTCAGCCTGGAGCGCAGGAGCACGCCATGCGATCCGAGGCCGTCGATCCGCTCCCAATCGGCGCTGTCTGTGGACGCGTCGGTGGCGGGAAGCGACACGATGCGGTCCACGTCCACCCCGCTCAGGCCTGCGGCCGGCGTCGCGAGCGTGGCGGCGACCGCGAATATCTGGTCGCCGCAGCGGATCGAGCCGCCATTGATGGGTCCATGCCCGTCATAGAAAAAGGCGACCCGCTGCTGAAAGCCGTTGGCCGGCTGCAGGCTTCCGCGCAACGCCTCGGGCCGAAGCCCGGTCGCGCCGTCGAGCGACCATTCGAGCGGCTTGCCCCAGGTGTAGATCGTCAACGCGTGGCGCGCCGGACGCCCGCTCACGAACTGCAACGCGCCGTCGTCGATCGCGCAGCCGGGCTTCTGTGGAAAGTCCGCCTTCGGATACACGGGTTCAGCGAACACGGGAAGCCGGCGGGGCGCCATGTCCATGATGTTACGCCACTTACCGCCCGCCTGGCGGTTGTACGTCTCCGTATCGGCGACGATGCGCGCATGTGCGGCGCGCGCCTCGTCGGACAGGAGGTTCGCCACCGGCCGGCCTTGGCGGGCGTAGAGCGCGGCGAAATCGAGCTTGAGGTTGCGTTCGTTGAGATTGGCCGCACCGCGAACCGGATACAGCACCAGTTCGAAATAGGCGTCGCGGCGGTCGGCCGGGATGCGGGACGCCAACGCGTCCGCGCGTGACGCCAAGTCCGCATAACGATCGATACGCCGCTGCGCCTCGTCGCCTCCCGACCGCACATAGTCGCCGATACGGATCGGCGTAATCGGCTCCACCTGGCTGAACCCCATGAATTCGGGCCGCCGCTCGAACGCGAGATCGTAATAGTCGGTCAGGATATCGGCGATCGGGCGCCCCAGCGCCTCGCCAAATTGCGCGCTTGCCCAGTCGGCGAGATGCGCCTTCGCCGGGCGGATGAGCGTCTTGTGGTCGAAAGCGGCGTCGAGGAAATATTGGGTGAGATATTCGCCGGGCTTGATGTCCCCGACGTTCACCATCCAGATTTTGTGGGCATCCATCGTCCACGCACGATCGAGCTGCTCGCGGATCAGCGCGGGATGGGTCGTCGCGAGCCACAGATAATCGTGGGGCCGCCCCCAATAGGAGATGTGATAATATAGGCCAGAACCGCCACTGCGCGCCTGCTCCTGCGGGGTCGGGAGCTGGTTGATGTACCCGTAATTGTCCTCCGGCCAGACCAATGTGACGTCGTCCGGCACCTTCAGGCCGAGCGAGTAGAGGTCGAGCACCTCCTTGTAGAGAGTCAGGGCCTGAGGAATGGCGGCCGCCGGGCGCGTCTGGACCTGCGAGAGCAGGTCGCGCTGCACGCCGATCGCCTCAGCCAGCGCGTCGCGCGCGACGGTGGGCGATGCGGCGCCTTCCATCTCCGAATCGTGCTTCCCGCGCAGGCCGACGCTATAGATGTTCTCGAAGCCCTTCACCGCCTGCGCGCGATCGCGCCAGTATCGTACCATCGCGTCCCGGTTGGTGAAGAAGTTGAACGGGCCTTGCTTGGCCTCGTCCCACTCGCGGACATTGTTGCGCATGAGCGGCTCGGCGTGGGAGGTGCCGACCACGATGGCATGATCGCGCGCGGCTTCGGCATTGCCTGCGACCTGATAGAAAGGCTTCGTGCTCTCGTGCATCGCCGGCCAGATGAGGTTAGCCTTCAGGCGCCACATGAGTTCGTAAATGCGGCCGTAGGTCTTGGGGCCGATATCGCCGACGTCCGGCTCGAACGTCTTCGCTGCCCAGGGCTGGAGGCCCCAGTCCTCGTCGTTCAGGAAGATGCCGCGATACTGAACGGACGGGGTATCCGAAAGCCGCGATCCACCATCGACAACGACCTTGCTCCGCCGGCGCGGCGTAACGTCCGCCCACCATTCCCACGCGGAGACCCCCATCTCGCGGGTAAGGTCGACGGTTCCCCAGATCGCGCCACGCGTGTCCGATCCGGCGATGATGAGATAAGTGCGCCCGGCATGGCTGCGCGACGGGAGCGCCACGCGGAGATAGCGTTCCCACTGGCCAGCGAGGGCCGACGCGTCGAGCCCGCTGTCCTTCGCGACGGCATCGAGCAATCCGGTTCCCTTTTGGGCGACGATCACGCAGGTCGCCGCGCAATCGTCCAGCTTCGCGGACAGGCGGGGCTTGGCGCCGGTGACATGCTCCAGGTCGCCGGCCAGCATGGCGGCAGCGAGTGACAGGGGCTTGCCATCGTCATGCACGATCGTGGCGATGGCGCCGCTGTCGAAGAGCGCGACGTCCTGAGCGGAGGCCGGGTCGGCCCCTACACCGATCGCGATCACCATTCCGCCGGCACTGGCGACGGACCGCAGGCCCCGCAAGATAGCTCGCCGAGCGCCGCGTTGATTTACCAACGCGAGGATGCTGCTCTGCGACTGCCCAGAAACCGCATCGTGACAGAGCCGACGTCCAGCATTGTTCCGCCTTTTCATTGCGCGCTTCTCCCCGGCGGCCGTTTACGGTTGAGCTACCAACGTGTCGAGCAGCGACTGACCAAGCCCTGCCCCCCGGCGGCTGGGACCCAATGCACGAAGCCGCTCTGCAGAGACGAAACCGCTGCTGCCCGCCACCGATCGGCAGGTCGGCGCTGCTTGAGATCAAACATCTCGCCACGTCAGCCACGGATCGCCTCCGCTCGTCAGAGCGCGGACCAGCCCCAATTAAAGGTTTCAAACCGCGCCGCTTTATGACAGTTGCATGACATATGAGGCGTGTGACTATACAAGACGGCACCGGGCGACTAACACATGCGGTTTCGCGAAGCGCAGGTACGGACACGCTGCTGGCTCGCGCAATAGCGCGCATCGGAAACGCCGCTTTGGCGCCGATGAAGCCGCAGCCGGAATCCTACGGGGTATTGGCGAGAGCGCCTGCGACCAAGGTGGGGATCATTTTCAATCGTCACGCCCATCGCAATATCGGGCAGGCGCAATCCCTGCCGGATACCACCCAGGCGGTGGACTGGACTTTCCCCCATACCGAGCAGGATTTGCGGAAAGCGCTGGCGCGGTTCGCCGATCGCGGGATTGACGTGCTGGTCGTGGATGGTGGCGACGGAACGATCCGAGACGTGCTCAGCATCGCGCCCGCGTATTTTCGCAGACTCCCAAAACTCGCGATCATTCCTTCGGGCAAGACGAACGCTCTGGCTTTGGACCTTGGCATTCCGATCGACTGGTCGCTCCACGACGCGCTCGGAGCGATCGCAGCGGGGCGCACAAAGCAGCGCAGCCCGATCGAAGTGCGTCATGCCGCCGCCTCGGCGCCGCATTTGCGCGGCTTTCTGTTTGGTGCCGGGGCATTCGTCGAAGCGACGGCAATTGCGCAGGGCGTCCACGGAATGGGCGGTTTCCGTGGCGTTGCGGTGGGTCTCTCGCTCGCGGCCGCGATCGCGCAAACCGTGTTCGGCAAATCGAACAATCGTTGGCGGCGCGGGCTGAAGGTCGGTGTCGCGCTGGACGATGGCATGCGGATCGAGCGGAATTTCTACATCATCCTGGGATCGACGCTGAAGCGCCTGCCGCTTGGGCTGCGCCCATTCGGGCGCGAGCGGGCGGGTTTGAAGGTGCTCGGCGTCGATGCACCGCCGCGCCACGTGCTCGCCACGCTGCCGGCGCTGCTGGCCGGATCGGAATCGGCATGGCTCGAACGGTTCGGCTATCATCGCTGCGCCACGGACAGCGTCCGGCTAACGTTCGACGCCGACTTCGTGCTCGATGGCGAAACCTATCCCGGGGGTGACCTGATCCTCGCGCGCGGCGGTCCGCTCGATTTCGTGGTGCCATGACGATCACGTTGCAAACGGTGGTCGCGCAGGAAATGTTGGTGCCGGTGCCGCAGGAGATCGAAGCGGTGGCGCGGGTGCTGGCGAAGCAGTTGGGCGGTGTCGCCGTGTTGTTCTACGGCTCGGTGCTGCGAACAGGGGCGCTCGGCGACATCCTCGATTTCTACGTTCTCACGCCAAGGTCACGCGGCTCCCTGCTGCGACGCATCGCGCTCGGCAACCTCTGGCCCGACGTCAGCTATCACGAGATACCGGTCGGCGGGCGTACGATCCGCGCGAAGGTGGCAACGATGCCGCTGGCGACATTCGAGCGGGCGGCCACCGGGGCGTTGCTCGACACGACGATCTGGATTCGCTTTGCACAGCCAAGCGCGCTCGTGTGGAGCCACGGGCCGGTGGATCGGCAACGCACGCTCAGGGCGGTGGCCGAGGCGGTCAAGACCGCAGGCCGGTTCGCGGCAGCCCTGGGGCCGCGCCAGGGGCAGCCGGACGAATTCTGGAAAGCCTTGCTGCGCGAGACATATCGCGCCGAGTTCCGCGTCGAACCCCCCGGCCGCGAGACGCAGATCCTCGACTATGCCCCCGAGCGCTACAATCGCCTGCTGCCGCTCGCGTGGCAGGCGAGCGGGATTGCCTTCGATACGGTGGAGGCCAGTCTGGTGCCGTCGCTCGGGTTCGACGAGTGTCGGCGGCTCGTGCAGGCCTGGCTGACACGGTCCGCCGCAGGCAAGCTGCTGAACGTCGCGCGGCTGGTGAAGGCGGCTTTCACCTTCGACGGTGCCGCGCGCTACGGGCTGTGGAAGATCGAGCGGCACACCGGCGTCCACGTCGCGCTGACGCCGTGGCGTGAGCGTCATCCTCTGCTCGCGGCGCCCGGCGTGCTCTGGCACGTCTTTCACGTTGCCGGCAGATGAGTTTCAACGCAGTGATTCTCGCGGGGTCTCGCGGCGGGATCGATCCGGTGGCGGCTTATGCGGGCGTCGCGAACAAGGCGCTGATTGCGGTCGGCGGGCGGACCATGCTTGCCCGCGTCGTCGATGCCCTGCGTGGAGCGGGCGCGGGACGGATTCTGGTCAGCACGAACGATGAGATGGTCCGGCGCGAGGCACTGGCGCTCGGCGCCGAGCCGATCGCTGCCGAGGCCGGGCCGAGCGCGAGTGCCGCGCGCGGCTTCGAACTGGCCGGAGCGCCGCTGCTGTTGACCACGGCCGACCACGCGCTGCTGCGCCCGGAGTGGATCACGGCGTTCCTCGGCGCCGTGGCGGATGACGCCGACGTCGCCGTCCTGCTCGCACGGCGCGAGACGATCGCGCGCGACGCTCCCACAACGAAACGGACTTATTTGCGCTTCGCCGATGGCGACTGGTCGGGCTGCAACCTGTTCTGGCTCGCGACGCCGGCGGCGAACGCCGCGCTCGACCTGTGGCAGCAGGTTGAGCGAGACCGCAAGCGGCCCTGGCGGATCGTCCGGCGGCTGGGCATCATGCCGCTCCTCCGGTACGCGACCGGACGACTGACGCTGGCGAGCGCGCTGGCCGACATCGGTGCCCGTGTCGGGGCTCGCGCGCGCGTGGTCGAATCGTCGTTCGGGCTGGCCGCAGTCGATGTCGACAAGCCGGGCGATCTCGATCTGGTGCGCGGCCTGGTGGAATGATCGCACCGCGCGTTCGGATTTCCGTCTACGATCTCGACCGGACCATCACCAGCCTGCCGACCTGGACGCCGTTCCTGCTCCACGCCGCCAAGGCGATGGCGCCGTGGCGGCTGGCGCTGATCCCGCTCGTCGGCATCGCCGCGCTCAGCCATCGTGATCGCGATCGGCGCAAGGAGGCGATGCACCGGCTGATGCTAGGCGACGCGGTCATCTCGGACGTGGCCGCCGGATTGGCGGAGGGTTTCGCCGAACGCCTGACCCGCGATCACATCCGACCCGGCGCGCGCGGGCAGATGGCAGCGGATCGTGCGGACGGGCGCCGCATCGTGATCGCGACGGCTGCCCACGCCTTCTACGCACGCGCGATCGCCGATCGGCTGGGCGTCGCCGATCTGGTCGCTACGCGAGCGCAGCGGGACGCGGCGGGCGATATCACGCCGCGGCTGGACGGCCCGAACTGCTACGGCATGGCGAAGCGGGCGATGCTGGAACGATGGCTGGCCGGCGCGGGCATCGACCGTGCGACCGCGCATATCCGCTTCCAGTCGGACCATGTTTCCGACGTGTCGAGCTTCGAATGGGCGGACGAGCCGATCGCGGTCAATCCGCACGCCCGACTGCGCAAGCTCGCTGTCGAGCGCGGCTGGACGATCCTGGATTGGGGTGCCTGACGCGATCAGCGTCCGGCGGCGTCCCGCATCGGCGCAATCGAAAACCCCTGACGGTAGTTCATCGCGATCGGGATGGCCGGCGTGTCACGGCGCACCGTCACCACCACGTCGGCATAGGCTGGCTTGAGGTGAAACAGCGAAAGCCTGGGGTTGCGCGAAAAGCCGCCGCCATCGTTCCAGTCGGACTTTCCATTGGCATTGGCATCGTGGCGCACGGCCACCGCATAGTCACCGAAGCGCGGCAGACGCAGGCACACGTCGAGCGAACGGCGCCCCTGAAGCGGGACCTCGACCCGGCGCACCCACTTGCCGGTGGCGAGGAAATCCGCCGGATTGGACCCATAGGCCTGAACCCGCACGCTGCCGTCGCCGGTCTTGAAACCAGTGATATGAACGCGGACGGCGGCTGCGCCCGGGTCGCTGCACGCCACCGCATCCGCGCCCACCACCTGCGCGACCGCCGGGCCGGCGAAACCTGCCATTCCGGCCGCGATAAAGGCGAGCGAGGCCCGCGATGATGATATCTCCATCCGGGATGAGATATGGTTGCGAGCAATGCGTTTCAACGCAGGGGCGCTGTTGCGGAATCGCATGATCGCAGCGGGCTGCGTCAGAACGCTTGGATAAACCCCCATCCGTAGCTTAGGGGGTTGGCCATCAAGGGGGACCGAAATGCTGCGCCCGATGGACATATGGCGCTGCGCGATCGTGCGGCAGAGCGTGGATGCGATCCTTCGCGACGGCATCGATCCGGCGGGCGTCGTATGGACCCCCGATATGCCGCCGCTGGCGTTCCGGGCGGACCCCTTCGGACTGTGGCGCGACGGCAAGCTCCATGTCTTCGCCGAAGCCTTCGATTATCGGACGCGGATCGGCCACATCGATGTACTGACCTATGATGACGGATTGAAGCTGCTCGATTGCCGCACCGTCCTCAAGACGCCCTGGCATCTGTCCTATCCGTTCGTGTTCGAAGCCGATGGCGAGACCTGGATGCTACCAGAGGCTTATAAGTCCGGCACGCTCACGCTCTATCGCGCGCGGCAGTTTCCTTTTGTGTGGGAGGCCGTCTGCGACATCCCGCTCGACGGCGCGGCGATCGACGCGACACCGCTCTTTCACGCGGGGAAATGGTGGCTGTTCTATGCGCCCTCCGCTGACAAGGCGGCGCGGCGCAGCCATCTCCATGTCGCATGGTCGGAGAGGCTCACCGGGCCGTGGCAGCTTCATCCGCTCAACCCGGTTCGCGTCGATCTGGCGAGCGCCCGGCCCGGCGGCGTGCCGATCGTGCGCGACGGGGGTATCGTGCTGCCCGTGCAGGATTGCCGGCAAACCTATGGCGGCGCGATCCGGCTGCTGACCATCACCGAACTGAGTGAGACGCGGTTCGAGGCGAGCGACTCCGCCGGCCCCGCTGCGCCGGCCTGGATGGCACCCTTCACCGAGGGGTTCCATACGCTCGCGCCGGCCGGGCCGGTGACGCTGATCGACGTCAAGCGCACCACGAACTCGCTGTACGGCAATGCGATCCGCATTCGTGGTATCGCGCGTCGGACGCTCAGGGAGACGGGGGTTCTGCCATAGCGGTGGTCCGCCGCGTGAAGACCCGCAACAGCGCGACAGCGACGATCGCGTCCACCAGCATGGCAAGTGCGGCCCCGATGATGCCGATGCGCGGCAACAGCAGCGCGAGCAGTCCGCCAAGACAGAGCAGCGCGGCCGCCCGTACCACAAGCAGCGTTCCGGTGCGCCCCAGCGCCATCAGCGCGGGTTCGAAACTCACCCCGACCAACTGAACTGCGGCGGCGGCGCCGAGGATGACGAGCGCGGGATAGGCCGGCAGATACGCCGCGCCGCCGATCAGGTAGAGCGCTGGCTGACCAAGGATCGCGACGACGGCGAAGACGGCGATTCCGCCAAGCAGCGCCGCTTTATTGGTTCGATCGAGCAGCGTGGTCATCGCGCCCTGGCTCCGGCTCGCGCTGACCCGCGCCATCTCGGCATATAGCGACCGGCTCAACATCTCGGCGAGGATGAGCAGCGCCTGGCCGAGCTGGTGCGCCAGACGAAAATAGCCCGCCGATACCGCGCCGGCGGAATAGCCCACCGCGAGCAGGGCGACCTGCTGGCTCGCCGACGAAAGGCTGGAGTTGAGATTCGTGAACAGCGCGAACCGCCAGAACCCGTCATAGGCGCGCGGAACCCCGGCGATATCCGTCGGTCGCAATCCCGCCGTGACCGGCCTGACCCTGTACCAGACAAGCCCCCAATAGGCGGCGGCGGTCGCGATCTCCGCCACCGCCCACGCGCACAGGAACCCGTCGACGCTCGCGCCGGCAAACACCGCGACGAACGCGCCGATCATGCGGAACACCGGAGTTGCGGTATCCGCCAGCGCGCCGTCGCGAAACCGGTCGTGGAGCCGCAGGGCGCCGACGGCGGTCGAGCGCACGGTGAGCAGCAGCACGAACGCGAACAGGATCGCGTGATCGGCGGTGCCGCGCGACCAGCCGAAATGCGGCGCAAGGAAGCGAACCAGCACGACGGTGATCGCGCATCCCGCGATCGCGGCGATCAGATCGAGGATGCCGCAAAACCACAGCAGCGCGGAGACCTGCGCGGTCCTGCCCGCCAGCAGCGGTTCAGTGCCCCAACGCAGCACGATCCGCCAGCTCTGGAAACCGACCAATGCGGCCATGCCCTGCGCCAGCCCGAGGATCAGAGCGAACTCGCCGAACCCCGCCGCATGCAACCCGCGCGCCGCCATCGCGAGGTAGATCAGGCTGAGCACCGCGCCGAGGATCTTCGAGATCAGGAGCCAGCCCGTGTTTCGGAACGTGCGGAGCAGTGGCGTTTCGCCCTTCAGCCTATCCCGCATCCGTAATGTCGATCGGCGCATTACAGCGTCATATGCGTTGACGGCATGACGCGAGCGCTCCTACGGCAATCGAAAATGAACATCGCGTTTCTTTTTATTGCTGAACCCTATCAGTGCTACCACGGGCTCGCGGTCGCTTTCGAACTGCGCCGCGTGCCCGGTGTCCGCGTCGCGATCTATTACAACGATCCAGAGTCGGTCTACCATCTGGAGCGGATCCGCCGTGCCTATGGCGAGGCGCCTTTCGACTATATTCGGATGAAGCGCAATCTGTTCGCGCGCGTGGTCGAGCGGATCAGGATATTCGGTTTTGCGAAGGGCTCGATCTACCGATCGAACGAGCCGGACCTGCTCGCATATGACGCGATCTTCACGGTCGAGGATACCGCCTTTCGGCTTTTCGAAGGCCGGCCTGCAACCGCACGGCCCAAGAAGATCTATTTGCCGCATGGTGCGGGCGACGGCACCGTCGGGTTCTCGTCGCGGCTCAGGATGTTCGATTTCGTTCTGGTGCCCGGGCCGAAATCCACGCAGCGCATGCTACAACTGGAGCATATCCGGGCCGATACGTATCGGGAGATCGGGCTGGTGAAGTTCGAAACCGCGAACCGGCTCTCGCATGCATCCGAGCCGCTGTTCGCGACCGACCGTCCAACCGTCCTGTACAACGCGCACAAGACGCGCGGACTCGAATCCTGGAGCAGTTTCATCGAGCCGATGCTCGCGGACTTTGCCGCGCAAGACGCCTATAATCTGATCGTGGCGCCGCATGTGAAGCTGTTTCGCAGGCGTAGCGCAAAGACCAAGGCCGATTGGCAATCGCGTTCGACCGGCAATGTGCTCATCGACGTCGGCTCGGACCGGTCGGTGGATATGAGCTACACGCGCGCGGCTGATATCTATGTCGGCGACATCAGCAGCCAGGTCTACGAATTCCTGGCCGAGCCCCGTCCGTGCGTCTTCCTCAACCCGCACAATATCGATTGGGTCGACAATCCCGACTTCGCGCACTGGCATCTCGGCGACGTGATCTCGCATCCGCAGGATCTCATGCCGGCGATCGCGGCGGCACCCGCCCGCCACCATCTCTACCGTGAACGCCAGGAGGCGCGCGCCGCCGCCTCGCTCGGCGACCGCAGCCCCGGCGCCGCCGCCCGCGCCG
This sequence comes from Sphingomonas populi, assembly GCF_004208535.1. Classification (GTDB taxonomy): domain Bacteria; phylum Pseudomonadota; class Alphaproteobacteria; order Sphingomonadales; family Sphingomonadaceae; genus Sphingomonas; species Sphingomonas populi. The sequence goes on from NZ_SGIS01000012.1 coordinate 64,761, forward strand.
CCGAGGCAATCATCGCGTTCCTTCGTCGATGAGGATCGGCTTCCTCTTCAACCACGATGCCACGCATCAGATTCCCCATACGATCGCGATCGCGTCGGCGCTGGCCAAGCACGGTATCGATGTCGACATCCTGACGTCGAGTCTGGAGCAGTATGGTGCGGCGAGCGCCATCCTGCCGGCGGGCGGCACCGTCCGCTACACGATGCTCGATGTCGGATGGGCGAGCCGGCTGGCCGATCGGGTGCTCCACCATATCGCGCCGTTCCGCCGCATCGCCATCCTGCGCGAGAACCTGCCGGCGTTCGCGCGGCTTGACGCGCTGGTGGTGCCCGAGACCACGTCGACGCTGCTCAAGACCCGGTTCGGGCTGAAAGCGCTCAAGCTGATCTATCTGCCGCACGGCGCGGGCGACGGTGCGGCCGGCTTTCAGGCAGTCACGAAGCATTTCGATCTGGTGCTGCTGTCCGGCGAGAAGGTTCGCGACCGCATGCTGTCGCTCGGGCTGATCACCGAGCAGGGCCATGCGATCGTCGGCTATCCGAAGTTCGACGCCGTCGATCTCGCCGCCCGGCCCCGCTTCTTCGACAACGACAAACCGACGGTGTTGTACAATCCGCACTTCAACCCGCTGTTGTCGTCCTGGTATTCGCACGGCGAGCGGGTCTTGGACTGGTTCGCTGCGCAAGATACGCTAAACCTCATTTTCGCACCGCATGTCATGCTGTTCAAACGGCGGCTGCACACCTCGCTCATCCACCGCAGGTCACGGTTCCGGCGTGATATCCCCGCCCGCTTTCTCGATCATCCGGGAATATTGATCGACACGGGCAGCCAGCGTTCAATCGACATGAGCTACGTGCAGGCGGCGGACATCTACCTAGGGGACGTATCCAGCCAGATCTACGAGTGGATCCAGCGGCCCCGCCCCGCCATCTTCTTCAACACGCACAGACCGGACTGGCGCAGCTCGGCGGATTATGGCCATTGGGCGCTCGGTGAGGTGATCGAAACCGTCGACGAGATGCCCGCCGCGCTCGCCCGCGCGCTGGCGAGCCCGCACGCCCATCAGGACGTCCAGCGAAGTGCGGATGCGGCGACCTTCTCACGATCGGGACGCCCAGCCGCAGACCGCGCCGCCGACGCGATAGTCGAATATCTGCGGGCTGGTGATGGCGGGGCAGAGAATCGATAGAAGCATCGTCGCGGTTACGCGTCCTTTTCAGCACTTCCGAGCTCTATCGCGCTTCGTTGGGGCGGCGCACACGAGCGATCCGGGGGCCTTTTGGTGGCGGCTACGCGATGATCTCAGCCGATATGCTCGGCTGCTCGACCGCGCGCGCAACAAGGGCACCTGCGATAATCGGGCGACCGTCCGCCGTGATGAATTGGAGCGGCGTGTGCTGACCGCGCTTCACAGCCATCTCATAGGCCCGGCGCTCTTTGCGGCATTCTGTGAGGCGTTCACGCGCGAGTTGAACCGGATCAGGCTGGAGGGCGGTGCCGCGATCGCTGCGAAGCATGCGGAGGTCGATAAGCTTGAGCGTGACATAGCGGCCCCACCTGGCCAGTGAGCGGTGGATGGAAGCGGCATAAGTCGTAAAACACTGCTATCAGCGGGCGAAACGCAATCAGTGGGGCCAGCAATGTCCGAATGGTCGAACAGTCGCATCCCGTCGCAAGGCGTTTCGGAGCAAACCCCGCCGGCAGCAGCGCCCGTCGCTCTCGGCGATGGTAATGCCGAGGCGCTGGGCCGGTCGGAATCTGCCGCGCTCGTTCGCGAGCATCTGGTCTGTTACCCCAATGCCGTCAGAGTGCCGACGAACGGTCTCGAACTCTATATCGTTCGCGACTTTCTGACGGTGGAGGAGTGCAGGTCTCTGATCACGCTCATCGATGCCAGTCGGGTGCCCTCGCCGGTGGTCTCGGACGATCCGGTGCCATCGTACAGAACGAGCGAGACCTGCTATCTTTATGCCGGCCCCGACGCGGTCACTGTGGTCGAGAGCAAGCTGGACCGTTTGACGGCACTCGATCCGAGCCACGGCGAGGCATTGCAGGGGCAGCGCTACGCGGTCGGGCAGGAGTTCAAGCCGCATCACGATTTCTTCGATACCACCCAACTCTACTGGAAGGATCAGGTGTCGATCGGCGGGCAGCGAACCTGGTCGGCGATGACCTTCCTGAACGAACCCGAGGCGGGCGGGCGAACCAATTTTCCGGCGGCCAGCGTGATGATCGCACCGAAGGCGGGCAATCTGGTGATCTGGAACAACATGGACGCATATGGCGCGCCGAACATGGGATCGTTGCACCAGGGCATGCCGGTTGAACAGGGCGTCAAATACGTGCTCACCAAATGGTATCGCGAGCGGCCTTGGTGTCCGTGAGGCGCATCCGCGCTACCTCGATGCAGGCGTAGCGTTCGGAACGGGGAAGACGGTCCGCAAAGGCTTGGTTTCTGGCAGAATGTAGACGATGCCGACGGTGCCCGCAAACAGCGGCTTGACGATGTCGTCGTAGAATTGCGCGGGTACGTTGATGCAACCGTAGGAGATCCGATTGTCACTGGCCGAAACCGAGGCGAGGCGCGCGGCACGGTGGTCCTCGCTGCGCCCCACGATTACGCGGTGCATCGACAAAGCGGCGTCATAGTCGATCCACAGGATGTCCTGATCGAAATCGTGCCCGAGCGCTGCTTCGAAGCGGCCAGCGGGCGTGGTCCTTTCAGCCGGAGTGATCGTCGATAGCTTGCGATGGCCGATACCGGGGACGCTGTCGTCGCCCCGCGCCGCGCCGAGCAGGGCCGGAGTCGCACCACGCAAGTGAGCCGCACTGTCGAACGCGAAGACCCTGGCGTTGATCTTGTCGATGACGACGAACGGCAGCGCATGGTTGTCTCGCGAGGTCGCCACCCAAATCACCATATCGCGGGCATCGCTGGAGAGTGCTTCCCCGCCGAACCGCCCCGTATCGGCAGCCGATACCGGCGGTGCGATCTTGGCCGAAGGTGTGGCGCGCAAGGGCACCGCTGCGATCCCGGCGGCTATCCCGAAGGCCAGCCCGCCAAGGCCTAGGAACCGTGAACCGAGCCGTCTCGGCGACGCACGATCGCAGCCGTGCCCGCCGAGGCGATCCATATCAGTTCCGCGCCTGCTTACGCGGATAGACCGGGACCACTGGCTTGACCGCGACCGGTCGCACCGTTTCTGGCTTCTCGACCACGACTGTCTCCACATGCTCGGGTACGGGCGTTCTCAGGCCGCCTTCGACGATTTCGACCTCCGGCATGCCTGGAGCCGCAATCGGGAGGAGTGGACCCTCGATAAACGGTCGTGCCGCGCTGGGTAGTGCAGCGAGGATTATCGGGGTCGGTGCCGGTGCGGGAGCCGGTGCGGGAGCAGGCGCCGGCGCGGGAGCAGGTGCCGGCGCGGGAGCAGGCGCCGGCGCGGGAGCAGGCGCCGGTGCGGGAGCGGGCGCCGGCGCGGGAGCAGGCGCCGGTGCGGGAGCGGGCGCCGGTGCGGGAGCAGGCGCCGGTGCGGGAGCAGGTGCCGGCGCGGGAGCAGGCGCCGGCGCGGGAGCAGGTGCCGGCGCGGGAGCAGGTGCCGGCGCGGGTGCCGTGATCGTCCCGGTCGTGCGGAAACCGGCGGTGCAGCATGATCCGGCCAACGCGTATTGGTCGGCGTTCGCGCCAGTCAGCGTATAACCGCTATAGCTAACGCCGATTCCGGTCCCTTGGCCGGTGCTGTCGAAAGTTGCGGTCGCGTCGGGGCCGGCGACCAGCGATACTCCCGTCGGTAAGCCCGATGCAGCAGTGGTGTTAAAGCCGGCGAGGATAACCGCGTTGGTACCGTCCGAAACCTTCTGCGCGGTCGGGAACAGCAGCATCCGCTGGGTGACGGCGGCGCCCTCGGTCAGAACGAACTTGGTCGAAAAGTCGGTCGGCGTCGTGTAGGAAATCGGGTTGTAGTTGATCGTGACCGGCGCTGCGGTGACGGTGGTCGGGGGCGACAAGGCGGAGAAGACGATCGTCCCTCCGTTGACCCCGGGGCCGGTGCCATCCGCACCCGCGATGAGCGTCAGCCCGACCGGCAGGCCAAGGCTCTGCGCCGGGATCGTCGTCCCGCGCGTGAGCGTTACAGCAGCATCGATAAGCACATCATGGCCGGCGCACAGCGCGATGTTGCCGTCCGTCGTAGTGATCGCGTGATACACTCTCACATTCTGCCCGGCATTGAGCAGGATGCTGCCGTTGGTCGTCGTCAGAGGCGCGTTGACGTTCACATCGCGGCCACAACATGCAACGATATTGCCGTTCGTCGCGGTGATCGGCGCGTTGATGTTGACGTCGCGAAACGCGTTCATCGTCAGGGTCGTCGGCACGCCCGACGCAGTCCACGCGACAGCATCGTTGATGAAGATGTCGCCGTTGCCGGCCGTAGCGTCGCCGGCTGCCGGGATCGTGCTGATCGTGATGCTCGTCGTCACCAACTGCGCCGACAGCGTCGAGCCCGCGATATTGCCGCCAGCGCCGACGACGAAATCCTGCGGATCGATCAGCCACATGCCGGTCGCGCCAGACGGTGCGAAGGTCGAGATCCTGGCGCTGTTCGCGATGTTCACGGTTGCGGCGGAGGTCTCGATGAAACCTCCATCGCCGCCAACGGGCGCGCTCGCGTCGAGCGTGCCGCCGACCGTCACCGTACCGGTCTTCATGTCGCCGAGCAGCAGGATCGTGCCGCCGCGGTTCTGCAGTGTCCGCGCCTCGATGATGCCGGTGGTGTTGACCGCAGTATGGAGCAGGTCGCCTGCCGCTTGCGCGGTCATCACGACCTTGCCGCCGTCGGCGCGCATCAGGCCGCCGTTGCGGACGAGCGCGCCCACCGCGCCCTTGTCGATCGCGACGTTGAGCAAGCCATCGCCCGCCACGTCGAGCGTGATCGCCTCGCCGCCCGCCAGCACGACGGTGCCGAAATTGGCCTTGATCACCCCGCTGTTGCCGACGCTCGCGCCGAGCAGTGCGACATAGCCGCCGCCCTTCGCATTGATCGTGCCCTCATTCTGGACCGAGGCACCGCTGTCGCCGGCGAAACGGGTCTTACCAACAAGGAAGTCCGCGTTGGCGATGTCGAGCGTCGATGCGATCAGCCCGCCGACATTCACGTTCGCCGTCTTGCCGAACAGGATGCCATTGGCATTGACCAGGAACACCTTGCCATTGGCGGAGAGGTTGCCGAGGATCACGGACGGATCGGAACCGAGCACGCGGTTGAGCGCCACCGAGCTGCTGGTCGGCTGGTCGAAGACGACGCTCTTGCCGTTCCCGATCGAGAAGGATTGCCAGTTGATCGCGGCCCGATCGCTTGTCTGCGTCACGGTGAGCGATGTGCTGCCGGTCGCGATGCTCGCTTGGCCCGCGACGACTTCGCCGCCCCTCGGCAGCGTCTGCGCGTCGACCGGTCGCGATGCCACCGTGCCCGCCAGGCTCATTCCGATCAACCACGCGAACTGCGCGAGACCGGTCGTGCCGAACAGCCCTCCGCGGCGCAATCGCGAGATCGCCGGCGCGGCGGGGCGGATGTTCCTGATCGACGATGGGATGGGGGTCATGAGCGGTATCCTTGATGGCGGGCAGCAGTCGCAGCATTCGGAATGCGGGCGGGGGCGCGCGAAGCGTGATCAGAAGGTCTTGGCGACCTGAAACCAGAAGCGGCCGGATTTGTCTGGAGCCGAAGTCGCCCTGGCGTCGCCAAGTTTGCGCGCATAGGTCGCCTTTAGGACGAAGCCGGCCGGCGCGTTCCAGGTCACGCCGGCGCCATAGGCGCTGCGTGCGGCGTGGTTTGAGCCGTCGAAATAGCGGTGCTTGACGTAATCGACTTCGCCCACATCGGTGAAACCGAATAGCTGAATCGTGCCCGGCATCACCTGCGGCAACGTCAGACGCGCCTCGGCGGTGGCGACATAGCCCTGATCGCCATAGGCTTCGCCTTCTGGATAGGCGCGCACCGCATAGGCGCCGCCGAGTTCCATTTTCTCGGAGATGTCGAGATTGTCGAAGGCGATCTGGCCGCGTGCGGAGACGAACAGCGAGACCGGCCCGGCGATCTTCTGCAACCTGGCCAAGCTGAACTGCGCCTTCCCGTAGCCGCCATTGGTACGCGCCGTGGCGCGATCGACGGTACGTTCATAGGCGCTGCGGATGTCGAGATTGCCGACGACGTAGCTCAGCGAATAGGCGCTCCAGCCGCCGCCCAGCAGCGTGTCATGTTCGTCACCGCTCAAGCCGACCGTAACGACCTGCGTGCGTCGGTGCGTGACGACATCGACCACGCCGATCCTGTCCTCAAACCATTTCGCGTCGCCACCGACCAGCGCGTACAGGTTGTTGTTGCGCGACCGGATCAGCGGATAGCTGGCATAGACGCTCGCGATGTTCGCATTGCCGCTACCGTTGAGGCTGTCGAATTCCTTACCCAGCGTATAGCCAAGATGCGCGAACGCGACCCCTACCGTGGCCCGGCCGAGCGGGGCCTGATAGGAGGCGCGGCCATAGGAAAGTCCCGAGAACGAGGTCAGCGCGCGTAGACTGAGCACGTCGCCCGAGCCGGTGGGATTGTTCCAGTTTACCGACCCGCCAACGCGGTAGGCGCCGGTATAGCGGTTGCCAGCATTATCGACCTCGACGCTGCCGGTAATGCTCTGGCCGCGCGTGATATCGACCAGCAAGTCCGAGGTTCCGACTGCGGTGCCGGGGCTGAGCGTCGATTTCACGCGCACGCCGGGTAGGTCCGACAGCAACAGCAGCCGGCGTTCGAGCGGCGCCACAGCCACCGGATCGCCGACATCGAGACCGCTAAGGATGCGGTTGGCGACGCCGTTCGCGAGCCGGGAGTCGTTGTGCACCCCAACCGCGCCGAGGCGGCCTTCGACGACAGTGATGGTCACCGCACCGCTCTGCACGTCCTGCACCGGCAGATAGGCCCGCGCCACGAAATAGCCGCGGCTACGGTAATAGTCGGTGATCCGTGCGGCGAGTGTCTGAAGTTCCGAGAGGTCCAGTTCGGTGTTCGGCGTGAAGGCGGTCGCCGCGATCAGTTCGGCTTCGGGGAACAGCGTCGCGCCGCTCACGCGGAGCGATCGGACGACCGTCTTTGGGCCGCCCGCAGCAGCGACCACGACCGGCGAAGATTGCGCGAGGCCCAGATCGGATGACGACCTGTCGGCCAAAGGTGCCGGTGGAATCTGCTGGAGTTGCCCGCCTGCGCCGACGGGAACCTGCGCTTGTACTGACTCGGTGGAAAGCATCACCGCAGCCGGGCTCAAGGCCGCAAGCGCGGCCGTCCAAAGGGTAGACTTAAACATGAACACCTCGAAGGTCACCGCGGACGGGGAGACACGGATCTCCCGTCCGCAGGAGCGGGAGCCGCTTTCAAAGATCGTCGAGCGGGGAGGTGTTAAGACGCGCGCTCTCTTTTATTAAAGCGCTCGGCTGAGCCATCCCGAGAATGGCTTTCTCTCCCTAATATAGGTACGCTTATATATAAAACAACTTGGATCGTAACAGTTAATTGAAGATTATTATTTGTGTTTAATTCGGACCTTCGCCCCGGGATCGACTGGCGAAGTAGCGGTGAGAAGAAACCGCGTGATGAGACCCCGCGTCGAGCGGAATTCGCCGCTTCATTTGCCTGTATCCAGAAAAGCGCGAGCCGTCTGTATGGTGGCCTCGGGCTACTCCTACATCAGCCAATGGCCCACACCGGATGCGATATCTTCGATAACGTCGGAGGCCTGATCCACATGATGACAGCCATTGTCGACCCAACGACTTTTCGTCTCCGATCGACAGGAGCGGCATTGTCAGCTTGCCGTGAACGAGGAAGGCCTTGCTGTCGATCGCATCCTGATCGCACGCCACGAAGTGCGCCGACTCCGCGTACATGGCGCTGGACGCTGAATGTAATTGGGCATGATGTTGGCGGATGCGTCACTGAACTCGGCAGGATCGGCCTTGGAACCGCGGGGCGGCGCAGTAGGCGCCCAGCCGGAATAATCATAATGGGCATCTCAGTGCCCGCCAGTATGCACGGCTTGTCGATGAATGGATGACTGGCGTCGGTCTGATGCGAAGCGAGGCACGCACTCGCTTCGCATCAGAAGGCTTCGGTCACATACAGGGCGACCGACGCCGTTCGTGCCGCCCAAATCCTTCTCGGTCACAGCAAGATCGAGAACACCGAAATCTGACCCGATGGCTCCTCGCCTTCGGCGAGGGGCCTTCTTCACCGTGCTCTGGGACAGAGCCGCCGCTCTCAACGGGCCACTTGCATGACAGCTCCCGACGAAAGCCGTCGCTTCCGTCTTGCACGAAAACCCATGACGCGAATCGAAAGCAAGGGAAGCCGCCTTGTGAGCACTCACTTTATGCGCTCTACGCTCCCGTAGTCACCAGCAGCGTTCCCGCATTACGCCCGGAAAAAAGGTCGGCAAACGCATAGGGCAGCAGCCCGAACCCGCTCCGCAGATCGACCCGGCACCGCACCTGGCCGTTGGCCGCCCAGGCGCGGATCGCCGCCGTAGCTTCGGCATACCGTTCTGCGTAGTCTCCAACCACGAAGCCTTCCATCCGAAGCCCGCCATAAACGAGCTTCATCATATCGTCAGGGCCGGCGGCTGGTCGGCCGGTGTCATAGGCGGAAATCTGGCCGCACAGCACGATTCTGCCACGCGGCACCATCTGATCGATCGCGTCTTGCAGAATCTGGCCTCCGACGTTGTCGAAGAAGATATTGTATCCGTCGGGACTTGCAGCTTTCAGGCTGGCCGCCAAATCACCCGAGCGATAATCGATCGCGGTGGCCACGCCGCAATGGTCTTCGAGCCAGCGGCATTTTTCCTGCCCGCCCGCGACGGCGACCACGCGGCACCCCGCCAGCCGCGCCATCTGGCAGACCATCGCGCCCACCGAGCCGGCTGCGCCCGAAACGAGGACGGTCATGCCCGGCTCAGGCTCTGCAACCGCAAACAGACCGAAGTAGGCAGTCAGGCTGTTGGGAGAATAAAGCGTCATCGCATCGACTGGGTCGATGTCATGCGCCACTGCGGTGACGGGGACCGCCGCCGTATCGGGCCGCAGCACGGCATAGTCCTGCCACGGCGCCACTGCGGTGACCAGATCGCCGACTTTGAAGCGGGGATGCCGCGTGGCGAGGATCTCGGACGCCGCCATTCCCCGGATCGGTTCGCCGATGCCGATCGTGCCTCGATAACTTCGGCCGGGCGGGTTGAGCCAATTCCGGATCGTCGGCGCACAGGAGAAGATCCGCGTGCCAACGAGGAGTTCCCCTTCCGCGAGATCCGGCGCGACATAGTCTTCTTCGCGATACGTGAAGTCGGAGGCGGCGACTGGCCCATCGGGTCGCCGAGCCAGAACCCACGCGCGGTTACGCCTCACGCCGCATCGCCGAAAACAAGCCCCTTTTCCGCGAGCCTGACGAGAAGATCGGAAGGACGAAACGCTTCGCCATAGCGGCCTTCCAGTTCGCGCATCTCCGCGACGATCCTATTCAGCCCGATCTGATTGGCCCAGAACAGCGGACCGCCGCGATACACCGGCCAATTGTAGCCGAGGACCGCCGCGATATCGATGTCGGAAGCGCGAAGCGCGATGCCCTCGTCGAGAATCTTCGCGCCCTCGTTCACGACCGAGTAAAGCAGCCGCGCCAGCACCGCCTCGCTGCCGACGGTGGGATCGGACGCGATGTTCCGCGCGTTTGCAACCGCGTCGATCATGTCGGCGGTCGTGGCGGAGGCACTGGGGCGCCGCTTGTCGTCGTAATCGTAGTAGCCGGCGCCGCGCTTCTGACCGAGCCGCCCCGCCGCGACGAGATCGCCCATCACGGTGCGTTCGGTCGCATCGCGACCGATCACGTCCAGGCCGACCAGATCCATCATTTGGAAATGGCCCATCGCAAAGCCATACTCGACGAGCACGCGGTCGATCTCCGCAATCGGTGTACCCTCTAGCATCATCGCTTCGGCCTGCGCACCGCGCGGCGCGAGCAGGCGATTGGCGATGAAGCCATCGCAAACACCACTCAATACGGCGACCTTGCCTATCCGCTTGGCGAGATGCATCGCGGTCGCGATTACCGGTTTCGAGGTCTTGGCGCCCCGCACGACTTCGAGAAGTCGCATGACATTGGCGGGTGAGAAGAAGTGCAGCCCGACGACGCTCTCGGGTCGGCGCGTCGCCGCCGCGATCCGGTTGAGGTCGAGGAACGACGTGTTTGACGCCATGATCGCGCCTGGCTTGACGATGTTGTCGAGCTTGCCGAATATCTCGCGCTTCACATCGATATTCTCGTACACCGCTTCGATGACGAGGTCGACGTCCGACAGGGCTGCCATGTCGAGCGTGGGCGAGATCAGGCCGATACGCTGTTCCACCTGCTCGGCGCGCATTCGGCCCTTGCTCACGGTTGCCTCGTAATTGCGGCGGATCACCGTGACGCCACGATCGAGCGCGTCCTGCGTCGTCTCGACCAGCGTCACCGCTATGCCGGCGTTGAGGAAGTTCATGGTGATACCGCCGCCCATCGTCCCCGCGCCGATGACGCCGACCGAGTGGATCTCGTGGATCGGCATGTCGGCAGGCAGATCGGGCACGCGCCCCGCAGCGCGTTCCGCGAAGAAAACATGGCGCTGCGCCGCGGATTCGTGGCTTGCCACAAGCTGCTCGAACAGCGCTGCCTCACGCGTGAGACCTTCCTCGAATGGCAGTTCGACCGCCGCTTGCACCGCCGAAATAATCGCCCGCGGTGCGGCGAAGCCCTTGAAGCGGCGCGAGTTCGCGGCGGCGAAGTCGGAAAACAATGTGGGTTTCTCGCGATCCGCAGCGATCCGGTCGCTTCGGTCTCGCGCCTTCGGCAGCGCCGAACCCTGCGCGACGACATCGCGCGCATAGGCGATCGCTCCTTTGCGCAAGTTTGAGTCGGAGACGAGCGCATCGACGAGGCCAAGAGCAAGCGCCTCGCGAGCGCCGATCTGGCGGCCAGAGGTGATGATATCGAGCGCGGCTTCGGCACCGACGAGTCGGGGCAGCCGCTGCGTTCCCCCCGCCCCTGGCAGCAGGCCGAGATGGACTTCGGGCAGCCCGACCTTGGCGCTCTCCGCCGCGAGCCGATAATGGCAGGCGAGCGCCAGTTCGAACCCGCCGCCCAGTGCAGTGCCGTGGATGGCCGCGATTACGGGCTTCGCCGCCTGCTCGATCGCGGCGAACAGATCCGGGAAGCTCGGTGACTGCGGAGCTTTGCCGAACTCGGTGATATCCGCGCCTGCGATGAAGGTCCGCCCGGCGCAGATCAGCACGATCGCCGTGACTGCCGTGTCGCCCAATGCCTGCTTCAGCGCGCGCAGCAGACTGGCCCGCAGCGGCGCCGACAGCGCGTTCACCGGAGGATTGTCGAGCGTGATGATAGCGATTCCGCCGGTCACGGCGGTCGCTGCGAGTTCGGTCATGTGCGTCTCTCCTAAACGGTCGCGGAAGCCGCGCGACGTCGCTCGACCGTGTCGATCGCGACGGCGGCCATCGCTCTTTTGTCCAATTTGCCCGTGGCGGTGACCTGCATGGTGTCGACGATCACCAGATGTTCAGGCCATTTCTTTCGCGACACGCCCTGCGTCGCCATATGATCGAGCAGCGCGGGAAGCTCGATCGCGCCCGCGCCGGGCCGCAAGCGACACACCGCGCACGCCTGTTCGCCGAGCTTGCGCTCGGGAACCGCCACGACCGCGATCTCGGCGATCGCGGGATGACGCAGCAACGCCGCTTCGACTTCGGCCGGATCGATGTTGAAGCCGCCGCGGATGATCTGATCCTTGATGCGGCCCACCACGCGGACGAAGCCAGCTTCGTCACGGATGATTTCGTCGCCGGTCAGGTAGAAGCCGTCGGCGGTCTTGCACTCCTGTCCCGCGCCCAGCCCGGCAGCATAGCCCAGGAACAGCGACGGGCCGCGAACCCCCGCCTGCCCGCGTGATCCTCTCGGCAAGACGCGCAGGTCCGAATCGAACGCCTCTTCCTCGGTGCCGGGAAACGGGATGCCGTCGAACATTTGCCGATGCTCGAGCGGATGATCGGGCCGGGTCGATGCGTGGCCCATACATTCCGACATGCCGAACATGCGGAGCGCCTTGAGGCCGAGCAGCGCGTCAGCATCCGCGATCAGTTCGGCGGTCATCGCGCTGCCGCCGACCGCCATCGCGCGGAGCGGCAAGTCCCCGCGCCAGTCGCCCTGCCGCGCTGCCTCCACCATCGAGAACAGGTGAGTCGGCACCGCGATCGCCCAGCCACAGCCATAGCGCTCGGCGCGCCGCAACGCCTCGGCTGGCACCCACGGATCGACGAGGATCAGCGGATGCCCGAGTGAGAGCGCGAAATGCGCGGTGAAGGTGAAGCCCGGCGCGCTGTCCAATGGCACGATGCCGAGGATCGCGTCACCGGCCTGCAAGCCGGCGATGGCCGCGCAGGCGCGAGTCGCATAGTTGAGCGCGCCCGGCCCGTGCATCACGCCCTTCGGGATGCCGGTACTGCCGGAGGTGAAGCCGATCAGAACCGTCTGAGCATCACGCGGATCGGCCGATCGATCGCCTTCGGCAACGATCACATCGACATGGCTTGCGTCGGTCGGCAGGACTTTGGCGGCGTGGCCGATCCGCGCCTCGATCAGCGCGAGATCGGCGGGGCCGAGCTTGGGCGAGACCGGGCAGAATACCGCTTCGAGCGACGATACCGCCAGCGCGGTCGCGATCGTCGCAGGCGTCTTGCGCGCAGCGACGAGCACGCGCGACCCGGCGAAAACCCCCGCACCGGCGAGCTTAGCCGCAATGGCGCTGGCCAGATCGTGCAGTTCACGGCGGCTCCACAGCCGATCCTGACAATCCGCCATCGCCAGCGCGTCGGGGCTGGCGGCGGTCAGCGCGTCGAACTGCGGCCAGAGCCGCGCTTCGCTCCACTCGAACGCGGGATGCGTGGCGTCATCGGGCAAGGGATTGTCCCCCGTCGACGAGGAAAGTCTGTCCGGTAATGAAGCTCCCCGCGTCCGATGCGAGCAAAGCCAGCGTGCCGGTCACTTCCTCGGGCCTGCCGAAGCGGCGCAGCAGGATGCCGGCGCGGGTTTTTTCCTGTGTCGCGGCATCAAGCGTTTCTGTCATGCCCGTTTCGATCGACCCCGGCGCGATCGCGTTAACGCGGATGCCATGCTGCGCCCATTGCGCGGCGAGATCGCTGGTGAGGTGAACGATCGCCGCCTTGCTGGTGGTGTATGGCACGACCTGACCGGCATCGGGCTGGTAGGAAATGAACGCGCCGACCGAGGCGATGTTGACGATCGCGCCTCCGCCCTGCGCGATCATGTGACGGGCGGCATGCCGGCAGGCCAGGAACGTGCCGGTCACGTTGACATCCATCACCTTCTGCCAGCCCTTGAGCGGAATGTCCTGGGGCAAGCCCCACCAGGAGGCGCCGGCGTTGTTGATGAGGATGTCGAGCCCGCCCAGCCGATCGACGACCGTGGCGACGGCGGTCTCGACGGACGCCTCGTCGGCGACGTTGCAGGCAAGCCCGATCGCGGCGACACCGAACCGCTCGGCGATGTTCGCAGCAACGCCGCTACAATCCGCCTCCGATCGAGACGCGAGCGCGACCGAACAGCCGAGATCGGCGAGCGTCGCCGCCATCGCTTCGGCGAGCGCACCGCGCCCGCCGGTGATCAGCGCTCGCTTGCCGTCGAGGCGGAACTGCCCGGTCGAGAACCCGCGGACCATCTCAGCCATCGCTTTTCTCCACCAGAAGATCGACCTCTTGCGTAATCAGGATGATGCGCCGCCCGCCCATGCCCTTGGTTTGCGCGGTCGCCGCCTTCCATTCGGGAGATGCGAAGGCGGCATCCAGCGCGGCTTGATCGGCAAAAGTCAGCACGGCATGCCCGTCCCAGCCGGGCGCCTCGGGATTGTCATAATCCTTGGTGACGGCGCCGTGCCGGTACGCTGTCAGCCCGGGCAAAACTCTGGCGGCGTCGGCGTGAGGCCCACGCCACCAGATCGTAAATTGCTCGTGCGTCCAGTCTGCCGGCCGGCTGGCCAGAACGACCATGCTGACCGACATCGCTTAGTTGCCCGTCCAGACGGGTTTGCGCTTTTCGAGGAAAGCGGCGACGCCTTCCTTCGCATCGGCCGAGTGATGCACGACGTTGCAGGTCATCGTCTCGAGCGTGATGAGCGAGTTGGTATCCGCGTCCATGCCGCGGTTGAGCGCCATCTTGGTCATCCACATGCAGAACGGGCTCTTGTCGATCAGCGGCGCGCAGAAATCCTCGATCAGCGTGTCGAATTCGGCGGCTGGTGCTGAGGCGTTGCACAGATTCCACTCGACGCACTCGTCGCCGGTGAGGAGCTTGCCGGTCAGCATAAGTTCCTTCGATTTGCGCATGCCGATATAGCGCGGCAGCCGGTAGATCGGCCCGGCACCGCCGAACAGCGCGCGGCGGATGTGGAAGTCGCCGATCTTCGCCTCGGACGCCGCCAGCGCGAAGTCGCAAGAGATCATCAGCTCGAAACCGCCGGCAACCGCATAGCCTTCGACCGCGGCGATGGTCGGCTTACTCATGTTGTAGATCTTGTCGTAGGTGCGTGCCGAGTCGATCGCGAGTTGCAGCGACACCGTCGATTCATGCAGCACGGGGCCAACAAGCTGGTCGAGGTCAGCGCCCGAGCAGAAGGTGTTGCCGCGACCGCGGAACACCACGGCCAGTGCCTTCTTTTCGGCGGCGGCCCGGTCGACCGCCACTTCCAGTTCGCGCAGGAGCTGCGGACTCACGCAGTTGCGCTTGTGCGGGCGATTGAGCCAGATCGTGCAGATGCCATTATCGGCGAGCTCGTACTGGATGACGTCCTTTTCGGGTTCCACTGATTGTCTCCTTGGTGAACGGTTGGAAAGATCGACCCGTGCGTCAGCGCGGGATGCCGCCCTCTTCGGGGGGCGCAAGCATACCGCCGACCGCCATCCAGGCGGCGACGCCTGCTGCGGGCACGGCACACAATACGGCTTCGGCAATCTCTTCGTCGGACGCGCCGGCATTGCGCGCGCCGCGAACATGCGTCGCCGCCATCGGGCTGTACCCGGCGGCGAGGATCGCAAGCAAAAGCAACTCGCCATGTTTCGGCGAAAGCGGATTGGCGTCGATGCTGCCGCGCCGCATCAGATAATACGCGTCGGCCGCTTTGGGGCTCAAGCGGAGAAGCTGCCTGAGCGGCGGCGGGATCGTGCCGAAATAGGCGGTGAAATTCGCTTCGGCCTCGCCTGCCTCAGCGGTCGGAAGCTGCGCTGGAGCGGGCGCTTGCAGATCCTCGAACGCGGTGTCGAGGATGTCCGCGAAGTCCATCGCCGCAGCCTCGCCGCGCAGGCTGGTCAGGACGATCAGCCCCGCCGTCGCCTCGAGCGGCGTCAGCCCGAGCGCCACGCCGCGCGCGATCTCGCGTCGGGCCAGCCCAAGGTGGCGTCGGTCGATCGCGGCCACGGCGACGAACAGCGCCTTCAGCCGCGCCGGCACAGCTCCGTCGGTATCGATGACCGAACGGAAAGCCGCGAACCCGGCCAGCGTATAGGGCGCATGCCCTTTGAGCAGCGCGATATCCATTAGCGGACGTGTTGTCATTCTGCCCTCTCCTGCTCGAAAGATGCTCGACCGACTGGTCGGGCGTCAACTAAAAAATTCCGCACTGACCTATTTGACAGCCGACCGGTCGGTCGAGTAACCAAACAGTCGACCGGTCGGTCGGACGAGTCATAATAAGGCGGACGAAGCGAGTCGTGTCACGCATCGGGAGGGCAACGAGTGATATTCGAGCAGTCTGCAAGATCCAGGGAGTGGATGGAGCGCGTTCGCGCCTTCATGGACGAGCATATCGTCCCCGCAGTGCCGATCTACCACCAGCAACTCGCCGCGATCGACCGCTGGGCCGAGATTCCACCCATCTTCGAGCAGCTCAAGGCGAAAGCCCGCGCCGAAGGGCTGTGGAACATCTTCATGCCGCCATCGGAGCATGACGACGCGTTTTTCACCAGCGTCGGTCTCACCAACGTCGAATATGCGCCGATCGCCGAACTGATGGGCCGCATCTCGTTCGCAAGCGAGGTGTTCAACTGCATGGCGCCGGATACCGGCAATTTCGAAGTGCTGCACCGTTACGGTACGCCCGAGCAGAAACAGCGCTTCATGGTGCCGTTGCGTGACGGCGAGACGCGATCCGCCTTCCTCATGACCGAACCTGCCGTTGCCTCGTCCGATGCGCGCAATATCCAGACCGAAATTCGCCGCGAGGGAGACGAATACGTCATCAATGGCCGCAAATGGTGGTCATCCGGGGCAGGCCATCCGCGCTGCGCCTTCTACATCCTGATGGGCAAAACCGATCCCGACGCCGCACCCTATCACCAGCAATCGATGATCCTCGTGCCGCGCGACACACCCGGCATCACGCTCGTCCGCCATCTGCCGGTGTTCGGTTACGATCATGCGCCGCATGGTCATTTCGAGGTGCTGCTCGAAAACGTCCGCGTGCCCGCCGAGAACCTGCTGCTCGGCGAAGGGCGAGGGTTCGAGATCGCGCAGGGCCGCCTTGGGCCGGGACGAATCCATCACGCGATGCGAAACATCGCAACGATGGAGGTCGCGCTCGAAAAGACGTGTCGGCGGCTGCTGTCGCGCCGGGCGTTCGGAAAGGCGATCGCGGAACATTCCGTCTGGGAGGAACGCATCGCGCGCGCGCGCTGCGAGATCGAGATGGCGCGTCTGCTTTGCCTAAAGGCGGCGCACATGATGGACACCGTCGGCAACAAGGAAGCGCGCGCCGAGATCGCGATGATAAAAATCGCAGCGCCCAAAATGGCGCAGCGGATCGTCGATGAGGCCATCCAGGCGCATGGCGGCGGCGGCGTGAGCGACGATTTCGGGCTCGCCGAACTCTGGGCAAACACGCGCATTGTCCGGCTGACCGATGGCCCCGATGAAGTCCACGAACGCCAATTGGCGCGCATGGAACTCGCGAAATATCGCGAACCCGACGGAGCGGCATCGTGAGCGCGGCACAGCCCGCCGCGATGATCGGCGGCACGGTCGACGTGGCGGCGAACAGCGCCTTCGACGAAGCCAGGCTCATCGCCTATCTCTCCGGCCGTATTCTCGAATTCTCAGGCTCCGTGCGAGTCCAGAAGTTCGAGGGTGGCCAGTCGAACCCGACGTTCCTGCTGTCGACACCGGATGCGCGCTACGTGTTGCGGCGCAAGCCCGCCGGCGTCCTGCTCAAGTCGGCGCACGCGGTCGACCGCGAGTACCGTGTCACCAAGGCGCTGTTCGAAGCCGGTCTGCCGATCGCCGAGCCGCTCGTGCTCTGCGAGGACGATGACGTCATCGGCACCATGTTCTACGTGATGCGGCATGTTCCCGGGCGGAGCTTTTGGGACCCGCGCATGCCGGGTCTCGACCCGGCCGAGCGCGCGGCGATCTACGATTCGGCGAACGATACCTTGGCCCGGCTGCATCTGGTCGATTATGCGGCAATCGGTCTCGGCGATTATGGCCGTCCGGGCAATTATTTCGCGCGGCAGATCTCGCGCTGGACGCGCCAGTATGAGGCCTCGCGCACGCGCGATATCCCCGAGATGGAGCGGCTGATTGCCTGGTTGCCCGGCGCCGTGCCCGACACCGGTGATCGCACCACGATCATCCACGGCGACTATTCCTTCCACAATCTGCTCGTACACCCAACCGAACCGAGGGTCTCGGCGGTGATCGACTGGGAGTTGTCGACATTGGGCGATCCGCTTGGGGATCTCACCTATCACATGATGGAATGGTCGCGACCCGCAGGGGTCGACGTCCGCGGCACGTTGCAGGGCGCCGATCTCAGTGCGCTCGGCATCCCGACCGCGCAGGAATATGCGCAACGCTACTGCGAGCGCACCGGCTTCGACGGCGATCCTAATCACCCTTTCTACCGCGCCTTCAACCTGTTCCGCGTGGCCGCGATTCTGCAAGGGATTGCCGGGCGCGCGCGCGACGGCGTTCAGACCGGCGCGAACGCGGAGGAGATTATCTCGCGTGTCGAACCGCTCGCGCGCGCGGCCTGGATCGCCGCACAGGAAGCAGGAGCGAGCTGACCCAGACTATCCGAAGGCGAAACGATCATCATGGCCGCTAAAAGGCCAGTCGTAGGGGAGAGAAAGATGTCCAAGAAAGCGCAATACTTCCGTGCAATGCTGCTCGCTGGAGGGGCCGTCGCGTTCGCCGCCCCGGCATGCGCGCAGACGCCACCGGCCGCGCCCACGCCGTCGGCGATAGAAGATATCGTCGTGACCGCAACGCGCCGCGCCGAGCGCCTCCAGGACGTGCCGATTGCGGTCAGCGCGCTCGACGGGGCGCAGATCCAGGCGCAGCGCATCGACAACTTCGCCTCGATCACCAAGATCGCGCCGGGGCCGACGTTCGTGCCGGTGAAGGGCACCTCGACCATCTCGGTACAGATCCGCGGAAAATACTCGAACAACGACGCGCCCGGCCTCGAAAACCCGGTCGGCGTGTACATCGACGACATTTATTACGGCTCGCTCGCGTCGTTCGACGCCAATCTGTTCGACGTCAGCCAGGTCGCGATCCTGCGCGGCCCGCAGGGCACGACCTTCGGCCGCAATGCGGTCGGCGGCGCGCTCCAGATCACCAATAACCTCGCCGAACTCGGCAAGACCGACGCCCGGATCACGCTGACCGGACTCAGTAACGCGATGGGCCAGTTGGGGATCGAGAGCGACGGCTACGTCAACTACGCGCTCGGCGACTCGCTCGCCGCACGCTTCGCCTACAGCGTGAAGAGCGACGGTGGCTATCAGAAGAACCTGCTGAGCGGGACGTACCTCGATGACAATCGCGTCCAGAGCGTGCGCGGCTCGCTGACCTGGCAGGCAACCGAGCGCCTCAGGATCACCGCGAGCGCAGCCTATACGCACCGTGGCGGCTATGGCGACGGCGCGGTGATCGTCGGCCAGGGCAGCCTCGTCAAACAGGTCAGCGCGGCGAATGGCGGCGATCTCCACAAGACGCTGCTTGATGACGACGGCGAGACTCGCCGGCATCTGTTCGCGGGCACGATCAAGCTGGATTACGACACCGATGTCGGCACGATCACGTCGATCACCGGGTATCGGTCGCTCAATGCCTTCTATCAGGAGGATTCCGACGGCGGCCCGCTGCCGGCGAACTATCCCTCCATCAATCTCAACAGGGAAAAGCAGGTCAGCGAAGAGCTGCGTTTCACCTCGAAATTCGGCGGCCCGTTCGATTTCGTCTCGGGCGTCTATTTCGGATATGAAGATCTCTACAAAGGTATCCAGTTCAATTTCAACGGCACGCTGCCGCAATCCTATCTCTCGGTCCTGTCGCCGGGGCGGGTGGCGTCGCAGTTCGTCGCGGGCAGGATTTCCAACTACAGCGTCGGGCCGTTCGTGGAGGGCAAGTACAAGCTCACCCCAAAACTCTCGCTGACGGCGGGGCTTCGCTACAGCTACGAACGCAAGAACGGCTATACGTCGCATGTCGGCTCGTCACCGTTTTACGGCGCGCCCTATTTCGTCGATCTTGGCAAGAACGGATCGATCAATTCGTGGCAATCGTTCACGCCGCGCTTCATCGTCGACTACAAGCCGAGCCGCGACACCTCGTTCTACGCCTCGGTATCGAAAGGCTTCCAGGGCGGGGGCTGGGTGCTGACCGCGACCAGCGCGGCCAAGGCGCTCGTCCCGCTTGAGGCAGAGACGACCTGGAGCTACGAGATCGGCACGAAATCGAACTTCTTCGATCATTTCCTGACCACCAATGTCGCGGCGTACCTGTCCGATACGAGCAACCTTCAGGTCCGCTCGCTGATCAACGGCGTTCTGACCGACAGCAACGCCGGCAAGGAACGCGTCAAGGGCGTCGAGGTCGAGGCGTCGATCCACCCGGCTAAGGGTCTCTCGATCGGTGCGAATTACGCCTATACCGACGCGCGGTATCGAAGCTTCCCGGGTTGCGCGGCGGGTGGCCTGGATTGTACCGGCAACCGGGTGCCGTTCGTCTCTAAACACGATTTCACCGCGATCTTCGATTACAAGCTGGATCTGAACAGCGGCGCCAAGCTCGCCTTCCACGCCGACGACAAGTTCGCCAGCCCGTATCAACTGATCGCGACGAACCTGCAGCAGATCGGCGTGCCCTATACGCGGCGGCGCAACGTCGCCAACGTGTCGCTGTCCTATACCCCGCCCTCGAGCGCGTGGGATCTGCGGCTGTGGAGCACCAACCTGTTCGACAAGACCTATGCGAGCAATGGCTTGAACTATTATTTCTACCATCTCTCACCGGCGGAAGTCTCCGGGGTCGGCGGCGCCGCCAACGCCGATGTGGAACGGCTGACGATCGCCCCGCCGCGCGTCGTCGGCATCACCTTCACAGCGCGGGTCGGAGGTTAGAAATGGAAGGCGCCGTCTCTCTCAAGTCGGAAACGGCGTCTTCGGTTGCTTCGACAAACCGGACCCGGCGTCTCGTACTACTGATGCTGGGTCTGGTATCGATGTTCAACTACATCGACCGCACCGTGCTCTCGATCCTGCAGGAACCGATCAAGCGCGAGCTCAAGTTGAGCGACACGCAACTGGGTCTGCTGACCGGCCTCGCGTTCGCGCTGTTCTATGCGACGCTGTCGCTACCGATCGCGCGGTTGGCCGACCGGCTCAACCGGCGCAACATCGTGTCGGCGTCGCTCGCGGTCTGGAGCGGGATGACCGCGCTGAGCGGACTTGCCACCGGCTTCGCGACGCTGGTGGCGTTCCGGGTCGGCGTCGCGCTCGGAGAGGCGGGGTCGGTGCCGGCATCGCACTCGATCATCGCCGATTATTATCCGCCCGACAAACGCGTGACCGCGCTCGGCCTGTGGGGCCTGGCGCTACCGGCAGGGATCATGCTGGGCTATGCGTCCGGCGGATGGATCGCCGCGACGCTCGGCTGGCGTGCCGCGTTCGCGGTGATCGGCGGAGCGGGGCTGCTGCTCGCGCCTGTCGTGATGCTGCTGGTGCGCGAGCCGGTGCGCGGTGCCTTCAGCACGCACCAGCACGTTGCCGAGCCGATATCGCTCGGCACCGCCCTCGCCACGCTATGGAAGTTGCGGACCTATCGCTACATGCTTGCGGGAACGACGCTTCACGCCTTCGCGCAATATGCGATGATGAGCTGGACCGCCCCCTTCTACATGCGCGTGCATCACATGCCGCTGTCGGAAGTCGCCGCCTGGCTGGCGCTGATGAACGGCATCGGCGGCGGGGCCGGCATCTATCTGGGCGGGTGGCTGTCGGACACGGTAGCGCGGACCAGCCCGAGCGGGCGCGTCTGGGTCAGTGCGGTGGCGATGTTCCTCATGGTGCCGGCGGCACTCGTCCAGTTTCTCGTCCCCTCGCTAGGCGTGTCGCTGGGGTTCGGCTTCCTCTCATCGATGTTGATGTTCTTCTACTACGGCCCGATCGTCGGCGTGCCGCAGTCGCTGGTCGCACCGCACATGCGGGCGCTGACATCGGCGGTGACGCTGCTCGTCTTCAACCTGTTCGGGCTTGGCCTCGGGCCGGCTGTCACCGGCATCATCAGCGACCGACTGGCCGCTGGCTACGGCATGCACGATACGTCGCTGCGTTATGCACTGGCCGCCGTCCTGATCTTCTCGCTGGTGGGGGCGCTGAGCATCCTGCGTGCCAGCTGGTTCTATCGATTCGACATGCGCGAGGCCTGACCCGCAATGTCGCAGGTTTGCAGAGGCTTCCCGCCCACGAGCACGATACGGCGATCGCTACACTTGTGCATGGCAGCGGGGCTCGTGCTATCCGCGCCCGTTGCCGCCGGCCCGCTGGCCGACGCGACGAAGACGGAGCAGCTCTTCGCCAAACGCTCCACCGATCCCTACACGCTGGCGGTGCGCGCGACCGTCTGGGGGTATCCATTGGTCCGCGCCGCACAGTTGCGGCAGAAGGCGACTCAACCGGACAATCCCTTCGCCTCGCGCCCGCAGACAGTAGCCACCGCCGCGCTCAACAGGCTGGGCCGCGCGCGACAGCTTGCTGACCCCGACACGCGCATCGGCGTGGCGCCGAACAACGACACTTTGTACGTGCTGGCGTTCCTGGACACCGAAGATGGCCCGTTTCTGCTCGATACGCCCGACTTCGGTGCGCGATATTACACGTTCCAGTTCGGTGAGGCAGACAGTTCGACTCACCATTCCTATGGACAGAGCTCGCACGGCCACAAGCTGCCGCCCATTTTCATAGTCGGTCCAGCGTATCGCGGCGCGGCGCCCGAGGGCGCGCTCATGGTTCGGAGCGACCAGCGCTACTTGATGGTCGCCGGACGCATCTTGGTCGCCCGCGCGGAGGACTTGCCCGTTGTCCATCAGCTCGAAGATCGCATCGCGTTGAGTAAGTGGCTTGGCCCAGACCGGCTCGGCCCGACCACGGTGTCGCGGCAGCGCATTCTGGCGGGTGCGGGAGCGGACGTGCCAGAGGCGCTCAAGCCGCTCGCGGACCTCGGCACGGTGCTCCAGGATTGGCGGCCGACGCCCGAGGAAAGCCAGTTGCTGCAATCGTTCGAAGCGATCGGCCTGACGCGGCAGGACGGGTTTAACCTCGGCCGACTCAACACGTCGCAGCGTGCCGCGGTTGAAGCCGGGATCGTGGACGGGCTCAAAATCATCCGCGCCAAGACCCGCAACCTTGGTGCGATGGCGAACGGCTGGTCGACGAGCTATTCCGGCTCGACTTTCGGCAAGGACTATCTCCTGCGCGCGGCGGTGGCGATGGACCAGATCTACGTCGTGGACAAAGACGAGGCGCTTTACCCGGTCGCGCATGTCGATAGCGTCGGCGCGTCTTTGGACGGCAGGACTGCCTACACGATCTGCTTCGCCAAATCCGATCTACCGCCGGTCAACGCTTTCTGGTCGATCACGCTGTATTACGCCAAGGGCTTTTTGGTGCCGAACAGCCTGAAACGCTATTCGATCGGGGATCGCACGCCCGGCATCGCTTACGGCAAAAACGGTTCGCTCAAGCTCTATGTCCAGAACGACGATCCCGGAGCGGGCAAGACGGCCAATTGGCTACCCGCGCCGAAGGAAGGCTTCATGCTTATGATGCGGCTCTATCGGCCCAAGGCGAGCGCGATGACCGGACAGTGGCATCCGCCCGCAATCAAGCGGACAGTCGCAAGTTCGACAACCACCGACGCCTGCTCCGCTCAGTAGATCGCACGCTCAGGCGGCGAGCGCCATCCGCGCCGCCGCGCCACCGCCGTAAAGCCGCGACAGCAGCAGCACGCGGCGCAATCCTCGGCCGACCGCGAGTTCGTCGGTCACGCCCATGCCGCCATGAAGCTGCACGACATCCTCCGCCAGCCGCAGCGCCGCATCCAGGACATACGCCTTGGCTTCGGTCACGGCCCGCCCTCGCGCGTCATCGCCGGCGAGCGCGGCGCGGAGCATCATCGAACGCGATTGTTCCAGCACGGTATAGAGCCGCGCACAGCGATGCTGGATCGCCTGAAAGCTACCGATCGGCTTGCCAAACTGCTTGCGCTGGCGAACATAGTCGATCGCGAGATCGAGCAACGTGCCCATCGCACCTACCAGTTCCGCCACGATTGCAAGTTCGGCCATCGTGACGGCGACGCTCAAATCGGCCTCGGCGATGTCGAGCGGGACGCAGCGGGCGCCGTCGAAGCGAAGGTCGGCCGCGATGCTGCCATCGACCATCCGCACCGCCGATCGCGCGACGCCTGAGGCGTCCGCCTCGACCAGAGCGGCACCCCCCGTCTCCAGCGCCACGACGAACGCCGACGCCGCCATTCCGCCCGGAACGATGCCACTTGCGCCGGAAAGCACGCCCGCTTCTTCCCTCCCCCCGCGTGCGAAGGCGAGCACGGCGTCGCCCTGCGCGAGCGGCTCACCCCACCGCGCGCCGGCGTCGCCGCTGCGCGCGATCACCTGACCGCACAGGACAACGCTGTCCGCGAGTGGGGTGATTGCCAGCGCGCGGCCGAGTTCTTCGGCGACGATCATCACCTCCATCGCGCCGCCGCCCATGCCCCCGGCGGACTCCGGAAGCAGCAAGGCGAACAGACCGAGTTCGCCAAGCGCGCGCCAGTCCTTCGCCGGCATCGGCCCGTTCGCCATGCTGGTCGCGTCATAACGATCGGCGAGGAAACGCCGCACCATATCGCGGACCATCACCTGCTCGTCGCTTGGCGCGATGTTCATCGTCAGAGCACCTCGATGATCGAAGCGTTAGCAATGCCGCCGCCTTCGCACATCGTCTGAAGGCCGTAGCGGCCGCCGCGTGCCTTCAGCGCGTGGATCAGCGTCGCCATCAACTTGGTGCCGGTCGCGCCGAGCGGGTGACCGAGCGCGATCGCGCCGCCATTGACGTTGAGCTTCGCCGGATCGGCGCCGAGCGCCTTGGCCCACGCCATCGGGATCGAGGCGAAGGCTTCGTTGACCTCGAACAGATCGATGTCGGCCATCGACAGCCCCGCCCGTTCCAACACGCGGCGCGTGGCGGGGATCGGCTCTTCGAGCATAATGACCGGATCGCCCGCCGTCACCGCGAGATTAACGATGCGGGCGATCGGTGTGAGGCCGTGCGCCTTGACCGCGGCTTCGGATGCAACGAGCACGCCGCTCGCGCCATCGCAGATCTGGCTGGCGGTCGCCGCGCTCAATGTGCCGCTCTCGCTCAGCAGCTTGACCGAACCGATCGATTCCAACGACGCATCGCCGCGAATGCCTTCGTCGCGGTCGTGCGTGACCGTCTGGCCATCGGGCGTGACGACCGCGAGCGGCACGATCTCCGCAGCGAACGCGCCGGCGGCGGTGGCGGCAGCGGCCTTCTGGTGGCTTTGCAGCGCGAAACGATCATGATCCTCGCGGCTGAAGCCGTATTTGTCGGCGATCATCTGCGCGCCGACGAACTGGTTGAATCCCTCGACTCCGTACCGCTTCTGGATCGATTCCGCGAACGGGTTGGCGCCGATCCCGCCCGCCTTGGCAAGCGTGATCGGCGAACCCATCGGCACCCGCGTCATGCTCTCCACGCCACCGGCGATCACGATGTCCTGCATGCCCGACATCACCGCCTGCGCCGCGAAGTGTAGCGCTTGCTGCGACGATCCGCATTGGCGGTCGATCGTCACCGCCGGGACGCTGTCGGGCAGCTTCGACGCCAGCACGACATTGCGCCCGAGCGCGAAGGTCTGCTCGCCGATCTGGCTCACGCAGCCGATGATGACGTCGTCGATCGCCGCCGGGTCCAGCCCTATGTCGGCGACGAGGGCATCGAGCACGGCGGCGCCGAGATCTGCCGGGTGCCAGGCGGCAAGGCGGCCATTGCGACGGCCGCCAGCGGTACGACGCGCGGAAACGATATAGGCTTCAGGCATGGAGTACGTCCTTTTGTCTGTCACAGGCCGAGCGCGGCCTTGGCGATGATGGAAAGCTGGATTTCGCTGGTGCCGCCGAAGATCGACCAGGCGCGCGCGTTGAGGTAGCGGGCGGCCGCGACCTGCGCCTCCGCCGAGTGGATCGGTGGGGGGACGTCCGAACCATAGAAGGGCCGTTCGAGCGGAAGCTGGAGACCGGCAAGGCCGAACGCATCGACCGCAAGCGTTTCGATGCCCTGGCGGATTTTCGAGGCGATCAGCTTGGTAGTGAGGCTGCGCGGGTCGGGCGCGGCGCCGGCATCGATCTCGATCAAAGTCCTCAGCTCGGTCATTTCGAGCGCCTGCGCTTCCAACCGCAGACGCAGCGCGCGGTCGGCGCGTTCGCCGACGAGCGGCCCCGCCGCCTCGGCCAGTCGCCGGAGGTCGGCGAGCAATTGCGGCGCGAACGACGAGCCGCCGCGCTCGTTCTCGAGCAGGAACTTGGCGATCGACCACCCCTGCCCTTCCTCGCCGACGCGGTTCGCGACCGGTACGCGCACCTCGTCCAGAAACACTTCGTTCAGCTCGTGATCGCCCGATGCGCTGAGAATCGGCCGAACCGTTACGCCAGGCGCGGCCATGTCGATCAGCAGGAAGCTGATCCCCTGCTGCGGCTTGACGTCGGGATCGGTGCGCACCAGCGCGAACAGCCGGTTGGCGAACTGTGCCTGCGTGGTCCAGATCTTGTGGCCGGACACGATATAGTCGTCATCAGCGCGCACGGCGCGGGTACGGAGGCTGGCGAGATCGGACCCCGACCCCGGTTCGGAGAAACCTTGTGCCCAGACGTGCTCGCCGCTGCGGAGCGCCGGCAGATACTCCGCCCGCTGCGCGTCGCTGCCGAAGGTGTAGAGCACCGGTCCGACCAGCTTGAGCCCCATGCCCGGCAGCACGGGCGCGCCCGCTTCGGCACACTCCTTCTCGAAGATCCAGCGCTGGATGCGCGTCCAGCCGGGGCCGCCCGCCGCCGCCGGCCAATGATAGACCAGCCAACCCTTGGCCTCGAGGATCGCCTGCCATGCGCGCGCGATATCCGGCTCGGCGAACACGCCCGAGGTCAGTGCGGCGCCACGCCGGAGTTCGGGCGATAGCGCGTCCGCGAGGAAGGCGCGCACCTCGCCGCGGAACGCTCGCTCGGCGTCGGTCAAAGCCAGATCCATCACCTCACCTCTCGACGATCGCGACCGCAGACACGCCGGGCGCTCCATAGACGTGGCTGTAGCCGAGCCTCGGATTGCCCGGCGCCTGCCGCCGCCCGGCGCGCCCGGTGAGTTGGACGAAATTCTCATAAACCTGCCGCAAGCCCGAGGCTCCGATCGGCTCGCCACAGGCGAGGCAACCGCCATCAGTGTTGACCGGCAACGTCCCGTCGATCCGGGTACGGCCTTCCGCGATCCAGGCGGTCTGCTCGCCGTCGGCGCAGAACCCGTTCTCGGCCATGTGCATGATTTCGGCGCCGGTTTCGGTATCCTGAAGCTGCGCGATGTCGATGTCTTCGGGACCGACACCCGCCATGTCATAGGCGGCACGCGAGGCGATCGTGGTCGGCGAGCCGCCGCGTTCGAGATCGAGCGCTGGCGAGAACACCTCGAACGATCCAGGCGGCCGCGTCCGCACCGCCGCCGCGCGCAGCCGCACGCTTGGCAAGCCCAGCTCCCGCGCCCGCTTCCCACTCGCTAGGACGAGCGCCACCGCACCCTCTCCGGGCGAGCAGAACATGAATTTTGTCAGCGGGTCGCTTACCATCTGCGAGGAGAGGATCGTATCGATATCAACCGCCTCACGCCGCCAGGCGTGATCCGCAAGCACACCGTTCGCGAACGCCTTTTCCGCGACCGCGCCGAGCGTGCGCGGCGTGATGCCATAGGTCGCCATGTAGCGCTGGATCTTCATGGCAAAGAATTGGGTGGTGAGCATCAGCCCGGTCTCCCCATACCAGTCGGGCAGCCCCCAGTCGGCCGGCAGCGGCGAGAACGAGCCACGCGGATGCTTATCGAAACCCACCGCGATGCCGAGATCGAACTCGCCCGATTTGATCGTGCTGTATGCTCCGAACATCGCCGAGCCGCCGGTCGCACAGCCATTGGCGACGTTGATGAACGGCAGCCCGGTCAAGCCGAGTTCGGACACCATCGTATCGGCATTGCCCGCCGAATCCGAACCGCCGAACGCGAAGCGGATGTCGCTCCAGCCAAGGCCGGTTTGCGCCAGCGCCTGACGAACCGCGTAAACGCCCTGCTGAAGCCCGCTCAGCCCCGGCGTGCGGCCGAAGGGGTGGATGCCGGCGCCGATGATAAAGACATCGCTCATCACCTTGCCTCCTCGACCGGCGCGAAGGCGAAGCTGGTACGCACCACACCGCTTGCCAGCGTGAACGGGTGCGGGACGAGCCGCATCGGCATATCGATCCGCAAGTCATCGAAACCCACGTCGACCAGCCGCGATTCGACGATCAACGCACCGTCGAGCTGCACATAGCCGACCGCATAGGGTTCGAATGCGTCCGGCCCCGCATAAGGCGGGGATTTCGGCCGGAAGCGCTGCACCGTCCAGGACCACAGCCGCCCCTCGGGCGGGAGCAGGACGGAGTCGTAACGGTCATCGCTATCGGGTCTGGCTGGGAAAATCGTCCGGCCGCTGGCGCGGTCACGCGATGCGATCAGATGGTAGGCGCCGTCGACTTCGACGAGCAGATTGGCGGCGATGATCGGCGCGAGCGTGGGCATCTGGTCTCTCCTGCCCGCCTTGTAGCGCCCGACCGGACGGTCGGCTTCTGACCAATGCGACAGCGGCTAGCGGATCATCCCGAGAAAGCCGAGCTGTGCGGCCTTGAACAGCGTCTGGTCGCGGTTGACCGCATCGAGCTTGAGCGAGGCGGCGCGGATGTGGAACCGCACCGTCGTGCGTTGCAGCCCCAGGATGAGCCCGATCTCATCATTGGTCTTGCCGGCCGCCGCCCAGCGCAGGCACTCGACCTCGCGCTTGGTGAGCGACACGCCGGCCATGTCTTGGCGCACGCGCGCGGTGATCTTGACATAGCTCTGGATGAAGGCGCGCGCGAGCACGGCGAGCGCATCGACGGCGCTCGCATAGGGGCCAGACAGATCCTCTCGCTGCGGATCGGGAGACAGGAAACTGGCCGCGCCGATCTGACCGAACGGCAAATGGATCGGAACAACCAACGCCGCCGATGTCATCGCGCGCGCGCGGAAATCGGACAGGTCGATCGCATCGAGCAGCGGATTGGCAATGCGCGTGTGGAAGCCGCGCGCGTTGCACCAGAACGGCTCCGCTTCGACCCGGCACGCGTGGACGAGCGGCGATGACAGCGCCAATTGCGGGGCCTCCCACCAGCGCCCCTCGCCTTCGCGGAAGCCGAACACCTCGCTGGCGAGGATCGCACCGTCGCCGTCGCGCATCGGCTCGCGCACCGCGATGTTGTGCGATACCGCCGTTCGCAGCCCGCACATCTTCGCGACTCTGTCCCGAAGCGCCTCGGCCGCCGAACGGATGTCCGCCGGCTCCGTGAAACGCACCGCCGCCACATCTTCCGGGGACGGCATATGCTGGTGGACGGAGACGATCACGGCCTAGGATTTCGCCAAACTGAGTCCCTCGAAAAACGGACGGCACAATGCGTCGGCGACATCCTCGGGAGGATGTTTCTTTGCCAGTGGCGGATACCATTTATAGGCCCAGTTGCACATCCCGAGGAACCCGTAGGTGGTCAGATCGGGGTCGCAATCCAGAAACTGCCCGGTCTCGATGCCGGACACGACGGTGCCGCGGACCCGTTCGAAATAGTCCTTGCGCTGCGCCCGGATCTGGTTGCGCATCGTACCCTCCAGATCCTCATAATGGTCCATGAACGCACGGACATAGCCGGGATGCTCGGCGATCTGCCGCAGGATGTTGATACACGCCGCCCGCAGCTTGCCGAGCGGATCGTCGGAGAAAGTTTCGTCCGCCAGCCCATCCAGCAACGCGGTCATATGCGCTTCGTGAATCGCATAGAGGATCGCATGTTTGCTCGGGAAATAATGGTAGAGCGTCGGCTTGCCGAGGCCGACCTCGTCGGCGAGCATCTGCATCGAGGCTTTGTGATAGCCGACCTTGTCGAACAGGTTGGCGCAATGCCTGAGAATCTCGTTGCGCTTCTCGTCATGCGCTTCGGTCGTCTGTCGTTTCTTTGTCGCCTGTCGCGCCATACCGGACCCAGATCCTCATGTCTTCGGACGGCCGCAGGGCCGCCAGCCTGTCACCCTATTGCACCGAAGCGCCACCGTCCACGGCAAGCGCGGCGCCGGTGATGTACGACGCCTCGTCGCTGGCCAGGAACAGAATCGCCGCGACGACCTCCTCCGCAGTCGCGAGCCGGCCGATCGGCACGCGCGCGAGACGCGCCGCCAGCGCCTCCGCATCGGTATACGCCGCACGCGCGAGCGCACTGTCGATCGGCCCGGGATGCACCGAGTTGCAGCGTATGCCCTCGCCCGAATGCTGAGCGGCGGTGATGCGCGTCAACATCGTCAGCGCGGCTTTGCTGCAGGCATAGGTGGCATCCATGATCTGCGACTGGCCGATCCCGGCCACCGACGACACGTTGACGATCGCGCCACCGCCCTGCGCGCGGAAGTGCGGTAGCAGCGCGCGCGTGCCGAGAAACGGACCCTTGGCATTGACCGCCATGCTCCGATCCCAATCCTCGGGCACGCGCTCCTCGATCGGCGTCAATGCCGACGCGACCGCCGCATTGTTGACGAGGATGTCGACCCCGCCCCAGCGCCGACGAGTCTCCTCGACCGCCCGATCCCAGTCGTCGGGCTCCGTGACGTCGAGCGCCACCGCGCAGGCATCGCCGCCCGCCGCGACGATGGCGTCCGCCAGTTCGGTTCGGGCATGCGCGTCGATGTCCGCGACGACGACACGCGCGCCTTCCGCGGCGAACGCCTTCGCCACTGCCGCACCAAGACCACCCGCCGCTCCCGTGACAAATGCACGCTTGTTCGCGAAACGCATGGCCTCTCCAAATGGTAACTCGACCGTCCGGTCGGGTGTGGGTATCGTTGGTCGTGTTTGGGCGACAACGCAAGCCCGGAGGAGAGCGAAATGGAACTGAACGGCAAGACCGCGCTGGTAACGGGTGCAAGCTCGGGATTGGGCCGGCATTTCGCGATGGTACTGGCGGCGCGGGGCGCGACCGTTTTCGCCGCCGCCCGGCGTATGGCGGCGCTCGAGGCGCTGGCGGAGGATGTCGGGCGCGCCGGCGGACAGTGTCTGCCGATCGTCATGGACGTCACCGATCCCGCTTCTGTGTCCGCTGCGTTCGATCGGATCGCGCAAGACTCGCCTGCCCCCTTGTCGATCGTCGTCAACAACGCCGGAGTCGCGCAGACCCGTCGGGCGGTGGATATGTCCCACGACGAATGGCATGCGGTGCTTGGCCCGAACCTCACCGGCGCCTTCCTCGTCGCGCAGCAGGGTGCGCGCGCGATGCGCGAGAGTGGCGGCGCGATCGTCAACGTCGCCTCGATCCTCGGCGAGCGCGTGTCCAAGGGGCTCGCCGCTTATGCCAGCAGTAAGGCAGGATTGATCCAGCTCACCAAGGCGCTGGCGCTCGAATGGGCGTCGCTCGGCATTCGCGTCAACGCGCTCGCGCCCGGCTATATCGAGACCGACCTCAACCGTGAGTTCTTCGCATCGAGCGCCGGTCAGCGCCTGATCGCCCGCATCCCGCAGGGGCGGCTCGGCCAGATGCACGATCTCGATGCACCCTTCCTGCTACTCTGCTCGGATCAGTCCCGCTACATGACGGGGGCGGTCGTCGCGGTCGATGGCGGCCACCTCGTCAGCGAGCTTTAGGGCGGATCAGGCGTCCATCGCCGTGGCGCCGATCACCCAGGCCGAAAGGCCGGCGGTCGGCACCGCGCAAATCACCGCCTCGGCAACGGCTTCTTCGCTTGCCCCGGCCTTGCGGGCGCCCTTCATATGTACCGACGCCCACTCGCTGTAATCGGCGGCGAGCACGGTCACGAGCAGCAGTTCCGCATGGACCGGCTCGAGCGCGGTTCCGGACAGCGTGCCCTCCCGCATCAGATAATAAGCATCGGCGCCGAGCGGCTTGACCTCGAACAGCTTGCCGAGCGAGGGCGGCATCGTGCCGAAATAGTGGAGGAAATTGGCCTCAGCCGCACCCGGCTCGACAAGGATATCCTCGTTGGTGGCTTCGATCTCGGCGGCGTCGGGATACACCTTGCCGAACAGGCCGTGGAAACGCAGCGCAGCCCCCTCACCGCGAACGCTCGACAAGATCGCGACGGCGGCGCCGGCCTCCGCCTCGGCCAGCCCCTCGTCTCGTGCCGCCTGCAATTCGCGAAGCGCCATCTCCTCATATCCCTTCACGGTCGCGGCGCACGCCACGAACAGGCGCTTGATGCGCGCCGGCACCGCGCCATCGGTATCGATGATGGTGCGCCACCGGCGAAAGCCCGCGACCGTCTTGGGCGCGTCCCGGCGCAGGCGACCCACCGCGACGAGAGGATTGGGTTCGGACATCACGACACCTCCTAAAACTCCAGACCGTCCGGTCGGCTGGGTTACTGCTATTCCGCCCTCCCCGCCCGGTCAACAGGCCGAAGGTAGTTGACGTCCGACCGGACGGTCGATTAAAGCAACGACGATGGCGAGTCCGCAGGCAGGACCGCGCGAACCGATGGGAGCGAGGCCGGCATGAAAGACTTTTCCGGTAAGACCGCCATCATCACCGGCGCCGGAAGCGGCATCGGCGCGGCGCTCGCCGAGCTTGCCGCCGCGCAGGGCATGAACCTGGTGCTCGCCGACATCAACGGCGCCGATCTGGAGACAGTCGGTGCGCGCCTCTCGGCGAACGCGGTCCTCCTCCAGCAAACCGACGTGGCCGATCCGGCGGCGGTTCAGGCGCTGGCGGATGCCGCCTGGGATCGCTTCGGCGGCGTCGATCTGCTGTGCAACAACGCCGGCGTCGTGCCGGGTGGGCGGCACCGCCCGGTGTGGGATTACGCACCCGAAGACTGGCGCTGGGCGTTCGGCGTCAATGTCGACGGGGTGGTCAACGGCATCCGCAGCTTCGTGCCGCGCATGCTTGCCGACGGCAGGTCGGGTCATATCCTCAACACCGCCTCGGTCGCCGGATTCGTGAGCGGATCGGGGTCGGCGGTCTATGGCGCGTCGAAACATGCCGTGGTTCGCATCACCGAGGCGCTGTACGCAGGCTTGCGCGACGAAGGCGCGCCGATCGGGGTGACGATGCTCTGCCCCGGCCTCGTCGCCACCCGGATCTACGATGCCGAGCGCTCTCGCCCGGATCACCTGCAAACCGCGCACGGTCGACCGGAGGAGGCCAAGGAACTGCGCGAGGTCGCCGACACGCTGTATCGCAACGCGCCGTCGCCAGACGCGGTCGCCGCGCAGGCGTTCGACGGCATCCGCGAGGACCGCTTGTACGTCTTCACCACGACTCGCTTCGACGAGCCGATCCGCGAGCGCGCGGACGCGATCCTGTCGCGCACCAACCCGATCTTCGAAAGCCTGTTGTCGCTCAGCAAAAATGACGCCGGCGTCGCGGGCGCGCCGGCATGAGCCGGTTTAGCGATCGCGTCGCGCTGGTCACGGGCGCGGCCTCGGGCATCGGTCTCGCCACCGCGAAGCGTTTCGCGACAGAAGGCGCGACCGTTCTGCTCGCCGATCGCGACGTGGAAAAACTCGGGGCGGCGCTCGCGGATCTTGGCGGTGCGCCGCACGACGCGATCCCGCTCGACGTGACCGATGAACCCGGCTGGATCGCGCTGGCCGATCGCATCGGGCAGCGCTTTGGTAAACTCGATATCCTCGTCAACAATGCCGGCTTCGGCAAATTCGCGACGATCGCCGAGACCAGTCTCGACCAGTGGCGCGCGATCCTCGCGGTCAATCTCGACAGCGTTTTCCTTGGCACCAAGCACATGCTGCCGCTGCTGGCCGCCTCCGGCCACGGCGCGATCGTTAACATGTCGTCGATCCGCGGCATCGTCGCCGGCTCCGGCACCGGCTCCTACTGCGCCGCCAAGGGCGGAGTGCGGATGTTCACCAAAGTCACCGCGCTCGAATGCGCGGAGGCTCGCAACGGCGTGCGCGCAAACTCGATTCATCCGGGTCACATCGCGACTCCGCTGTCCGCGCCCGCCTATGCCGATCCCGACATCGCGAAGAAACTGCTGGCCGACGTGCCGCTCGGGCGGATCGGCGAGGCCGACGAGATCGCCGACGCGGTCCTTTTCCTCGCCAGCGACGAATCACGATACATGACCGGCGCCGAACTCGTCGTCGATGGGGGAACGACAGCGCAATGACCGAACGCGCCCAGAAGATCGCGGCGAAGGTGGAAGCCTTCGTGCGGGATGCCGTAGTCCCGTATGAGGCTGATGAGAGGTGCGGCGGTCACGGCCCCGCCGATACGCTGGTCCACGCGTTGCGCGAAAAGGCGCGCGCGGCGGGCGTGTTGACGCCGCACATCTTGCCGGACGGCTCGCATCTGACCCAGCGCGAAACCGCGATCGTGCTACGCCGGTCCGGCCTGTCGCCGCTCGGGCCGCTCGCCTGCAACACCGCCGCACCGGACGAAGGCAATATGTATCTGCTCGGCAAGGTCGCGAGCGCCGAGCAGAAGGCGCGTTTCCTCGATCCGCTGGTCGCCGGCGCGGCGCGCTCGGCATTTTTCATGACCGAACCCGCCGAGGATGGCGGCGCGGGTTCGGACCCGTCGATGATGCAGACGACCTGCCGACTCGACGGCAACCATTGGGTGATAAACGGCCGCAAGAAATTCATCACCGGCGCGGAGGGCGCCAGCGTCGGCATCGTCATGGCCAAGTCGGACGATGGCGCCTGCATGTTCCTCGTCGATCTGCCCGACCCCGCAATCCGCACCACCCGCGTGATCGACACGATCGACAGTTCGATGCCCGGCGGCCACGCCGAGATCGACATCGTCGACCTGCGCGTCCCCGCCGATCAGATGCTCGGCGCAAGTGGCGAAGGCTTCAAATACGCCCAGATTCGGCTCAGCCCGGCGCGGCTCTCGCATTGCATGCGCTGGCTGGGGCTGGCGATCCGCGCGCAGGAGATCGCGTGCGATTATGCCAACCGTCGCCACGCCTTCGGCAAGCCGCTCATCGATCATGAAGGTGTCGGGTTCATGCTCGCTGACAATCTCATTGATCTTCAGCAGGCCGAGTTGATGATCGACTGGTGCGCGGGCGTGCTCGATATCGGGTCGCTCGGCACTGCCGAAAGCTCGATGGCGAAAGTCG
The DNA here is from genome assembly GCF_004208535.1 of Sphingomonas populi. Lineage (GTDB taxonomy): Bacteria > Pseudomonadota > Alphaproteobacteria > Sphingomonadales > Sphingomonadaceae > Sphingomonas > Sphingomonas populi. Next base: position 99,688 of record NZ_SGIS01000012.1, read on the forward strand.
CCGTCTCGGAAGCGCTGTTCCGGGTGGCGGACCGCTGCGTACAGGCGATGGGAGGGACCGGCGTTTCCGGCGACACGATCGTCGAGCAGGCCTTCCGCGAGATCCGCGCCTTCCGCATCTATGACGGCCCAAGCGAAGTTCATCGCTGGAGCCTCGCCAAGAAGATCAAGCGCGATTGGAAAGCGGCGCAAGCATGAGCACGGTCACGCGCGCTCGGCTGATGGCATATGGTCTTGCGGCGCACGCCGCCTGTCTCCCAGCCATTCCCCTCCATGCAGAGCAGGACAATTTTGCGGCGCCCGAAGCCCCGCGCTCCATGCGCGATTACGGCGACGACCTGCTGCCGAAGGACGAGAAAAGCCGCAACGAGGTGCTCAAGTCGGCGGCGTTCGACGCGACGATCTACGGCATGTCGGCCTATCTGCAATATGAACAGATGTATCGGCAGGTGTTCGATCGGACCTCGTCGAACTTCACCGGCTTCAACCGCTTCGCGCACGAACGCGCTTTGGCCGGGCCGGGCTACGCGACGTTCAAAGTGCCCAATTCGGACACATTGTACTCGACCGCGTGGATCGATCTCTCAAAGGGTCCGGTCGAGATCACGATCCCGCCGACGAGCCTAAAGTATTTCACGCTCAACATCTTCGACATTTTCGGAAATCCGAGCAACCTGAGCAACCGGACGATCGGGTTCAAAGGCGGCCGTTTCCTGCTGGTGCCACCGGGGTGGCATGGCTCGCCCCCGCCCGGTACGACCGTCTACCGCGCCGCCACGGTGCAGCTCTGGGCCTTGATGCGCGCGTTCGCACAGACCGACAAGGAAGTCGTCTACGCCCGCCACTTTCAGGACAGCGTCACAATCACGCCGCCCACTGCTTCGGCGACACAGGCCAGCGCCGATATCGCACCGCCCGCGCCGGCACCCGGCGCGAAAGGCTTCCTGCGGGTTCTCGATTACATCCTGCGCACCGATGGCTGCCAGCCGGGCGAGGACGCCTTGGTGTCGCGTTTCCGCCCGCTCGGCGTGCTAGGTGATCGTCCGGCTGATCCATCGACGCTCGACACGGCGTCGCGCGCCGCGATCGAAAGCGGCTACGCCAGCGCGGTCGCGGTCATCGCGGCTTCTAAATCACAGCTTGGCGTTTCGACTGGAACCGGCTGGATGAAGGTGAACAAGGGCGAGTATGGGTTCAACTATCTCCGCCGTTCCGTCACCAACACCGCCGGCCTTGGCGCGAACGTGCGCGAAGAGAACGCATCCTACACGACCTTCTCGGACGCAAACGGCAAGCCTCTGAACGGCGCGACCGCGAACTACACGCTGCGCCTGCAAACCCCACCGCCGGTCAACGCCTTCTGGTCGGTGACGCTGTACGACGCCAAATCGTTCGCGCTCCATCCCAATCCGATCAACCGCTATCTGGTGAGCGACCGCACGGCGGGGCTGAAGGTCGCCGCAGATGGATCGATCTCCATCCAGATCCAGCATGCGCCAAGCAGAAGCGGCAACTGGCTGCCCGCGCCGACCGGGCCGTTCTTCATCGTCCTGCGCGCCTATAGTCCGAAACCGGAGATGCTCGGCGGCGGTTGGCTGCCGCCGGGCATCGAGGCGGATATGGCGGCATGATCGCGGCGCCTCGTCTCCGTCGCTCGATCGGAAGGTATCGCCCGTGACCATTTCCGCCACGTCGAACACCGGCACGACGGCGGTTCGCGCGGGCTATGCCCTCGACGCTCACGCGCTCGACACATGGATGCGCGAGACGGTCGAAGGCTATGCCGGTCCGCTTACGATCGAACAGTTCAAGGGCGGCCAGTCCAACCCGACTTACCGGCTGGTCACTCCCGCCAAAAGCTATGTGCTGCGCAAGCAGCCGCCGGGGCAGTTGCTCAAGGGCGCGCATGCGGTCGATCGGGAAGCACGGGTTATCGCCGGTCTCGCCGAGGCGGGATTTCCGGTCGCGAGACTGTGCGGCGTCTGCACCGATCCGGCGGTGCTCGGCACGATCTTCTACGTCATGGACATGGTCGAGGGCCGTATCGTCTGGGACGCGACGCTGCCCGGCCTCGCCAATGCCGGACGCGCCGCGCTGTACGACGCCATGAACGCAACGATCGCGCAGCTTCATAGCGTGGACTATGAAAGCGTCGGTCTCGGTGATTACGGCCGGCCGGGCAATTACTTCGAGCGTCAGATCGGGCGCTGGTCGAAGCAATATCTGGACGACGCGGACGCCGGTCGTGATGCCAACATGGACCGGCTCGTCGAATGGCTGCCCGCCAACATTCCCGCGAACGACGAGACCAGCATCGTCCACGGTGACTTCCGCATCGACAATATGATCTTCCATCCCACCGAACCACGCGTTCTGGCGGTGCTCGACTGGGAATTGTCGACGCTGGGCCACCCCGGCGCGGATTTCGCTTATCATGCAATGATGTACCGCATGCCGCCGCACATCGTGGCAGGGCTCGTCGGAGCTGACCTTGCCGCGCTGGGCATCCCGAGCGAGCAGGACTATCTTGCGGCTTACAATCGGCGGCGGGGTCAAGCCGTCATGCCCGAGTATGATTTCTACATGGCGTTCAATTTCTTCCGTCTCGCCGCCATCTTCCACGGCATCAAGGGACGGGTGATCCGCGGCAACGCGGCCTCGCAGGAGGCGAAGGCGCGAATTGCGGTTCTGCCCGAGCTCATGGCTCTCGCCTGGGCACAGGCACAACGGGCGGGCGCAAAATGAGCGACGACGCGATCGCGTTCGAACTGCGCGACGGCGTTGCCTGGCTGACTCTGGCGCGGCCGGAACGGCGCAACGCGATCGGGCCGGAGATGGCGCGGGCACTCCAAGTCGTAGCGGATCGATGCGCGGATGACCCGGCAGTACGCTGCGTCGTCCTGACCGGCAGCGGCCGCTTCTTCTCCGTCGGCGGCGACGTCGATGTTTTTTCGCAAGCGGGCGGCGATGTCGAGGCGATCGTCCTCGATCTGGCGCAGAGCTTTCACGCTGGCGTTCACCGGCTCGCCACGATGGAGAAGCCGCTCGTCACAGCGATCAACGGCCCCGCCGCCGGTGCCGGCCTGAGCCTCGCGATCCTCGGCGACGTCGCGATCGCCGCCGCGTCCGCGCATTTCACTTCGGCGTACAGCGCGATCGGCCTTACTCCGGACGGTGGCGCGTCTTGGTGGTTGCCCCGGCTGGTCGGCCTTCGCCGCGCGCAGGAGATCGTGCTGACCAACCGACGCGTCGACGCCCGGGAAGCGGCCGCTATCGGGCTCATCACGCGGGTGGCTACCGACGAGGATCTCGCCGCGACGGCGCGTGAGGTCGCGGTCGCGCTCGCGAACGGCCCTACCCGCGCGATAGGCCGGTGCCGGAGCCTTCTACTCGCCTCCAGCGAGCGCGATCTCGCGACGCATCTCGCCGTCGAGGCGCGGTCGATCGCATCCGCCGCAGCCGGTTCCGAGGGGAAAGAGGGCGTGAACGCCTTTGTCGCCAAGCGCCCGGCAGATTTCACAGCGACGTGATAGGAGACCGTGCCTACAAAGCAGAGCTGTCGGCATGGCCGTCCACGCTTGGGTTTTACAGCGCATGAGACCCAAGACGCTCAATTATCCAGTCAATCCCGACTACGGCTCCGGTGCTTGCTACCGGCGTGTCACGATTGAAGCGACGGACGGACAGGTTACGGCGTATCTGACTGACAATTTCCACGAGATGCGGTGCGTGGTGCATCACGATGGTGAGACCGTCACAGCGATCGATGGCGCGACCATCAGGATACCGACGAGCGTATGCCCCGGCGCGGTCGGGCACCTTCGAACATTGATGGGCGTGCCGATCGGGACGCCGGCTCGCGAATTCTACCGCGGTGCACTCGCGGCCAGCCACTGCACCCATCTCCTTGATCTGGCGGTGATCGCCCTTCGTCACTGTGGCGCGCCGCGCGACACCATCATCTACGACGCCACGGTTCCGGATGAGACGGCGGGCGAAACCACTGTGGAGCTCCGCCGGAACGGTGTGCAAGTTCACCGCTGGCGGGTTCGCGATGGCCGCATCCTTTCGCCCAGCGTGCTATGGGACCGCACGTTGGAGGGGGGCTTCGCGGTCTGGGCGAGCGACATGTTCGACGCGGACGATTTCGAAGCCGCGACGATCCTTGCGCGCACCTGGCTCATCGCGATCGGCCGGCGCTACCGTGTCGCCGACGCAGCAGGCCAACCCGCGTCGCTCAACCCGCAGATGTTCGGCCGGTGCTACGCCTATAGCATGCCCAACATCAAGACTGCCGTCTTCACCGGCGAGCCGGAGAAAAACGTTCCGCCGTTCTGAAGCGTGTTGCTGATCGTCGCCCCTGACGTGTGCGAACGGCAGCTTCCAGCGGAACCGGATAGTCACCGAAGATTAAGCGAACGTCCGGCTCTGGTCGGAAGCAGCCGCGACGCCGTTTCAGAATGATGGTTGATCGGGAAGGCCATCGTCGTCCAGACGGATGGCGCGTTATAAACCGCCACACTCTCCCTCAACTCTCGCAGGCAGGTTGAGATGCGGGCGTCAGAACAGCAAGCAGAGCATGCGATGGCTTGATTGTCTTGAGGTTCGAAGTGCCGCAATGGCAATCCCGTCGATCCAGGCGCTGACGTGCAGAGATCCGTAACAAGCGTCGCCGGCGCGAAGGAAGGTTTATGGCTCGTATTCTCGTCATCGAGGACGATCACGATACCGCTGGCGAGATCACCGGCACCTTGCGATCTCATGGGCACGAGGTCGTTCATATCACCGACGGTCAACGCGCGCTCGAACATCTGCTGTGCGAACCGTTCGATCTGGCGACGCTCGACCGCATGCTGCCCGGTCTCGACGGTCTCGCCCTGGTCGCGTCGCTTCGCGAGCGACGGCTCATGTTGCCGGTGCTCATGATCAGCGCGCTCAGCGATGTCGATGAACGGATCGCCGGCCTACGCGCCGGCGGGGACGATTACCTGGTGAAGCCGTTCGTGCCCGATGAGATGGCGATGCGAGTCGAAGTGCTGCTGCGCCGGCGGCAGGAGTCGACGGACACCGTGCTACACTCCGGCGGCATCGCGCTCGACCTGATCCGGCGACAGGCGACGGTCGACGGCATGCCGGTGCGGCTGTTGCACATGGAGTTCCGGCTGCTTGAATTCTTCCTGCGCCACGCGGGCGACACGCTGAGCCGCCGGATCATCTTCGAACAGGTCTGGGGCTATTATTTCGATCCGGGTGCCAACCTCATTAACGTGCATATCGCGCGGCTGCGCAAGAAGCTCGACCGGCCGGGCGCTGCCTCGGTCATCACCACCGTTAAGGGCGAAGGCTATCGGTTCGATGCCGTTTGAACGGTTGCGCCTGCGCGAGATCCGCAAGACGAGCACGTTCCGGCTCACCGCATTGCTCGGCGTAGTGTTCGCGCTCGGGGTGGCGGCCCTGCTCGGCCTGATCTACGCGCTGTCCGCGCACGAACTGACCGCGCGCAGCGATCGCATCCTGCAACGCGAGGCGGCCCGCTTGCAGGCGGTATCGGCAGAGGCGCTGCCCGACCGGATCATCACCGAAATCCGCCATAACGCCAGCGGCCTGACCCTGTTCGGCCTGCAATCGCATGACGGCACGCATATCGCCGGCAATCTGCGCGTCTCGACCGATCTCGGTTTCAATCGCCCGACCAACATCCGCGAGAAACCCGGCGCGCACGGCCCGCTGCGCGTGCTGGCGATCCGCGCGACGACCGGAGAGACCATCTTGATCGGGCGCGATATCGCGCCGATCGTCGATCTGCGGCACCGGATGCTCGCCCTGCTCCTCGCCAGCGGCGCGGCGATGGTGGTGCTGGTGTTCGGCGTCGGGTTCGTCCTGAGCCTCGCGCCGCTGCGCCGTGTGCGCGATCTGCAAGCGGCCAGCCGCGAGATCGCCGGCGGCCGCCTCGACCGGCGCATGCCGATCAGCAAGCGTGGCGATGAACTCGATCTGTTCGCCGGCACCGTCAACGCGATGATCGAAGAGGTCGAGCGCGTGGTCGCGCAGGTGAAGGGCGTCACCGATGCCATCGCACACGATCTGCGCACGCCGCTGGCGCACGTTCGCGGACAGTTGCAGCGCGCGATCACGCTTGCGGACACCGACCCACGGATCGTTCGGCTTGCCGAGGCGGCAACGGCCGATCTCGATCTGGTGCTGGAGCGATTCGCGGCCCTGCTGCGGATTTCCGAACTCGAGGCGCGGGGTCGCCATGCCGGGTTCGCGGTCGTGCCCGTCGCACCGATGCTCGCGGCCGCATATGATCTGTACGAGCCGCTCGCCGAAGACGCGGGCGTGCGGCTCAACCACGCCGCCGCGCCGGATGCGACGATCACCTGCGATTCCAAGCTGCTTTTCGAGGCGGTCAGCAATCTGCTGGACAATGCGATCAAGTTCACCGGCGTCGGTGGCGACGTCTGGCTCTCCACCGAAATCGACGACGGGTTCGTCACCATCGTGGTGCGCGACAACGGGCCGGGCCTGGCCGCCGGGGAGCGGCAGGCGGCGCTGCGGCGCTTCTATCGGGGCACCGAAGCGACGGGCATTCCCGGCACCGGGCTCGGCCTCAGCGTCGTCGCGGCGATCGTTCACCTGCACGGCTTCGATCTCGAACTCGGCGACGGAGCGCCGGGCCTCACCGTGCGAATCCGCTGCCCGATCACGCCCGCGAGGTGAAATTCATTTAAGGTGCGCTGCGGTGCAGCGGCTTTAGATGGAGCGCCTCGTTCCTTGGAAAGAGGCGGGCGATCCGTGCTGCAACTCGTCAAACTTGCGCTCAGCAAGCCCTATACGTTCGTCGTCCTCGCCATTCTGATCGTGCTGTCCGGCTCGATCGCCTGGGTCCGCACGCCGACCGATATCTTCCCCAACATCAAGATCCCAGTGATCGCGGTGGTGTGGACCTATCGCGGCCTCCCGCCTGAGGACATGGCCGGCCGTGTCGTCTATTATTACGAACGCCAGCTTTCGAGCACGGTCAACGACATCGATCATATCGAGAGCCAGTCGCTCAACGGGGTCGGCATCGTGAAGATCTTCTTCCAGCCCGGCGTCGATATCCGCACCGCCTCGGCGCAAGTGACAGCCGCATCGCAGACCGTGCTCAAGCAGATGCCACCGGGCATCACCCCGCCGCAAATCCTCAACTACAACGCCTCGACCGTGCCGATCCTCCAGCTCGCGCTGTCGGCCAAGGATCTGTCCGAACAGAAGATCTACGATCTCGGCCAGAATTTCATCCGGCCTGCGCTCGCGTCGGTGCAGGGGGCGGCGATTCCGTCGCCTTATGGCGGCAAGGAGCGCCAGATCCAGATCGATCTCGATCCCGGCGCACTTCAGGCCCGGCATTTGTCGGCGAGCGATGTCGGTGCGGCGCTGGCGGCGCAGAACCAGATCGTCCCGGCGGGCACCACCAAGATCGGCCAGTACGAATATAACGTCCGCCTCAACAACTCGCCCGAGGTGGTCGAGCAGCTCAACGACCTGCCGATCAAGACCGTCGATGGCGCAACCGTGACGATGCGCGACGTGGCGCATGTCCGCGATGGATCGCCGCCGCAGCGCAACGTCGTCCGCGTCGACGGTGGCCGCGCGGTGCTGATGACCGTGCTGAAGTCGGGCGCGGCGTCGACCATCGCGATCGTCGATCAGGCCAAGGCGTTGCTGCCCAAGATCCGCGAGACTCTGCCGCCGTCGCTCAAGGTGCAGCCGCTGTCGGACCAGTCGCTGTTCGTGAAGGCGGCGGTATCGGGCGTCATCAAGGAAGGCGTGATCGCCGCCGCGCTCACCTCGCTGATGATCCTGCTGTTCTTGGGGTCTTGGCGTTCGACCGTCATCATCGCCGCCTCGATCCCGCTGGCCATTCTTGCTGCCGTCGCCGGGCTGGCGATGGCGGGGCAGACGCTCAACATCATGACGCTGGGCGGGCTGGCGCTCGCAGTCGGCATCCTCGTCGATGACGCGACCGTGACGATCGAGAACATCAACTGGCATCTCGAACAGGGCAAGCCCGTTCGCGCCGCGATCCTCGACGGCGCCGAGCAGATCGTCGGGCCGGCGTTCGTCTCGCTGCTGTGCATTTGCATCGCCTTCCTACCGATGTTCTTCCTGCCCGGCGTCGCCGGTTTCCTGTTCGCGCCGATGGCGATGGCGGTGGTGTTCGCGATGATTGCCTCGTTCGTGCTGTCGCGCACGCTGGTCCCGACGATGGGCAATTACCTGCTGCGCCAGCACGCAACCGAGCACACGTCTGAGGTGATGGTGAGCCACGACGCGATGTCTGGTCGGCCCAAGAGCCGCAACGTGTTCCGACGCTTCCAGAGCGGGTTCGAACGTCGGTTCGAGGCGGTGCGCGGCTATTACGTCACGCTGCTCGATTTCGCGCTCGCCCGGCGGCGCGTGTTCGTGCCCGCCTTCATGGCGGTCGTCCTGATCTCGTTCGCGCTGGTGCCGATGCTGGGGCGCAACTTCTTCCCGACTATCGACGCAGGCCAGATCAACCTCCACGTCCGCGCGCCGATCGGTACGCGCATCGAGGAGACCGCAGCGATGTTCGATCATGTCGAGGACCGCATCCGCTCGGTCATTCCGCCGGACGAACTGGCATCGATCGTCGACAACATCGGCATGCCGGTATCAGGCATCAATCGTGCCTATTCGAACACCGGCGGAGTCGGCCCGCAGGACGGCGACATCCTCATTACACTATCGAAAGACCACAAGCCCACCGCCGGCTATGTTCACGCGCTTCGCAAGGCGCTGCCCGATGCGTTCCCCGGCTCGGTCTTCTCGTTCCTGCCGGCCGACATCATCAGCCAGATCCTCAACTTCGGCGCCCCCGCGCCGATCGACGTGATGGTGACCGGCAGCGACATCAAGGGCAGCAAGGCCTATGCGCAGGCGCTGGCCGAGAAGATGCAGCATATCGCCGGCATCGCCGACGTGCGCGTCCAGCAGACCGAGGCGTATCCCGAACTCGGCTTCGACGTGGATCGCGCGCAGGCAGATCGGGTCGGCATCACCGAGAACGACGTGACGCGCAGCATGGCGGTCAATCTCGCCGGCAGCTTCCAGGTCGCGCCCGCCTTCTGGCTCAACCCGAAGAACGGCGTGTCCTATCCGATCGTCGTGCAGACCCCGCAATACCGCACGGATTCGCTGTCGGCGCTCCAGAACCTGCCGGTCACCGGATCGGGCGGCACCTACCAGATCCTCGGTGCGCTAGGCACGCTCCACCGCGAGCCATCGCCAGCGGTGGTGACGCACTACGCGGTGCAGCCCTCCTACGACGTCTACGCGACCACACAGGGCCGCGATCTCGGCGCGGTGGCGGGCGATATCCAGAAGGTGCTCGACGATGCCACGGGTACGCTTCCCAAGGGGTCGAGCGTCAAGCTGCGCGGGCAGGTCGAGACGATGAACACCGCGTTTTCGGGGCTGATCTTCGGCCTGATCGGCGCGATCGTGCTGATCTACCTGCTGATCGTCGTCAACTTCCAGAGCTGGATCGATCCGACCGTCATCATCTCGGCGCTACCGGCGGCGCTCGCCGGGATCGTGTGGATGCTGTTCGCGACGCACACCCCGCTCTCGGTGCCGGCGCTGACCGGCGCGATCATGTGCATGGGCGTGGCGACCGCGAACTCGGTGCTGGTGGTGAGCTTCGCGCGCGAGCGGCTCGCCGCCACCGGCGATGCGCTCCTCGCCGCCGCCGAGGCGGGTGCAACGCGCTTCCGCCCGGTGCTGATGACCGCGCTCGCCATGATCATCGGCATGGCGCCGATGGCGCTGGGTTTGGGCGAAGGCGGCGAGCAGAACGCGCCGCTCGGTCGCGCCGTGATCGGCGGGCTGATCTGCGCGACGCTCGCCACGCTCGTCTTCGTCCCCGTCGTCTTCTCGATCGCGCACCGCAAACAGCGGCGCGCCGCTTCCGATCCTCTTGCAACCGGAACTCTCGCTCATGCAGGCTGAACCCGTTCAGGCCCCCGCCCCCAAAGGCCTCAAAACCGCCGGTATCGTCGCCATGGTGGCGGCGGTCAGCATCGTCGCCGCAGGCGCGCTGGTGCGCCGCGGCGACACGAAGGAGGCGCAGAGCTGGTCGGACGCGCGCTCGGTGCCGACCGTCCATCTCGTCGCCGCCAAAGGATCGTCGACGAACGACGCGCTGACGCTGCCCGGCACGATGCAGGCGTGGAACGCCGCCAAGCTGTACGCGCGCGTCGGCGGCTATGTCAGCGCATGGTACAAGGATATCGGCGCGGTCGTCGGCGCGGGAACGCCGCTCGGCAAGATCGACACGCCCGAACTCGACCAGCAGATCGTCTCGGCCCGCGCCGCCCTGGTCAGCGCGCAGGCGCATGCCAGCCTCGCGCGCAGTACGGCGGCGCGCTGGAACGACCTGCTCACCGATAATTCGGTGTCCAGGCAGGAGGCCGACGAGAAGAACGGCGACCTTGCCGTCCGCAACGCGGCGGTACAGGCCGCGCGTGCCGATCTTGGCCGGCTGCTCGCGCAAAAGGCGTTCTCGACGGTGCGCGCGCCGTTCGCGGGCACAGTGACCACGCGCAACGCCGACATCGGCGATCTGGTCGGCCCCGGCGCGTCGGTGCAGCAACCGATGTTCTCGGTCGCCGACACGCGCAAGATCCGTATCTATGTCAACGTGCCGCAGAAGTATTCCGCCGGGATGACGCCCGGGCTGAGCGCCACTCTCACGACACCAGATTACCCCGCGCGCAGTTTCAGCGCGCGCGTGATTGGTAATTCGGGCGCGATCAACCAGCAGACCGGCACCTTTCAGGTCCAGTTGATCGCCGACAATCCCGATGGCGCGCTCAAGCCCGGTGGCTACGCGCAAGTCCGCTTCGATGTGCGCGGGCAAGGCGGGACGGTGCAGATTCCGTCGAGCGCGCTGATCTTCCGCGCACAAGGCACGCAGATCGCGACCGTGAGCGCGGATCGACACATCCACCTGCGACCCATCACGGTCGGTCGCGACCTCGGGCAGACGGTCGAAGTGACGTCGGGCCTGTCGGCGGCACAGAAGATTGTCGACAATCCGCCGGATTCGCTTGCGGATGGCGAGTTGGTGCGTGTCGAGGATGCCACGCATGGCTAAGCGCGCATGGGCTGCGATGGCGCTGCTGGTCACCACCGCCGGCTGCTCGTTCGCGCCGGCCTATCATCCGCCGGTCATGCCGACCGTCACGGCGTTCAAGGAAGCCGGACCCTGGCAGCCCGCCACCCCGGCCGACACCGCGCCACGCGGCGACTGGTGGGCGGTGTTCAGCGACCCGACGCTCGACGCGCTCGAACGCAAGATCGCAACCGACAACCCGAGCTATGCTGGCGCGCTCGCCCGATATGACGCTGCGCGCGGCTATCTCGGCCAGAGCCGCGCCGCGCTGCTGCCGCAGGTAGGCGTGGATGCCGGCATCACCCGCAATCGCCAGTCCGACAATCGCCCCTTGCGGGGTGCGAACCAGCCCGACATCTACAGCGCCGACACGGTCGAGGCGAGCCTGGGCTATGAGCTCGATCTGTGGGGGCGGGTGCGCAACAGCGTCGCGGCGGGCAAGGCGGAGGTGCAGGCCTCGGGCGACGATCTCGCCGCGATCCGGCTGAGCTTGCAGGCCGAACTCGCCACCGACTTCATGGCGCTGCGCGGCTATGATCGGCAGGCCGTTTTGCTGACGCAGACCGTCGACGCCTTCGCCAAGGCCGACCACCTGATCCAACGCCGTTTCCAAGGCGGCATCGTCAGCGGTATAGAGACGAGCCGCTCGGGCGCGCAACTCGCCGAAGCGCGCGCGCAGCTCGCCGACGTGGCGGCGTCCCGGGCTTTGACGGAACACGCCATCGCCAGTCTCGTCGGCACGCCCGCGTCCAGCTTCACCATCGCGCCGGTCGCAACCGACTTCGACGTCCCCGCCGTACCGCTCGGCCTGCCCGCCACGCTGATCGAGCGCCGCCCTGACGTCGCCGCCGCCGAACGCCGCGTTGCCGCCGCCAATGCCGGGATCGGCGTGGCCAAGGCCGCGTTCTTCCCCGCGATCCGGCTCGGCGCGAGCGGCGGTTTTCAGAACACCGGACTGCCGGGACTGTTCTCGGCGCCCAACCAAATCTGGTCGATCGGGCCGAGCGCGCTGCTCACCCTGTTCGACGGCGGCCGCCGGCGCGCCCAACTCGCCGTCGCCCGCGCGCGCTGGGCGAGCGCGGGGGCGGACTATCGCGCCACCGTCCTGACCGCGTTCCAGCAGGTCGAGGACAATCTCGCGTTGCTCCACCACCTCGGCGACGAAGCTACGGCCCAGGACGAAGCGGTGCGGCAGGCGGCGATGACCGAAAGACTCTCGCTCAACCGCTACAGCAAGGGTGCCGTCACCTATCTGGAGGTGTTCACCGCCCAGACGACTGCACTGCAAGCGCGGCGTGCCGCGCTGGATTTGGATACGCGACGGCTGCAAGCGAGCATTCGCCTGATCCGTGCGTTGGGCGGGGGATGGACGAGCGGCGACCATCTCGCGCCCGCGATCGACCAATGATCGCATCAGCGCCCAAGCGACATCGGCTGCTGGGCCGTCCTTCGCGCGCCGCTGGGATACGCCGATAGCCGAATGATGCGCTCGTCGGCCCGAAAGACGGCTTTCGGTCGAAGCGGCCGTTGGCGAGCCCGGCCGTGATACGTCCGAACTTGGTCGATATCGGCAGGTGGCAATTCGGACGAAGCCTTCGTTCGCAGGCCTGAAGGGGAAATCGGCTTCCCGCAGAGGCGGACATTATAGTGGGCCGGTCATCCTGCAGATTAGCTTCCGCATGATATCGATTATCGATTGATCGCGCTCCCTTTCTCATCAAGATTGCCCTCATGGATCCTGTTGATGTTGCCCGACGCCTGATCGCCTTTGCGTCTGAAGCCGAGCTCGATGAGATCGAAGTCGAAGATTTCCCCGTGACCGATAACGAAGATGAGCTTTGGTTACGGATATTCGGCGTGCACGAGCGCTACCGGCGTCCGGCTCAAATTATGATCGAGGAACTGCGAGGGGCGCTCGCCGAGACCGATTGGGATCCCGACCTTTCCGACATTAGGCCGGACGATCGCGACCGCTGGTCCTTTGGCGAGGCCATAATCTTCCGCGGATTTGAGAGGATGATCCTTCGTGGCCTCCTTGTGCCGCGGCGTAAGGTCCCGATCCTACGGCGCGTTCCTGACGACGTCGCGCTGTTCCTCATCAGCATCGACGACGGTGAGGATTATCTGACGCGCGAGAGCCACGGCATGGGTTGGCACTATCACTATCAAAACTGGCGCAAGGACCGCTCAAATGTCATTCTGTCTTGGGATACGCGCTGGCACGAGCCTTCCCCCCAGACGGAGCCGCCTACGCAGCGCGCCCTCTTCGTCGAACCGCATGGCGAGAAGAACAATGCCGACTTTGAGGCGAAGCCATGGCTCTGGCGCGAGAAGAAGCGAAAATCGATGTACGACGCTTGCTCAACGGACCTCGTCAGATGGCGGATCGGCGAGTTTAAATGCGCTGCCAACAAGAGCGAGGTTGTCTATCCGGCGGGACGGGTGCTGACTCCGCATCCTGCGGCCACCGCCACTGTCGTTCAGAAAGCCGCCGCCAGTGCAAAGACGATCAGGAAGCGGCGGCGCTAATCTTAATCCTGGGCGGGTGACGAAGCATCGGATTCCGGCTGGCGCCGGGCTGGATCCCTTCTTTAGACTCTATGTTGACTAACCCCGCACGGAGGCAAGCGCTTGGCCTTTCTCGACCTTAATGACGCCTGCAAGGGCCTGCTCCTGACAACCGTCGGCATTCTCAACGCGAGCGGTCTGCGCTATGTCGTGGCCGGCGGGTATGCGAGCGGGCGCCGGATCTATGTCGTCCAAGCACGGATGGACGCTCGCACCCGAACCGTCACGATCGGCGATGCGCGCGTGATCTCGCGCGCACAGGCGCTCGATGTCGCGCGGCGCGTCCTGGTGCGCGCCCAGATCGGCGAGAACCCCGCCGACACGCTTATGAGCACCCGTCGAGTCCCGCGCTTCGACGCGTTCCTCTCGGAATTCTGGGACAACGTATCCCCGCGCTGGAAGCCGTCGACGCTCGATCGCAACATCTACTATCGCAGGCACCTCGAACGTGGGTTCGCCCGGCGCTTCCTCGACAAGATTGAGCCTGCGGATGTCTCGCACTGGTTCGCCGGGCTCTGGCGCATGTCCGCATGCATGATCTTCGTCACAGCTTCGCAAGCCATGCCGCCGCCATGTCCGAGACGCTGCCGATGATCAGCAAACTGCTGGGGCATTCGAGCGTGAAAATGACGGCACGTTATGCGCATTTGTCGGACGGTGCCGCTATCGAGGAGAACGAGCGTATTGGTCGATTGATCAGCAAGTTGATGGAGTTGCCTGACGAACGAACGACACGAGATTTCCGACGATATGCCAGAGAGTAGGGTTCGTGGCCGATCCGCTTGTCACGTCCCGCTGAACGAAGATCCTTACCGAGTGCCGCATCGGCGGCGCCGATGTGCGTCATCTATTACGAAGCATGGGCATAGCGGCCTTCCCCGGAGCGGGCTGAACGGCGGCACTTATCAAGAACTGCCGTGAACGTGGCATCGAGTGGGACCGCTCAAACCTTAAATCAATCGATCACCAACAGAAGGCGTACGTCTCCGGTGCCGGCAATCGGCGGGGAACGGTGCAAGAGCAGACCATCCGGTGTCCATTCGCGTCCCTTGAAAATTCCAACATGCCCCGTGGGAATCCGGTGAACATCATCCAATCCATTTTCCCCTTGAAGCGCCCACTCGGTGCCCGGTCCGACGTACGTCGTGAGAAGGCGTGCTCGGACATAATCAGAATGGAATTTCCAGCAGGCGTTACCGGAAATCGCTTCAAGCCGAATTGAGACATCATCGATTTCCATCAGCGCGGCGAAGCGATGGGAGAGATCGACAATGTCCGCGAGGAGCGGCACATGCCAGGATCGCGCGGTTGCGCCGCTCAACGCGATATTTATCGTGTGGCGCACCTCTCCAATGGAGCACGTCACGTTAAACCCGACCAAGCCGTCCAGATCCTCCCGTGGGACCGTTACCGGGTTGGGTCTCGACCATAGCGTGAGCGCAACCTCATGGTCGTAAATGGCGGCCAGATGTGCCGGGTCGTCGCCGCTACGAGCGATGCTGGGTTTCACTTCGATGGGGCGATCAAGAAGTTTCATCAGGCCGCCTCCTGCACACCCCATCGCGGGAAGGGATCGTCCCGACCCTGCCAAATGTCAGGAGTGAAGGCGGTCGTCTCGACCAAGCAAGCATCGAGTTGATAACGAAGCGCGGCTTCGTCCATTCCGATGCCAATGAAGACCAGTTCCTGACGGCGATCTCCCCACACCGAATCCCATTTGTCGCCCACCGAGCGCTCGAACGCATCACCGTCAGGCCAACGATTCCGCGGAATTGCGGCCCACCATCGGCCAAGCCCCGCAGTCGTGGTCTGCGCGCCCGCTTGCGCGAGTTCGCCAACCCAATCTGGCCGGGTCGCGAGCCAGAAATGCCCTTTGGCGCGAATGACCCCGTCCCAACCAGAAGACGAAAATGCATGAAATTTGGTCGGATCGAACGGCGCGCGGGCACGATAGACAAAGCTCTCTACGCCATATTCTTCATTTTCCGGTCGATGGTGCGCATAGCCATACAGTTCCTTCGCCCAAAGCGGGCGCGTCTCGGCCTTCGCGTCGTCGAACAGCCCGGTGTCGAGCACGGCCTCCAACGGCACGCGGCCAAACCGTGCCTCCAAGATCCGCGCGTCGGCGTTTAGCGCCGCCACAAGCTTGCGAACCGTTGCGAGATGCTCCGGCGAGACCAGATCGGCCTTGTTGATGATCACAACGTCGGCGAACTCGATCTGTTCGACCAGAAGCGAGACGAGGCTACGGGTGTCGTCCTCGCCGAGCGATTCACCGCGATCTGCCAGAAAATCCTGGCTGCTATAATCCTTGAGCAGGTTCGCGGCATCGACGACCGTCACCATGGTATCGAGGCGCGCGACATGAGCGAGGCTAGTGGATTGATTCCAACGTTTGATGCCCGCGCCTGACGGCTGCGATAATCTGATCGGGATTGGCCTTCCAGACGAACGGCTTCGGTTCCTGATTATGCTCTTTTATGAAGCGGTTGATGGCGGCC
>NZ_SGIS01000120.1 GCF_004208535.1 Sphingomonas populi
CCGCCATCAACCGCTTCATAAAAGAGCATAATCAGGAACCGAAGCCGTTCGTCTGGAAGGCCAATCCCGATCAGATTATCGCAGCCGTCAGGCGCGGGCATCAAACGTTGGAATCAATCCACTAGGCCGAACGATTATCGCGAATATTGGGACCGCTGCCTCGTTGACGAGTGCGTTGTCGATGGTTCTGAGCCCGTCGAATACATTTATCGGGAAGAAGCAGACATGCACGAAGAGGGTGACGCATTCCCCGATAGCGGCTGGCGCATTCGTGGACGTATGGCTCATGTAACCGAAGAGGAGTTGGACGCGCGAAAGTCGCAATATGTGGCTCTCGGGCTGGTCCTCAACCGAGATGATAGCTGGCTAAGCCTGCTCGACGCTCCCATCGGTTCTCGCTTTTTCCGAAATTTCGCGACAAACACATACGAGCAGGAAGCCTGACGAGAACGGCGGCCTACTGAGCTGTACGTTCGTAAGCTGCCTGTCGCTTTTCCACCACTTTTCGCCATTCCGGCCCTTCCGTCGCGATCCGGTCGCCCAGTTGCGGACAATCGCCGAAGTCGTATCGTGCCGTCATGCGACCCGATCCGCGTCACTTAAACATGAAGGCCGTGCAGCGTGCTGGTGTGCTTGCCCGGTCGGGAAATTATGCGGGGTGGCAGGAGGTCGAGGCTGCCTTGCTGCAAGAGGGTCACACTGTCGCGAAAACGGCGCTCCAGTCGCAATACCTTCGAGATCTCCTGACCGATCATTGCATAGAAGCGCGAGGAAACGGTTAGCTGTAACGGCTCGTAATGATGATCTCCCGGAACTGCAATAAAGGGCGCTTTCCGGCTCGAATTCGGTGAGACGCTGGCGATCGGCAGACGCACGTTCGGTGAGACGCAAATCACATTTGGTGCGACGGACGCGAGATGCTGATCCGTCCGCCCAAGAACGGTGGCAAGTGGTGCAAGGGTGTCTCAGCCATCGAGAACTCGCGTGGATTGCCTCTTGACGAATGTAACCCCTGAGTTACTAGTAACCTCAGGGTGACACATGGGAGGCCGCAATGCCGCAAGACTCAGCAAGCTCGATCGCGGATCGCGTAAATGACAGGCGGGCACGTGTTTTGCCCGTAATGGTGGTTATCTATGTTGCGCAGCAGCTTTCGTATTTCCTGGGGACTGGAGCAGGAACCGGCGACGCCCCGATCCAGAACATCCAGCTCGTTTCCTGGTTGGCGCTTTCCACGACGATCCTTCTTCTGCTGACCACGGGCGGTGCGTGGTTCTATCCGCGCAAAGTGCGCCGACTTGCCAACGACGAGGCTACGCGTGCCCATCGCGACGCCGCCCTCTGCCTCGGTTTCATCGCAAGCATGATCGTTTGCATGGTCGTTTATTTCGTCAGCATGAGCCGGGCCGTGCCGGGGCGCGAGGCCGTGCATCTGGTAATGAGTGTCGGCATCGCTGTTGCGCTCGTGAAGTTCGCGATCCTCGAACGACGCGCCGCGCGGCATGACTGATCGGCTGGCCAATCGGATCAAGGAACGACGGTTGGAGTCGGGCCTTACGCAGGCGGCGCTTGCAGAGCGCGTTGGCGTGACCCGCAAGACCGTGAACACGGTAGAGAATGGTGTCTTCACGCCATCGGCTCTGCTTGCGTTAAAGCTGGCCGCAGCACTAGCCCTTCCGGTCGAGCAACTGTTCTGGGTTGAAAACTAGGCCTTGATCCAGCGACCGCCGGGCGTGCGAATGACCGGAATCGGGAATGCCTGCCGATCGTACCGACGCCAGCACCGCAAGAAAAACGAGCGGTTTTCTCGCGATCGACAAAAAACCGCGCCGTGGCGGGTATTGCTGCCAGAAAACCCGATTCCGAAATCAGCGCGGGCTTGGTCCCCGCTGGCCGGCTTTTCTCGCGGTTTCCAGCATCGCGCGCGAACGGATCAGTATCGTGCGTCCGTCGCACCGATTGTGGTTTGCGTCTCACCGAATGTGCGCCTGCCACCCCGATCCGTCTCAGCCAATGTGGGCCGCAAACTGCCCTTTATTGCAGTTCCGGGCGCGCATCATTTCGAGCCGCTACAGTTAGCGCACCTTCTGCAAGCGCCCCATGTGTGGACGGCCCTCCGTTGGCAAGGGACATATTGAGCATCGCATTGCTGGTTGGTGCGGCCATGTGTCCGACCTGTTGGTGCGGCACATAGCACCGCTGGCCGTAATGCCATTCGCGCGTC
>NZ_SGIS01000121.1 GCF_004208535.1 Sphingomonas populi
TCCTATGACGACATCGTCGACCATTGCTGCGACGCCTGGAACAAGCTGGTCGACCAGCCCTGGAAGATCATGTCTATCGGCCTGCGTGATTGGGCTCGCGAGTTCTGATCAGTGAATCTTGGTATCAGTGAGCTTTTGTGATCAGGAGCTTGGCCAGGTCGCGATGCAACTGATCGAAACGCGTATTGTACGCGTGCGACCTTGCAGTAGACATGTCGCGGTAAATGCGTTGGAATCTTTGTCCGTCGAACGCGGAACTTGTGCCGGCTGTACGATAGAGCAACTGCATGGCGTCCCAGCACATTTCGATGATCTCGCCGCACATCACCATCGCCAGATTTTCACGTGGGTCGGCCGGATCCCGATGCCCAAGCATCTGAAGCCGGGCATCTTCCGTCCATTTCTCACAAGCGTCATAATAGGCTGCTTCGGCCAACGCGATTTTCGTCGCAGCGGCTCCGAACCAGCGCTGATAATCGGGACTGTCCACTCTCGGTTGGATCGGCGGGATTGCCGTCATCTTAGTCGCCATCAGTGACGTGCATTCATCGAGTGCACCCTTTACCATTCCGAGCAGCAGGGCTGCAGGCTCGAGTAGCCAAAGGCTCATTGTGCCGCCATAATAGATCGGATTATCCAGATGGGCGGTCGCTTCGCTTTTGGGTTCCAGCCTATGCTCCATATGCATCTTATTCAGCCTCGTTAAGGCGGCCGGCACGTGAGCGTTGGTGAAACTCACGCTGTTGGACCCGCTGCCCTTCAACCCGAGGGAGCCGCCCCAGTCATCGAGCATCGTCCATTGATCCCGCCTCGCCACGAATGTCATGATTCCCGCAGGGCTCCCATCGGCTTCCACCGCAATCGCATGACTCATGAAATGCGAGGAATAGGGTATCCCGGAGCAAAAATTGAAAACGCCGTTCAGATCCCAGTCCCCATCGACCCGGCGACGTGCCTCACCCTGCGGACGAGCGGTGACTGCGCATATGAAAGGTTCATCCAAGTCGAAAACTTGGCGCTGAGTGGGCAAATCGAACATGCCGCAAAGCGTGACCGCGTGGGCTGAGCCGAGGCAGAACTGCCAAGCCGTGGACGGGCATCCGGTTGCGAGCTCCATGACGACCCGATAGTAAGTCTTTACATCCAGATCCAGTCCGCTGAACTCTTTAGGCACCAATATGTTGTAGAAGCCGGCTTTTTCGAAGGCGGAATGGGTGTCCGGCGCATAATGGGTACGCGCTTCGGTCTCGGCCTGCCGCGCCACGAGTTCGGGGATCATGTCATGCGCCCGTTTGACGATCGTTTCGCCCAGGCCCTCGTCAATCGCGGGAGAAAAGGATTGAACAGTTGCGAGCTTGTTTGCCATGTGATCAAATCCGCCTAATAGAGTTGGGTCGCAGCATTCTGCAGAGCCTCGACTTCGACTCAAACCGCAGAGCACCTCTCGTTTAATTCTTATTTAACAGGGGTAGCAAATCATATGGGCATCGTCAACCCTAAGCTCGGCTTTGTACGTTTAGGTGGCGAAGCACAGCGCGTTTGCCATGCGGACCGAGCGAGCGGGAGGAATTTTCGGCGGTTCCCGGTGCGGCGCATAGGCGCTGACTTTAAGCTGTTGCAGGGAAGAAATTGCGTGGTTTGAGACATCTCCTTCGCGGTGGATCGAGGAGTTTTCTGGCGCGAGAGACCAGTCTGGCGAGCGCGGCGGCGAAAGGTATGCCGTGAAGGATAGCGGCAATGATAAGCCGAATGGTTTCGGCTTGAGCGCGCCATAGCGGGAAGCTGATCTCCTGCTCCTCAGGGGAAAGATTCGCCGAAATCGGCGCTGAAATCCTCAGTGATGAGGGCTGTGAGGAGATGCGCATAGAGCCATGTTCGGGCGAGATCGGGATCCTTGGTCGGCACGCAGCGTGCGAATTCCGAGGGAAGCGGGCCGGGTATTCCGACGCGAAGCGGGCCACCATTCCGGCGGTGAAGTGGGCCAGCGTACCGATGTGAAGCGGGCCGCTATTCCGAGGCCCCATTGGTCCAACCCGATCCTATGCCCCCGGTGAATAAGACGGGCTAGGGCGTGGTGACGATTTAAGGGTTAGGGATTCCCAATTGCTCTGAAATCGGATTCAAGGCTGATTTTTGGAGATCAGCGATGGATCGCGATGCGCTTCGTGATGACCAATGGGAACGGATCAAAGGGTTCGTGCCGGGCGGGACGAAGGGT
>NZ_SGIS01000122.1 GCF_004208535.1 Sphingomonas populi
TCGCGCTTGCCGAGCGTGTTGACGCCCACCGCCACTATCACCGCGGTCGAGACGATGCGGCCGCCTTCGCGCTCCTTCAGGTAGGTGGCGTCGATCCACAGGTACGGCCACTCGCCTTCGATCGGGCGGTTGAGGAAGGCGTTCACCCGCTCGTCGATCTCGGTGATCAGCCGGCTCACCTGGCTCTTCGAGACGCCGGTTCCGCCCATCGCCTTCACCAGATCGTCGACCGAGCGCGTCGAGATGCCTCACATGAGGAGTTTGGGGTCAAGCTATTATCAAAGTGACATGGCCGCCTCCTGGTTAGAGATCCATGGTCTGAGCCCATTGTATAATACCGGCCCGGTCACCGAGCCTGTACAACCTCACATCCGGTCGCCGCTCGGGACGGCTGCACCAATATTCCGCTTTCGGCGGACAAGGGCTCAGGAAACGGGACCATTCTGGATGACGGCATTTTCAAGCCAAAGGCATCTTCGGTCCGTTCACCTGGATCCGTCAGGACTGATCAAGTCCTGGGGATTGGAGAAACTCAAGGTTCAGAACGGTCATCAGGCCACCTTCATGATGGCTCCTTCGATGACGACCCCAGCAGTCACATATTTCCAAAGCGCGATGAGCAGCTTGCGAGCAAGGGCGACAATGGTTGCCTTCCTGAGCCGCCCACCATTATATTCCACTCGTTGCTTGAACCAGCGGGCGAGCGCTGAATCCGGTTGGTGCCGTAGCCAGAGCCACGCCAGCTGGACCATCGTCGTTCGCAACCGCGGATTACCCGCTTTCGAGACGCCCTGCTCACGGTCGATCGAGCCGCTCTGCCACGGAGACGGCACCAGCCCAGCATAAGCGGCCAGTTGCCTCCGATTGCCGAAATGCCGGAACAGGCCTTCTGAGTAGAGGACAGCCGCAAACTCCGGCCCAATGCCCTTGATGCTCAGTAGCATTGCCGCCGGCTGGGGTATGTCTGGCGTTGCTTCGGCCACCAGCGCATCTCGCTCAACCTCCACCACCCTTATCTGTTCGAGCAAAACCTCAAGGCGATCGAGTTCACGGCGGATCTGCGCACCGATGTGGCCGGAGAGCGCGCGGCCATCGCCGGTACGAAGCGCCTCCAGCCGCTTGCGGCGATCACGACGCAGCGGGTCGTAGTCCCGAATACCCTGACTGAAGAGGAGACCCTTGACGCGATTGACGTGGACGATCCGTTCGGCGACCAGCGCCTTGCGTTCGCGGCAAACCCGACGGCGATCTTCCTCCTCAGGGCTCGGCACCCGAACCATCGAACACACGCGGGGCTCGCCGCGCTTGTAAGCCATCAGGGCGCGGATCAGCGTCTCGCCATCGATGCGGTCGGTCTTCGCCCGTCGACGCCGCCGCGATACGGCGATCGATGCGGCATCGACAACATGGCTCTCGATCCAATCTTCACGATCGATAACCCGATGGAGCCAGAACCCGTCCAAACCTGCTTCCTGGATCACCACCAACGGGTAAAGCTTGTCTGTGCGCGCCTGTGTCTTCCGGCGCAGATCGGCGAAACATGCGAAAAGACCAGCGATGTCGCCGCCGATGACCGAGTGACGCGACATCTTCTCGCTGCCCGGTGAGAGGGACGTGACAAGCCAGGTCGATTTACTCAGTTCCATCGAGACGAAAATCGCCGCAAGATCAACGCGGATAGCGGCTTGAGTCTCGGAGCCGTCGGCTATTGCAAACATGATTGCCTCCAGAGTGTGATATTGAGCAACCTCACTCTGCCAGAGACCGGGTCGCTATCCACTCCTCATGGAATCTGGATGTAGGCTTCCTGGATCACTGCCACCAACGCCTTCTCCGCTGTCCGGCGCGGCTCCAGAAAGCTCGGGAAGTAGCTGCCCTTCCTCAGCTTCGGGACCGCCAGTTCGATCCGGCCGGCACGCGTGTCCCAGTTACGGTCACGGTAGCCGTTCCGGTGGTTCAGGCGGTCGGGCGAGCGGGTGCCCGCCGGGACACCCGTCTTCGCCTCGATCTCCAGATCCATCATGCGATCGGCGGCAAACGCCAGCATCTCGCGTACCAGGTCAGCATCCGCCTCTTGCTCGACCAGCTCGAGCAGCGCCATCTTGGCATCGGTCATCGTCGTCTTCTCCAGGTTCAAGTTCGCATCCGAACCCTAGCCGAAGACCGGCGATGGCCACCTCATCCGGGG
>NZ_SGIS01000123.1 GCF_004208535.1 Sphingomonas populi
CCGATGGTATGGCGGAGAGTGCAAATCTCCGACGGCGCCACCTTGCGCGAACTGCACGGTGTGATCCAGGTGGCGATGGGATGGGAGGGCATTCACCTTTATCAGTTTCGTCTGCGCTCCCGGTGCTATGGCTCGTGGGAACTGTGTGCCTCTTCGCCGGACGTGACGCTGGCATCGCTGAAACTGCGCAAGGGGGCCCGGTTCACGTACGATTATGATCTGAACCTCCCGTGGCGGCACGAAGTCAGGATCGAGGAAAGCCGCCTGGATAGGGTGCCGGGCAAGAAATACCCAATTTGCACGGCCGGCGATGGTGCCTGCCCGCCAGAGGATTGCGGCGGACCCCGAAGATATCTGGCCGGGCTGGATGATGCATCGTCATGGGAGGCCTTCGAGGACCTGCAGACCATGGCCGAAATCCTGAACGAAGCCGTGCTGGAAAACCGGCCGGAAGTGTTGGACGATCAGGATACGCGCTGGCGACTGGAGGTCGCTGTTGAGCGCAGCAAAGCCCGCGAAGATGCGCGCGGCAGGGCGTTCGTGCGCCGGAGGGTAAACGCCCGGCTGCGGAAAGACGGACATCTGGCGCTTATGCACCAGCAGTGCTGACCTGTTCGGCTCGGCGCCGGGCGAGGAGATCGGCGGCGAGCAGCGCGGCGTCGTCGCCGCGCTGCTGCTGGATGGTGGTTACCAGCGTATGTGCGGCGGGATCGGTGAGCCGATCGAACCGGCGCTGCAGCGTGGCCGCCGTTGTCTCGGCATAATGTCGAGTGGTCGTGATGCTTTCATGACCGAGAAAGCGTTGCAGGTCGGTAATGTCCATGCCGAGCGCCAGCAGGCGGGTGGCGACAGTGTGGCGCAGCAG
The DNA here is from genome assembly GCF_004208535.1 of Sphingomonas populi. Classification (GTDB taxonomy): domain Bacteria; phylum Pseudomonadota; class Alphaproteobacteria; order Sphingomonadales; family Sphingomonadaceae; genus Sphingomonas; species Sphingomonas populi. The sequence continues at coordinate 866 of NZ_SGIS01000123.1, forward strand.
ATGGGGGTAGACGCGCTTGCTGATCCCGGCGGCCGTCGCCACGGCGCGAACGACCTGACCGACGCGCTGGCGTGTAAGGGTGTAAGGCAACGGTCCCGATCCCTGCTGCCTGCTGACAAACAGTGGCCCTGCACGGCGGGCGCCGATATGCAGCCGGAGCAAGTGCGCCAAGTCACGCCGGATCGGCACTTCGCGGCGCTTGCCGGCCTTGCCATGCCGGATCGAGACGACACGCTCTGCCAAGCTCACATCCTCGACCCTGAGTTGAACCAGCTCCGACGCGCGGGCACCGGTCTCAAGCAGGGTTTGCAACATCAGCCCGGTCTTGCCGCTGCGGGAATAGGCGTGGTCAAGAAAACGCAATTCCTCTTCGACCGTCAACCGGTCAATGCCACCACGGCGCTCGGGCGAAGCGTGCAGTCCCGCCCGTGCCCTGGCAGCTTTGAACACGGCTTTGCTTTGCGCGTAATCGATACCCTCCCGGACGAGTATGGCCGAAATAGCTGCAGCGGCACGAGCGATAGCGGTCATGGCTCAGCTTGCATAAGATCATTCGGAGTGCAAACCGATGATGCTTCGAGGCGTCGAATGTGTCAGGATCGGCCATGGCGGCCTGCTGCCGGCCCACTCGGGTTTTCCACTCCGGTCCTTGTGGAAAACTCAAGCGTTGTTTCCAGCATAGGAGGTTTCCATGCGTGTCAGCGTCCTGCTCCAGATCACCACCGATGACGGCGTCACCGAGACGCCCGAGGAAGTCGCCGCGTTCGATAAGACAACCGAGCGCGCCGAGGACATCGGTCTCCTTCTGGAAGACGGCAAGGCGTTGCTCGCTGCCGTCCAGCGCCGGATAGTCCAGACTCAGGCCGACGCCTGGGCCTGCCGGCACCGATGCTGCAAGGCATGCGGTGCGCGCCGGCGGCGCAAGGGCAGCTATCCCATGCTGTTCCGCACCCTCTATGGCGATGTCCCGCTCGCCAGTCCCCGCCTGTATCGCTGCGCGTGCCAGGATGGTGCGGGCCCTGCAACGGCATCACCGTTGCGGGATCTCATGCGTGGTCACGTCGCGCCGGAGCGGCTGTATCTGGAGGCGCGCTGGGCATCGCTGGTCCCCTACGCCGCTGCGGCCGGTCTGCTCGCCGATGTGCTGCCGATCGCGGCTAACGCAACGACGGTGCGGCAGCATGTCTTGCAGGTGGCCGAGCGAGCCGAAACCGAACTGGGCGAAGAGCAGAAGTGCTTTATCGATGGCTGCCCGGCGCAGTGGGCTGCACTTCCGATACCCGAAGGCCGCATCGTCGTGGGGCTAGA
>NZ_SGIS01000124.1 GCF_004208535.1 Sphingomonas populi
GTCTCCTGTTCTCTGGTCCCGGTCATCAGGCCACGCTTTCTCGACACGATCAAGCATGAACGGCTCCAGCTATATTCCCAACTGGGAATGGCGATCGAGACGGCTCGGGTTTTCCCATTAGGATGGTGAAGCGAGAACGGAAAAGGCCTATCAAAGGCCCCGCTCACCAGCTTTTGGAAACAGCCAGGTCGCAGATCTATATTTCACTGCTATAGCATTGGTTGCACCAATAGGCGGAACTACGGTGCCTCGGCTAGCGTGCGTTCATGAGAGCTGCGACGGGGTGAGGAGTGAGATCGGGATGGGTGGCATGGAGTTTAGGCATCATCGCGTTGCTCGCGTGGCAAGCTCCTGGCATGGCTGAGCGGCTCGGCCACGTCACCGGCATTGGTGGCATCTTTGTAAAGAGCAAGGACCCCAAGGCGTTAGCGCGCTGGTATAAAGAAGTGCTGGGGTTGGATGTCGCAGCCTGGGGCGGGGCAGCGCTGCCCTTCGACGCGCCAGGGCATCCGCCGAAGGTCTCCTGGATCGCCTTCCTAGATAGCACTGATCACATGATGCCCTCCACGCGGGAGTTCATGGTCAACTTCGCCGTGGACGACATGGACGCGATGATCGCGCGGCTGACGGCGAAAGGCGTTCCCATACTCAAGCGGGACGATGCCGACCCATTCGGCCGGTTCGCCTGGATACAGGACCCGGACGGCACCAAGATCGAGCTCTGGCAACCAAAATAGGATGCAGCCGATGTGCCGGTCGGCCGATCAACAGGCCGTCCGGCGCCAAGGTGAAAGAAGCTCGTAACGCGTCACCTCGGTCGCGCCGCTCTCGGCAGCCCGCAACAGACCCCGGTCGATCAGGTGAAGTACGGCGTCCTGTGCGCTGCGCTTGGAAAGTCGGGTGCGTTCGGCGAGCTGGACGTGGCTGATGCGCGCGAAGCCCACCTCCGCCGAGGCAAACAGCGATAGGTAGATCAGGAAAGCCGATGTCCGGCGATCGTGACCGACCAGATCGCGCATGAGGGTGTCGAGGACGTAAGCGTCCAACGCGTACTGCTTGTCGCTCATTGCTATAGCAATGAGCATCTCGCGGGCGCGCCGCAACTGATCCGCGGCCAGAAAGGTCAGCCGTGATCCGAAAGCTGAACTACGTCGGCATTCCAACCCGCGACCAAGACGGTGGGGTGGCCTTCTGGACGGAGATTATGGGTTTCGTGATTGCGACCGACCGCTCGATCGAGAAAGGCGCTGGATCGAAATGACCATCCCCGGTGCGCAGACCGGCATCCTTCTTTTTACGCCTGAGGGGCATGAAGAGAGGATCGGCACCTTCTTCAACGGATCGTTCGGCTGCGACAATGTGCAATATGAGTATGATGGACTGTCGGCGAGAGGTGTGACCTTCCTCGGGCCGCCGTTGACCAAGCCTTTCTCGCACGTCTATTTCAATGATCCCGACGGTAATACCTTCTTCCTGTCTAGCAGGTAACAGAAGTCCGCCCCGTTCCCGAATGGGAACGTCTGGTGAGCAAAAACGGGCAGCGCTATCCCGAAAGCAGCGCCGTCCCGGTGCGGCCACCTCTCAGATTCTCGAAAACCGTTCTCAAAATGCTTTTCTCACGATCCGCATTTTAGACGGAGTTATGAGAAGGGATCGACATACTCATCGGCCATGCTCGGGCGGCCTACGTTAGTTAGCCTCGAATATTAGTCGCCGTGACGGCGACCTCCGCCTGAGTCAGCGCGGCATCTGTCGTATAGATCTCTGCGTCCAGTTCGATCGCCAGGGCCAAACACGCTCTATCTCCCAGCGAAAGGCCGAGAGGCCGCGTCGCAGGGCGCAGGTCTCCAATCAGCATTGCCTGTGATTGCGATAAAGGCCGAACGTCGAGATGTAAGCCACCCAAGGCCTCTCTCACCTCATCCAGTGATAGGCCACGCTCACGCAGTTTCGATACAACCTCGGCATAGTTCGTTGCGCCTATAAGCGATCGGGGCAGTATCTCTGCAACCCGGTCGGCCCCCGGCTCATCGTTTAGCA
>NZ_SGIS01000125.1 GCF_004208535.1 Sphingomonas populi
TGCTAAACGATGAGCCGGGGGCCGACCGGGTTGCAGAGATACTGCCCCGATCGCTTATAGGCGCAACGAACTATGCCGAGGTTGTATCGAAACTGCGTGAGCGTGGCGTATCACTGGATGAGGTGAGAGAGGCCTTGGGTGGCTTACATCTCGACGTTCGGCCTTTATCGCAATCACAGGCAATGCTGATTGGAGACCTGCGCCCTGCGACGCGGCCTCTCGGCCTTTCGCTGGGAGATAGAGCGTGTTTGGCCCTGGGGATCGAACTGGACGCAGAGATCTATACGACAGATGCCGCGCTGACTCAGGCGGAGGTCGCCGTCACGGCGACTAATATTCGAGGCTAACTAACGTAGGCCGCCCGAGCATGGCCGATGAGTATGTCGATCCCTTCTCATAACTCCGTCTAAAATGCGGATCGTGAGAAAAGCATTTTGAGAACGGTTTTCGAGAATCTGAGAGGTGGCCGCACCGGGACGGCGCTGCTTTCGGGATAGCGCTGCCCGTTTTTGCTCACCAGACGTTCGTTTCCGAGAATGCCCCGACGCGCCGTTCGTGACGAAAAAGGGAAAGTTTTGCATCGATACAGCGGCGTGAAGGGCTAGACGGCTACGCCCCTAAATTCCAACGTTAGCATTTCGAATACCGAGGGTCGTATAGCACTAGCTCGACCTGAAGCCGCTCACCGCTGTCTTCGGAGCCGTAGGAGGCCTAACCACAGCATGACCGTTTATGGCGCCTCGTATGAGCCATCCGGCCTTCGAAAGCCCAATGGGAAAATTGTCGGAGGAGCAACAGAATTGTTGCTCCAAGACGAAACTCCCGATGGCGGCATAAATACAAGGGTCAGCAAATCGTCAAGTGGCCGTCCGGTTCAGGTGGCGAGCGTTCCAACGCAAATATCTTGGCCAGCAAACTTAAAGCCTCAAGACTATGAGGCGCTTTTCGTTCGGACAGTAAGCGATCGATTACGATATCTGATTGAAGATATTGAGCCTGGCGTGCATCAATTCATAGAATTGCTCTATGTGCGAAAGACCGGAGAGATACTACATAAAAGGTGGTTTTGGCAGGTATGCAACCGGATTGACAGCGTATTCGCCGAACGTCCCGGTTGGGTATTTGATCGTGTATCATGGAGATATCCGTCGGGAGATAAGCTCATATTCGACGTGACAAAATCAGGAGGCTCACACTTTTGGCATGAGAAGCATGTCTATTGCGGACTCATGATGAGTGAGCATGCAATGGCGCGATTAAACGAAGAAGACATCTCTGGTTTTAGTCTTCACGAGTATGCCACTGTACAAAGGTAGCTTCCCCGGGGTGGGTGCCAGATAGCGGATACCCGGCAGATCACGCACCCATTCCCAAAACTCGATCCAAATTGAAAACGTGCCGGTCTTCCCACTGGCCGTTCCTAATCGGACGGCGTTACGTTGCCTCTATGATATGCTACGATGATTCGTAGAGGAGCCGGTCTATGGGTATGCTGGTCGTTTCGGCAGTCTTTGTCATAATACTCACCGCCTTAGCTTACCGCGCGAACACGCGCTTCCGCAGCAAAAGCCGACTTCCCATGCAGTGGGGGATCACAGGGGCGGTAAACTGGTCCGCGCCCCGATCTGTTGCGCTTGCCTTCATACCGATATTGGCGATCGGCGCTCTTGGATTCCAGGTATTCATGGCAATGAATGTTCCTGCTCGAACCGGGCAGGAGGGACTTGTGTTTCCCGTGTTGGTCGGCAACGGTGTCACACTTGTTGCGGTCCAGCTTCTACATTTTTGGTTGATCGAGAGGACTTTACGCCGAAACGTCGGGTAGGTCCTGCTCGCTGCCAAGTCGCCGTTCCCGATCAACCATCCTAATGGGAAAACCCGAGCCGTCTCGATCGCCATTCCCAGTTGGGAATATAGCTGGAGCCGTTCATGCTTGATCGTGTCGAGAAAGCGTGGCCTGATGACCGGGACCAGAGAACAGGAGAC
>NZ_SGIS01000126.1 GCF_004208535.1 Sphingomonas populi
TATCGCGCGACAATCAGGATCGGAGCTTGCGTCAATCAGGATCGGAATCCGTGACCGCGTTGTTGCTAGTGTGTTCCGCCTGATTGTCGCTGGCAAGCGTTATGTTGGAAGTTGATTGTCGCGGCGCGACAGTAGCTCGCTGTCGTTGATTGTCGCGCGGCCTGGCGGGCGACCTGCGCCCTGCTGTTTGCGCTCGAGAGCGGCCCGGCGACGGTAGCTATCGACGTTCATTTCGAAGATCGTGGAGTGGTGAACGAGGCGGTCTACGGCGGCGAGCGTCATGGCGGGATCGGGAAAAACCCGAGACCATTCTCCAAAGGGTTGGTTGGCGGTGATCAGCGTGGAACGCCGTTCGTATCGGGCGCTGATGAGCTCGAACAGCACAGAGGTTTCTGCCTGGTCTTTGCTGACGTACGCCAGATCGTCGAGGATCAGCAGGTGGTATTTGTCGAGCTTGGCGATGGCGGCCTCGAGCGACAGTTCGCGGCGCGCGACCTGGAGCTTCTGGACGAGGTCGGACGTGCGGGTGAACAACGTCCGCCAGCCATTTTCGATGAGCGCGAAGCCAATGGCAGAGGCAAGGTGCGACTTGCCGCCGCCTGGACCGCCGATCAGGATCAGATTGGCGCCGCTTTTGATCCAGCTGTCGCCGGCACAGATCGCCATGACGTGCGCCTTCGAGATCATCGGCACGACATCGAAGTCGAAGCTGTCGAGGGTTTTGCCAGGCAACAGCTTGGCTTCCGCCAAATGTCGTTCGATCCTGCGTCTGTCGCGTTCGGCGATCTCGTGCTCGGCGAGCGACGCGAGAAAGCGGGCCGCAGGCCAACCCTCCTTGTCCGACTGCTCCGCGATGGTTGGCCAACATTCCTTGATGGCGGGCAGCCGCAGATCGTTGAGAATAAGCCTGAGCCGCGCGGCATCGATGGCGTGGGTCATGCTGCCACCGCCTGCGCGCCGCCAAGCAGCGCCTCATAGTCGCTGAGCGGCGCGAGCCGGACGACGACGCCCGGGAGACCTGCCGGATCGGGCGCAAATCGAGTCCGGAGCATGGCCATATCGGGCAGGCGCGCGGCGTCGAGTTCGACTGTCAGGACGCTTGCGAGCTCGGCCTCGCATCCGCGGTCATGCGCGAGGCTGAGGATGTCGACCATGAGCCGGCACGCGGCCTTTTCGGGCATGCCTTCGATGAGGCGATCGAAAGTGAGCCGATACGCCTCGCGCGGGAAAAGTTGCGCCCGGTAAACGAGGTTGAGCAGCGCCATGGGCTTTTTGCGCAGCGAATGGATGACGTGGCGATAGTCGACGACATGACCATGCTTGTTGCTGCTGACGGGACGGCCACGCTCCAGCGTCATAAGCCAGGTGCCACCGAGCAAAACATCAAGGCGGTCATCGTAGAGCCTGACGCGCAACCGGCTGCCGATGAGGCGGGACGGGACGGTGTAAAACACTCTCTTCAAGGTGAAGGCGCTCGAGGAGGTGACCGTGACGATCTTCTCCTCGAAGTCGCAGCTACGTCCCGGTGGCAGTGCCTGCAAAGCGGGGCGTTCAGCCTCGATATGCCGCCTGATACGGGCATTGTTGCGACCAACGATCTCGTCGATGAACGCCCGATATGATCCCAGGTCTTCGAAGTCGCTGGTGCCGCGCAGTAGCAGGGCGTCCTTGATAGCGAACTTAAAGTGACCGTGTGGACTCTCGATCGAGCCGTTCTCGTGCGCGATGCCGCGATTATTGCGGGTCGGCTCCATGCCATAGTCGGCGCACAGCGCGTCGTAACGCCGGGTCAGGTCTTCGCGGGCATCCTTGTCGAGGTTGCGGAACGCCGCCGACAGGCTGTCGCTACGATGCTGGCGCGGCGCGCCGCCCAATGCCCACAGGGCGTTCTGCAGCCCTTCCGCCAGGGCAACGAAGCTCTCGCCACCCAGAATGACATGGGCATGCTCGAACCCGCTGTAGGCGAGACGA
>NZ_SGIS01000127.1 GCF_004208535.1 Sphingomonas populi
CGGCGACCACCGACGCCAACCGCGCAGCATCTTCAGAGTTTACGATCACACATACGATCTGGGACATCCCGCCAGACTCGCACGAAACTAACCGATTGTGAATCACCTGATTGGGTCAGTGCACTAGCTGGCTTGTCTGGCGAGGTTGCCAACCGCATAACTGCGGTCATATTGAGCGATATTGCTAAAATGTTTCGCGATACCGCCATCCAGTTGAGAATCGCTCGCACGATTAAGGCTTTGCTGACAGAAGGAAGGCTGCCCTCTCTGGACCAGAACGATGCAAAACGACGACTATGAGGTTTTTGAGCCTGCGGAGATTCCCCGGCCCGTTTCGGCGGTGGGGATGGAGCTTTTCACTGAAGGTTTCGAGCAACCGCCGCATCAGCACCGCAAGGCGCAGCTTATCCTGGCGGTCCGTGGCCTCATCACCTGCGAGGTGGCACACGGTTTTTGGATGGTTCCACGGCAGTGCGCGCTGTGGATCCCCGGCGACATGGAGCATAGCGTGCGCTGCGTCGGCGACCTTGAAGTCTACACGCTCTTCGTCGATCCCGAGCTTGCTTCCAGTTTGCCCGCGGAGTGCAGCACTTTCTCGACCGGGCCGCTGCTGCGCGAACTGCTGATCGCCGTGTCCCGCCTCCCGTCACTTTATGATGTCGACGGCGCGGACGGCCGCCTCATTCAGACCATGATAGACCAGCTCGAGCGCGCGCCGATGGGGAGCCTCCATCTCCCGATGCCCGCCGACCCACGATTGCGAATCATGGCCAAGGCTCTGTCGTCCGATCCCGCAAATCGCACGACCATCGGGGAATGGGCCAGAATCGTCGCCATGAGCGAGCGCAGCCTGTTCAGGCTCATCATGAGCCAGACCGGCATGAACTTCGGCCGGTGGCGTCAGCAGTTCCAAGTGATGTTCGCGATCGAGCGTCTGACCGAAGGCGCGTCGGTGCAGACCGTCTCGTTCGATCTCGGTTACGAAAGCGCGAGCGCTTTCATCACGATGTTCAAGAAGGTTATGGGACAGCCACCGGGGCAGTTCCTGGCCGCGCGACGGAGCGCAGTTCCCCCGACGACACCGCAACCGAGCAAGCCCAAACTCATAACCACGATGATGGAGGCTCAGCGGGCGCTGGGGCTCTGATGCGCGGCTTCACCCGATCCGGCCGACGATAGCCAGAAGGCCGCACGAACATCAAAGATTGGCGGTTTCGATAAATCATCTGCCTGACGGGCAAAATCCAAAGCGACATGAAGAGCCTATTCCGGCTTGGAATGATGAACTTGTTGGATTCAGGCCATGCTGGTGGACGACACACAATTTCCGATAGTGCGCATGCACTACAACAGCGTCGACGACAGAGGTGATGAAGTCAGCTTCCATATCTTCGAAGATATTCTGGAACGCAAACAGCGCTTTGTATTGATCGGGCTTGGCGCAGAATCCGATCACGTTCACTCGAATGAGGAACGAAAGCGGTTGACGCTTTGGATGAAGCGAAACCGTGAGGCGCTCCATACCTATGTCCGGGCAATGGTGTATGTCGAGCCGAGCCCGGCAAAACGCTTCCTCGCCAAGACCTCGGCTCCCATCTTTCAGAAGTTCTGGGGCTATCCAATCGTCGTTTCCGAGTCCGAAGCGGAAGCCGAAGGCATTGCCGCGCGGCTGCTCGCAGGCGAGCAGCCCGCCCAGATCGAAGCGGAACAGCCTGATGCGTAGGAGAATGATCTGGGCCCAGCTCGGTCTGGCAGCGCCGCTGCTCGCCAGTTGCGCGACGCTGCCGAAACAAGGTGCGGTGCCGGCGATGCGCTCGGCCAGCGCCTTTGCAAGCACCACTAGTGCACTGACCCAATCAGGTGATTCACAATCGGTTAGTTTCGTGCGAGTCTGGCGGGATGTCCCAGATCGTATGTGTGATCGTAAACTCTGAAGATGCGGCGCGGTTGGCGTCGGTGGTCGC
>NZ_SGIS01000128.1 GCF_004208535.1 Sphingomonas populi
CCCGGCGCTGGTGGCCGAGCCAAAGGCGAGGTCGGGAGAGGGGCAGTCACGAACGCCGCTCTGCTGTACTGCCCCTCTCCTAAATCCTCTCCCCAGAGGGGAGAGGACTTCCAGCGCTCAATGCACCGGCGTCAGCAACTTCAACGCCAGCGCCAGCCGGCTCGCATCGTCGCGCGCGACATGCTCTGCCGGCAACAACCGCTTGGCATGGGCAAGCGCCGCGACGACGTCCTTGCGCGACACGCCCTGCGCGCACAGCAACTCGCCGAGATAGCGCACCCGGAACGGCGCGGCGCGGTCGCACGCCTGCGCGAGCGTTTCGAGCCAATAGGCGTCAAGATCGCAATCGGCGTAGACCTCGCAGCCGGCGGCTTCCGCCATCAGTTCATCGAGCACTTGTTGCGGCCGCTGCCCCTGCTCGGACAGCATCGCGCGGCTGATGCCGTGGAGATGCTCGGCCTCCACCGACCAGTCCCAATATTGCCACTCGGCGACCGGGCGAATCAGCCAACTGCGCGTCGAACCATCGACCTTCGCCAGGGCCACTTCGATCGGATAGGATTCGCCCGCCTCGGGCAGACACGACGCTTCGAAGTCGATGATCGCCACCGGCCGCGTTGCAGTGTGGGAGAGAGACTGAGTCGCCAAGATCCACCTCCTGGTGACAGTTTGACGACACTTCCATGACTTGTCACGCGCCGTTTGTGCGCTGCGGCAGGATCAATGCACGCCAAGCGCCAACAACAGATCGTTGCTGATCCCGGGCGTCAGCGGCAGTTTCATCTTGGCGCGGTAGGCAAGGATCGCGGCGCGCGTCGTCGAACCGATCACGCCGTCGGGATCGCCCGAATCGAAACCGGCGGCGTCGAGCGCGGCCTGGACGCGGAACTCGGTGGAATGTTCGACCGGCGGCGCGCCGATCACGAACGGCCAGATCTTCGCGAACCACGCCTTGCGCTTGTCCAGCCCGACCAGCCCGCCGTTGATGAGCTTCGTCACCAGTTCGATGTCATTGTGATCGGCGGCGGCGTTGCAGTGCGAATCATCCCATTCGGCAAGCGCGGGTTTGAGCGCATGCTCGGCCGAAGCGACAAGATCGGGCGTGCCGACGAAATCGACGCCGCAGCGCGTTCCGAACGTGGCGTAGCTGGCCCGGCCCGTCGTCTGGAGGATGCCCCGCCCGCGATATGTCCAGCCGTCCTGCGAGGCCGGCGGGCCGTTGCCCATGCGATTACCATAGACGAGGCTGAACAAAGCGACGCCATGATCCAGCTTGCACTGCTCAGCCATCTTCACGCAGGCGGCGCGATTGGCGAAGTATTTGTGCCAATTACCCGAATCCCACATGTCGCCGAGATTCTTGGCCGAATAGTTGCCGCTTTCAACGAGGATGGTCAGCGCACCGGTTTCGTGCAGTACCTGCGCCATGAAATGCGCAAGGCGAAGCGGCGTGGTGATGCCGCTCTTGGTGAGCAGCGCATCCCCCTGTTGGAACGCCTGCTTGTAAGCATCCTTCGCGCTTGGCGCGAACCGGCTAACGATATCGCTCGCTCGAACGGCAGCAGTTACGCTCATCGACAGCCTCCCCCACAGTGACTGACCGGCATCTTCTACCGATCCATCGCTGTAGGAAAGCGTTATTATCGCCGATTGGGATGGACTTGCATCCATCTTCTCCCCTCCCTGGAAGGGAGGGGTCGGGGGTGGGTTGCTCTCGTGGGAGAGCAGCGACCGCCTCGGGCCGACCCACCCCCAGTTTCGGGTGAACAGTGCCCCGCACTGTTCAGGTCATGCCGGGGGCATGACCGACCCGAAACTCCTCCCTTTCAGGGCAGGGGAATCGCATTTGAGCTGGAGGGAGTAGCGCCGGGCAGGAAAAAGGATTCTGAAGCGTCTTCTGGAAAGACCGGGAGATGCAGGTGCGTGGTTTTCGAGAGTTGTTCGA
>NZ_SGIS01000129.1 GCF_004208535.1 Sphingomonas populi
GCTCGGTGACCGGGCCGGTATTATACAATGGGCTCAGACCATGGATCTCTAACCAGGAGGCGGCCATGTCACTTTGATAATAGCTTGACCCCAAACTCCTCATGTGAGGCATCTCGACGCGCTCGGTCGACGATCTGGTGAAGGCGATGGGCGGAACCGGCGTCTCGAAGAGCCAGGTGAGCCGGCTGATCACCGAGATCGACGAGCGGGTGAACGCCTTCCTCAACCGCCCGATCGAAGGCGAGTGGCCGTACCTGTGGATCGACGCCACCTACCTGAAGGAGCGCGAAGGCGGCCGCATCGTCTCGACCGCGGTGATAGTGGCGGTGGGCGTCAACACGCTCGGCAAGCGCGAAGTGCTCGGCGTCGCGAGCGGTCCGTCCGAGGCCGAACCCTTCTGGAAAAGCTTCCTGGGCTCGCTCGCCGATCGCGGCCTGCGGGGCGTCAAGCTCTTGATCTCCGACGATCACAAAGGATTGCGCAGCGCCGCAGGCAAGGTGTTCAATGCGACCCAACAACGCTGCCGGGTGCACTGGAGCCTGTTGCGCCGCAGCTTGATGTGCGCGTCGGCCGTGCCGCATGGTTCTGCATCTGCTGGTGGCGCCGATACCAGTTGCCCGCCGTGCTCGGTGCGACGGCGAACGCCGCACCAACATGCCGCCTGCCGAAGCCGAAGATCAATATTATGCTGCCGCAGACAACATGGATATGGCAGCGTGACTCACAACCCAACGCCTTCGGTAGACCCGGCGCGGTTCACGGCGCCGGATCTGCAAAACGAGGCACCGCACTGTGCGTCGCAAAGCTCAAATTACCGTTTGAAGGACCTTCAAATTCGTTCGTACCCATTCTTTACTCTCCGCACCGCTGGCCAACCAGCAGCTTCTCGCGGATTATCGGCGATCACGACGACGTGGGTCGCTCACATCGGTTGCGCGTAGTTCATAGAAGGCCGATGGACCAAAATATAAAACAAAAACAGAATATCGGTATTACCGCCATCAAGATGCATCGAGCATCCCCAAAATATTTATGCATAGAAAAATTTCGTATAAATCTCATGGCCCGCTCTTTCTAAAATATTCTATAATGATATTGAAATTAATTCCAGTATGAGATCATCGCTTTGGCGGCGGATGAGCTTATAGTTATATCGCCGCCAAATCATTGCCAGATGACGCGCCCGTTGCGCACCTCAAGCATTTAATCGGTAAGGCAACAGCGCGAAAAGACTGGGAAACATGTACGGTATCAGTTCAGGGCAGGAGGATGATCTCTGCGCCGCGAATGAGGATCGCTAACTCGACCCCCGTCGCAGTAAATTGCCCTATGTGTCACAGCAAAATGACCGACGCCTCCATTACACTCTCCTTTGCTGCCATTCTAACGATGGCAGTCGTTAAAGTAAGATATTTTGGGGTCAGGTAAAAGCCCCTTTTCGGTTTAAGGCGGCGCTATGGGGAATGGTTTAGAAGCGCCCCCCACGTCAGAAGCACGCTAAGTAACGGTAACTGCTAACGATATTAGAAACATACCCGACGCTCATCACCCCCATAAATTCTTTTCTTCACACGTGTTGGGGTGGATGCCCCCCCGACGGCATCGAATGTGCTAGAATGAAGCGCTAACGCTCAAACAAGGAAGCCACCTCAGTGGAACAGTTATCAGGATTGGGCGTCAGGTTCACATTCATGAGACATGGACATTTCCCGCTGCTGCAGTATTCGGCGATTCAGTGTCGGAGCGCTAGAGCATTTTTCGATCAAAAAGCATCATATCCGCAGTGAGCGAAGTAGTTTTTGCACTCTGCGGGGGTGAATTCGTCGATAGATTGGCCGATAATGCGCCAGAGGTCATCAACCGTTCTGGC
>NZ_SGIS01000013.1 GCF_004208535.1 Sphingomonas populi
TCTGCCGCCGCTCGAAAAAGCGCCACAGGCCTGCCACGCTCACCGCGATCCCTTGCCCGGCAAGCGCGCTCCGCAGATCCGCAAGCGTGATGTCCGGTATCCTGGCCAGTTCTCCCAGGATCGTATCAGCATGCCCCTCGATCCGTTTCGACCGGCGGTCGCCACCTTGCCGCTGCGGGGTGACGTCATCTCTGCCTTTCGAAAGCGCATGCCATCGGATCGCGCTTGATGCGCTGATGCCGAACCGCTTCGCAGCCTGCCGGCACGACGCGCCAGCCTCGATCGCCGCGATTACCCGCTTGCGTAGATCAACCGACAGCGCCCTGGGCATGTATCAACCTCCTTGCTCGAAGGCCGTACTGAATCAGATCGCAACCGATTTGGGAATCGCCCACGATTCAATCAGATCGATTTATGCTCTAGGCGATCTCACGCCCGCGCGCTGTGCCGCCATCACTGGCCGCGCCGAGGCGTATCTGCGCGAGGCGAGCGATCCCGACCGACCCCAACGCCTCACCGTGCAGGACATGCTCAAGCTCGACGTCGAGCATCTCGCCTTCGACGGCACCACTCCGTTGTTCGCCGCCTATGGCGCGCTCGTCGCCCAGGCGCGCGCCGAGATCTATGTCGACGCCGTCGCGATCGGCCGCGCTACCAAGGACGTGCTCAAGGAGGATGGCGACGCGCACCTCGCGCTGTTCCTCGCTTCGCAGCCGGACGCAACCGATCAGGATCTCCGCGCAGCGCTGCGGGAAACGGAAGAGTCGGTCGCCGCCCAATCGCAGGCGATCCACGTCGTTCGCGTCGCCCTTGAAAAGTGCCACCAACAGCCGCCGTAAGCGGGACACGCCTCCGATCCCGTCCGAACCTAAGCCGCCCGATGATCTGTCGATCGCCGGGACGGAAAACTGCTGCCCGGAAGTCTGCCGCATGTCCTGCCGTCCCGATCTCTACAAGGCGCGCACCGCGATCGATCGCTTACAACTCCACCTGCGCGACATCGAGGACCGGCTCGGCGACGACGCCGCGAAGCGCAACATCGTGCGAGCCCGCGAGCATCTCGCTGCCGCCGACATGGAGCTCGACCGCGCCGTGCAGCTCGCCGCGGCGCCCGCCGTGATCTTCGAGGTTTTGCGCTGATGCCGCCGCCGACCCCTGGCGCTTATCTGAAGATGCGCCGTTGCGCGGCTCGTCTGTCGGTCGCCGACGTCGCAGCGCGCATTGCCACCGTACCGCGCTTGGCCGAGCACGCCCGCGTCGAGCTGATCGAATTGATCGAGGCGGACGCTGCGCCGGCGAGCTTCGCGACGGTGGTGGTCTTCAACAACGTCTATCCCTTCGACATCGAGGTGCTCGCCGCGCTCCAGCGGATCAAGCTCGGTGCGGACTTCGCGCCGCCACACCTTTGTCGCATCTGCGCCTGCAGCGACCATGATCCCTGCTTCAGGGGAACCGTGTTCGGTCCGTGCTTTTGGGTCGAGGACGGTCTCTGTTCCGCCTGCGCTACTCCGCCAACCCGGAGCGCGACTGCGTGAACGATCTGCCGCCTCCGTCGCCGCAGGCCGTTCGGCGCGCGCGCATCGCGATCGACGTCGCGATCGTCGTCGCCGGCGTCGCTGTGGCCTTCGCCCTGACCCGCCATCCCGCCCCGGCGCTGGTGACCCTCGCGGTCGCCCTGTTGGTCGCCGTCACCGCTTTTGTCGTCATCATGAGGGAGTTTTCCCGATGAAGTCTGATCCCGTTTCGATCGACCGGCCCGTGCCGGCGCAGTTCATCCATCGGCAGGATTGCCGCTGCCCCGATTGCCCCGGCGCCCGGCGCCCGCTCAATCCTGCGGCGCGCGGCGCGCTGCTCTTCTCCGGCGGGATGGCGATCGGGTTCCTGTTGGTGGCCGCATCGGGCAATCTGGAGGCGGCGCTGCGCGCGCTGTTCGGCCTGTGAGCAACGATCCCCTCGCTCGCGCTCGACATCTGATCGTCCAGACGCTGGGCGCAGGCATCAGCCATCGCATCGAGCCGGACAGGAAGCTGATCGATGATCTCGGTGCGGACAGTCTCGACCTGATCGAGCTCCAGTGCGCGATCGAGGATCTCGGCGCCGATGCGCCCGACTCTGCCTTCCACCGCGGCATGCGCGTCAGCGACGTGGCCGCCCTCATTCCAGGAGGAATTGGCGCATGAGCGACAACATCTCCGCCGACCAGCTGCGCCTGCTGATCGAGCGTATCGAGCGCCTCGAGGAAGAGAAAAGGGGCATCTCCGACGACATCAAGGACGTCTACGGCGAGGCCAAATCGACCGGTTTCGACGTCAAGACGATCCGCACGATCGTCCGCCTGCGCAAGATGGAGAAGCACCACCGCGACGAGGCGGACATGCTGCTCGAAACGTACAAGCAAGCACTGGGGCTGTCGTGATGCAGCCGACCATCCAAGAAATCGCCGCGATGCCGTTTCCGGCAAGCCGCGAGGCCGTGCGGCGCTGGCTCGACCCGGACTGGTGTCGGTTCGGTCCCGATGCCGAACCGCGCGAGGTGCGCGTATCGATCGACTATGAGGTCACCAGCGAGGAGAGCGCCACGCTGACCGTGACCGCTCGTAACGCCGATGAGGCGAAGAGCCTCGCGATCGAGCAGTTGTCAGAGGGCCGCGGCAAGGTCGAAGTTCTCCACGCGCGAGTCATCGATCCGGCCGCAGGACTTCAGCCCGCGCTCCCTTTTGATGGCGCGCTGCACTGATGCCGGCGAACCCCGGATATTGCCCGGCCGAGGCCGCAGGCAAGCGCGTCGACGTGCTGCTCGCCAACGGCAGCCGTCGCCAGTGGCCCGCTGACGGGAAGCAAGGCTGCTGCTGGACGATCCGGGGCATCCCCGCTGACATCCGAGAATACGAGGTCGTGCGCTGATGCCCTGCGAGCACGTCACCCTGCCTGGCGGGGGGCACGCGATCGTCTGCTCGTCGCGACGCCGGCAGCGGTGCGCATGCGGCCGAGTGGCAAATCGCCTGTGCGATTGGAAGGTGCTCACCAGACGTAGCGGGACGTGTGACGCGCCGATCTGCCGGACATGCAGCACATCGCCGGCAGCGGATAAGGATCTGTGCCCCGAGCATGCGGCCGCGTTCGACGTATGGCGGGCTGCGCGCCCGGCGGAGCGTCGTTGATGGTGCGTCTCGCCGACATCGTCGATGCCGCTTTCGCGCAGCACTATCCCTGCACATGCCCGAAATGCCGGGCGCTTGATCGCGCGCATCCGAACGAAGGAGTCCAGTTGCGCCTGTTGCCCCCTTCCGACGACCAGGCGGACGCGATCCCCGCCAGCGCCGCGCCAGTCGCAGGGCAGGGCACATGACCGGGCAGGGAAGATCCTGCGCCGCGCTGAGTTGCTCGGCCCAGGTCGATCGCAACACACCGTTCTGTCGCCGCCATTGGAACAAGCTCCCGGGCAAATTGCGGTCGCGTATCAGCATGTCGGCAACGGCAAAGGACAGTGCGGTGCGCACCGACGAGATCGGTCGCGCGGTGCGACTGCTCGGGGTGATCTCGTGATGACCTATGCGCAAAAACACGACGGTGCCGGTGAAGAAGATAAGCGCGGGGAGGGCAAGCCAGTGAGCGCTTTGCATTCGCTGACGACGGAGCAGCGGAAGAGCAGGGGCTCCGTGCTGGAGCGCGGCCGCTTTCTGCGGATCAACGATGTCGTCGCAACGACGGGCCTGAGCCGCGCCACGATCTACCGACTAATAGATCGAGCGGATTTCCCGCGCCAACACCAGCTTACCAAGCGGGCGATCGGCTGGTGGCAGGCCGACGTCGAGGAGTGGGTCGACAGTCGCCTCGGCAACGCTGCCTGAGCGCGCAACTGCTCTACAGCCGGGGGCATCGCTGGGGGCATCCCAAAAATCAAAAGCATCAGAAACGGCGTAAATCAGGGGCGTTACCATGAATATTCCAGCAGCAGCCCTGTCCACCACCCCTTCATCTCGGGGTGTCTGATGCCGGCTTGAGAAGCCCGGCTTTGCCGACTCTCTTCGGCAGCTTCTCTCCTCTACGGTATCGCTGTTCAGCAACGTCTCCGCACGTCCGGGGCGCCTGTGTCCGTCACGGTCGCCAGTGCGCGCGCTCCTCCCGCAACGAAAAAGGGCGGCCCTTGCGAGCCGCCCTTTCCGTACTTCCCAAGAAGCGGTGTGCTTACTTGAAGTGGAAGCCGATGGTGCCCATCACGCGCTGACGCGAGGTGTGGTCGTTGTACTGCGAGAAGACGTACTGCGCGCCGACGAACAGCGGCATCTTCATCACGTCCTTGCCGAGCGAGTACTCGACGCCGCCGCCGACCTGATAGCCGTCG
Source organism: Sphingomonas populi (assembly GCF_004208535.1). Lineage (GTDB taxonomy): Bacteria > Pseudomonadota > Alphaproteobacteria > Sphingomonadales > Sphingomonadaceae > Sphingomonas > Sphingomonas populi. The sequence goes on from NZ_SGIS01000013.1 coordinate 4,345, forward strand.
GTGCTGTAGTGATCGTAGAAGCTGGTCTGGCCGGCCGGAGCGCTGAAGCTCTTGCGCTGCTCGTTGTTGACGTAGCCGCCCTTGCCGTAGACCAGGAACGTCGGCGTCACGAGATAGCCGGCGCGCACGCCTGCGCCCCATTCCTCGAACGACTTCTGGCAGATGGTGCCGCCGCGCGCACCGCCACCGCAGATCTCGCTCCAGTCATTGGCGCGCCAGTAGGACGCTTCCGGGCCGACCACGATCTTGTCGCCGATCACGCCGTCGAAGCCGACGGTCGCGCCGTAGCCGAACTTGTCGCGGTGGCGGCCCTGCGACTGGAAGCGGTCACCGCCGGCATTGCCTTCGATGCGGAAGCCGCGGAACGTCGACGCGCCGTCGCTGCTGGTGTCCTGCGTGGCGGTGTCCGTCACGGTCGTGTCCTGGGCGGTCGCGGCCTGTGCGCCGAACGTGGCGAGGCCGAGGGCGACGGCGGAGAGGAAAGCTTTACGCATACGTAGTTCCTTTGGTGTTTTTATATTCAGCGGGTGCGTAACTATCATCCGACGCGGACGATCCACCCCCCATTGCGGAAAGTCGCAAGCTGTTGCTGCGGCGCAACAGGTATGACGGAAGCGCTATGAAGCGCGGGTGAACAGGCAGGCTGGGCCGATGCGATCGAGCGTCGGGCAGCCGAGTTGCGCCATCGCCAGCTCAAGCTCGGCGCGCAGGATGTGTGCGACATGCGCCACACCGGCCATGCCCGCCACGGCGAGGCCATGCAGTTGCGGGCGGCCGACCAGCACCGCCGCCCCGCCGAGCGCGAGCGCCTTGACGATATCGGTGCCGGTCCGCACGCCGCCGTCGATCAGCAGCGGCACTGCGCCGGCGACCGCGTCCACCATCGCCGGCAGGACATCGACCGCAGAGGGTGCGCCGTCGAGCGTGCGCCCGCCGTGGTTCGAGACGATGATCGCATCCATGCCGTGCGCGATGGCGACGCGCGCATCTTCGGCGGCGAGCAGGCCCTTGAGGATGATCGGCAACCGCGTGCTGGCGCGCAGCCACGCGACATCGTCCCACGTCGGCGCGCCATCAGCGAGCGGGGTGCCGAACAGGATGCGGCCGCCCGGCGCGCTGGTCTGGCGGCGATCGGCGCCGCCCGGCAGGTTCGCGGCGGTGACGCCGGGCGGGAGCGTGAAGCCTGAGGTCTTGATCGACGCATCGACCGTCAGCACGATCGCCTCGTATCCGGCCGCCTCCGCGCGCGCGACCAGTTCGGCGGAGACCGCGCGGTCCTCCTGAAGATAGAGCTGGAACCACAAAGGGGCCGGCGCGACGCCGAGCGTGCGCGCGGCATCGCGTGCGGCCTCGGCAATCGCCTCCAGCGGCACGCTCGACAGCGTGCTGACGACCATGCCGACTCCCATCGCGACGCTCGCGCGCACGCAAGCGAGTTCGCCTTCGGGGTGGGCGAGCCGGTGATAGGCGACCGGCGCGAACAGGATCGGTGCGTGATGCACGCGCCCCAACAAGCTCAGCCGGGTGTGGCCGCCGCGCAGATCGGCGAGCATACGCGGCAACAGCGGGTGTCCGTCGAACGCCGTGCGGTTGCGCGCCAGCGTCGTGGCGCTGCCCGACTGGATATGCGCCCAGGACGCGGCGGGCATGTGGCGCTCGGCCAGCCGCTCGTAATCGGCGAGCGTCTGGAGGTCGGGCGGGATCGCCGTCAGCGGCGGCAGCGGGGTCACGTCTCCGACCATTGCCGCATCAGATTGTGATAGACCCCGGTCAGCGTGTCGATCGCGCCATGCTCGGGATGGTCGGCGCCGAGCGACTGGATGGCTGTGTCGAGATCGAACAGCAGCCGGCGCTGCTCGTCGGCGCGGACCAGGCTCTGCGTCCAGAAGAACGCGGCATAGCGCGTGCCGCGCGTTACCGGCGTAACGTGATGCAAGCTGGTGCCGGGATAGACGATCATGTCGCCGGCGGCGAGCTTCACGCGGCGGTCGCCGAACGTATCTTCGATGACCAGCTCGCCGCCGTCATACTCTTGCGGGTCGCTGAAGAAGAGCGTGCTGGAGATGTCGCTGCGCACACGCTCGGCGGAGCCGGGCAGCGGGAAGATCGCGTTATCCACATGCGCGCCATATTCGCCGCCGCCCTCGTAGCGGTTGAAGCGCGGTGGCAACACGCGCAGCGGCAGCGTCGCGGCGATGAACAGCGGCGTGGTGCCAAGCCGATCGAGGATGCGCGCGCCGAGCTGACGGGTGACGGGGTGGTCGAGCGGCAGTTGCAGGTTGCGCTTGACCAGCGCCGCGCGGTGTCCGGCGGTGGCGCGACCGTCCTGCCAGTCGGCCGCCTCCAGCGCCGTGCGCGCATCGCGGACCTCGGCGGGTGTGAACAGGGCGGGGATGTGAAGCAACATGCCGGCCTGCATAGCGGCAAAGCCATTGCGAAGCAGTAGCGAAACGAACGCCCTTGTCGAAGCGCTGGCGCTCGGCCAGACTGGCACGGTCAGAGGGAAAAGGGATCGCCATGAAGACAGCTCGCCGCTCCAGTCTCGTCGCGCTCACCGCCCTGCTCGCCGGCACCGCGCCGCTCCTCGCCGCGCCAGCCGATCCGCGCGGCGGCGAGCCGGCGTTCCGCGCGCTCTACAAGGAGCTGGTCGAAACCGATTCGAGCTGGCCCGACGGGAGTTGCACGCTCGCCGCCGAGCGGATGGGCGCGCATCTGAAAGCGGCGGGCTATCCGGCCGCCGACGTTCAGGTGATCGTCGATCCGGCGCACCCCAAGGAAGGCAATCTCGCCGCGATCCTGCGCGGCAGCGATGCCAAGCTGCCGGCGCTGTTGCTGCTCGCCCACATCGACGTGGTCGCCGCCAAGCGCAGCGACTGGACGCGCGATCCGTTCACCTTGATCGAGGAGAACGGCTATTTCTATGGGCGCGGCACTTCGGACGACAAGGCGATGGCGGCGGCGTTCACCGATGCGATGGTGCGCTTCCGGCAGGAGGGCTACACACCCAAGCGCACGATCAAGCTTGCGCTGACTTGCGGCGAGGAAACGGAGAAGGCGCTCAACGGCGTGTCGTGGCTGCTCAAGAACCGGCCCGAGACGTTGCAGGCAGGCTGGGCGCTCAACGAGGGCGGCGGCGGGTCGCTCGACGCGGCGGGCAAGCCGGTCAGCCAGGGCGTGCAGGCGGGCGAGAAGGTCTATCAGGACTTCACCTTCACCGCGACCGCGCCGGGCGGCCACAGCTCGCGCCAGGCGCCGCATATCAACGCGATCGGCTGGATGTCCGAGGCGCTGGCGCGGATCAACGGCTATGACTTCCCGGTCGATCTGACGCCCGCCGCCAGGGCGTATTTCGGCGCGTCGGCGCCGCTCTATCCCAAGACGCAAGCCGCGATGGCGGCGATCGGCGCGGGCAAGGCCACGCCTGCCGATTATGCAGCGGTGTCCGCCGAGAACCCGAGTTGGAACGCGACGTTGCGCACCACCTGCATCCCGACGATGATCTCGGGCGGGCACGCCACCAACGCGCAGCCGCAATCGGTGAGCGCCAACGTCAATTGCCGGATCATTCCGGGCGAGAGCGTCGATGCGATCCTCGCCACGCTGACCAAGGTCGCGGCCAACCCCAAGGTGACGGTTGCGCTCGCTGATCCGCCCCAGCCGAAATCCTCCGCGCCGCCGCTGACGCCGCAGATCATGGGTCCGATCGAGGCGCTCACCAAGGAGATGTGGCCGGGCGTGCCGGTGATCCCGCGCCTGTCGACCGGCGCGACCGACGGCCGCTTCACCAATGCGGCGGGCATTCCGACCTATGGCGTGTCGGGGCTGTTCTCGGACCCGGACGGACAGGGGGTGCATGGCCTCAACGAGCGGATTCGGGTGAAGTCGCTGATGGACGGGCGCGTGTTCCTGTACCGGCTGGTGAAGGCGTATACCGGCTGAACGGGGAAGGTTAACCAGCCGCCCAGAGCGGCAGCACCTCCCAATTTCCCGCCGACAGCAGGTGTGCGTGGATCGCCGCGAGCGCGCCGCCCGCGCGTAGCCGCGCGAACGCAGCGGGTTCCAGCGCGTCGAGTTTGGTGCGCGATACGCCATCATATTCCACCACCAAAGTGCGCGCGCCGCCGGGCGGACTGTGATACGCCTGACGCGGTTCGAGCAGTTCGAGATCGTCGAGCATCGCGACAAAGGCGCGGGTACGCGCCTCGGCGGCATCGACCGCGTTGCAGATACCGATCGCCTCACGCACCAGGTCGCTGGGGCGGCCGTGGTCGAACAGCGCCACCGCGCCGGGCGTACCGACCGGGACCAGCCGCTCCGATGACTCGTCGATGCAGATGACGTTGCCGCCCGTCTCCTCGCGGCGCGCCAGCGTGAACGGGTGCCGGCGCAGGTAGGCCGGCACATAGGCGCCGGGCGCGTAGCTGCCGTCCGGGGCGACGAACAGGTTGCGATCGGCGGTGAGGCCGGTGACGATCACCGCCTCGCGCTCTGCCGCGAAGAAGAGGATCGGGTAATCGAGCGCGGCGCGGTCGAACTCGTCGATCGTCACCGCGATCAGCGGCGCGGCGCTGGCGAAGCGATAGGGCGCGTCGGCGGGCAGCAGCGCGCAATCGCCATGCCGCCGCGCATCGAGAATCGAGACCTGCTCGTACAGTGGCAAAGCGCCGTGCAGCGTGAACGCATCGTCCGCCATCGCCGCTGCGCTTAGAAGCGGAAGCCCTTCGACACCGCATAGGCAAAGCCGATCGCGAGGACCAGGCCGATCGCCGCCTTCCACGGCGACGCGCCGAGGCGCGCCGCGATGGCTTCCGCGCCGGCCTTGCGGCGGCCGTGAATCATCGGTGCGATGAGATTGTGGCGCAGCCCGATCAGGTAGAACAGTACCGCCAGCACATGCAGCGCGACGAGCGCGAGCAGCACGTTGAAGACGAGGTGATGCACGCCCGCCGCGACGCGGCCGGTATCAAAGCTGACGTAATCGGCGAGCGGCCCCGATTCGAGCCCATCGACATCGACTGAGAACAGCCCCGCTGTCACCATCACCACGAGCGTGGCGAGCATCAGCACGACGCTCCACCCGCCGACCGGGTTGTGCCCATCCGCTGCCTGATAGGGCCGCTTGCCGAGCGTGCGCAGATAGGAGAGCGCCGCGCGCGGGCCGCGCACGAACTGCGTGAAGCGGGCGGTGCGGCTGCCGGCGAAACCCCAGTAGAGGCGGAACACCAGCAGCGCGAGGATCGCGTAGCCGGACAGCCGGTGCCAATCCATCTCGTGATTCTCGCCGCTCCACCACGAAAAGCCGAGCAGGGCGACGAGCAGCCAGTGGAACAGCCGAACCGGCAGATCCCATACGCGCGTGGTGGTGGTGTCAGATGACATGCGGCGGGATCAGGTATCCGAGCGGAACTGGCGATGGCAGGCGCCGCAGGTGCCGCCGACCGCCTTCATCTGCGCACCGATCGCGGCGGCGTCGCCGGTGCCGGCGACCGTCACCAGCTTGCCCGATTCGCCGACGAGCTTGGCCATAGCCGCATCGAACGTGGCGCGGTCGGTCCAGATCGCGGGGAGGGCGTCGGTCTTGATGCCGGCGGCCGGGCCGGTGCCGGCTGGGAACAGCTTGCCCTGGCCCTTGGCGGTGGCCGCGATGGTCTGCGCGGCGGCGAGCGTCTTCGCCTTGTCGAGCGCACCGCTTTTGAGCTGCTCGCCGATCGCCTTCATCGCGCCGCCCATCTTCTTGAAACCGGCGACGCGCGCGTTGATCACGTCCTGCGGCGCGGGGGCTGCGGCCATCACCGGCGACGACAGGATCACGGCGAGCGCCGCGACGCGGAGGGTCTTGAAAGCTGGTGCTACGATCATGAACGGTCTCGCTCTCGATTTAACGTGAATCACGGCCGCGCGGCCAATTGCTGTCCTCCCCGATTTACCGGCTTCGCGCCAGCCCCATCGGGAAAGGTTTCGACGAAAATCGCCTTTACTTCGTTGAGCCCCTTGGCGGCGATCTCGGCGGCGGTGCCGTATTTGCTCTTGAGATCGGTGCGCGCGCTGTGCGCGGCGAGCGTGCGGAGCATCGCTGCCAGCTCCGGGAAGGGCCGACCGCCGACGAGGATGTGGAGCGCGGTAAAGCCATTGGCATTGGCGACATCGACGTTGGGGGCGACCTGCAACGCGAGCCGGAGCGCGGCGTCGCTGCCGCCCTTCGCCGCCGCCAGCACGACATTGGTGCCGTCCGCCGCCACGAAATGCGGGTCGGCGCCGCCGGCGAGCAGTGCCGCCATCGCCTCGGCATGGCCCGATTGCGCCGCCCAGAGCAGCGGCGGCGTCGGCGGGACGGGCGGCGGTGGCTGACCGAAATTGGCCTCGGTCACCCATTTGATCGTGGATGGCCCGCTCAGCGCATTGGCGTCGGCGCCGCGCGCGAGCAGCAGCTTGACCAGCGTCGCGTCGCCACCTTCGGCGGCGGCGTCGAGCGGGGTCTTGCCCTCGCGGTCGCGCGCGGCGAGATCGAAGCCATAGGGCACCAGCAGCGCGGCGGCGCCGTAACTGTGCTGGTACAAGGCGAGTTGCAGCGCGCTGGTGTTCTCCGGGCCGCGATAGTCGGCCTTCGCGCCGGCGGCGAGCAGCGCGGCTGTGGCTGCGGGGATGCCGCTTTTGATCGCGAAGAACAGCGGCGTGAAGTCGCCCTTGGAGATACGGTTCGCGTCCGCGCCGGCCTTGAGCAGCGCGGCGATCGCCTCGGTGCGGCCGACCGAGGCCGCCCACATCAGCGGCGTCTGGCCGCGCGCGTCTGGCGTATCGGGCGCGGCGCCGGCCGCGAGCATCCGCGCCACCGCGTCCGCCGGCCCGAAGCGTGCGCAGATCGCGAGCGGCCTGGTACCATCGGGCGCGGCGGCTCGGACATCGGCATGCGCGTCGAGCAGGTGCGAGACGATCGCGGCATTGCCGAGTTCGCAGGCGAGCGCGAGCGGCGTGACGCCGTCCGCGTCGGCGGTATTGGGTTTGGCGTGCGCGGCGAGCAGCGCCGCGACCAGCGCCGGGTCTTGCGTGTTTACCGCGAGCGCGAGCGGGGTCGCGCTGTAATCAAGCGGTGCGTTGGGATCGGCCTGCGCGGCGAGCGCGGCTTGCGTCGCGGCGAGATCGTCGGCGGTGATCGCACGGACCAGCGCGCCGGCATCGACCGGCTTGCGCGCCTGCGCGGCGCCGCTCCACAGCGCGACTGCGGCCAGCGCCAAGGCAATCCGCGCGCGATCAGGCACGCACCAGCTCCGCGAGCGGCGCGTTGCTGTCACCGAAGGATTTGGTCGGCACGTCGAGCACGTTCAGCGCGGCGAGCAGCAGGTTCGACATGGTCGTGCCCTTTGGCACCGCGATGCTGCGGTCGCCCGGCACCAGCCCGCCCGCGACGATCACCGGCAGGTCCATGTGATCGTGCTGGTTGGAATCGCCGAACGCCGAGCCGCGGATCACCATCGTGCGATCGAGCAAGCTGCCGTCGCCGTCCTTCACCGCCTTCATCCGGTCGAGATAATAGGCAAAATATTCCATGTGGTGGCGGTTGATCTTGGCCAGCTTCGCGATCTTCTCGGGATTATTGCCGTGGTGGCTGAGCATGTGGTGCGAATCCGGCACGCCGATTTCGGGATAGGTGCGGTTGCTCAGTTCGCGGCCGATCATGAAGCTGCCGACGCGGGTGATGTCGGCCTGCATCGCCAGCACCTGCAAGTCGATCATCATGCGGACATGCTCGTCGAAAGACTCGGGGATGCCCGCAGGCCGCTCCATGTCGGTCGCCTGGCTGGTCGCGCCCGAGGCGGCGGCGCGCTGGATGCGCTTCTCGATATCGCGGGTCGCCTCGAGATATTCATCGAGCTTGCGGCGATCCTCCACGCCGAGGCGGCCGGACAGGCGCAGCGTATCGTCGCGGACGAAATCGAGGATGCTGGTCTGGCGGCGCGCCTGCGCGAGCCGGCTCTGCGCGTCGAGCGCGTCGCCATCGCCGAACAGCCGCTCGAACACGTCGCGCGGGTTGGCGGTGACGGGCAGCGGCACGTTCGGGTTCATCCACGAAATGCCGTTGGTGTAGGCGCAGCTATAGCCGATGTCGCAACTGCCGAGCAGGCTGGCCGGATCGATGCCGAGTTCGAGCGAACTGAGCATCGTCGCGTCGCCGAGATGCTGCGCATAGACCTGATCGATCGACACCGCGCAGCGGATATCGGTGCCCTCGGTCTGCTTCACGTGCGTGCCGGTGAGGAAGGCGGGGCAGGAGCGGCCATGCCCGGCGGCGATATCGCCCATCGCCGCCGCCTGCGGATGACCAAGCCCGCTGAACACGCTTACTGCCGCGCGGTGCGGCGCGAGCGGCTCCAGCGTCGGCGGCAGCACGAAGCCCTTGCCCTGCGTGGTCGGGCGGAAGGCGTCCATCATCATGCCGTTGGGCGAATAGAACACTTGCAACCGCTTGGGCCGCGCCGCGAGATCGGCGGCGCGGGCGCTCGGCATCATCGCTTCGAGGAACGGCAGCGCCAGCATCGTGCCGGCGCCGCGCAGCATCGTGCGGCGGCTGATCGCGGGGCGCGGGAGGATCATGGTGTCGGTCCTTGCGGTTCTCCCGCGAAAGCGGGAGCCCAGAGCCGCAGGCGCGGCGCTGCGTGGCTCTGGACCCCCGCTTTCGCGGGGGAACGGGTGGTCGGGGCAGGGCGGCGCGTCATTTCGCCGGCGTCTTTCTCAGCGTGAACGGCGCGCTCGTCGCGATGCCCTTGATGATCGTCTGGATGCGGTAGTCGTCGCCGGCCGCGCTCGCGGCGATTTTGCGCACGGTCGGCATGTCCTGCGCGATCAGCCCGCGTGCGAGCGCGTAGGTGAGCAGGCGACGGGTGAAGGCGCCGGCGAACTCGTCCTTGCGGGCGAGCAGGATTGTCTGAAGCCCGTCGAACCCGGAGAACTTCGTACCGTCGGGCAGCACCGCCGCCGCATCGATGATCTGCCCGGCATCCTGCTTGCGCCAGCCGCCGACCGCGTCGAAATTCTCGAGCGCGAAGCCGATCGGGTCCATCTTGACGTGGCACGAGGCGCAGGCCGGGTTGGCGCGGTGCATCTCCAACTGCTCGCGCGCGGTCAGCTTGCGGCCGTCATGCGTTTCTTGAAGCGCGGGCACGTCGGGCGGCGGTGGCGGCGGCGCGGCGGCGAGGATGTTTTCCAGCACCCATTTGCCGCGCTTCACCACCGACGTGTGGTTGCCATAGGACGTGACGGTGAGGATGCTCGCCTGCCCGAGCAGCCCGCCGCGATGCCACGCCGGATCGAGCGCCACCTTGCGGAACGCAGTGCCGCTGACGCCGGCGATGCCGTAATGCGCGGCGAGCCGCTGGTTGAGGAAGGTGTAATCCGCCGCGATGAAATCGAGCAGGCTGCGGTTGTTGTGCAGCACATAGCCGAAGAACATCTCGGTCTCGCGCGCCATCGCCGTGCGCAGCCGCGCGTCGAACGCCGGATAGACGGTGATGTCGGGGCGCTGCTGGTCGAGGTTGCGCAGATACAGCCATTGGCCGGCGAAATTCTTGGTCAGCGCGTCGGCGCGCGGATCGGCGAGCATCCGCGTCACCTGTGCCTCGATCGCGCCGGGCGTGGCGAGTTTACCCTGTTCGGCCGCCTTCAGCAGCGTGTCGTCGGGAATGCTGCTCCACAGGAAGAACGACAGCCGCGAGGCGAGGTCGAGATCGCTGACGCGGTGGACGCTGCCCGGCGCGCTGCCGGCGGGATCGCTCTCGACCAGGAACAGGAATTGCGGCGCGACCAGCACGCCTTCCACCGCCGCTGCGACGCCGTGATCGAAATCGGACGCGGCGCGCTCGCTCGCATAGAGCTTCATCAACGGTGCGACATCGGCCTCGCTGACCGGGCGGCGATAGGCGCGGTGCGCGAGCGCGGTGATGATTTTCCGCGCGCACGCCGTCTCCGCCGAGGCGGCGCGCGGGCGGCACAGGAAGATGCGCTTGCGGCTCGGCGTGTCGTCCTTGGCGCTGGCGTCATACGGGCCGGCGACGTCGATCTGGAGCACGTCGCGCGGGAAATTCTGCTGCGAATAGCGCGGTGACAGCCGGTAGGACGGCACGCTGATCTGCTTCACCCGAACGCCATCGACCAGAACGTCGAGCGGCAGCGGCTTTGGCGCGTCGACCGGCAGCGGCACCTTGTCGAGATCGTTGCGCAGCGTCTGCACGCTCTCGTCGGGCGCGAGCGTGCGGTGGAAGGTCATGCCGATGGTATGCGCGCCCGCCTTAAGCGGCACGCGCACGCTGACCTTGTCCTCCTTGAGCCGGTCGCTTTCGTTGTTGGTGTTGGAGTTGAGCCAGCCGCTCACCTCGTAGACGCCGGCGTGGCGGGCGTAATAGGGAAACGCACCGCCGCCGCGCGAGCCGAGCGGCAGCGCGTCGCCGGCGCGTTCGTTGTACGCGGGCCGGCCCGAATTGAGCACCGAGCCGTCCTTGGGCAGTTCGTAGCTGGTGACGAACGCGCGCGGCGAACTCATGCCCGTGGCCATCCGCGCGACCTTGCTGGCGACGTTGACATAGCGGTCCATCAGCGTCGGCGAGACGGTCAGCACGTCGGCGATGTTGTCGAAGCCATAGCCCGAATTGTCCTGCGGCAGATCGCGGCTGACATCGGTATCGAGCGCGAGCAGATCGCGCACGGCGTTAGCATATTCGACCCGGTTGAGCCGGCGGATGGTCGCGCGGCCGGGATCGGGATGCGCGGTGGCATAAGCGTCGAGCGACCCCTTGAGCCACTGGATGAACGCCGCCCGCATCGCCGGATCGGGCTGCGGCTTGTTACGCGGCGGCATCTCGTCAAGGCTGGTGCGGCGGAGGATCTTCTCCCATTCGTCGGCGTGCTTGCCGATCAGCAGATCATTGTCGCGCAGATCGGCGATCGAGAGGTTGGCGACCTTGTCGTCGTCATTGTGGCAGCGCGCGCAATAGTGTTCGAGCAGCTCGGGCGGGCCGCTTTCGACATGCACGACCGCCGGTTGCACGGCTTGCGCGCGCACGCCGTCCGAATGCGTCGCCGCTGCGAGTGCCACGACGGCGGTACTGAGCAGCAACAGCGCGCCGCCGACCGAGGGCCGCGACAGCGTCAACGCACGATCTTTTTTCGAAGAGGGCAGGGAACTCTCAAGGCGCAACCCGATTTTTGGCGATTGCGGACCTAGTAAGCGCGTGGGTGCAAGCGTCCATTGCCGTTATCGGCACGATCGCATCGAAAAATGCGCGCACTCGCCCGCGCGCATTTGCGCAACGGATCGTGCTTTTCATTGCATTTGGCGAAGCACCCCTGATCGCCTAGCGCCGCCCACGGGGTTATCCGGGGGAAAAGCATGCGTTCGGTCGCACTCATCATCGCGCTGTTGCTGGCGAGCGGCGCGGCGACCGCGCGCGAGGTAAAGCCGCTGTCCGACGAAGCGCGCACCGCCGCGCGGCTCGACGCGATCGCGGACAGCCCGCCCCGGTTGCGCGTGTTCCTCCAGACGATGCCCAAGGGCGGCGACCTGCACAATCACGGCGGCGGCTCGATCTATGCCGAAGACTGGCTGCGCTGGGCGGCTACGGGCGGGCTGTGCATCGCCACCGACACAGCCAGCATCGTGCCGCCACCCTGCGACAAACCCAATCGCGTGCCAGCGGCGGGATTGGAGCAGAATTACGCATTGTACAGCCGCATGCTCGATGCGCTCTCGACGCGCGGGTTCGAGACGGGCGTCAACCAGCCGACGCTCTCGGGTTACGACCGCTTCTTCGCCACCTTCGATGCGTTCGGCACCGCATCGTTCGGCAACGAGGCGAAAGAACTCGCGCTGACCCGCGAACAGGCGGCGGCGGACCGCGTCTCCTATGTCGAGCTCGGCAGCGGCGCGCATCAGGCGCGCGGGCTGATCGCGGCGGTGAAGGACATCGACCCGACCGACTTCGCGGTGCTTTCCACGAAACTCGCGCCGCTGCTGCCCGATGCGGTGGCGCGCGCGCGGGCCGATTATGATCGCTACGAGGCGGAATCGGCGAAGATCGACGCTTGCGATACGGCCAAGCCCAAGCCCGCCTGCGCGGTCGAGATGCGCTATCTCTACACTGCGATCCGCACGATTGCGCCGGCAGGAACGTTTGCGCAACTCGCGTTCGGCTTCGCGCTCGCCGAGGCCGATCCGCGCTTCGTCGGCGTCAACATCGCCGCGCCCGAGCATGATCCGATCGCGGTGCGGGACTATGATCTCCACATGCGGATGATCGCGTTCCTCAAGGCGCGGCACCCCAAGGTCGCGCTGTCGCTCCACGCCGGCGAACTGACGCTCGGGCTGGTGCCGCCGCGCGATCTGGCGTTCCATATCCGCGAGGCGGTCGAGGTGGCCGGCGCGCGGCGGATCGGCCACGGCATCGACATCTCCTATGAGGACGACGCCGCCGGGCTGCTCAAGGAGATGGCGGCGAAGCAGATCGACGTTGAGATCAACCTGACCAGCAACGCGGTGATCCTCGGCGTGAAAGGCAAAGCGCATCCGCTGTCGCTGTACCGCGAGGCGGGCGTGCCGGTGACGCTCTCGACCGACGACGAAGGCGTCTCGCGCAGCGACATGACCAACGAATATGTCCGCGCGGTGGTGGAGCAGGGGCTCCGCTATGCCGATCTCAAGCAGATCGTGCGCGACACCATCCACTACAGCTTCCTGCCCGGCGCGAGCCTGTGGCGCGCTCGGGCTGGCGGAGTGAAGGCGGCTGCGTGCGCGATCGAGGGTGCGGCGTGCGAGGCGTTTCTCGCGGCGAATCCCAAGGCGGCGAAGGAACGGCAGGTGGAGCGGGCGCTGGCGGCGTTTGAGTCTGGGGTGCGGTAGCGCACTCGCGAACCCTTGCGGTCGGTATTGTTACCCACTAAACTGCACCAATAGTATGATGATTGGAGCAGGCGATGGCGACCGTTCGCAAGACCATCACCCTTACCGACCAGCAAGACGCTTGGATTTCTGCGCAAATCGCAGCGGGCCATTACACCAACGACAGCGAAGCGATCCGGGATCTTATCCGGCGCGAGCAGCAGCGCGGTTTCGAGATCGAGGCGATCCGTAGCGCGCTCATCGAGGGCGAGCAGAGCGGCGAGCCGGAACACTTCGACTTCGCGGCTTTCAAACAGCGCAAAGCCGCGCTGCATGGCTGAGTTTCGGCTCAGTCCGAAAGCGCAGCGCGATATCGAAGACATTTTCGAGTATACGGTGAAGCGGTGGAGTTTGGCTCAGGCGCTACACTACACCGATCTCCTCGAAGCGGCGTGCGCCAGTCTGGCCGATGCGCCGCATAGGTCGCAGGATTGCGCCGCGATCCGGCCGGGCTATCGGCGGCGGACCGTGGCGCAGCATGTGATTTACTTCAAGCAGACCCTCTACGGGATCGCGATCATACGCATCCTGCATCAGCATATGGATCAAACCCGGCACCTTTAAGCGCGATCGCAACGTTCGCTGGGTTGGCGTCCGCTACACGCTCACCTCGCTCTCGGCGCGCCCATCACCGCCGAACACCCTCAGATACCGCGCGATCTCCGCCGGCTCGCCGGTCGCCTTGGCGGGATTGTCCGAGAGCTTCACCGCCGGTCGCCCGTTCGCGCGCGTTACCTTGCAGACCAGCGAGATCGGCTCCAGCGCATGGCCGCCGCGCGGGTCGCAGCCGCGGAAATCGTTGGTGAGGTTGGTGCCCCAGCCGTAGCTCATCCGCACGCGGCCGTGGAAATGGCGGTAGGTCTGTTCGATCGTGTCGATGTCCATGCCGTCGGAGAAGATCAGCAGCTTCTCACGCGGATCGACGCCCTGCTCCTGCCACCAGCGGATGATCTGTTCGCCGCCTTCGATCGGCGGCGCACTGTCGGGGCGGAAGCCGGTCCAGTCGGCGAGCCACGCCGGCGCTTGCTTGAGGAAGGCGGTGGTGCCGAACGCGTCGGGCAGCGCGATCAGCAGATTGCCGCCATAATGCGCGCGCCATTGTTCGAGCACGCGATAGGGCGCGCCGGCGAGTTCGGCATCGCCATTCGACAGCGCCGCCTCGACCATCGGCAGTTCGTGCGCGTTGGTGCCGATCGCCTCGAGATCGGCGTCCATCGCCAGCAGCACGTTGGAGGTGCCGATGAAGCGGTGGTCCAGCCCCTCCTTGAGCGCCTCGACGCACCAGCGCTGCCACAGGAAGCCGTGCCGCCGCCGCGTGCCGAAATCGCTCAGCACGAGATCGGGCAGCTCGCGCAGCCGCTCGACCTTCTCCCACAGCCGCGCCTTGGCGCGCGCGTACAATACGTCGAGCGCGAACTTGCCCATGTCGCGCGTCGCGGCGCGCGATTTGAGTTCGTTGATGATCGCGAGCGCGGGGATTTCCCACATCGAGGTGCCGCTCCACGGCCCGTCGAAATGCAGTTCATATTGGCCATCGACCTTGCGCAGATCATATTCGGGTAGCTGGAAATCGGCGAGCCACGCGATGAAGTCCGGCGCGAACATCTGGCGCTTGCCGTAGAAGCTGTTGCCGGCCAGCCAGATCAGCTCCTTGCGGCTGAACCGCACGGTGCGGGCATGGTCGAGCTGCGCGCGCAACTCGGCTTCGTCGATGATGTCGGCCAGCCGCACGCTCTTGGTGCGGTTGATGAGCGAGAAGGTCGCGGTCACGTCCGGGTGGATGTGGCGGATCATCTGCAACATCAGCAGCTTGTAGAAATCGGTGTCGAGCAGGCTGCGCACGACCGGATCGAGCCGGAAATTGTGGTTGTAGGTGCGGGTTGCGATGTCGGTGACGGCCATGTGTGCGATCCTTACCCGATCACGAGATGAAGGGAATTGGGCGCGGGCGTGATCGTCACGCGGCGGCCCCAGTCGAACCCGAGGAAATCCTGCTCGATCCCGTCGGCGAAGATCACCCCGCCGTCGTTCATACGCGAGGTGACGATCAGCGGATCGTCGGTGAGCTTGCCGGCGCGCATCCGCGTCTCGGTGGCGACGCTCGGGAACGGCTCGCGCACCCAATAGCCCGCCGCGCGTTCATCGGTGCCGAGCGGCAGCGGCAGATTCGTGGCCTCGGCGATCGAGCGCGCCCAGCCGGTCGCGCCGGTGCCCGAGGCGACGATCAGCCCCGACGACGAATGCTCCTCGCCGTCGCCGGCGAGTTCGATCCGGTAGCGCGCTGATTGGTGGCTGCGATGCCCGAGGAAGATCTCATTGAGCGCGACCAGAATTTCGCCGTCGTCGAGCGTCGCCTGCACCATCGTGCGCCGCTCGACCGGCGCATCGGGCCGCACCGTGCCGGGCAGCAGCCGCGCCAGCCGCTCGACGCGCACGCGCGCCAACACGCCGTCATACAGATCGGGCGCGGGATTGACCCCGATCACCGGCTGCTCCGCGACATATTTGGCGACGTTGGCGACCAGCCCGTCCTGCCCGACCGCGATGACGATATCCTCGCGCGCGAACAGGAAGCGATCAAGATCGGCGCGCCGCACCAGCGCCTGCCGCCACTCGGCCGGCACCGACGCGCGTGCCGCCGCCAGTACGGCGTGGAATTGGTGGTGATGCTGCTCGACCGTCTCGATCCGCTGCCCGCGCGTTTCGAGGAAGAAGCGCGCCTGATCGCGCGTGGCGTGGCGGGCGATGAGCCGTTCGAGATCGGTTTCGCGGATGACGAAAACCGCGCGGGGTGGGATGCCGGACATGTTTTGCTTCTCACAATCCAAGCCGTTCGTCCCGAGCGAAGTCGAGGGACAGCCCGCAGCGCAGGTGTCTCGACTTCGCTCGACACGAACGGGAGGGGCGTTAACCCGCGACCACCACCGGGCTCTTGCGGAACTCGCCCATCACCGCCGCGAGCAGATCGGGGGTGATGTTGACATGCTCGATCGTGTCGAGCTTGCCGGCGAGTTGCTGCGCGGCGAGGCCGAACAGCACCGCCGGGGGCAGATCGCGATAGACCGCGATGTGCGCCTGCTCGGCCTCGGCCTTGGCGCCTTCGATGAGGCGGATGCGGTCGGCCTCGGCCTTAGCCTCGACCTGCTGCGCCTCGGCCGCGCCGGTCGCGCGGTTGCGGGCGTTGTCGGTTTCCTCGGCGATCAGCAATTTCTCGCGCCGCGCAAGTTCGATCCGCGTCGCCAGCTCGTTCTCGGCGATGGCGCGTTCCTTCTCGACCGCGAGCGCGCGGCGTTCGAAGGTCGCTTCGTCGGCCTTTTGCTGGAGCGCCTCGAAGGTCGGGGTCTGGAGCGCGCGTTCGAGTTCGCTCGACGGCGCCAGATTGGTTAGCCGCACCGACACCGCCGCAACGCCGATCTCGGCCAGCGCCGGATCGGCGGCGAGCGCGGCTTCCAGTTGCGCGCGCAGCGGCCCCGGCCCGGCATCGAGCAAGGCGCGCACCGGCGCGGTGCCGAGATATTGCAGCACCGCCTGGTTGGCGATGCCGGTGATCCGCGCCTCGATGCTCGGCACCGGCTCACCCTGCGGCTTGCCGCTGTACGGGCTGATCGTGAAATCGACTCGCTCGGCGAGCAGCACCGGATCGACGACGTGCCAGCCGACACTGCCCTGGACCGACACCGTCTGGAAATCCTGGCTACGGCCCTTCACGAACAGGGTCATCTCGCGGTCGTCCATCGGCACTTCGGCGATGCTCGCGGTTTCCGGGCGGAACCAGAAGACGAGCCCGCGCCCGCTCTGGCGGACCTTGCCGTTGCGGTAGCGGATGATGTGGCTGCTCGCCTCGCTGCGAAGCTGCGCGAAGAACAGGAGATTGCGGATCGTGGCCATGGGTACGCTCCTTACATTGGTCTGTTTATGAGGGGTCGGTGGAAACGATAGAGTTCGGCGGGTCGAAACGAGGTGCCGCCCTCGCGCTCGCCGGTCGCGGCGAGCCAGCCGCGATCGAGCATGCGGCGGCGAAAGGCGGGCTTGTTGAGCGTGACGCCGAGGATCGCTTCATGCACGTCCTGCAACTGGCGCAGCGTGAAGCGCTCAGGCAGCAGCGCGAAGCCGACATCGGAATAATCGAGCTTGCCGCGCAGCCGCAGCATCGCCAGCGCGACGATGTCGGCATGGTCGAAGGCGAGCGGAACCGCACCTTTCGGCGTGGCGATCCTGACCGCGCCGCCGGTCTCGCCCGGCCACGGCACGGTGATCGTCGCGGCGAGCAGGCCCGGCATGTCGTCGAGCGCAGCGGCGAACGCGGCCTCGTCGAGCAGCGCGAGATAGGCGACCGAGATGATCCGCATGCGCGGATCACGCGCGACCGCGCCGAAGGTGTAGAGCTGTTCGAGGTGCGCGGTGGCGATCCCCGCCTTGTCGCGCAGCACGCGGGCAGCGGCGGCGTCGAGCGTCTCGTCGATGCCGACGAACCCGCCGGGCAGCGCGCAGCGGCCGGCAAAGGGCGGCGCGTCGCGTTTCACCAGCAGCACCGCCGGCTCGCCACCACGAATCCCGAGCAACACCAGATCCACCGCGACCGAAGGCCGCTGATAGGCGTTGGGATCATAGTCGAGGGCTTCGTCGTCGGTCACGCACCACCTAATATGCAATATGCGCTTTACTTATTATCGTAATGTATATATGTCAATGCCCATAAGGAGATCGATCGATGCAGGACTTCGTCATCGTCGTGGATGCACAATATGATTTCATGGCCACCGACGGCGCGCTGAGCGTCGCGGGTGCCGACGCTCTGGTCGGGCCGATGCGCGCGTGGCTGTCCGGGCTCGAATCCGAACGCACCGCCGGGGTGCTGTTCACCTTCGACACGCATGTGCCCGATATCTACGCCGCCTCCGAAGAGGCCAGGGAATTTCCCGCGCATTGCGTGAAGGGCACCCCCGGCTGGGCCAACATGCTCGATCCGGCGCTGCTCGATCGCGCGATCCCGGCGTGGCGGATCGAGAAGCATGTGTTCGACATGTGGGCCGAGGACGGGTTGCTGATCGAGGATGCGCGCGGCGATGCGATGCCGCCGGTGCCGCGCGACGCTTTCTTCGACCGGCTCAAGGATGCGGGCGTGCGCCGCGTGACGGTGATCGGCGTCGCCGCCGATTATTGCGTGCGCTGGGCGGTGGCGGGGCTGGTCGCGCGCGGCTTCCAGGTGGTCGTGCCGGCGGCGCTGACGCGCGGCATCGCGCGGCAGATCGACACCGTGCTGGCGGAGGATTTCCCCGGTGCGGCGGTCGATACTGTCGCATGACGCGGTGATGTCGCCGCGCGGCGGCTGGCGGCGGAGTTTGGAATGCGGCAGATGCGCGCCGGTATGATTCGATTTCCGAGAGGAGCATTCCGATGAGCGACGAACAGGTCACGATCCAGACGCGTGACGGCGCCTGCCCGGCGCATGTGCTGACCCCCCAGGCCGAGGGCGCCTGGCCGGCGGTGATCCTGTACATGGACGCGCTGGCGATCCGCCCCACCGTCATCGAGATGGCGCGCCGCCTCGCCGCGAACGGTTATGTCGTGCTCGTGCCCGACCTGTTCTACCGCTACGGCCCCTATGCGCCGTTCGATCCCAAGGCGGTGTTCGCCGAGGGCTTCCGTAAGGTGATCGGCCCGCTGATGGCGACCACCGGCAACGACAAGGCGGCGTCCGACACCGAGGCGTTCCTCGCCTATCTCGACACACGCAAGGATGTTGCGGGCAGCAAGATCGGCACGGTCGGCTTCTGCATGGGCGGCGGCATGGCGATCACCGTGGCGGGCACCTTCCCCGACCGGGTCGCGGCGGCGATCAGCTTCCACGGTGGCTTCCTTGCCTCCGATGCGGACACCAGCCCGCATGTGCTCGCGCCGAAGATCAAGGCCGAGATATACGTGGCGGGCGCGGACGACGACGACAGCTATCCGCCGGAAATGGCCGAGCGGCTGACCAAGGCGTTCGACGCGGCCGGCGTGACCTATAAGGCCGAGATCTACCCCGGCGCGCTGCACGGCTGGATGAAGCCCGACTTCCCCGTCTACAACGAAGTCGCCGCCGAGCGCGGCTGGCGCGAGATGCTGGCGGTGTTCAGGCGGACTTTGGGGTAAGGCTCACTCACCCTCACCCTTCCCACCCGGCTGCGCCGGGCGGGCCCAGTTTCGGGTGAACAGCGCCCCGCGCTGTTCAGGTGATGCCGGGGGCATCACCGACCCGAAACTCCTCTCCCAGCGGGAGAGGGAGGGAGGAGCGAAGCGACGGAAGGGTGAGGGTGACGCGGTTTACAACGCCCCAACGCGCGCGATGATATCCGCATAAACCCCGGTCAGCGCGACGAGATCGTCCACCGCGACCGCCTCGTCGAGCTTGTGCATCGTCGCGTTGCACAGCCCGAACTCCACCACCGGGCACAGCGCTGACAGGAAGCGCGCATCCGAGGTGCCGCCGGTCGTCGACAGGTCCGGCCGCAACCCCAGCCGCGCCTCGATCGCATCGCCGATCAGCGTCGAGAACGCACCCGGTTGCGTCAGAAATGCCTCGCCTGAAATCCGCGCGGTCAGCGTAGCCTCGGGTGCGTGCGCGGCGATGATCGCGCGCATCCGCTCGATCAGATCGGCGCCGCGATGGCCATCGTTGAAACGGATCGACAGCCGCGCCGAGGCGTGGCCGGGGATGATGTTGGTCGCCGGATTACCGACGGTGATGTCGGTCGGTTCGATATTCGACGGCTGGAACCACGCATTGCCGGTATCGAGCACGATTCGGTCGATCTCGGCGAGGATCGCGACCAGCTTGGGGATCGGATTGTCGGCGAGGTGCGGATAGGCGACATGGCCCTGCTTGCCGGGCACGTCGATCCACAGATTGACCGAACCGCGCCGCCCGATCTTGACCATATCGCCCAATCGCACCGCCGAGGTCGGCTCGCCGACCAGGCACAGGTCCGGCGTCACGCCGCGCTCGGCCATGCGCGCCATCAGCGCTTGCGTGCCATAGGTGGCGGGGCCTTCCTCGTCGCCGGTGAGGATGAGGGTGAGCGGGATGCCCGGCGTTTGCGGAATGGCGGCGACGAACGCGGCGATCGCGCCCTTCATGTCGACCGCGCCGCGCCCGTAGACCAGACCGTCGCGCTCCTCCGGCACGAACGCATCGCCTGTCCAGCCTGCCCCCGGCGGCACCACGTCGAGATGGCCGGCAAAGGCGAAATGCGTGCCCGTGCCGGCGCGGGTGGCGAGCAGGTTCTCGACTGGCCCGTCCGGCGCTTCGCCTTCGATGAAGCGCGCGACGGTGAAGCCGAGCGGCAGCAGCGCGGCTTCGATCACGTCGAACACCGCGCCGCGTGCGGGCGTGACGCTCTCGCAGGCGAGCAGGGTCTTGGTGAGCGCGATCGGATCGGGCAGATGGGGCGTGTCAGTCATGGGGAGCGGACATTGCCCAAGCTCGATCTCGATACAATCCCGCAGACCAACACAACGGGATATCCGCCGCAGTTCGCCGACGTCGTCGCCGGGCGCTGGTATCGCCGGCTCGCGCCGGTCGGCGGTCTCACCCACATGGGCGCGAGCCACGTTGTCCTGAAGCCGGGCGCGCAATCGTCGCAACGCCACTGGCATGATGGCGAGGACGAATTCGTCGTGATGCTGTCGGGTGAGGCGGTGCTGATCGACGATAGCGGCGAACATCCGATGCGCGCCGGCGATTGCGCGGCGTTTCCCGGCGGTGAGCGCAACGGGCATGTGCTGGTCAACCGTAGCGACACCGATTGCGTGTTCATCGCGGTCGGCGCCGGGCCGGATGAAGGCGGCGGCTATTCGGACATCGACATGCTGTTCACCGCCGACGGGCGTTATACGACCAAGGACGGGGTGGAATATCCGTCGAAGCGGGCACGATAGCGGCGTCCTTAACCCCTTCCGTTCGTGCCGAGCCCTTCGACTGGCTGGCAAGCCAGCCGCTCAGGATACACTTCAGCCCAAAGGGCCGAAGTCGAGGCACCTGCGCAATGTCCCTCGACTTCGCTCGGGACGAACGGACGAGGGATCAGCCGACCGGCTGCTCGAACTTCTCGATCACCCATTCCTCTTCCTGCGCGGCGGCGATCCAGTCCTGCATGAAGGGGTGGTTGATGACCGCGTCCATATAGCTTGCCGCGAAGCGCGCGATCGGCAGGCTGTAGGTGACGATCCGCGTCACCACCGGCGCGTACATGATGTCGGCCGCGCCGAACGCGCCGAACAGGAATTCCCCGTCGCCGCCGAAGCGCGCGCGCGCCTGTGCCCACAATTCCATGATCCGCGCGAGATCGGCGAGCACGTCGTCGTCTGGCCGCTGCGGCGGGAACACCTGGCGGATGTTCATGCTGTGCTTCTTGCGGAGCGCGGTGAAGCTCGAATGCATCTCCGCCGACATCGACCGCGCCATCGCGCGCGCGGCGGGGTCGGCTGGCCAGAACAGGTCGCGGCTGGTCTGCTCGGCGAGATATTCGATGATGGCGAGGCTGTCCCACACCACCGCGTCGCCGTCCCACAGAATCGGCACCTTGCCCGAGGAGGGCGCGAACTCGTCGCCCTCGCGCCGCCGGTCCCACTCGGCATCGTAGAGCGGCACAACCACTTCTTCGAAGACGAGACCGGATTGCCGGGCGGCGAGCCAGCCGCGCAGGCTCCACGAGGAATAGGCCTTGTTGCCGATGATAAGCTTCATGGGGCGGGCTTAGCGGGCGGCGGGGGCGGGGTCTAGCCGATCGCCTCGATCACTGCGGCGCGCAGTTCCGCGATACCCAGGCCGGTTTCCGACGAGGTCGGCAGGATTTCTGGATGTGCGGCCGGGCGCTTGCGGGCTTCGTCGGCGGTCGCGGTCATCACGTCGGCGAGTTCGGTGGGCTTGATCTTGT
The DNA here is from genome assembly GCF_004208535.1 of Sphingomonas populi. Classification (GTDB taxonomy): domain Bacteria; phylum Pseudomonadota; class Alphaproteobacteria; order Sphingomonadales; family Sphingomonadaceae; genus Sphingomonas; species Sphingomonas populi. The sequence continues at coordinate 26,185 of NZ_SGIS01000013.1, forward strand.
CGATCTTGGTCATGACGAGACGGTAGCTGACCGCCGCCTTGTCGAGCATGTCGAGGATCTCGCGATCGACCTCCTTGATGCCGTGGCGCGCGTCGATCAGCACGAGCGCGCGCTTGAGCACGTCGCGCCCGCGCAGGAAATCGTTGACCAGGAAGCGCCACTTCTTGACGATATCCTTGGGCGCCTTGGCGAAGCCGTAGCCGGGCATATCGACCAGCCGGAATGCGAGCGGCGCGCCGACATCGAAGAAGTTCAGCTCCTGCGTCCGCCCCGGCGTGTTCGACGTGCGCGCCAGCGCATTGCGTCCGGCAAGCGCGTTGAGCAGCGACGATTTGCCGACGTTCGAGCGCCCCGCGAAGGCCACCTCGGGTACGACCGCGTCGGGAATGAACTCCAGCGAGGGCGCCGATTTGAGGAAGGCTACCGGACCGGCGAAGATTTTCCGCGCGGTCTCGATCGCTTCCGGGTCGAAGACCGGGGGTTCGATGGTGGGATCGGTCATTTCTTGGTCGGCACCTTTAACTCGGGATGCCGCGCATAGAGCAGCCGCTGCTGGAGGATCGTCAGCGTGTTCGACGTGATCCAGTAGATCTGCAGGCCGACCGCGAACGGCGCCATCACGAACATCAGCACCCACGGCATGATCGCGAAGACCTGCTTCTGCGCCTCGTCCATCGGCGCCGGGTTGAGCTTGAACTGGAAGTACATCGAAATGCCGAGCAGCACCGGCACGATGCCGATCGCGAGCATCGGCGGCAGATGCCACGGCAGATACCCGAACGCGTTGAGGATCGTGGCGGGATCAGGCGCGGACAGATCGCGAATCCACAGCACGAACGGCTGGTGACGCATTTCGATCGTCAGCAGCAGTACCTTGTAGAGTGCGTAGAGGATCGGGATCTGCAGGAAGGTCGGCAGGCAGCCCGCGAGCGGGTTGACGCCTTCGGCCTTGTAGAGCGCCATCACCTCCTGCTGCGCGCGCGTCTTGTCGTCCTTGTAGCGTTCCTGCAGCGCCTTCATCTTCGGCTGGATCGCGCGCATCTTCGCCATCGAAGCGAACTGGCGCTGCGCGATCGGGAACAACAGGCCACGGATCGTCAGCGTCAGCGCGATGATCGCGACGCCGAAATTGCCGATCACGCGGAACAGGAAATCGAGATATTTGAAGATCGGCTTTTCGACGACCTCGAACCAGCCCCAGTCGATCGCTTTGCCGAAGTGGCGGACGTTGAGCCGGTCCTCATAGCCGTCGAGCGTGTTGGTCTCCTTGGCGCCCGCGAACAGCTTTGCGGTCGTCACCAGCGCCTTGCCGGCGGGCACGACGCGCGGCTGGAGCGCGAAATCGGCCTGGAAATTGTCGCCGACGGCGGCGCGGAAGCCGCCGTGCATCGGCGCGCCCGAATCGGGGATCAGCGCCGCGAGCCAGTATTTGTCGCCGAAGCCGAACCAGCCGCCGCTCGAATCGAAGTAATTGTCGCCGGGCTTGCCGATGTTGCCGAGCAGGTTCTTGCCGATGAAGCTGGCTTCCTTGCCCTGCAAATTGGCATAGGTGATGTCATAGGTCGCGCCGTGATCGAACACGCCGATCGGGCCGACATGGTCGGTCCAGGTATCGGGATCGGGCGAGACGCCGGCGCGCGAGACGAGGCCATAGGGCCGGATCTTGATCGGCGCGGCCGTCGGGTTGGTGACGGTCTGGCGGACGGTGAACATGTAGCGATCGTCGACCGCGATACGCATCGCGAAGCGCTGGCCCTGCGGATTTGTCCACGCGAGCGTGACCGGCTGGGCAGGGGTGAGCACGGGGGCGCTGGCGGTGAACATCGTGTCCGCGCCCGGCGTCGTCACGCCGTCACCCGACCAGCCGAAACCGGCGAAATAGGCGTGCTCGGTGCCCGACGGCGAGAACAGGCGGATTGACGGCGAATCCTTGGCGATGGTTTCCTTGTACTTGCTCAGCACGAGATCATCGATGCGGCCGCCCTTGAGACTGATCGAGCCTTGCAGGTTGCGCGTCTCGATGCGGACGCGCGGCGTCTCGCGCAGCACCTGCGCACGGTCGCGGACCTTCTGGGGCGAGGCGGCGGTGGGGCCGGCCGGGCCAGTCGAGGAGGCGACCGCGACGGTCTTGCCGGCTTCGATCTTGGTCGCGGGCGGGTTGGCCGCGGGCAGATATTTGGAGGCGAAGAACTGCCAGCCGAACAGGATCAGCGCCGCGAACACCGCGAACAGGAGGAAATTTCTGCCTTCGTCTTTCACCTGGGAATCCCGTTCGTAGTTTCGTGGCGCCGCGTCACCGCTTTAGGGCACTGGATCGGGGCCGAAGCCGCCGAAGGGGTGGCACCGTCCGATCCGCTTCGCCGCCAGCCAGCCGCCTTTCACCGCGCCATAGCGGCGAAGCGCGGTGATTGCATAGGCGGAACAGGACGGCTGGAAGCGGCACGAGGATGGCAGCACCACCGAAGGGCCGATCTGCCATGCGCGCACCAGCAGGATGAGGAGGCGAGTCAGCATGGCTTCGCGCCCTCGGGGGCACCGACTGTCAGCGCTTCTCCCCTCCCTGGAAGGGAGGGGCCGGGGGTGGGTTGGCCTGCGAGGAAACGGAGTGCGCGCCACGAACCGACCCACCCCCAGCCCCTCCCTTCCAGGGAGGGGAGAAGGTGGAGGCGCGTGCGTAGGGAGCGGAGAATCACCGCATCACCTTCGCCAGCGCCTTGGTCAGCTCACCGCGGAGCTGCGCGAAATCGCGCTCCACGCCGCCGTTTCGCCCGATCAGCACATGATCGGCGCCGCGCACGCCCGATTCGGGCAGCACGTCACGCGCGAGCGCCCGCAGCCGGCGTTTCATCCGGTTGCGGACCACCGCGTTGCCGATCTTCTTGGTGACGGTATAGCCGATCCGCATCGCCGGATCGCCATCATTGCGAGGCCGAACCAGCAGCACGAAGCCCGGCATCGGCGCGCGTTTGCCGGCGTTCGCCGCGAGGAAATCCGCGCGGCGCGCCAGAACGTAGATTACGCCGACAGCTTCTTGCGACCGCGCGCCCGACGCGCGCGAATCACGTTGCGGCCGCCCGGAGTCTCCATCCGTGCGCGGAAGCCGTGACGACGTGCCCGCACCAGATTGCTCGGCTGAAAGGTCCGCTTCATGAGTCATTCCCTGATCGTCTGAATAGAAAAGGGCCGCCACAGGGACGGCCTCGTAGCGCGTGCCCTTAGGCGGATGACCGTGCGAAGTCAATCGCGGGGATGGCGGACCGGGCAACATCTGCGGCGAAGATGGCTGCGGTGTTTTGTAAATACAAGACACCTTTATCCAGCTCGTGACGCCGGGCTTCCCCAAACTTTACGGCGCCGCTAAGCCGTTGTCCAACCGGGGGGTTATACAGATGGTCGCGAGCGTATCGACGGTGGCGTATCTCGGGCTCGAGGCGCGCGCGGTCGAGGTGCAGGTGCAGCTCATCCCCGGCCTGCCCGCCTTCAACGTCGTCGGCCTCGCCGACAAGGCGGTGGCGGAAAGCCGAGAGCGGGTGCGCGGCGCGATCGCCTCGATGGGGCTGGCGCTGCCGCCCAAGCGAATCGTCGTCAACATGTCGCCGGCCGATCTGCCCAAGGAGGGCTCGCATTTCGACCTGCCGATCGCATCGGCATTGCTCGGCGCGATGGGGGTGATCGATGCCGAGCAGCTCGGCGATTTCGTGGTGGTCGGCGAACTCGGCCTTGATGCGCGGATCGCGCCGTCGCCGGGCGTGCTGCTGGCGGCGCTGCACGCCTCGGCGGAGGGGAAGGGGCTGATCTGCCCGGCGTCGCAAGGCGCGGAGGCGGCGTGGGCAGGATCGGTCGGCGTGCTCGCCGCGCCCGACATCCTTTCGCTGGTGAACCACTTCAAGGGACACGGCCTGATCGGCGCGCCTGAGCCGGGCGAGGCGATCGATGTGGCGCACGGCCCCGATCTCAAACAGGTCAAGGGGCAGGAAACCGCCAAGCGCGCGCTCGAAATCGCGGCGGCGGGCGGGCACAATCTATTGATGGTCGGCCCGCCCGGCGCGGGCAAGTCGCTGATGGCGTCATGCCTGCCCGGCATCCTGCCCCCGCTCGACGCCGCCGAGGCGCTCGAAGTGTCGATGGTGGCGAGTGTCGCCGGCACGCTTGCGGGCGGGCGGTTGACCCGCTCCCGCCCATTCCGTGCGCCCCATCATTCCGCATCGATGGCTGCGCTGACCGGCGGCGGGCTGAAAGTGAAGCCGGGCGAGGTTAGCCTCGCGCATCTCGGCGTGCTGTTTCTCGACGAACTGCCCGAGTTCCAGCGCGCGGTGCTCGATTCGCTGCGCCAGCCGCTCGAAACCGGCACGGTCAGCGTCGCGCGCGCCAACGCGCACGTCACGTTTCCAGCGCGCGTGCAGTTGATCGCCGCGATGAACCCGTGCCGCTGCGGGCATCTCGGCGACGCCGCGCTCGCCTGCTCGCGCGCGCCGAAATGCGCGGCGGACTATCAGGCCAAGGTGTCGGGGCCGCTGCTCGACCGAATCGACCTGCACGTCGAAGTGCAGGCGCTCTCCGCTGCGGATCTCGTCCTGCCGCCGCCGGCCGAAGGCTCGGCTGAGGTGCGCGCCCGTGTCGCGGCGGCGCGCGCTGTGCAGACCGCGCGCTATGCCGACCATCCGATCCGCACCAACGCCGAAGTCGATGGCGTGCTGCTCGACGCGGTGGCGACGCCCGACGAAGCGGGGCGGATGCTGCTCGCGCAAGCCTCCGAAGCGATGCGGCTATCGGCGCGCGGCTACACGCGCATCCTGCGTGTCGCGCGCACGATTGCCGATCTGGCTGGCAGCGAAGGCGTGGGGCGGCTGCATATCGCCGAGGCGCTCAGCTACCGGCGGCGCGCGCCAGTGTCGTAGCGGCTCACGCTCATCTTTGAACATTCTGCTCCCCTCCCTGGAAGGGAGGGGCCGGGGGTGGGTTGCTCTCGATAGCGTAGAACGGCATCCTCATGCGATGCCGAGAGTCGCGCCCCACTTGACGGCAAACGCTCGCCTGTTGCGTAACGCCGCGACCGCAGAGGAACGCGCCTTGTGGTCACGTCTTCGCCATCTGCGCCCTCGCTTCACGCGGCAGCTTCCGATCGGCAGCTATATCATCGACTTTGCTTGCCGATCGATCAAATTGGCGGTCGAACTCGACGGCAGTCAGCACCTCGATGCAATCGCCTACGACGATACGCGAACGCTGTTTCTCGAAAGCCTCGGCTGGCGGGTCTTGCGGTATTGGAACAGTGACGTTCGCGATAATGGCGATGGCGTGGCCGAGGCGATTATGGCGGTTGTCGCGCACCGTATCGGGCCAACCCACCCCCAACCCCTCCCTTTCAGGGAGGGGCTTTGACGGCGGCTTCCACAGGCCCAGTTGACGCGCTGGAACCTCAGTGAGCCGGCGTAATCCCCACGATCTCGATCGCGTCAGCCTTCCCACCGAAATCGCACATCTCGCCGTCTTCCGCGCCGATCATCGCGCGGGCGAGCGGCGCGGAGAAGGCGATTCTGCCCGCCGCCGGATCGCTCTCGTCGAAGCCGACGATCTCGATTTCGCGGCTCGCTCCGCCCAGCGTGAACGCCACGCGCGTGCCGATCGCGACCGTCTCGCCGGTGGCCGGGGCGGCGACCTCGGCGGTGGTTTCGCGGGTCGACCAATAGCGCAGGTCGCGTTCGGCGAGCGTGCGGGCATCCTCCTCGGTCGCGGCGGCGACATCGCCGCGCAACTCCGCGATGCGGGTGCGGATCAGTGCCAGCCCGCGCGGGGTGACGAGATTGGGGCCGGGCGGGATCGGCAGCTCGAACCGGGGTTCCTTATGCTCCTCGTCGCTCTCGCGCCGGAATGCCACACTCACGCACATCTCTCCTGATCGTCAATCGACTCTTGTCGCGCATGTGTAACGGCGCGGCCAGAGGATTGTTGCGATCCGGGTCAAACCCGCGTCAGCGCGGACACGCCACCACATCATCGGCGACGGTGCCGACCGCGACGCGGGCGATGCTCGTCTCGAATGTCTGCGCGGTGCGGAGTTGGAAGGGGGTCTCGATCCGCGCCATGTCCGCCGTCCTGGCGAAGCATTTGAGCGGGATGCCGATCGTCCGCCACGCGCCGACCGGGAGCTTGGCCGATGCGATCGGCACCGCCGCCCCGCAGGTCGGCCCGCAGGAAACGCCGATCGTCAGGTCGGCGGGCGGTGCGCTGTCGAGCCGCATCGTCGCCAGCAGCAACACCTCGCCATTGGTCTCCCGCGTCAGGTCGATCGGCGTCTGGGTGTGGAGATCGATCACCTGCGGGCCGCCGCCCGCCAGCGCGAAGTGCCGCGCGCCTTCCTGCACCTCATGGTCGATCGCGGTGATCTTGATACGCCCGCCGAGCGCCTGCGCCGGCACCGTGGTGATCCGCGTCACGCCGACCACGCCGTCACTCACCTGAAGCGACCAGCCCGGCGTCGCCACTCCGGCGGACATATACACGCCGGTATCGCCGTCATCGATCACGCCGGGGTCTTCCGACACCGGCTTCCACGCCACCTTGGGTTCGCGCCCGCTCAAGCCATAGCCGAACGGGTAGAGCACCGGGCCGCCCGGCTTGGCGGTGCGCGGCCAGGCGGCGGGCAGCTTGCCAGTGAACGGCGCACCGCCCGCGCCGAACAGGCGGTCGGCGACCCCAGCCCCCTCGGTGCCGGGCAGCCAGGCGACGACGAAGCCATCGGCGGCGTTCAACTCGGGGCTGACGAACAGCGGCCGTCCGGTCAGCATCACCGCGACGACGGGAATGCCAGCCGCCTTGAGCCGCCGCATCGTCGCGAGCGGCTTGCGCAGTTCGGGGCGGAGTTGCAGCGTGCGTAGGTCGCCCTGGAATTCGGCATAGGGCGTCTCGCCGAACACCACGATCGCCGCATCGGGCTTGCGCGTGTAATGCCCGTCCGGCGCATATTCCGCGTGCCCGCCACCGGCTTTCACCGCTGCGTCGATGCCGCCCCACACGCTCGTCGAACCCGGGAACATGCTGCGGTCGAGCCCGGTGCCCTGCCAGCTCAGCGTCCAGCCGCCCGATTGTCGCCCGATGTCGTCGGCGCCATCACCTGCCACGAGGATGTTGGCGGAGGCGCGCAGCGGCAGCACGCCGGTATTCTTGAGCAGTACCAGCGACTTGGCCACCGCCTCGCGCGCGATCGCGCGATGCGCGGGCGCACCCAGCATGCTCCAGTCGCCCGCGAGTGGCCGCGACGAGGGCTTGCCCATCTCGAACAGCCCAAGCCGCAGCTTCACGCGCAGGATATGCGCGACCGCATCGTCGAGCCGCGCCATCGGCACCGTCCCGTCCTTCACCTGCGCGGTCAGCGATTCGTACAGCGCCTTCCAGCTATCGGGCGCCATATACATGTCGATACCGGCGTTGATCGCCTGCGGGCAGCTTTCGTTGGTGCAGCCGGCGATCTGGCCGTGCGCGTTCCAGTCGGTGACGACGAACCCGCCGAAGCTCATGCGGCCTTTGAGGACGCCGGTGACCAAGCCCTTCTCACCGGCGATCTTGCGGCCCTGCCAGCTCGAAAAGCTCGTCATGACGGTGCCGACCCCGGCCTCGACCGCCGGGATGTACGGCTTGCCATGGATGTCGCGCAGCACGGTTTCGCTGATCCGGGCGTCGCCCTGATCGTGCCCTTCGAAGGTGCCGCCATCGCCGATGAAATGCTTGGTGCTGGCCAGCACATGCGGCCCGGCGAGGATTCGGCTGCCATCGGGCGGCCCCTGCAACCCGAGGATCATATGCTGGACGTAACTCGCCACAAGGTCGGGATCGGATGAATAACCCTCATAGGCGCGGCCCCAGCGATAATCCTGCGGCACGGTGATGGTCGGCGCGAAGGTCCATTCCTGACCCGTCGTGCGGATCTCGGCGGCGGTGGCGGCGCCGATCCGCTCGATCAGTTCGGGATCGCGCGTCGCGCCGAGGCCGATGTTCTGCGGAAACAGTGTCGCGCCGACGATGTTGCTGTGGCCATGTACCGCATCGGTGCCCCACAGCATCGGGATGCCGACGCCGCCCTTCGAAGTATCCGTCGATGCGGCCCAAAGCTGGTCGGCCAGTTCCAGCCACTTCGGCGCGGGCGCGAAATCGTCGCCGCCGGGGCCAGCATTGCCGCCGTTGAGCACCGAGCCGATGTGATACTGGCGGACCTCGTCGGGCGTGATGTTGGTGATGTTGGCCTGCAGGATCTGCCCGACCTTCTCCTCCAGCGTCATGCGCTTGAGCAGGCCGGCGATGCGCGCTTCGTCGGCCGGGATGGCGGCAACCGGCCATGTCGCACTTGGCCAGAGTTCCGGGTGGATGGTCGGCACCGGCGCGACCGATGTGGTCGGAAGGGTCTGCGCGGGAAGGGCGGCCGCCGTTGCGCAGGCCAGGCCCGCCAGCACAGTTTTCGAGATCATGTCCGCTCCCATCGCTGGCGCTCTCACAGCCGCCAGCATCCCCATTATCGAGGCCCTAATCCTGACAACGTTGACATGTCGGTGTCAAGGGGCAAGCGCGTGGTGCGTGTTCTCGATCGGGCGGTAGAAAAACGCGCACAGCGTTGCGAGCAGGGCTGCCAAAGCGATGCTGCCGAGGATCGGTATCGCTGGAACCAACAACGTCAGCGCAAGCACTTGGGTGGAGAGGGCCTGTGCCAGCTTGCGCGCGATCGTCGCCGCCGCATAGATTTGCGCGGCGTACCCGACCACCTCGGCATCGCGTTCGCAGGCGGTGACGGTTGCGGGCACCAGCGACCAGAACATCACGGACAGCCCTTGTCCGGCGACGATCGCGCCGGTGACGCTGACCAGCGCCATCGCGACTCCGTCGCCCACGCAGCCGAGCAGTGCCGCGCCCAGCATCAGCACGGCGGCGTAGCGCGACGTCGCGCCTTGTCCGATTCGCGTGGCGAGGTGAGTCCACAAGGGCGCGCTCACCAGCAGCGACAAGGCCGGCAGCAGCGCGGCATAATAGCCCCAACGCTGCGCGCCGATCTGATCGAACACGAACAGCAGCGAGACGTTGAGCAGCGATACCGCCAGCCCGACGCTCAGGATCGTCGCGATCAGCCGCCGCAATGCCGGTGACCTGCCGAGCAAGGCGAACATCGTCACAAGCGCGCGATGTGAGCGGGGCGCGGCTACCGCCGGCATGACTCGCTCGCGCGTGCCGAACGCGGTGAAGAAGAAGGTCGGCACCGCGATCCCGGCGAGGATCGGCGCGCCAAGCGAAAAGCCGCCGCCGGAACCGCCCGCCGGCAATGCCGCATAGACCAACGCCGCGACGAGACCACCCAGAGCGGCCGCCTGCATGCGCGCGCCGGTCAGCCGCAGATGATCACCGGGATCGGCGGACATCCGCGCGGTCAGCGCACCATAAGGGATGTTGCCGATACCGTAAGCACAGCGCAGCGCGAGATAGGTGGCGAGCGCGTAATAGGGCACATAGCCGCTCCTCACCGGCGGCAGCGCGAAGGCGGCGCACAGGATCAGCACCGCCAGCGGCCCGCCCACCGCGACCCATGTGCCGAGCCGCACGCGCGGCGCCAGCCGGTCGGCGGTCACCCCGACGAGCACGTCCATCAGCCAGTCCGCCGCCGCGCCCGCCAGGAAGATCAGGGAGGCGACCTGCGGCGCGATGCCGAGATGGCGGACGTAATAGAACAGCAGATACAGTTCGATCGACTGCCAGACGGTGTTGAACCCGAAATCCCCGGCGGCATAGCTCCAGATCTCGCGCCGCCGAAGCATCACCCGAGCGATCGGGGCGGGGCGGCCGATTCGCGGATCAGCAGTTCGTGCGGATGCGTGATCCGCGCCGTGACATCGCGGCCCTCAAGCTGCGCGATCAGCATCTCGGTCGCCGCGATCGCCATTTCGAACACGGGCTGCCGCACCGTGGTCAGCCGTGGCCAGGTGATGCGCGACATTTCCGAATCGTCGAACCCGACCACCGAGACATCGTCGGGGATCGACAGGCCGAACTCGCGCGCGGCCATCATCGCGCCCACCGCCATGTCGTCATTCTGCGCCAGGATCGCGGTCGGGCGGTCGCCGCGCGCGAAGATGTCACGCGCGGCGGCGAGGCCGCTGTCGAAGGTGAACAGGCCGGGTTCGATCCGTTCCAGCCGCAATTCGATGTCGGCCTTGTAGAACGCCTGCGTGTAGCCGAGCATCCGTGCCTCGGTGGAGGCATGGGTCGGATCGCCACGGATGATGGCGATTTCACGGTGGCCGAGGCCGATCACATAGTCGGCGATCTCGCGCGCGGCGGCGACGTCGTCGATCAGGTTGCTCGGCGCCATATCGATCAACCGCGTCGGTGCGATCCGCGCGCACAGGATACGCGCGTCCTTCAACTGATTGAGAATGATAGGATTATCCGAAGCGGGTGGAGCGAGCACCACGCCGTCCAGCGCGGCCGAACGCAGCATCCCGACGACTTCGCCGGCATGGTCCTGCACCGAACGGATCGGGATCACCACGAGCTTGTAGCGCTCGCCGGTCAGCCGTTCCAGCACGCCGCGTTGCAACTCCACGACATAGCTCGGGCTGGGGTTTTCGTAGATCAGCCCGATCATGTTCGATTTGCGCCGCACCAGCGCCTGCGCGAACACGTTGGGATGATAATCGAGCGCATCGGCGGCTTCGCGGACGCGCTGTTTGACCGCCGGGCTGACGTGGGGTTCGTCGTTCAGCACGCGCGAGACGGTCTTTGCGGAAACCCCGGCGAGGCGCCCAACATCGACAATCGTCGTTCGCTTCATGCTGCTGTCCTGTTTGGTTGAGGCTGAGACCTAGCGGCAATGCCGGGCTGACGCCAGACAGTGTGATAACGTTGACAGTTTTATGGCGGTGATCTCGCGTCGCCGCGCCGAATGTCGGGATAACACGCTTGCGATTGGGCACAGCCATTACGGCCATGATATAGGAACGATAGCAAAGAGGTGAGTGGCCCTCTGATCAGGCGTGGCATTGGGCGCCGCGCGCGCACTCCCCACAAAATGGACCCATCGCCGCAATGATCGGATTTTGACAACGTCTGACAATAGAGTAGCTCTGTGGTTGTCGATCCCGAACAGGATTGCGTCGCGCTCGGGCTGGCCAGCGGGTTCGTCGAGCCGCTCGAATCGACCAGCATCCACCTCATCATGATCGGCGTGACGCGGCTGATCCAGTCGTTTCCGTTCAGCGGGATCAAACCGTCGCTGGTGCGCCATTACAGCGATCTCGCCGAGACCGAACTCGCGCGCGTGCGCGATTTCATCATCCTGCATTATCATCTCACCGAACGCCGCGACGATCCCTTCTGGGAACGCTGCCGGACGATGCCAATCCCCGACACGCTCGCCCAGCGCATCGCATCGCATTGTTCCGCGAGGCCGCGCTGACTCCGCAGACCGCCGACGATCTGTTCCAGGCCGATAGCTGGCTGCAGGTGATGCTCGGCCAGCGGCTCGAACCGACCGGCTATCACCATATGGGGCATATGCTGAGCGTCGAGCATCTGCACCGTGCGTTCGCCGATGTGCGGGACGGTATCGCCGGCGCGGTTGCGCGGATGCCGACGCATCAGGCGTTTCTGGAGCAGTATTGCGCGGGGTGAGGGGGCGGTAGGTCCGCGCCACTCGTTAGCGCGTGGCCGTCGGCGAGAAATCGCCCTTCGCACGATATCGTCTGCCGGCCGGCGCAGCGGGCGAGACTTTATCCATCGGAGCGGCGCCAAATGAAATCGATATTGGCGGTTTTTTCCTATCCAGTGGATGAACGTCCAGTATCATCCGCCGGAACTCAAGGAGGGTTTGCGTGGCGACTGTAGCGCAACGTGGCGGTGCGAAGCTCAACACCGAGCGTCGGTTCTTCGCAACCATGGCGCTGGTTATCTCCGCAGCGACCTTCATTGGCTTTGCACCGAGTTATTATCTGGCGCCGATGTTTGCCGCCAGGCCGCTGTCGATGCTGCTCCATGTCCACGGCGTGGTCTTCACCGCCTGGATATTGCTGTATGTCGCGCAGACCGGGTTAATCTCGGCGTCGCGGGCTGACATCCACCGGATCGTTGGGCCGGTTGCGGTCGTGCTGGCCATCGCGATGGTCCCGCTGGGCATCGCGGCCGCGATTGTCACCAAGCAAGTCGCAGCGGCGCACCACATGCCGCCGCAGGGGCCGCCTTTGGTGTTCCCGCTCGGCGCGATCCTGACCTTCGCGGTCTTGGTCGGCGCAGGCTTCGTGCGGCGTAAGCAGTCGGCATGGCACAAACGGCTGATGCTGTTGGGGACAGCGGCGATCCTGACGACGCCGCTCGCACGCATCACTCGCTTTACGCATATCGGGTTGGCCCCGGCGTTCGGCGGGATGATCCTGACCGACGTCCTGCTTGCGGCGCTGGCCATCTATGACATTAGAACGCGCGGTAAGCTGCATCCGGCGACGATCTGGGGCGGTGGCTTCTTTTTGGCGACACAGGCCCTGCGGGTTGCGCTTAATGCGATGCCCGCTTGGCAGGCGTTCGCGAAGGGCCTGACGGGCTGAGGTACGCTGTCGCTCGCGGGGACGGTGCTACAGGACAGCGGCCGGGCAGGCCCGCCGCGGCAAAGCCGCGTCGTCGGTCGGGTTCGGCTGCGCCGACCCGCCGGCCGGTCGAGCGCCGTGTCGCGAGCAGCTCCGCTGCTCGCGTGCGGTCAGCAAAGAACGCGTAGCGTTATTTGCTGCGCTCGACTTGCTCGAATTCCAGTTCCACTGGCGTGGCGCGTCCGAAGATCGACACCGACACCTTGACGCGGCTGCGGTCGAAATCGAGTTCCTCGACCAGACCGTTGAAGCTCGCGAACGGGCCGTCGAGCACCTTGACCGAATCGCCGATCTCGAAGTCGACCTTGACCTTCGCCTTGGGGGCGGCGGCGGCTTCTTCCTTCGAGTTGAGCATGCGCGCGGCCTCGGCCTCGCTGATCGGCTGGGGCTTGCCCATCGAGCCGAGGAAGCCGGTCACCTTGGGGGTGTTCTTGACGAGATGGTACACGTCGTCGTTCATGTTGAGCTTGGCGAGCACATAGCCCGGCATGAACTTGCGCTCGACCGCGATCTTCTTGCCGCGCCGCGCTTCGGTGACGGTCTCGGTCGGCACTTCGATCTGCTCGACGAGCTGTTCGAGGCCCATGCGGGTCGCCTCGGCCATGATCGAATCGCGAACCTTGCCCTCGAAACCCGAGTAGGCGTGGATGATGTACCAGCGTGCCATGTATCGTCCCGTAATCAGTTCGCGAGGGTGAGCAGATATTTCACGATCAGCTCGAAGATCGTGTCCACCCCGAAGAAGAACACCGCCAGCAGCGTGGTCATGATCATCACCATGACGCCGGTCATGATCGTCTCGCGCCGGGTCGGCCAAACCACCTTGGCGGTTTCGGCGCGTACTTGCCGGTAGAATTCGATCGGGGTCGTCTTCGCCACTGTCTGTACTCGCTTTGGTTAGCGCCGGAACCGGGGACATGGGTCCGCCGCCCGGTCCCGCCAAGGGCCCGACGACGAATGTTCCCGATTTCGGAATGGGAAAAGCGATACTGCCGGCGATCTGGAAAATCAAGCGCGGCGAGAAGGAGAGTGGCAGGGGAGCTCGGACTCGAACCGAGGGCCTTCGGTTTTGGAGACCGACGCTCTAACCAACTGAGCTACACCCCTGTGCGGAGGCGGTCTTTAGCGCGGGCAAACCTTGCCTGCAAGCATTCCGTCGACCGCCCGCTTTTTACCGTAATACTGCCCCTGTAGGACAGGGGTCTCGCGACCTCACGCCGCCAGATCGTAGGGCTTGATCTCGCCGTTGAGGTACAGGTTGCGCGCCTTGGCGCGGCTGAGCTTGCCCGAGGAGGTGCGCGGCAGCGTGCGCGGCGGGATCAGTTCGATCACGCAGTTCATGCCGGTGACGGAGCGGACGCGCTCGCGGATTTCGTCGCGCAGTCGCACGCGCTCGGCATCGTCCGAACTGCGGCACTGGACGAGCACGGCTGGGGTCTCTTCGCCGCCGGGGGTGGTGATCGCGAAAGCAGCGATGTCGCCGGCCTTGAAGCCGGGCAGTTGCTCGACCGCCCATTCGATGTCCTGCGGCCAGTGGTTGCGGCCGTTGACGATGATCATGTCCTTGGCGCGGCCGACGATGTAGATGTAGCCGTCCGACATGTAGCCCATGTCGCCGGTGTCGAGCCAGGGGCCTGCACCGGCAGGATCGGGGACCAGACACGCGTCGGTCGCCTCGGCATCGCGGAAATAGCCGACCATCACCGATGGGCCGGAACACCACACCTTGCCGATCGCGCGCTCGGGCAGGGGGGTGCCGTCCTCCTCGCGGATCTCCACCGTCATGTCGCGCACCGGCTTGCCGCAATTGACGATCGCGCGGTAACGCTGTGGCCGGTCCTGTCCGGCGGCGACGCCGGAAAGCTGGGTTTCCTCGACCAGTTCGACGCGAATGCCTTCGCCCGGCGGCATGATCGAGACGGCCAGCGTCGCTTCGGCGAGGCCGTAGCTTGGCAGGAATGCGCTCGCCTTGAAGCCGGCGTCGGCGAAAGCGTCGACGAAGCTCTGCATCACGTCGGGGCGGATCATATCCGCGCCGTTGCCGGCGAGCCGCCAGCGCGACAGGTCGAAGCGGTCGCCAGCGCGGGTCTGGCTGGAGATGCGGCGCGCGCAAATGTCATAGCCGAAGGTCGGCGAATAGCTGATCGTGGAGCCGGGATTGCGCGAGATCATGTCGAGCCACGCGAGCGGCCGGCGCGCGAAATCCTCGGTCTTGAGGTAATCGCACGAAACCTGGTTGGCGATCGGCGAGAGGAAGCAGCCGACCAGCCCCATGTCGTGATACCAGGGCAGCCATGAGATGCAGCGATCTTGCTTGTCGAGCTGCATGCCGTGGCTGTGCGCGGCGAGATTGTTGAGCAGCGCGCGATGGGTGATGACGACCCCGTGCGGGAAGCGCGTCGAGCCGCTCGAATATTGCAGATAGGCGATGTCTTCGGGCGATGCGCCCGGCAGCGCCGTCTCGGGCGCGGCGCGCATCGCGAACTCGCTCCAGTCGACGCCGTCCACACCGGCAAGCCGCGCGGCTTCGCCCGCCATCTGCGCGAGCTCGGGCGGATAGACCAGCATCCTGGGGTCACAGCTCGCGAGCTGGACGCGGAGCTGTTCGATATAGGATTCGCGCCCGCCGAACGAGGTCGGCAGCGGCAGCGGCACCGGCCACGCGCCGGCATAGACCACACCGAAGAACAGAGCCGCGAACTCGGGGCCGGTTTCCGCGACCAGTGCGATACGATCCTTCGGCGCGACGCCCGCCGCGATCAGGCGGTTCGCTGTCGCCAGCGCGTCGGCGCGCAGTTCGGCGAACGTATAGGGAAGCACAAGATTGCCGCGCGCATCGTGGAAGTTGAGGCCACGCTCGCCGCTTGCCGCATAGTCGAGTGCCTCGCCCAGCGTGCCGAAATCGGCGAAGCGCCGCGTCAGCGCATCTTCGGTCGGGGTGGCGGCCAGCGCCGGGTTTTCCAGCGTGTCGCCTGATCCCGCAAATATCGTCGTCATTATCGTCTGCGCCCTTGGTTGCGGATTTAATCCATCTCCGCCGCGATTTAAGCGAGCACCCCTGCTTACGCCAAGCGTTCAAAATCGGGTTCGACTGTGGCACAATGATGGCGCAATGTCTCGTGCCACCCCCGAGGAGCGTCGTCGCACCGTGCCGCCGCTCGATGCTGCGACGCTGGAACGGCTTGCGCTACGCTATGTCGAGCGCTTCGCGACGACGCGCGGGCGGCTTTCGGCGTATCTGATGCGCAAGATCCGCGAGCGCGGATGGGAGGGCGAGCCCCCGGACACGGTCGCGCTGGCCGAGCGTCTCGCCGAGCTCGGCTATATCGATGATCGCGCGTTCGGTGAGGCGAAAGCGGGGGCGATGCTGCGGCGTGGCCTCGGGCGCCGCCGCGTTGCCGGTGCGCTGCGGGCGGCCGGAATCGGTGCGGAGGATGCCGCCGCGATCGCGCCGAGCGTGGAAGCAGGCGGGCTCGCGGCGGCGCTGGCGTTCGCGCGGCGCCGGCGGATCGGGCCGTTCGCGACCGACATCGCCGACCGCGCGTTACGCGAAAAGCAGATCGCGGCGATGATTCGCGCCGGACACGATATGGATATTGCGCGAAAAATCGTAAAAATGGTGCCGGGAGAAGGTCTGGAGGTGCTCGACTGATCTTTTTTAACGCGCGCCTGCATGCTATTCTCCTGTGCCGGGGGATTGTTAGTCATGCGTAACGAAATTGTTTCTGCTCCTGACGAAAGTGGTTGGGCGGATACCGACGGAGGCGCCGGGCCGGGCGGTCCGCCGGGGTGTGCGTATGCGGGCGTGGTGAAATGGTTCGACGTGACGCGCGGCTTCGGCTTCATGGTCGCCGATGACCCTTCCGTTGGCGATATCCTGATCCATTTCTCGGTGCTGCGTCCGCATGGCCGTCGCAGCCTGCCCGAGGGTGCGCGGATCGAGTGTCTGGCGGCCCCGCGCGAGCGCGGGCTGCAGGCCACCGAAATCCTGACGATCGACCTTACCAACGCGATCGAGCCGCCGGTGCGGGTGCGTACGAGCGGCGACCGCGTTGATCCGACCGCCCTGCTGGATTCGGCGGGTGCGTTCGAGCCGGTGCGAGTGAAGTGGTTCAACCGGCTCAAGGGCTATGGCTTCCTCGTCCGCGCGAGCGACAATGCCGATGTGTTCGTCCACATGGAAACGCTGCGCCGCGCCGGGCTGGGCGAGGTCGAACCCGAACAGACGCTCAGCGCCCGCATCGTCGATGGCGCCAAGGGGCCGCTTGCGGTGCTTGTGCAGACGGCTGAGTAAACGCGCGTGAGACTGCGAACCGCTACGATCGCCGGCTTGCTGGCGGCGGTGAGCCTGTCGCTGGCAAGCTGCGGGCGGGGTAATCCCGCCGCAGACGGCGCTACGGCGCAGAAAATCGTCGTCACCATCGCGGGCGCGGGCGGGCACCACGCCTTCACCGTCGAACTGGCGAAGACCGCGGCGGCGCAGGAACAGGGCCTGATGTACCGCACCGACATCCCGGCCGATGGCGGCATGCTCTTTTATCCCTATCCGCCCGACGGTGGCGCGCCGCGCGCCGCCACCTTCTGGATGAAGAACACGCCAAGCCCGCTCGATATCCTCTTCATCCGGCCCGACGGGACGATCGCGCGGATCGCCGAACAGTCGCCGCCGTTCTCGCAAACGCCGATCCCCTCGGGCGAGCCGGTTGCGGCGGTGCTGGAGCTTCGCGGCGGGCGTGCGCTCGATCTCGATATCAGCGCCGGCGACACGGTGCGGTGGGACGGCGGGCCGAGCGGGGCCACCAAGCGCTGAATCGCGGTTGATGGCAGGCGCGCCACAGGCTAAGCGGCGCATATGGGACTGAACCTCAATCCGTTTACGTGGTGGACCGGCGCCACCCTCGGCACCATCATCGGGCTGCGCGGCAAGGCGCGGGTCGGCGAGGATGCGCTCGGCAACGTCTATTATGAGGGCGGCAAGGACACTGCCGGCAATCCGCGCCGCTGGGTGATCTACAGCGGTTCGAACGACGCGAGCCTGGTCGCGCCCGAATGGTTCAGTTGGCTGCATCATCAGGTTGATGACGTGCCCGATCGCGCGTTGCCCGCGCCGCGCGCGTGGCAGAAGCCGGCGGTCGCCAATTTGACCGGCACCGCGCTTGCCTATCGTCCGCCCGGTGCGCTCGAAAAGGGTGGCCACCGCGCCGCCGCGACCGGCGACTACGAAGCCTGGACGCCGGACGCGTGACCGCTCGGCTGCTGGGCGGGGTGGCGCTCGTCGCGCTGCTCGCCTGCGGCGGCTGCGGCAAGGATCAGCCTTCGGAGACTGCCGCGACGGGCAAGACGGCGCCGCGCACCGCACTCGAAGAGGAAAGCGGCCCGTCCGATATCGTGACGGTCGATGTCGATCAGGACGCCAATCCCGCCGCCGGCGCGACGCCGATGGCGCAGCGCGTCGCCGTGCTCGGCGTGCTCAACAAGCGTAACGGCGCCACGCGCGAGGTGACTCTCAAGCCCGGCCAGGCGGCGCGGATCGGCGATGCGGTGATCCACCTGCGCGCCTGCGAGCAGACCGCGCCGTGGGAACCCGACCATTATACCGGCGCGTTCGTCCAGCTCGACGTGAAGCAATATGACGCGAAATGGCACCGCGTCTTTTCGGGCTGGCTCTACAAGGAGCGCCCCTCGCTCAACGTCGTCCTGAACCCGATCTACGACGTCTGGCCCAAGATCTGCGCGATGACCTTCCCGGCCGGCGGCCCCGACACGGTCGCGATCGGCAACGAGTCCGGCGAGGCGCGGTCGAGCGCGAAGAAATCGGCGCCCGCCGACGGCGACAGCACCCCCGCGACGCCGACCGAGCCTTCCAACGCGGACGACAGCAACGCGAGGTAAGACGCGCGCGGCACCTCGACCGCGCCGAGCGAGGCGAGGTGTTCGGTCATGAACTGGCAGTCGAGCAACGTGAAACCGCCGAAGCGCAACCGCGCCACCAGCCATGCGATCGCCACCTTTGAGGCGTCGCGCGCGCGGCTGACCATGCTCTCGCCAAAAAACGCGCGGCCCAGCGCGAGGCCGTAGAGGCCGCCGACCAATGTCGGCCCCTCCCATATTTCGACCGAATGCGCGAAGCCCATTGCGTGGAGTTCGCAAAATACGCGCTCGATCTGGCCGTTGATCCAGGTGTCGGGCCGGTTGGCCACGCTCTGGGCGCACAGCGCGATCATTTCCGGGAAGGCGGTGTCTGCGGTGACGCGGTAGCAGTCGTTCGCGACGGTCTTCTTCAGCGAATGCGAGAGGTGGAAACCGTCGAGCGGCAGGATCGCGCGCTGGCGCGGTTCGACCCAATAGACGCTGTCGGCATCGCGCGAATCGGCCATCGGGAACACGCCGACCGAATAGGCACCGAGCACGAGCTGGGGATCGAGCTGGAGTGTGCCGGCGGGCGCGTCGCTGCGCGGCGCTCTCATCCGGCGAGGCGGCGCTCGATCGCCTGCCAGAGTTGTGCGAACGCCTGCCCGCTTGCGGATTTCCCCGCGAACGCGCCGACTGGCTCGCGCCGGGTCGTCATCGATTCGATCACGCTCGCCATCGGGATCACCGGCCAGTCGGGATGGGCTTCGAGCGCGGCGGCGTGGAGCTTGCGGCGGCGATCGACCATCGAATGCACCGGCAGCACGTTGGCCTTGGCGCCGAGGTGCCTGAGCACTTCGGCGAAGGCGCGTTCGGACAGCGGCGAGGGGATCACCGGCACGACGATCAGGTCGGCGGCGCGCATCACCTGATCGCTCGTTTCGGTCAGCCCGGGCGGGCAGTCGAGCAGGATGCGGTCATATTGCTTGCGCAGGCCGGTCAGCAGCTTTTGCAGCCGCTTCTTGCGATCGAGTTCATGGAACAGCACGTCGAGCCCGCGCAGCGACGCGTCGGCGCCGATCATGTCGAGGCGGGGGATCGCGGTCTTGCGGATCAGGTCGCTTGCGTCGGCATCCTTGAGAAACACCGATTGCGCGGCTTCGCGCGCGCTTCCGGTCGCGAGCATGAACGTGCTGGCGGCCTGTGCGTCGAGATCCCACAGCAAGGTGCGCCGCGCCGAAAGCGTCGCCGCGCACCACGCGAGATTGACGGTGAGCGTGGTTTTACCAACGCCACCCTTGAGACTGTAGATCGCGATGGTCGACACGAATGCACCTCCTGACGCGAGACGCTATATCGTGGCGGTGCCGAGCGCTAGGCATCGGCACCGCACCACCCGCGAGTTTTTACGCCTTGCAGGCCTGGGCGGGCTTGCCGGGCACGGTGAGCGTGATGCCGGTCTTGTCGCCCTTCAGCTCGTAACCGTCGGCCTTGTACGCATCGCCAGCCTTCTCGGCGGTCAGCTTGGTGAGGCTGCCTGCCTTATCCGGCTTGATGAGCACCTGCTTGTCGCCCTGGAAGAAGTCGACGATGAAGACGCTCTGGTCCTTGCAGCGGAACGTGACTTCCGACGTCATCGACGGCGGCAGCTCGACCGGCTTGCGCTTGGCGAGTTCGGCGGCGTTCGGGTCGGGCGAGGTCGAGGTGACTTCGGTCGGTTTGGGGTTGCAGGCTGCAAGCGACACAAGCGCAAGCGCGGCGGCGGGGAGGAGCAGTTTCTTCATGGTGGGGTTGCTTCGCCTATGCGAAACATCGCGTCAACTCTCTTGCATACGCAATAAAATGTTTTTTCCTTGCAAGCACGCAAGCTATGGAATTTGTCGGATAAATCTCTCGGGCGGTCGCACCGAACATGCTGGAACGGCTTTCGTTCAGAATGCGGCAGCGCGGAATTTTCGGCGAATCAGGTATCGAGATAGGCCGCCAGTTCGCGCCACACGGGCGCCTTGGCGTCCAGCCCGATCGTGTGCATGGCGCTGCTGGAGGGCAAAGCGTGGACCGCGTACCGCACCGCCGCCGGTCCAAGCTGGCGCAGCCCGTGTTTGTACGACGCGCCACCGTTGAAGCCGATCGCGCGCAGATCGGGCAGGGTGGCGACGAGCGCGGCGAGATCGTTGGCGCTGATCTCGCGCAGCGCCGCATCGGTGCTGCCCGCCCGCTGCGCGCTCGCCACCACGTCCCACAACCCGACCCGGTTGGCGAGCAGTCGCGCCAGCCGCGCATCATAGTCGAGCGGCACGAGGTCCTCGTCCACCACCCCCGACATCAACCGCCAGAACTGGTTCTGCGGATTGGCATAATAGCGCCGCGCCGCCAGCGAGCGTTCACCCGGCAGGCTGCCGAGCACCAGCACGCGCACGCGCGGATCGACCACGGGCGCGAACGATCGTTTGATCGTCACGCGGCGGCGGCGATGTCGGTCTGTGCGAAATCATTGCCCTTGTAGAGCAATGGCGCGGCTTCGCTCCGCGCCAGCGCATAGGCAAAGCAATCGCCGTAGTTCAGGGCGGCGGCGTGATAGCCTTTGCCGAAATGGCGATAGGCTTGCCGCGCGATCCGTGCGTGATCGTGTGTGACCGCAACGATGTCGATGGCGAAATGGTCGATCAGCCGATCCAGTCGCGCGCTCAGTCCGTCATCCCGGTTCGAATCGATGACGATGCCGGCCTCGACGTAATTCGCCGCCGAGATGCACAGATGGCCGGTTTCCCGCAGCAGGATTGCAAGGAATCGCGGCGTTTCCGGTTCCTCGCGCAGCAGGCAAATCAGGACCGAGGTATCGACCGCGATCACCGGGGCAGGCCGTGTTCGTCGTACAGCAAGTCATCATAATCCTTGGCGGTCATGCCGCCGCGCCAGCGTTCGCGGCTTCCCTCGACGATGTCGTAGAATTGCAGCTCGCGCTTTCGCATTGCGTCCGGGGTGCGTGCCCGCTCGCGCCGAACCGCCGTCAGCCGCTGGCGCAGTGCATCGGTAACGACCTGTGTGATGCTTTGTCCACTTTCCTCGGCCAGGGCCTCGGCAAGGCGGCGTGCTTCGGGACTTTTGATGTTGAGTTGCGTCGCCAATTCTACCTCCGGGCGGTGTTTTTCTACCACAATGAGAAATTGCTGTCGCCGGAGATTTGCATGGATTGTCGCGGCTCGCGGCATCGCTATTTGAGAGGCATGCACACCGCTCCCAACACGCTCGCCCTGATCGGCAACACGCCGCTCGTCCTGTTGAAAGGTCCGAGCGAGGCCGCCGGCGCCGAAATCTACGGCAAGTGCGAGTTCGCCAATCCCGGTGCCTCGGTGAAGGACCGTGCTGCGCTCGGCATCGTCGAGGATGCCGAGGCGCGTGGCACCATCAAGCCCGGCGGCACCTTCGTCGAGGGCACGGCGGGCAACACCGGCATCGGCATTGCGCTGGTCGCCAATGCGAAGGGCTACAAGACGATCATCGTCATGCCCGAAACGCAGAGCCGCGAGAAGATGGACACGTTGCGCGCGCTCGGCGCCGAACTCGTGCTGGTGCCGGCGGCGCCCTATTCGAACCCCGGCCATTTCGTCCACACCTCGCGCCGGATCGCCGAGGAGACCCCCAACGCGGTGTGGGCCAACCAGTTCGACAATATCGCCAACCGTCGCGCGCACATCACCGGCACCGCCGAGGAGATCTGGGCGCAGATGGAGGGGCGGATCGACGGTTTCACCTGCGCGGCCGGCACCGGCGGCACGATCGCCGGCGTCGGCATGGGGCTGAAGGCCAAGGACGAGCGCGTCTGCATCGCGCTCAGTGATCCGCACGGTGCCGCGCTCTACGACTATTACGCGCATGGCGAACTTCGCTCGGAAGGATCGTCGGTTGCCGAAGGGATCGGGCAGGGGCGAATCACCGGCAATCTCGAAGGTGCGCCGATCGACACGCAGTTCCGCATTTCCGATGAAGAGGGACTCGAGTGGGTCAGCCGGCTTTTGTCTGAGGAAGGGCTGTGTCTCGGCCTGTCGTCGGGCATCAACGTCGCCGGCGCGGTGCGGCTGGCGCGGCAACTCGGGCCGGGTAGCCGGGTCGTGACGATCTTGTGCGATACGGGGTTCAGATACCTGTCATCGCTCTACAATAAGGACTGGCTGGAGGCGAAAGGCCTGCCGGTTTTCCCCTGGCTTGCGACGAACTGAGGCAGGGCATCGACAACAGGATTTTTTTGCGTTACATTTCTGCCACAGTATGAAGATCATCGTACCAGATACAGGCCATGCGAGCCACCGCGCCAAGGTCGGCATGATCGGCCTTGCGGCTGTGCTGCTGCTGATCGGCCTTGCCGCCGCAGTGTTCGCGACCGCGACCAAGGACCGGCCGGTGCTGCTCGCCGCCAATGCGCGGACGCATATGATGCAGCGCACGGCGGACAATGCCGCCATGCCGAGCGACAAGGCCACCAACGAACCGCTCGCCGAACTCGGTGTCGCGCCGAGTTCATCGGCGGCCGACAATGCTTCGGACGCAGCGCGCGCCCAGTGACCCTGGCAGTGATCGCGCACACTCTGCCCGGCTCGGGGAAAAGCCGGGAAATCACACCAAGAGTCGCCTCCGCGCCGGGAATTTCCGGGCGCGCGCGCTTGCGTATACGAACAATCCGAGAACATGTGGAAATGACGCGAAATAATTCTCAGGATAATCGAAGCGGATAGCGCCGATCCCGCCAAATCCCCGGATTTCCCCTTGAATCCCCGAACAGCCCTATGATACCTCCGTCTTCGACAGGGGCAGCTTTATCTCGCCTGCGCGATTCTCACCGGAGCGGCTGAAAAGCCGTTTTTCGGGCCGGGATCGGCGTGCCTGTCGCTTTGTGGAGCGTGGCAAGTGGGGGACCGGCAGGAGTATCAGGGAAAGGGACTTGGCCTTGTCGATGACAAGGGTCGCGTCGCTATTCCCAGCGCACTCCGCACCACCCTAGCCAAGAACGCGCCGCGCGACGACGGCAAGGATGGTGGCACCGTCATCATCGCCCCGCACCCGACCTATCGCTGCCTGATCGCCTATGACCCCGGCTTCATCGAAACGCTGAAGCGCGAGTGCGAAGTGCGCGACGAAGCGCACGTCGCGGCGACCGGCGCATCGGACTACAACATCCTCGCCCGCGCCGGTGCGGCGGAATTGCTGCCGTTCGATGGCAGCGGCCGCTTCATCATGCCCGCGTTCGAGCGCCGCTATGCGCGCATCGAGGAGGTCGCCTTCTTCCACGGCACCTTCAAGTGGATCACGATCTGGTCGCCGCGCGTGATGATCGAGACCGACGGAATCGACCCGTTCCTAAAGGAAGCGGTCGAGTTCCAGTGCGCGGAGAAGGGGATCGTGCTGTGAGTGATGCTCCGCACATCCCCGTGCTGCTCGACGAAGTGCTTGAAGGGCTCGCGGTGCAACCCGGTTCGGCGCAGGTCGATGCGACCTTCGGCGCGGGCGGCTACACGCGCGCGATCCTCGCCGCTGGCGGGCGCGTGTTCGCGTTCGATCGCGATCCCGATGCGATCGCCGACGGACAAGCGCTGGTCGCCGCGTCGGATGGCGCGCTGACGCTGATCGCGGCGACCTTCTCCGCGCTGGAAGCTGAACTCGCCGCGCGTGACGCGCTGCCGGTCGATGGTGTCGTCATGGACATCGGCGTTAGTTCGATGATGCTCGACCGGCCCGAGCGCGGCTTCAGCTTCCAGCAGGACGGCCCGCTCGACATGCGGATGAGCCAGGCAGGCGAGAGCGCCGCCGATTTCCTCAACACCGCCGACGAGGATGTCATCGCCGACGTGCTGTACGAATATGGCGAGGAACCGCGCTCGCGGCGGGTCGCGCGCGCGATCGTCGCGGCGAGGCCGCTGACGCGCACCACCGAACTCGCGAACGTGGTCAGGAAGGCGCTGGGGTATAAGCCGCACGACAAGAAAGACCCGTCGACGCGGACCTTCCAGGCGATCCGCATTCACATCAACCGTGAGCTTGGCGAACTCGCCGACGGTCTCGCGGCGGCGGAGCGCGCGCTTGGGCCGGGTGGCAGGCTCGCGGTGGTGACGTTCCACAGCCTTGAGGACCGGCTGGTGAAGCGGTTCTTCCGCGAACGGAGCGGCGGCCTGCCGGGCGGATCGCGCCACCTGCCGCAGGTCGCGGCGAAGGCGGAACCGAGTTTCGAGAATGTCGCGCGCGCGGTGCGCGCGGGTGAGGCCGAGCTCGCGCGCAATCCGCGCGCGCGTTCGGCGACGTTACGGGTCGCGCAGCGGACGGCGGCTGCGGCTTGGGTGAATGAGGGAGCGTTGTAATGCTTGGGCTTGCGTGGAAGACCCTTGGCTGGTTTCTGGCTGGTGTTGCGGTGGCGCTTGGCTTTCTGCTCGTTCCGCTTCAGGTCGCGGCGGAGCGCAAGAAGCTCGACCACACCGTCGCCGACATCGCCCAGGCGCACCGGGATATCCGTGCGCTGGAGACCGAATTCGAGACGCGCGCCAACCTCGCCCAGCTCGACCAGTGGAACAACGACACGCTCCGGCTGGTCGCCCCCGGTGCCGGCCAGTTCGTCGCCGATGAGGCGGCACTCGCCGCGATCGACGTCCATCAGCCGGGTACGGCGGACATCCAGACCGCGTCGTTCGTGCCCGCGCCGCCGGTAACGGAATCGCCGGCCGCAGCGGCCCCCGCGCAGGTCGAAACCGCTGCCGTCACCCCGGTTCGCGCACCCGCTCCGGTGGCCGCACCGGCCAAGCCCGCGCCCGTCGCCGCTGTCGCCGCCGTCAAGCCGACCACCGCGAAGCGCGCCAAGGCGCAGGCGGTGGCGATGCTCGATCGCAAGCTGCTGAGCGATTCAACCGTCGGCGATCTGCTGTCGTCCGCGCGGGCGGAATCGCGCCGGGCGCGATGAGCACTTTCCTCGCTCGCCCCCTGCCGCAGCGCCGGTCGAGCGGTCAGCGCCATGCGCTGATCGCGACTGCGCATGTCCGGCTGATGATCCTGATGCTGTTCCTCGGCGCCGGGTTTCTGGTGGTGATCGGCAAGATCGCGCTGCTCGGGCTGTTCGGGTCGGCGGCGGATGCGCGCGGCGTTGCGGTCAATCCGGTCGTGCGCAGCGACATCCTCGACCGCAACGGTGAGCCGCTCGCCCGCACGATCGACGCCTGGACGGTGGGCGTGCGCCCGCACGAAATCCTTGGCGACAAGCGCGCGCTCGCCGAAGCTTTGGTCAAGATCATGCCGGGGCATGACGAGGACTGGTATTACGCCAAGCTCGGCATGAAGGCGAACTTCACCTATCTCGAACGCCACGCATCACCCGCGCTGGTCAATGCGATCCACGATCTCGGCGAGCCGGGCATCGTCTTCGCGCAGGAGCCCGAGCGGCTCTATCCGCAATCGACGCTCGCCGCCCACGCGCTCGGTTATATCGGGCCGAGCGGGGATGATCCCAACATCGCCGGTCGCGCCGGCATCGAGCGCGCCTTCGACGAACGGCTGAGCAGCCCGGCCGAGCGTGGCGTGCCCGTCTCGCTGTCGCTCGACGCGCGCGTGCAGGCGGCGATGGAGAGCGAACTCGGGCGCGCGATGGCGACGTTCAGCGCCCGCAACGCGACCGGCATCGTGCTCGACGTGCATACCGGCGAGGTGATCGCGATGGCGTCGCTGCCGGTGTACAACCCCAACAAGATCAGCGGCACCGCGTCCGACGCGCTGCGCAACAACGTGACGCAGAGCGTGTACGAGCTGGGATCGACCTTCAAGCCGATCACGATGGCGACCGCGATCCAGAGCGGCACCGTCACGTCGATGGCGCGCCGGTTCGATGCGACCGCGCCGCTCAAGGTCGGCGGCTTCACCATCCACGACGAGCGCGGCGACCCCAAGCGCTGGCTCAATATCCCCGAGACTTTGATCTATTCGTCCAACGTCGCCACCGCGCGGATCGCGGACGAGGTCGGCGCGGCGCGGATGCAGGCGATGTTCCGTCAGCTCGGCTTCGATTCGAAGCCCGAGATCGAGGTGCGCGAGAAGGCGCATCCTTTGTGGCCCCGTTATTGGGCGCGGACCACGACGATGACCACCGCTTACGGCCACGGCATCGCGATCACCCCGTTGCAGCTCGCCAGCGCCTATGCCGCGCTGGTCAACGGCGGCGTGTGGCGGCCATCGACGCTGCTCAAGGTCGCGCCGGGCCACGCACCAGCCGGGCGGCGGGTGCTGTCCGAGGAAACCAGCGCGCGGATGCGCCAACTCCTCCGGCTCGTCTGCCTGTACGGCACGGGACGCAAGGGCGATGCGCCGGGCTACCGTGTCGGCGGCAAGACCGGCACTGCCGAGGCGGCCTCTAACGGTGGCTACGATCACTCGCGCAACGTCGCGACCTTCGTCGCCGCATTCCCGATGGATGCGCCGCGCTATGTCGTGCTTGCGATGCTCGATTCGCCGCTCGGCACCAAGGAGACGTTCGGCTGGAAGACCGCCGCATGGAACGCGGCGCCGGTGGTGGGCCGCGTCATCGCCCGGACGGGGGCGATGCTCGGCGTGATGCCCGACGCGCGGCGTGAGGTCGATCTCGCCGATCTCCGGCCGATGCTGACCCTCGTCGCAGGCGCTCAGGCCCCGACCGGCGAGGAGGAGCAGTGAGGCTTTCGGCGTTGATTTCCGGTGCGTCCGACGTGCCGGTGACGGGCTTCGCGATCGACCATCGCAAGGTCGCGCCCGGCACGGTGTTCGGCGCCTTTCCTGGCGCGCGCTTCAACGGCGAGGATTATATCGAGGCGGCGATCGCCAGTGGCGCGGTCGCCGTCGTCGCGCGCCCGGAGGCGAGGGTCGAGGGGGCGGTGCATGTCGTCGATGCCGAGCCGCGCCGCCGCTTCGCCCAACTCGCCGCGCGCTATTTCGCGCCGTTCCCGACGACGGCGGTGGCGGTGACTGGCACCAACGGCAAGACCTCGACCGTCGAGATGGTGCGCCAGCTTTGGCGGATGGCGGGGTTCCACGCCGCGTCGATCGGCACGCTTGGCGTGACCACCGCCGACGAGCGCGTCTCGACCGGGCTGACCACGCCTGACATCGTCACCTTCCTGTCCAACGTCGCGGGCCTCGCGCGCGAAGGCGTGACGCACCTCGCGTTCGAGGCGTCGAGCCACGGCCTCGACCAATATCGTACCGAGGGCGTGCCCTTGGCGGCGGCGGCGTTCACCAACCTCAGCCGCGATCATCTCGATTACCACGGCACGATGGAGGCGTATCTCGCCGCCAAGCTGCGGCTGTTCGGTGAGGTGCTGACGCCCGGCACGACGGCGGTGGTGTGGGCTGACGATGCCGCGTCGGCTGAGGTCGCGCGCGTGGCGCAGGCGCGCGGGATCGCTGTGGTGTCGGTTGGCACGCAGGGCGAAACCTTGCGGCTGGTGTCGCGCGAACCGACTTTGCTCGGCCAGACGCTGACGGTAGAGCACGATGGCAAGGCCCACCGAGTCACGCTGCCGCTGATCGGCGCCTATCAGGCGGCGAACGCGCTGGTCTCGGCCGGGCTGGTGATCGCGACCGGCGGCGATGCGGCGGCGACGCTGGCGGCGCTGGCAAGGCTCCAGCCGGTGCGCGGGCGGTTGGAGCGCGCGGTGATCGCTCGGAGTGGCGCGCCGGTCTATGTCGATTACGCGCATACCCCCGACGCGCTCGACGCCGCCATCGCCGCGCTGCGCCCGCATGTCGGCGGGCGGCTGATCGTCGTGTTCGGCGCGGGCGGTGACCGTGATACCGGTAAGCGCATCGAGATGGGCCGCGTCGCCGCCGCCAAGGCCGATCACGTCATCGTCACCGACGACAATCCGCGCAGCGAAGACCCCGCCGCGATCCGCGCGATGGTGCTCGCGGGCGCGCCGGACGCGATCGAGATCGGGTCGCGGCGCGAGGCGATCGGCGCGGCCATCGCTGGCGCGGGGCCGCAGGATATCGTGCTGATCGCCGGCAAGGGCCACGAGCAAGGCCAGATCGTCGGCGATCTCGTCCTGCCGTTCGACGACGTCAGCGTCGCGCGCGAGATGACGGCGTGAGGCTGGCTCAACACGCAACAAAATCCCCCTCCCGCTCGCGGGAGGGGTTAGGGGAGGGCATGTCAAAACGCGCTTCCTCTGAACAGGCCCTCCCCCGACCCCTCCCAGAAGTGGGAGGGGAGAAGTGAGTCTCTGGACCTCAGCCGAAATAGCCGCCGCGACCGGCGGCACGCCTTCCGCCGACTTCACCGTCTCGGGCGTCGCGTTCGATTCGCGCGAGGTCGGCCCCGGCGACCTGTTCATCGCGTTGAAGGGCGAGGCAACCGACGGCCATCGCTTTCTCGACCAGTGCTTCGCGCAAGGCGCCGCCGGCGCGATCGTCAGCACGGACACCCAGCACCCCCACGTCCGCGTCGCCGATACGACCACCGCGCTCGAAGCGCTCGCCCGCGCATCGCGTGCCCGCACGCACGCGAAGATCATCGGCGTCACCGGCTCGGTCGGCAAGACCGGCACCAAGGAGGCGCTGTTCGCCGCGCTCGATCGCGGCGCGCGCGGGCAGGCGCACCGCTCGGTCAAAAGCTACAACAACCATACCGGCGTGCCGTTAAGCCTCGCGCGGATGCCGGCGGAAAGCCGCTTCGGCGTGTTCGAAATGGGCATGAACCACGCGGGCGAACTCGCCGCGCTCACCCGCATCGTCCGCCCGCATATCGCTTTGGTGACGGCGATCGCCCCCGCGCACACCGCCTTCTTCTCGGGCGAGGCCGCGATTGCCGATGCCAAGGGCGAGATCTTCCAGGGCCTCGAACCCGGCGGCACCGCGATCATCCCCTTCGACAGCCCGCACCGCGACCGGCTGATCGCCGCCGCCGCGCCTTACGCCGCCCACATCGTCACCTTCGGCTCGGGCGCGGGCGCCGATGTCCGCGCGATCGAGGCCATGCCCGTCGCATCGGGCGGCACCTTCGTCACCGCGCGGCTCGGCGACAGCGAACTCAATTACACGATCAGCCAGCCCGGCGCGCATTGGGTATCGAACACGCTCGCGGTGCTGGCGGCGGTGCGCGCGGCGGGCGGCGACCTCGCGCTCGCCGGCCTCGCGCTTGCCGAGATGGAGGGGCTGGCCGGGCGCGGTGCGCGCTTTACCGTTCCCGTCGGTGCGGGCGAAGCGCTGGTGATCGACGAAAGCTACAACGCCAATCCCTCGTCGATGCGCGCCACGCTGGCGGTGCTGGGGCAGCAGGACGCTACGCGCAAAGTCGTCGTGCTCGGCGAGATGCGCGAGCTTGGCGCGGATAGCGACGCCTATCACGCCGCGCTCGCCGGGCCGATCCGCGGCGCAGGCGTCGAGACGGGCATATTGGTCGGTGAATCCATGCGCGCGCTTTCGAACGCGCTTGAGGGGCAGGGCGATTTCGTCCATGTGCCCGACGCCGCAGCCGCGCGCGAGCGCCTCCGGGCGCTGCTTGCGCCGGGCGACGCGGTTCTCATCAAGGGTTCGAACGGCGTGGGGTTGTCGGCGGTGGTCGCGGCCTTGCGGAGCGGGATTGGGTAAATGTTCTATTTCATCGCCGAGCTGTTCCACTTCCACGGCGGTTGGAATCTGTTCCGCTACCTCAGCTTCCGCACCGGCGCGGCGGTGGCGACGGCGCTGTTCCTCGGGCTGCTGATCGGCCCGCGCTTCATCGGCTGGCTGCGCGTGCGGCAGGGGAAGGGCCAGCCGATCCGGCTCGATGGCCCGCAATCGCATTTCGCCAAGCGCGGCACGCCGACGATGGGCGGGCTGATGATCCTCACCAGCCTCGTCGTCTCGGTGCTGCTGTGGATGGACCTGTCGAATCCGTTCGTCTGGGCCTGCACGTTCGTGACGCTTGGCTTCGGCGCGATCGGTTTCCTCGACGATTACGACAAGGTGCGCAAGGCGAGCACGGCGGGCGTGTCGGGCCGGGTGCGGCTGTTCGGCGAATTCGCCATCGCCATCGCGGCGAGCGCGATGATCGTCCATCAGAACGGCACGCATCTGTACCTGCCGTTCATTACCGGCATTTCGATCGATCTCGGCTATTTCTACATCCTGTTCGCCGCGTTCACGATCGTCGCGTTCGGCAATGCGGTGAACCTGACCGACGGGCTCGACGGCCTCGCCACCATGCCGGTCATCATCGCGGCGGTGGCGTTCATGCTGATCGCGTATCTCGCGGGTAACGCCAAATTCGCGACCTATCTAGGCATCCCGCATGTGTTCGGCGCGGGCGAACTGGCGATCTTCTGCGGCGGTATCGTCGGGGCCGGACTGGCGTTCCTGTGGTTCAACGCGCCGCCGGCGGCGGTGTTCATGGGCGACACCGGCAGCCTCGCGCTCGGTGGCGCACTCGGCGCGATCGCGGTGACGGCGCATCACGAGATCGTGCTTGGCATCATCGGCGGGCTGTTCGTGGTCGAGGCGCTGTCGGTCATCATCCAGGTGTTCTGGTACAAGCGCACCGGCAAGCGCGTGTTCCGCATGGCGCCGATCCACCATCATTTCGAGCAGCTCGGCTGGGCGGAGTCGACGGTTGTGGTGCGCTTCTGGATCGTCGCGCTGGTGCTGGCGCTGGCCGGCCTTTCGACGCTCAAGCTCAGGTGATCGCAAGCCCCGCCTGGCGCGGCAAACGCTTCGCGGTGCTGGGGCTGGCAAGGTCCGGCGCGGCGACCGTGCGCGCTCTGCTGGCGGGTGGGGCTGAGGTGGTCGCGTGGGATAGCGATGCGGCGAAGCGGGACGCTCTTTCTCCCTCTCCCCTCCGGGGAGAGGGTCGGGGAGAGGGGCTGTCCGAAGCGGTGTCGCCCGTGACTGCCCCTCTCCCAACCCTCTCCCCGGAGGGGAGAGGCCTTTTGTCGTTTGCCGATCCTGAATCGATCGACCTCACCGGGTTCGACGGCCTGATCGTGTCGCCGGGCGTGCCGCTTAACCGTCACCCCGTCGCCGCGAAGGCACGCGCGGCTGGCGTGCCGATCCTCGGCGACATCGAGCTGTTCGCGCAGGCGCGCGCGACGCTGCCGGCCCACAAGGTCGTCGGCATCACCGGCACCAACGGCAAATCGACCACCACCGCGCTGATCCACCACATCCTACAGACGGCGGGCGTGCCGAGCCTGATGGGCGGCAACATCGGCCTGCCCATTCTGGCGCAGGAACCGCTGCCAGAAGGTGGCGTGTACGTGCTCGAACTGTCGAGCTACCAGATCGATCTGACCTACACCCTCGATTGCGATGTCGCGGTGCTGCTCAACATCACCCCTGACCATCTCGACCGTTACGATGGGTTCGCGGGCTATGCCGCCTCGAAATTTCGCCTCTTTCATATGCAATCCCACGACCACGTTGGTGTGATGCGCCGCGATGATCCGATCGCATCCGTACCTTCAATGGAGTGGAAGAACGGACCGGGAAGCTGGCATTTGCCCGCAATAGGATGGGGCACAAATCTGCAAGGCAAATGGCCTTCCCTGCAAGGCCCGCATAATGCCGAAAACGCCGCTGCCGCCTATGCTGCGTGTTTCGAGCTTGGCCTGAAGACTGACTTCATTCTTGCTGCGATGGAGACCTTCACCGGCCTCCCGCACCGCATGGAGCGGGTCGCCACCCACGCCGGCGTCACCTTCGTCAACGACAGCAAGGCCACCAACCCCGAAAGCACCGCGCCAGCGCTCGCTGCGTTCGATCGCATCCATTGGATCGTCGGCGGCAAGGCCAAGGGCGCCGATCTCGACGCCTGCCGCCCGCACTTCGGCCATGTCGCGCGCGCCTATACGATCGGCGAGGCCGGACCCGTGTTCGCCGCACTCCTGCGCGACACGATGCCGGTCGAAGAGGCCGGCACGCTCGCCGCCGCCGTCGCCAGCGCCGCCGCGCAGGCACAGCCCGGCGATACCGTGCTGCTCTCCCCCGCCTGCGCGTCATTCGACCAGTTCCGCGACTTCGAACAGCGCGGCGATGTCTTTCGCGCCGCCGTCGAGGCGCTCAGGTGAGCGAGAAGAAGACCTCCTTGTGGAAGCGGATGCAGGGCAGCGGCGGTCGATCGGACCGGTCGTGGCTGGGCATGTGGTTCTGGGACATCGACCGGGTGCTGCTGCTGCTCGTGCTGCTGCTGATCGGCGTCGGGGTGATCGCGGTCGGTTCGGCCTCGCCCTCGGCGGCGTCGCGCTATTCGGACGAGAAACACCATATCGCACCGCTCTATTATCTGTGGTGGCAGCTTGCATGGGTGAGCGTGTCGATCCCGGTGATGCTGTTGATCTCGATGCTGCCGGTCGCGGTGGCGCGGCGGCTGGCGCTGTTCGGTGCGGTCGCGTTCCTGATCGCGCTGGCGGCGGTGCCGTTCGTCGGCGTGTCGAAGAACGGCGCGACGCGCTGGCTTAACCTCGGCGTGTCGCTGCTCCAGCCCTCAGAGTTCCTCAAGCCGTTCTTCATCGTTACGGTGGCGTGGGTGCTGTCGATGCGCGCGCAGGATGATGCGCTGCCGGTGGTGTTCATCACCGGCGCGTTCACCGCTTTGGTCGGCGTGCTGCTGATGCTCCAGCCCGATTTCGGCCAGACGATCGTGTTCATCTCGGTATGGTTCGCGCTGCTGATGATCTCGGGCACATCGACCAAGGTGATCCTCGGGCTGATCGCGCTCGCGCCGGCAGGCCTCGTTTCGGCCTATTTCTTCTATTCCACCGCGCAGAAGCGCATCAACGCTTTCCTGTTTCCCGATGCCGAAGGGGAGGGCGCGCAGGACCATTTCCAGACCAACGCCGCGCACGCGACGATCACCCACGGCGGCTGGCGCGGAACTGGCCCGGCCGGCGGAACGATGAAGTTCCGGCTGCCCGAGGGGCATACCGACTATATCTTCTCGGTGATCGGCGAGGAATTCGGGCTGATCGCGTGCATGATCATCGCTTTGCTGTTCTTCGCGATCGTGGTGCGCGTGTTCGTCAAACTGCTCGACGAACTCGACGAATTCCGCCTGTTCGCCGCCGCTGGCCTTGCCACGCAGTTCGGCGTGCAGGCGTTGATCTCGATGGCGGTCAACACCGGCCTCGCGCCGTCGAAGGGCATGACCTTGCCGTTCATCAGCTACGGCGGATCGTCGCTCGTCGCACTGTCGGCGGGAATGGGCTTGCTGCTGGCGTTCACCCGGCGCAATCCGTTCGTGTTGCGATCCCCCTATATCGCCAAATGGAGCGGCGTATGAGCAAACCCCGTCACTTCGTCCTCGCCGCCGGCGGGACGGGCGGCCACATGGTCCCGGCAGCGGCGCTCGCCGCCGAGTTGATCCGGCGCGGCCATTATGTCGCCTTGGTCAGCGACGAGCGCGGCGTGCGCTTCCCCGATCTGTTCGAGGGCATCCAGACGCATATCCTGCCGGCTGGCCGGCTCAGCGGTGGTCCGCTCGGCTATTACCGCGCCGCGCGTGAGATGTGGCGCGGTCGCGCGATGGCGATCGAGCTGTACAAGACCTTCCGCCCGGCGGCGGTGATCGGCTTCGGCGGCTATCCGGCGCTGCCCGCGCTGCTGGCAGCGTTCAACCAGAAGATCCCGACCGCGATCCACGAGCAGAACGCCGTGCTCGGCCGCGTCAACCGGCTGGTGGCGGGCAAGGTCGATGCGATCGCCACCTCCTACGCCAAGGTCGAGCGGCTCAAGCCGAGTCTCAACGACAAGACCCATCTCGTCGGCAATCCGGTGCGCGATTCGGTGATCGCGATCCGCGCCAAACCCTATCCGTTGCTGGAGGAGGACGGCATCTTCCGCGTGCTGGTGACCGGCGGCAGCCAGGGCGCGAGCGTGCTGAGCAAGGTCGTGCCCGAGGGGCTGGCGATGCTCCCGGTCGCGTTCCGCCGTCGCTTGCAGGTGACGCATCAGGCGCGCGTTGAGGATATCGAGGCGTGCCGCGCCAAATATAAGGAACTCGACATCGCTGCCGATCTCGCGACGTATCTGCCCGATTTGCCCGAGCATCTGGCGTGGTCGCATCTGGTGATCGCGCGGGCGGGCGCCTCGACTTTGTCGGAACTGACCTGCGCGGGCCGCCCCGCCATCCTCGTGCCGCTGCCGAGCGCGACCGACGACCACCAGACCGTCAACGCGCGCGAGATGACTCTGGCCGGCGGCGCACGCACGATCGACCAGCGCGCGTTCACGCCAGTCGAACTCGCCAAGCAGATGCAGCGGCTCGGGCTCGATCCGGCAGCGCTCCAGAACGCTGCGGTGCGCGCGCGCGGTTGCGGCCGTCCCGATGCCGCGCGCGACCTCGCCGATCTGGTCGAGAGCCTCGGCGAGACCAAGGGCGACCTGCCGATCGGTGTGCCGCTCCCCGCCGCGTTCCGCGACAAGGCGGCGTTCGCATGAGGGGCGTCGCGACCGACATCGGCACGATCCATTTCGTCGGCATCGGCGGCATCGGCATGTCCGGCATCGCCGAGGTGATGAAGAACCTCGGCTACAACGTGCAGGGTTCCGACGTGGCCGAGAGCTATGTCGTCGAGGGCTTGCGCGCCAAGGGCATCCCCGTTGCGATCGGCCACAAGGCCGAGAATCTCGGCGATGCGGCGGTGATCGTCACCTCGACCGCGATCAAGCGCGGCAACCCGGAAGTCGAGGCGGCGCTCGCCAACCGCGTGCCGGTGGTGCGCCGGGCCGAAATGCTCGCCGAACTGATGCGACTGAAATCGACCGTCGCGGTCGCCGGCACGCACGGCAAGACCACCACCACCTCGATGGTCGCGGCGTTGCTCGATGCCGGTGGGGTCGATCCGACCGTCATCAACGGGGGCATCATCAACAGCTACGGCTCGAACGCGCGTTTGGGCGCGAGCGACTGGATGGTGGTCGAAGCCGACGAGAGCGACGGCAGCTTCCTGCGCCTCGACGGCACGATCGCGGTGGTCACCAACATCGATCCCGAGCATCTCGATCATTATGGCTCGTTCGACCGGGTCAAGGACGCGTTCGTCGAGTTCGTCGAGAACGTGCCGTTCTACGGCGCGGCCTTGCTGTGCCTCGATCACCCCGAGGTGCAGGGCATCCTGCCGCGCGTGCGCGACCGGCGCATCGTCACCTACGGCTTCTCGACCCAGGCCGATGTGCGCGGCGTCAACGTCGTGCCGATCCCCGGCGGCAACCGCTTCGAGACGATCGTGCGCCAGCGCGACGGCACGACCCGCTCGATCGAGGGGATCGAACTGCCGATGCCGGGGCGCCACAACGTCCAGAACGCGCTCGCCGCGATCGGCGTGGCGCTCGAACTGGGCATCGACGACGCGACGATCCAGCAGGGTTTCGCCAAGTTCCACGGCGTCAAGCGGCGCTTCACCAAGGTCGGCGAGACCGGCGGTGTGACCGTGATCGACGATTACGGCCACCACCCGGTCGAAATCCGCGCGGTGCTGGCGGCGGCGCGCGAGGGTGTCGAGAATCGCGTCATCGCGGTGGTGCAGCCGCATCGCTATTCGCGGCTCGGCGCGCTGATGGAGGAGTTCCAGGGCGCGTTCAACGACGCTGACATGGTCTATGTGACGCCGGTCTATGCGGCTGGCGAAGCGCCGGTCGAGGGTGTCGATGCCGAGGCGTTGGTGGAGGGCCTGAAGCGTCGTGGCCACCGCTCCGCCGCGACGATCGCCGATGCCGACGCGCTCGCCGCGACGCTCGCCGGCGTGGTGCAGCCGGGCGATATGGTGGTGTGCCTCGGTGCGGGCGACATCACCAAATGGGCGGCGGGTCTCGCCCCGGCGATCGAGGCGGCCCGCGCATGAGTGACGCCTTCGCCGACGCGATCAAGCTTCAGCAGCAGATGCTCGACGCGCAGAAGGCGTCGATCGCGGACACGCGCGCGACGCTGGAACAGGCCAGTCGCGACATCGCCGAGGCGAACCTTGAGGCGATGAAGGCGTGGGCGCGGGTGTGGAACGTGTGGCTGTGATGTCGCGCGCGGTCTTGTTCTCCCGCGAAAGCGGGAGCCCAGAGCCAAGCAGCGCAGCGTTCGCGGCTCTGGACCCCCGCGTGCGCGGGGGAACGGGTGTGTGTGCGGCCATCCCCGCGATGCCCCATCACCCGTTCGTGCCGAGCGAAGTCGAGGCACAAAGCGCGCCGCGAGGGGCATGTCCCTCGACTTCGCTCGGGACGAACGGATGGGGGATGGTCTCGTCGTGACTGTCGCTCCCGTCCTCCCCGAAACGCGCGGCCGTCTCACCCCCGGCGCGCCGCTCGCGCCGCTCGTCTGGTTCAAGACCGGCGGGCCGGCCGATTGGCTGTTCGAACCGCAGGACGCCGCCGATCTCGCTGCCTTCCTCGCCAACCTCGACCCGTCGGTGCCGGTGATGGCGCTCGGCCTCGGCTCGAACCTGATCGTGCGCGACGGCGGCTGGCCCGGCGTGGTGGTGCGGCTCGGCAAGGCGTTCGCGACTGTCGAGCAGGTCGATGCGACGGCCTTGCGGTGCGGCGGCGGCGCGTCGGGCATCCTCGTTTCCTCCAAGGCGCGCGACGCCGGCATCGGGGGTATCGAATTCCTGCGTTCGATCCCCGGCACGGTCGGCGGGTTCGTGCGGATGAACGGCGGCGCTTATGGCCGTGAGGTCAAGGACATCCTCGTCGACTGCGACGTCGTGCTGCGCTCGGGCGAGCGCGTCACGCTGGCGCTCGGCGATCTCGGCTACACCTATCGCCACAGTGCGCTGCCCGAAGGCGCGATCGTGGTGAGCGCAACCTTCCGTGGCTACCCTGAGCAAACCGCCGTGATCCAGGGCGAGATGCTCCGCATCGCCGCCGCGCGCGAGGCCTCGCAGCCGCTGCGCTCGAAGACCGGCGGCTCGACCTTCAAGAACCCCCATGGCCACAAGGCCTGGGCGCTGATCGATGCTGCCGGCTGTCGCGGTCTCACCCGTGGCGACGCGCAGGTCAGCGAGAAACATTGCAACTTCCTGCTCAACCTTGGTGAAGCGACGAGCAGCGATATCGAAGCCTTGGGAGACGACGTGATCGAACGGGTGAAAGCGCATTCGGGCGTGACGCTGGAATGGGAGATACAGCGGGTGGGTATCAAATCTCCCTCTCCCCTCCGGGGAGAGGGGCAGTCCAGCAGCGCTGCGCCCGCGACTGCCCCTCTTCCAACCCTCTCCCCGGAGGGGAGAGGGCTATGAGCAAGTCTCTTCACATCGCCGTGCTTATGGGCGGCTGGTCGGCCGAGCGTGAGGTTTCCCTCATGTCCGGCACCGGCGTCGCCGACGCGCTTGAATCGCGCGGCCACCGCGTCACGCGCATCGACATGGACCGCGACGTGGCGGCGAAGCTCGCCGCCGCAAAGCCCGATGTCGTCTTCAACGCGCTCCACGGCACCCCGGGCGAAGACGGCAGCGTGCAGGGCCTGCTCGATCTGATGGGCCTCACCTACACGCATAGCGGCCTCGCCACCTCGGTGATCGCGATCGACAAGCAACTCACCAAATTGCTGCTCGTCCCCGCCGGCATCCCGATGCCCGGCGGCCGGATCGTCAAGTCCGAGACGCTCTACGACGCCGATCCGCTGCCGCGCCCCTATGTGCTCAAGCCGGTCAACGAGGGCTCGTCGGTCGGCGTGGCGATCGTCACGGCGGAGGGCAATTACGGCAACCCGATCGGCCGCGACGTCGCCGGCCCGTGGACCGAATTCGACGAGTTGCTCGCCGAGCCGTACATCCGTGGTCGCGAACTGACCACGGCGGTGCTGGGCGGGCAGGCGCTCGGCGTCACCGAGTTGAAGCCCAAGAACGGCTGGTATGATTTCGACGCGAAATACACCGAGGGCCTGACCGAACACATCTGCCCCGCGCAGATCCCCGACGACGTCGCCGATGCCTGCAAACGCATCGCCCTCGACGCGCATCGCCTGCTCGGCTGCAAGGGCGCGTCGCGCTCCGATTTCCGGTGGGATGACGAGCGTGGCATCGACGGGCTGTTCCTGCTCGAAGTCAACACCCAGCCCGGCATGACGCCGCTCAGCCTCGTCCCCGAACAGGCGCGCCACCTCGGCATGAGCTATGCCGATCTCGTTCAGGCGATCGTCGACGAAGCGCTGGAAGGCGTGGGGGCAGGCGCCGCGCCATGACCAGCAAGACGATCAAGCGCGGCACCCCGCGCCGCCCGGTCCAGCAGAAGCGTCGCAAGGCGCAGAAGGTCTCGGTCATCGACCGGATGATCGCGGCGCTGCCGGTCAGCGAGGCAACGCTCACCCGCATCGCGACGTGGACGATCGTCGGCATCGTGTGCGGCGGCGTGCTGGCGATGGGCGTGTGGATGGGCATCCCCGGTGCGGTCGGCACGGCGGTGGGCGAGGGGATCGGCGAGGCGGGGTTCCGCGTCAACAATGTCCAGATCACCGGCCTTGCGCGCATGGACCAGAACACGATCTACAAGATCGCGCTCGAACAGCCCTCGCTGGCAATGCCGTTGGTCGATCTCGAAAAGACCCGCGAGCGCCTCGTCGCGCATAGCGGCTGGATCGAGGACGCGCATGTCTCGCGCCGGTTGCCCGATACATTGCTAGTCCAGATCGTCGAGCGCACCCCCGCCGCGATCTGGCAGAACAACGGCCAGCTCGCGCTGATCGCCGCGAACGGCACGTTTCTCGAGCCGGTCCAGCCCGATCAGATGCCCGATCTGCCGTTGGTGGTCGGCAATCACGCCAATGAGCAGCAGCAATCCTACGATCACCTGCTCGCCGCCGCGCCCGCGCTGCGCCCGCAGGTCAAGGCGGCGACCTGGGTCGGCAACCGGCGCTGGAACCTGACCTTCGACAGCGGCGAGACGCTGGAACTGCCCGAGGGCGACGATGCTGCCGCGCGCGCGCTGGTCAAGTTCGCGCAGATGGATGGTGTACAGCCGCTGCTCGGCAAGGGCTGGGTCGGCTTCGACATGCGCGATCCGGCGCGGCTGGTCGCGCGCAAGCCTGGCGACACCGCCGGCGGCGCGCTGCCGACGCCCGCCATCGCACAGCCGGCCAAGCCGAAAACGAATGCTACCGAAGCGAAGACGACCGCACTACCGTTGGCGCAAGGCTAGTTGGGCAAGCAGGGGTACAGCGTATGGCGAAGATCGCACCGGAAGGACTGATTACCGCCCTCGATATCGGCTCGTCGAAGGTCTCGGCGATGATCGCGCAGAAAGGCGATGGCGGCGAGCTGATCGTGCTTGGCACCGGCCAGCGCGAGAGCCGTGGCGTCAAGCGCGGCTATATCGCCGACGCTGCCGCGACCGAGGCGGCGGTGCGCGAGGCGGTCGAGCAGGCCGAGCGGATCGCCGGCACCAATATCGAGAACGTCTGGGTCAGCTTCTCGGCGGGCGGGCTCGTCTCCGATGTCGCCTCGGTCGAGTTCGAGCTGGGCGGCCACCGGGTCGAGCAGGCCGATATCGATGCGTTGTTGCAAGCGGGCCGCGATTCGATCGATCCTGCCGGGCGGATCGTGCTCCATGCACAGCCAGCGCTCTACACGCTCGACGGGCTGACCGGCGTCAAGCGTCCGCTCGGGCTTCATGCCGACCGGCTTGGCGTGCATATCCATGTCGTCGCGGCGGATGGTTCGCCGGTGCGCAACCTCGGGTTGTGCGTCGCCAACGCGCATCTCGAAGTGAAGTCGATCATCGCCTCGCCGGTCGCGACGGGCCTCGCCTGCCTGTCTGAAGAAGAGCGCGAGCTTGGCGTCGCGTTGGTCGAGCTGGGCGCTGGTATCACCAACGTCTCTTTGTTCGCGGGCGGGATGCTGGTCGGGCTGACCTCGATCCCGATCGGTGCCGCCGACATCACCGACGATATCGCCTCCGCGTTCGGCACGCGCCGCACCCACGCCGAGCGGATGAAGTGTGTCCACGGCTCGGCCAACGCATCGCCGCGCGACAATCACGAGATGATCGACGTCGCGCCGATCTCGGCCGAGGACGGGCAGGGCGACGGCGCGCGCATCACCCGCGCGCAGCTTATCGGCGTGATCCGCCAGCGGCTCGACCATCTCATCGGCGAAGTCCGCAAGGCGCTGGTCGAGTTGAAGTTCGAAGGTCCGGTCGGGCGGCAGGTCGTGCTGACCGGCGGTGGGGCGGAACTGAACGGAATCGCCGATTATGCGCAGGCGGCGCTTGGCCGCTCGGTTAGAGTCGGTCGCCCGCGTGGCCTGTCGGCGTTGCCCGAGGCGCATTCCGGGCCGGCGTTCGCGACGCTCGCGGGCCTCGCTTTCTATGCCGCGTCCGATCCGATCGACCTGCGCGCGTTGCCGCGCGGGCACCAGACGGTGCATCGGCCCAAGGGGTTCGCGATCTTCCGCCGGATGATGGCGGCGGCGCGGGCGAATTATTAAAGAATTGCGACGCCGCGCAGCATTCGGGGCTGGAACCGCAGCATTCGATGGTGCAGGATAGTTAAGCGTATAGCGTGCCGAGTGTTGTGGGGAGGCGCGCAGGAGACCGTAAAATGAGTATCGAATTTCTTGCGCCCGAAGTGGATGAACTGACGCCGCGGATCGCCGTGATCGGCGTCGGCGGGGCGGGTGGCAATGCCATCGCCAACATGATGCGTGCCGATGTGCAGGGCGTCGACTTCTTCGTCGCCAACACGGATTCGCAGGCGCTGAAACAGTCGAACGCGGAAACCAAGATTCAGCTCGGCGCGAAGATCACGCAGGGTCTCGGCGCGGGTTCGCGGCCTGAGATCGGCCGTGCCGCCGCCGAGGAGACGATCGACCAGGTCGCCAAGATGCTCCAGGGCGCGCACATGTGCTTCATCGCCGCGGGCATGGGTGGCGGCACCGGCACCGGCGCTGCCCCCGTCATCGCCAAGGCGGCGCGCGACATGGGCATCCTAACGGTCGGCGTCGTCACCAAGCCGTTCTCGTTCGAGGGCAGCCGCCGCGCCAAGGCCGCCGATGCGGGCATCGAGGAACTCCAGAAGTACGTCGATACGCTGATCGTCATCCCCAACCAGAATCTGTTCCTCGTCGCCAACGCGAACACCACGTTCAAGCAGGCGTTCGAGATGGCCGACGAAGTGCTCCAGCAGGGCGTGCGCGGCATCACCGATCTGATGGTCATGCCCGGCCTCATCAACCTCGACTTCGCCGACGTGCGTTCGGTGATGCAGGAGATGGGCAAGGCGATGATGGGCACCGGCGAGGCCGAGGGCGACAACCGCGCCATCGAAGCCGCGTCGAAGGCAATCGCCAATCCTTTGCTCGACGGCGTCAGCATGAAGGGCGCCAAGGGCGTGATCGTCTCGATCACCGGCGGCGACGACATGCGCCTGCTCGAAGTCGACGAGGCCGCGAACCATATCCGCGAACTGGTCGACGAAGACGCCAACATCATCTGGGGTTCGGCGTTCAACCCCGATCTCGAAGGCAAGATCCGCGTGTCGGTCGTCGCGACCGGCATCGAGGCCGAGGCGCAGACCGCGCCGCCCGTGCCGTCGTCGCGTTCGTTCAGCTTCGGCTCGACCCGCGCGTCCGAGCAGGCTGCCGCCGCACCCGAGCCCGCGCCCGCGCCCGCAGAGCCGGCACCGCGCGCCGAAGCACCGGCGCCCGAACCCGAGCCGGCTGAAGCCGACGAACTGATCCTCGGCAGCGACACGCAAGTCCCGCCGACGCCTGCACCCGCGCCGGCCCCCGCCGCGCCGAAGGTGTTCGGCGACGACGCGGTCGAGCCTGCGGACGCTCCGGGCCGCCGCCGCTGGCTGTCATCGGGCAACGCGCCCGAGGTCGCCGCGACCGAACCGACCCCGCCGGCGCCACGCGTGAAGCTCGGCGGCACCCTGTTTGAGCGCATGTCGAGCGTGTCGCGCGGCGCCGCGCGCGAAGAGGACGGCGCCGACAAGGACGCCGTCGAAATCCCGCGCTTCCTGCACCGCCAGAACAACCAGTGATCTGACGCGCGGCGCGCCCCAAGGGGCGTGCCGCGTCGTTCGCGCATACCGGATCGTCGCAATACAGCTCCTGTTCAGCCGCATTTGCGTTTAGGTGCGGCTCCTTTCCGATTGCGCTTTGCTAGCTGTTCGTGTCGAGCGAAGTCGAGACACCGGGCATAGCGCTTGGGGCATGTCCCTCGACGTCGCTCGGGACGAACGGAGCAGATGGTGCAATTCGCGTGAAAATGAGTTCAGGCATCGCCGGTAAGCGACCCTTCCGTTCCCTCGCGCTGGCGGTCGCGCTTGCGTCAACCTCGCCGCTCGCCGCGCAATTCATCCAGCCGCTGCCCGCGCCGGGCGACGCCGATGCGCTCGCCGATCAGGTGCGCGCGCTTGCGGCGAACCCGCAGGATCTCAATGCGCTGATCCGCGCCGGCGAACTTACGCTCAAGCTCGACGATGCCACCGCCGCCGCCAGCTTCTTCGCGCGCGCCGAACGGATCGATCCGCGTAACGCCCGCATCAAAGCCGGGCTGGGCGTGCTGCTGGTGCAGGCTGAGCGGCCCGGCGAAGCCCTGCGCCGCTTCTCCGAAGCCGAAGGCTATGGCGGTCGCGTAAGCACTTTCGCCGCCGATCGCGGCCTCGCGTTCGATCTGATCGGCGAGCAGGAGCGGGCGCAGCGCGATTACCGTCTCGCGCTCAAGAACGGCCCGAACGACGAGACGACCCGCCGCTACGCGCTGTCGCTCGGCATCTCGGGCAAGCGTGACGAGGCGCTCGCCCTGCTCGATCCGCTGCTGCGCAAGAGCGATCGTGGCGCGTGGCGCGCGCGTGCCTTCATCCTCGCGATGAGCGGCGAGAAGGCCGATGCCGAGAAGATCGCGACGACGATGATGCCCGCCGGCCTGTCGCAAGGGCTGCAACCGTTCTTCGATCGGCTCGCCGCGCTGTCGCCGGTCGATCGCGCCTTCGCGGTGCATTTCGGGGAAATCCGACCGTCGCCGGTGCGGATCGCCGACGCGCGCCTCGTCCCCGCGCTGCCGCCGCTCGGCCCGGACCCCGATGCGGTCGAACTCGCCGCCGCCGCCAAGGCGCGCGAGAAGCCGGCGCGCGTCGAAGAGGCCAAACAGCTCAAGCCGGTCAAGCGCAAGCGCGGCCGCCGCGAGCCGGTCCAACTCGCGGTGCAGGCCGCTGCGCCACCCGTGGCGCTGGCGCTGCCCGCGCCGCCCGCCTATGTCGATCCGGGCACGGCGGTGCGCGGCACCGCGCCTGCGCAAAATGGCTATTACGTCCAGCCGCTGCCGACGCCGCGCCCGTACACGCCCACCCCGTATACGCCGAGCCCGTACCGGCCGAACACCTACACGCAGAATACGTACGCGCGGAATGGCTATACGCCGGGCAACACCGCAGTCGCACAGGCCAACCGCGCGTCCGCCGCTGCGACCGCGACCGCGAACCCGACCGCAACGGCCACCGAAACCCGCGCGGTCACAGCCCTGCCGATGCGCGCGCCCCAAACGCAATCCTATCAACCGGTTCAACCGACGGGTGGCCGTGTGATGCCGCTCGCACCGCTCCAACCCCAGCCGCTCCCGAGCGTGACAGTGCCGTCGCGCACCCCCGCGCCGACATATGCGCCAGCGACGCCGCCCGCCGAGGCAACGACGCGCGTCGAAACCGCGCCGACGCGCTACGAGCCGGCCCCGGTCGCGAGCGCGCCGGTCATGACCACGCCCGCTCCCGCCGCTGTCCAGCCAACGCCCACGACGCCGATCCCGCCAGCGCCGATCCCCGCAGCCCCGGCCAACGCCGTCAGGGCGCAAGGCGAGGATGCGATCCTGTCCGGCATCATCGCCAAGGTCGGGGTGCCCGGCGCCGAACTCGGTGTCGCGCCAGTCGTGACGCCCGCGCCCGCGCCGATCGTCGCCACCGAACCCGTCAGGGTCGCGCCGGTCGAGGTGGCCAGGGTCGAGCCGGTGCGCAAGAAGCCCGAAACGCCGCTGATCGACGAAAAGGCCGAAGCGAAGAAGAAAGCCGACGCCAAGGCCGCTGCGGCGAAGCTCGCCGCCGAGACCAAGAAGGCGGCGGACGCGAAGAAGCTCGCCGACGCCAAGAAAGCCGCCGACGCGAAAAAGGCGGCGGAGGCCAAAAAGCTCGCCGAGGCGAAGAAGAAAGACCCCAAGTTCCTCGAACCGTCGCGGGTCTGGGTGCAGGTGTCGGGCGGCGCCAACGAGCGGGATTTGCCCAAACAGTGGAACAAGCTGCGCGCCGACCAGCCGGCGGTGTTCAAGGGCCGGCAGGGCTGGTCGACTCCGCTGCGCGCGACCAACCGCATCCTGACCGGGCCGTTCGCGTCGGAGGCAGAGGCGCAGGCGTACGTCAACAAGCTCGCCAAGGAGGGCCTGTCGGGCTTTCTCTTCACCAGCGAAGCGGGCCAGAAGATCAGCAAGCTGCCCGCCAAATGACCACGCGCGCCGGGGCGCAACCGCTCGCTTTCCTCGCGTCCGATCCGGCCGCCAGCCGTGGCCGGCTCCATGCCGAGCCGGGCGGCGATTTGCGCGGCCCGC
Organism: Sphingomonas populi; assembly: GCF_004208535.1. Lineage (GTDB taxonomy): Bacteria > Pseudomonadota > Alphaproteobacteria > Sphingomonadales > Sphingomonadaceae > Sphingomonas > Sphingomonas populi. The sequence goes on from NZ_SGIS01000013.1 coordinate 71,136, forward strand.
GTGACGCGTTCCAGCGCGACCGCGACCGCATCATCCACTCGATCAGCTTCCGTCGGCTACGCCACAAGACCCAGGTGTTCATGGCGCCCGACGGCGATCATTTTCGCGTGCGGCTGACCCACAGCCTCGAAGTGGCGCAGATCGCCCGGACGATCGCGCGGGTGCTCGGTCTCAACGAGGATCTTACCGAGGCGCTCGCGCTCGCGCACGATATCGGCCATCCGCCGTTCGGCCATGCCGGCGAAAAGGCGTTGAGTGCCGCGCTCGCCGAGGCGGGCGGGTTCGACCATAACGGCAACACGTTGCGCGCGCTGATGTGGATCGACAGCCCCTATCCGCGCTGGCGGGGCCTCAATCTGTCGTGGGAAACGCTGGAAGGGCTGGCCAAGCATAACGGGCCGATCACCAGAGCGGGCTGGGCGCTCAGCGAAGCCGATGCGATGTTTCCGCTCGATCTGACGCACTGGTCGTCGCTGGAGGCGCAGGTCGCCGCGATCGCCGACGATATCGCTTATGACAATCACGATATCGATGACGGTCTGCGGGCCGGGTTGCTCACGCTCGATCAATTGCTCGAGGTGCCGCTGGTCGCGCGCAACTGGGCGGGGGCCTGCGCGCGGTTCGAAGATGTCGCGCCGGCGCGGCTGACCGGCGAGCTGATCCGCAGCCAGATCGGCGTGATGGTCAACGATCTGATCGCCGAGACTCAGCGGCTCGTCGCCGAACATCGCATCGAGAGCGCCGACGATGTCCGCGCGGCCGGGCGCTCCCTCGCGGCGTTCTCGCCTCGGCTGCGCGAGGAGGAACGCGACCTCAAACGCTTCATGTACGCCAATCTCTATTATCACCCGCGCCAGCTCGAAGCGGCGGACGCGGCCGAGACGATCGTCGCCGCGCTGTTCGCCGCCTATCGCGACGCGCCGGACCTGATGCCGGCGGAATGGGCGACCCGGCTACCGGCGGAAGAGCCGTGGCGCAGCCGCCACATCGCCGATTTCATCGCGGGGATGACCGATCGTTACGCTGTTTCGCGGTATCGCGAATGCGTCGGGCAGATCGATTTGCCCGAGGGCTTCTGAGCCCGCTTATACGTAGGGTATGCCGATCCCGGACCGGTTCCGCCGATGCTCGATCGCGGAACCGTCCGGGCGTACTGGCGAATCTTATTTCGTATCGTGCGCGGTCTTGGCGACGGCGTCGCCCGCCGAGCTGACATCCTTGCCTGCGCCTTCGACCGTGTTGCACGCGCTGACGAGCAATGCACCGGCGACCAGCGCCAATCCGACGAGCTTACGCATCTGTGTATCTCCTGAACTGTGGAAGAAAACGCCTTCCGTTCGGATAATGATCGGCGGCACCGTCCGTTCCGTGGGAAGAACGATTTGGCCAGCGCGCTATCGATGTCGGAAAAGCCATGGCCCAAAACGACTGTGGGTCTGAAAGCGCAACCCGGGGGGGGGAGGGTGGCGCTTCCAGACCCGTGTCTTGGATAGCGAAAGCGGGGGGGCATAAAGTCGCTATCCGAAGTGTAGAACGTCGCTTGTCCAATCGGGTTCCGGTCACAGCGATAAAAAAAGTGATTCTTTAAAGCCGCTTTCCGCGCGCTCTTCGCAAACCGCTCAGTCGTGGCCGGTGATCGCGATCACGATCTCATAGGCGCCGACGAACGGGTCATAGTGGAGTTTCGACCGCAATTGCCGCGACAGCCCTTCCATCACCCTGCCGTAGCGCTCGGCGACCAGAATCTGCAGGTCGTCGCTATCGATCAGTCCGGGCGACACCACCCGCAGGATCGCACGGTCGGGCGTCTCGCCGTCGCGCACCGAGATTCGGATCGGCGCCGCCGCGTTCGACGTCATCGACAGTTCGACGATCTCGGTGACGAGGAAGGACACCGCGATCGCGATATCCTGCGTCGCCAGCACCGGCGCGATCTCGATCGCGATGCTGAGCTTGGCCGATCCCTCGGGCGCGGTCGCGCGGATGTTCGAGGCGAGCTCGCCGATCACCGAGCGCAGCGACAGGCCGCGATTGACTTCCAGCTCGGCGAAATGGTGGCGATGCACCACCGCCAGCGCATCGACGCGGCGCTGGATCGAGGCATAAGCGGCGGTCGCTTCGGCACTGCGCGCGCCGCGAGCATGGAAGTTGATGAGGCTGGAGATGACCTGAAGGTTGTTCTTGACGCGGTGATGCACTTCGCGCGTCAGCTTGGTCTGCCGCACCAGCCCTTCGGCAAGCCCCGCCTCGTGCTCGGCGACGGTGCGGCTGATCGCGCGGAACGTGTCGCCGAGTTCGCGAATCTCCTGCGCGGGCAGCAGCCTGACCGCGTCGGGGTTGATCTCCTCGCCCGGCGTGAACGAGGCGACGCTGGCGCGCAGGCTGCGTAGCGGACGGATCAGCAGCCGATCGACCACCAGCCACGCGATGCCGGCGGCGGCGGCCCACATCACGATCGGCAGCAGCATCGCGATCAGCACCGGCGAGGTGATCGGCGCACTGCGCGCGCGCGTCTGCAAGGTGAGGCCGCCGATGCCGAGATCAATCCGCAGCGTGCCGCGCCGTTCAAGCGCTTCGCGCGGCGGCAGGTCGAACAGCGTCAACGCTTTGTTGCCGCCGAGGATCTGGGCCTCGTAATCGGGCGCGAAGGCGCTCGGCTTGGCGGTACGCGCGAGGAATGCGGCGGGGAAGAAGGCTTGGGCGTGCGTGCGGCCGCTGGTGCCCTTGATCGCGAGCGTCACGCCGCGGCCGGGAATCACGCGGGCGGCGATCGGCTCGGCGGCGGACGGCGTTACGGCGATGTCGGCGGGGAGCGCCGCCCCGCAGATCGGGCGGCCGTTCGCGTCCGAGATCGCGAAGCGCGACCCGCTCGCGGCTTGCGGTGCGAACACCCCTTGCGCGCGCGCGCAACTCGGCGCGTCGGCGGCGTCGGTATCGAGCGCGCCGAGCGCGACGCGGAGTGCGGTCATATCGCCGATCAGTTCGATGCCGATCTTGCGCGCGCTTTCCGCCGATGCGATTCGCAACGCCGCACGCGTGCTGTCGTCGGCGATCTGCGTGGTGCGCAGCGATGCGAAGACGGCAATGATCGCGAGCGGCAGCAACGCCGCGCTGAGGATCAAAAAGACTTTGGCGCCCGTCGGCAGACGCGCTGCGAGGCTGCGCTGCTCCGTCGGACTGGCCGCGGACGCGCCGGCTTCCAGGGTCATGACGTCAGTCGAGCTTGCCTAGAAGATCGAGCATCTCGGGCGGTATCGCCTCTTCGACCGTCTTTTCATAAACGGTGCGAAGGGCCGCGCCCATGTCGCGATCCTTGCTTTGTACCTTCGCACGCGCGGCCGGCGGCTTTTTTGAAGACTCGTCGCCCGAACGCAATGTCGTCCCCTTTGGCATTCCGGCAGCGCCGGGATTTCGAAAAACATGGCCAACCGGTTTTCCGGTTGGAAGCGGTGGTTGTTACACGTCGTGTCGCGGCAATGAAACCAAAGAGCGCTTTGATTGTTCCACATGCGGCGCGAAAAAGCCGGAGCGACGTTTCCGGCCGTTTCGCGTTGCATTGCCGACCCCGCGCTTCCAGAAGGGACGGCGTTATCTCACGGAGGACAACGACAGTCATGTCGCTAGGACAACAGCTCGCACCCCATCTTCCTTTCCTCCGGCGTTATGGGCGCGCACTGACCGGCAGCCAGACGCAGGGTGACCGCTATGTCCGCGCCACGCTCGAGGCGATCGTCGCCGCGCCGGCCGAGTTTCCGCGCGATGTCGATCCGCGGCTCGGGCTGTACCGCATGTTCCAGGCGATCTGGAGCTCGGCGAATTACGACGAGATCGCCGATGAGGCGAGTGTCGATCCGCAAGCTGATGCCGAGGCGATCGCCCGTGCCCGCCTGGCGCGGATGACGCCCTTGTCGCGTCAGGCGCTGCTGCTCACCGCGATGGAAGGCTTCACCCCCGAGGATGCGGCCTATCTGATCGACGTCGATGCCAACGAAGTCGAATCCCTCGTTGCCGAAGCGCTCACCGAAATTGAGAAGCAGACGCGCAGCCGCGTCCTCATCATCGAGGACGAGCCGATCATCGCGATGGATATCGAGACGATCGTGCGCGATCTCGGCCATGACGTGACTGGCGTCGCCGTGACGCGCGACGAAGCCGTCGCGCTGGCGATGGAGGATCGTCCCGGCCTCGTGCTCGCCGACATCCAGCTCGCCGACGACAGTTCGGGCATCGATGCCGTAAAGGACATCCTCGCCGAATTCGCCGTTCCGGTGATCTTCATCACCGCCTTCCCCGAGCGTCTGCTGACCGGCGAGCGGCCCGAGCCGACCTTCCTCATCACCAAGCCGTTCCAGCGGTCCACGGTGAAGGCGGCGATCAGCCAGGCCTTGTTCTTCGATTCCGCGACCGTTCCGGCCTGATTTTTTTATGCGGGTTCCAACCGGTACGGAGCCAAAACGGTTCTCGTCGGTTGAAACCCGTATGGCCCAGGACGAAGACCCCACCGAGATCAGTGGCACCGAGGCACGCGGCGGGGCGACCCCCCATGTCACGCGCTATGTTCTTGGTATCTCCCTGATACTCATCATCGTATTGTTCGCTGCCGTTCTGCTATGGGGCGGCCGTTAAAGGCTCGCTCCCACGGATCGGGTCTTGGACAGTGGATGGACTTTGCACACCCCCATCACCATGTTGTGTACCGGGAATGGAAACGGATGTTGATGACAGACGCTCGCGATACCGATGACGAGGAAGCCCCCGCCGCGGTGGAGCACGTCGCGCTTTCCGACAAGGACTTCAAGGCGCAGCTTGCCCAGGTGATCCCGCATCTGCGCGCGTTCGGCCGCTCGCTTTCGGGCAGTCGCGACCTCGCCGACGATCTCGTGCAGGAAACCTTGATGAAGGCATGGGCCGCGCGCCTGCGCTTTCAGGCCGGCACCAACATGCGCGCCTGGACCTTCATCATCCTGCGCAACCTCTACCTTTCGCAGATGCGCCGTGCGCGCTTCAAGGGTGAGTGGGACGATCTCGTCGCCGACCGGATTCTCGCCGCGCCGGCGAGTCAGGATCGGCATGTCGAACTGGGGGACATGCAGCGCGCGTTGCTGCATCTGCCGCAGCCGCAGCGTGAAGCGTTGATTCTGGTCGGTGCGGGCGGGTTCGCTTATGAGGAAGCCGCAGAGATTTGCGGCGTCGCGGTCGGCACGATCAAGAGCCGCGTTGCGCGCGGCCGGGTCGCGCTGGAGGCGCTGATGAGCGACAATACCTTGCCGTCACGTCGCACCCACAGCAACGAACCGGGCATGACCGCGCTCGACACGATCATGGGCGAAGTCGACGAGCTCAGCCGCGACCGCGACGCCTGACCCTTCAGGCGCGGCGCGGCGCCTGATCGGCTTGGTCGATTTTCCGCAGCAGCATGATCATGTCGCCATCGTCGGCGGGCGCTTCGAACGCGCACTGGAGCGCCCCGCTGATCGCGTCGCTGCGGCGCGGCACCGGGATCGCATAGCGCGCGGGCATCGCAGCCTCCGTAGTTGGGTTTGACTTGATCGACATAAAGATAGAACAAATCACCATCGGATTTGTTGCTTTCGGTTACGAAACAACTGCATGACCTGATTTGGTACTATGCAGCACACGCCTAAAACCTCCGACATCATCGATGCGCTTGGCCGCGCGCGTGCAAATGCGCCGTATCTGGCGCTGTCGCTCCAGCGCGAACCCGATCTTGCCGGTAGTTTCGCGCAGGGCACGCTGCCGTCGCTCGACGCGGTCGCGGTGGCAGACATCGCGCTGCCGACCGCGACGCGGTTGCGGCGCGAACGGCGGCGGCTCGCGCTGATCGTCGCGGTCGCCGATCTGGCGGGCGCCTATGATCTGACCGGCGTGACGCACGCGCTCAGCGACTTCGCGGACCACGCGCTCGATGCCGCGATCCGCGCCGCCATCGCCGAGCGCACCCCCGATGCCGAGCCGCGCGGCTTCGCCGCGATCGCGCTCGGCAAGCAGGGCAGCCGCGAACTCAATTACTCCTCGGATATCGATCCGATCCTGATTTTCGACCCCGCCACGCTGCCCTGCCGCCCGCGCGAGGATGTCGGCGAGGCGGCGGTACGGATCGCGCGCCGGGTTGTCGACCTGCTCCAGACCCGCGACGGCGACGGCTATGTGCTGCGCGTTGATCTGCGGCTGCGTCCCTCGCCCGAGGCGACGCCGATCGCGCTGTCGGTCGATGCCGCGATCTCCTATTACGAATCGCTCGCGCTGCCGTGGGAGCGCGCTGCCTTCATCCGTGCGCGCGCGGCGGCGGGGGACATCGCGCTGGGCGAACGCTTCCTCGGCGCGATCCAGCCGTTCATCTGGCGGCGCGCGCTCGATTTCGGCACGATCGGCGAGATTCGCGGCATCTCGCGCCGCATCCGCGATCATCATGCGCGGGGGCAGGCGTTCGGGCCGGGCTATGATCTCAAGCGCGGGCGCGGTGGCATCCGCGAGATCGAATTCTTCGCGCAGATCCACCAACTGATCCACGGCGGCCGCGATGCGGCGCTGCGCACGCCGGCGACGCGTGATGCGCTGGCGGCGCTGGCGGACGCGGGCTGGGTCGATCCGGGCGAAGCCGCCGCACTGACCGAGGCGTACACAGTGCTGCGCACCATCGAGCACCGCGTCCAGATGGTCGAGGACCGCCAGACGCATTTCCTGCCGAACGGCGCCGCGCTGGAGTCGCTCGCGCACCTGCACGGCCTCGGCGACGGCGCGGCGTTGCTCGATCTGCTGCGCCCGCATGTCGCGCGGGTTGGCGCCACCTACGATGCGCTCGATTCGGCCGAGGGCGATACGATGTCGTTCGATGCCGAGCATCTCGCCGCGCAACTGACGGCGGCGGGGTTCGCCGATCCGGTGGCGGCGGCGCGTGCGATTGGCCAGTGGCGCGCGGGCACCTACCCGGCGCTGCGCAGCGAGGCGGCGCGCTCGGCGCTGGAGGCGGTTCTACCCGGTCTGATCGAAGCGCTCGGCCGCGCGCCCGATCCCGGCGTCGCGATCGTCCGGCTCGATGCGACGCTCGCGCATCTGTCGAGCGCGATCAACTTCTTCCGCTTGCTGGAGGCGCGCCCGGCGCTCGCGCGGCTGCTCGCGCTGATCCTCAGCCACGCCGCGACGTTGGCGGAGTCGCTCGCGCGGCGGCCCGAGTTGATCGACGGGCTGATCGACGCCAGCGCGCTCGGCCCGGTCGGCGACGTCGCCGCACTCGCCGCCGAGATGCGCGGTGGCAGCGACTATCAGGCGCGGCTCGATCACGTCCGCCGCATCGTCGGCGAGAAGCGGTTCGCGCTCGGTACGCAGATCGTCGCGGGCGTGAGTGATCCGCTGGAGGTCGGCGCGGGCTATGCGCGCGTCGCCGAAGCCGCGATCGAGGTGCTCGCGGCGGCGACGATCGCCGAATTCGTCGCGGCGCATGGCGTCGTGCCGGCAAGCGAGCTGGTGATCCTCGCCTTCGGTCGGCTCGGCGGCGGCGTGCTCACCCACGCCTCCGATCTCGATCTCGTCTATCTCTTCACGGGCGATTACCGCGCCGAATCCGATGGCGCCAAGCCGCTCGGCGCGGTGCTCTATTACAATCGCCTCGCGCAACGCGTGACCGGCGCGCTGTCGGCGGCGACCGCGTTCGGGCCACTCTATGAGATCGATACGCGGCTGCGCCCCTCGGGCACGCAGGGGCCGCTCAGCGTCTCGCTCGACGGCTTCGCGCGCTATCAGCGCGAAAGCGCATGGACGTGGGAGCATATGGCGCTCACCCGCGCGCGGCCTGTGTTCGGCTCGGCGCAAGCGCGCGCCGACGTGACGACGGTGATCGACGCGGTGCTGCGCGGCGAGCGGCCCGAGCGCGACGTGGCGGCAGAAGCGGCGGGCATGCGCGCCGAGATGGCGAAGCATAAGCCGCCGAGCGGCCCGCTCGACGCCAAATTGCTGGCCGGCGGACTGGTCGATCTCGAATTCGCGGTCCACACCCTGCAACTCACCCGGCGAACCGGCTTCGATACCGATCTTGGCCGCGCCATCGCCGCGCTGGTAGGGCAGGGGGTGGCCCCGGCCGGGCTGATCGCGGCGGAACAGTTCCTCACCCGCCTGCTCATCACGCTGCGGCTGGTCGCGCCCGATGCTGAGATTCCACCTCCGCCGACGCAGGCGCTGATCGCGCGTGCGCTCGGCATGGCCGACTGGGAGGCGGTGGTTGCCAGCTTCGCTGCGACCCGGCAGGAGGTCGCCGCATGTCTCGCCAGCGTGGCGACAGGAGATGATGATGGCGATTGAACAGGGTGATCCGCTTCCCGATCTCGAACTGGCCGGCGCGGATGGCGCGCCCCTTCGGCTGCGCGACAAGGTCGGCGCGCCGTTCGTGCTGTATTTCTACCCCAAGGACGACACCACCGGCTGTACCCGCGAAGCGCAGGATTTCAGCGCGCTCTACCCGGAGTTCCGCGCGGCCGGCGTAGACCTGCTCGGCGTCTCGCCCGACACGCCTGCCAAGCACGCCAAGTTCACCGCCAAATATGATCTCACCGTGCCGCTCGCCAGCGACGAGGCGCATGCCGTGATGGAGGCGTTTGGCGTTTGGGTCGAAAAGAGCATGTACGGCCGCACCTACATGGGCGTCGAACGCGCGACCTTCCTGTTCGCGGCCGACGGCACGCTCGCGCAGGCGTGGCGCAAGGTCCGCGTCGCTGGTCATGCCGATCAGGTGCTGGCGGCGGCCAAGGCGCTGGGGTGACGCTGCCGAGTGTCTCGGTCGCGATTCGAGCGGTGCTGGAAACCGCCGATCCCGCGACCAAGGTGAAGCGCGCCCGCGCCGCCGCGCGTGGCTGGCGGCGTGGCGATTTCGCGGCCGCCGATGGCAGCGCGATGCCCGACCGCCCGGCGCGCCCGGCCGAGCCCGAGCTGCGCGCCCCCAACCAGATGCCGCGGCGCGGCAAGGGTTCGCTGCACGGGCGAATCGCGTTGCTGCACGCGCTCGCGCATATCGAGTTCGTCGCGATCGACCTCGCCTTCGATATGGCCGGTCGGTTCGGTGCCGGGTTCGCGCCCGACTTCACCACCGACTGGCTCGCGGTCGGCGCCGACGAAGCGATGCACTTCGCGCTGGTCGACCGCCGGCTGCGCGTGCTCGGCAGCCGCTACGGCGCGCTCCCCGCGCATGATGGTTTGTGGGAAGCCGCGATCGAAACCGCCGCCGATCCGCTCGCGCGGCTCGCGATCGTGCCGATGGTGCTGGAAGCGCGCGGGCTCGATGTCACGCCCGCCATGATCGCGCGTGCCGATGCCGCCGGCGATAGCGCCACCGCCGCGATTCTGCGCCGAATCCTCAGCGATGAGATTCGGCATGTGGCGATGGGAACCAAATGGTTCGAATCCGGTTGCACCGCGCTCGGCATCGCGCCGCAAAAATACTGGAAGAATCTGCTTTCACGCCATTTTCGCGGGGAACTAAAACCACCGTTCAACGACTCGGCGCGCCAAGCAGCCGGTCTGACGCGCGATTACTATCAGGCGCTTGCCCCTGCATGACAAAGCAGGGCAGGTATTGTGCGTCCGGGACGTGGAGGGGCTGCGAGCCGGACACAAGGGGCGGGTGCCGTCGTCTTCAGGCATACGCATAACGGTCGCTGGGGACAGATGAACACATTTACCACCATGTCTGGCGCGCATTGCATGGCGCGCCTCCGATCTTTCTTCTCCACCCGGAAGGCTGTCGCAGATAAGGCGTTCACGATGCTGGCGGGTGTCGCCGGCGTTGCGATGTGCTTCTCCGCCTGCGGCGTCGCCCGCGCGGCCGATAGCGCCGATGCCGCTGCCGACATGCGCGCCGACGTCCAGTTCCGCTCGCTGTTCCAGACCTGGAAGAAGCTCGACACGCTCGATCATGGCCTGATCGCCATCCCCTCGGTCCAGCCGGTCGAACATCTCGCCTACACCAGCAATTTCGGTATCCGCTCCGATCCGTTCCGCGGCACCGCCGCGATGCACGCCGGCGTCGATATCCCCGGCCCGATCGGCACGCCGGTCTATGCCACCGCCGATGGCTATGTCGATCGCGCCGAGCGCGCCGGCGGCTACGGCAACATGGTCGAGATCGATCATGGCAAGGGCATCCAGACCCGCTACGGCCACCTCTCGAAGATCCTCGTCCCCGCCAACACCCGCGTCCATCGCGGCCAGTTGATCGCGCTGATCGGCTCGACCGGGCGCTCGACCGGCCCGCATCTCCATTATGAAGTCCGCATCGATGGCCATGCGGTCAATCCGGTGCCGTTCCTCCAGAACGCCGATTATCTGCTCGCCGCGCAGGACCGTTCGATCAAGACCATCCCGGTCGGTGTCGGCTCCGCTGCGGATGAGTCCGCCGACTGAGGCGACCAGCCTGCTTTTGATTTCGCAAAGGGCGTCGGTCGCGAGACCGGCGCCCTTTGCTTTGCGGTCGCGGGCGGTTGCCGATGGCCCGGCCACCGCTTATCTGAAGCGCATGGCCACACTCGCTCCCGAAATCGCCCTGACCGATTCCGCCGCCGCCCGCGTCGCGGCGATCGCCGCCAAACAGGGCAAGCCCGCGATCCTGCGGCTGTCGGTCGATGGCGGCGGCTGTTCGGGCTTCCAGTACAAGTTCGGTTTCGCCGACGCGGTCGAAAGCGACGACACCATTGCCGAGAATGGCGACGTTCGGCTGGTGGTCGATTCGGTCAGCCTCGATCTCGTGCGCGGCGCGGCGGTCGATTATGTCGAGGAACTCGGTGGTGCTGCCTTCCGCGTGACCAACCCGCAGGCGGCATCGGGCTGCGGCTGCGGCGCCAGCTTCTCGATCTGACGCGCCCGCACCCGTGAAGATCGTCACTTACAACGTCAACGGCATCAAGGCGCGCCTGCCGCGCTTGCTCGAATATCTCGATGAGCAGCAACCGGATGTGGTCTGCCTTCAAGAGTTGAAGGCGAGCGACGAGACCTTCCCGATCGCCGACATCCGCGCCGCCGGCTACGGCGCCGTGTGGCACGGCCAGAAGAGCTGGAACGGCGTCGCGGTACTGGCCAAAGGCGCGGACCCGGTCGAGCGCCAGCGGGGCCTCGCGGGCGAGACCGAGGATGACCACAGCCGCTATCTCGAAGCCGAAGTGGCCACGGATTTTGGGGGCGTGGTGATCGCCTCGCTCTATCTGCCCAACGGCAATCCGCTGCCCGGCCCCAAGTTCGACTATAAGCTCCGCTGGATCGACCGGCTCGCGGCGCGCGCGCGTGCGCTGCTCGCCGAGGAGCGCGCGGTGGTGCTGGCGGGTGATTACAACGTCATCCCCAACGACGACGACACCTATTCCGTGCGGGCGATGGCGAGCGACGCGCTGATGCAGCCCGAAAGCCGCGCCGGTTTCCGCGCGTTGGTCGCACAGGGCTGGACCGATGCGCTGCGCACGCGGCACCCCAAGGGCGGCGTGTGGACCTTCTGGGATTATCAGGCGGGGGCATGGCCGCGCGACGCTGGCTTCCGCATCGACCATCTGCTGCTCTCGCCGATCGCCGCCGACCGGCTCGCCGATGCCGGCGTCGACAAGGACTATCGTGGCCGTGAAAAGGCCAGCGACCACGCGCCGACCTGGGCGATGTTGCGGTAATTGAGCCGCTTCACCGCTCGCCCCGCCGGAGACCGCAGGACGAACGGGGCGCGTAACCGATCAGCGAACCGTGTTGCTGGCGAGGGCGGTATCCATCGGGCCGCATGTCTTCTCGACCCATTCGCCCCTTTTGCCCCAGCATCGCGGATCGAGGTTGGGCACGCGCGACATGGCGACGACCGAGGGATGGCGCGGGAAGCGTTCTTCGCCCCAATAGACCAGCGCGTTGCGCAGCGTGGCGGTCTCTTCGAGCGCGATCTTGCCGAACTGTCCGCGTGGCGCGATCGCGGCGCGGAGCGCGACCCGCGCGGCGGTCTGGCAGAAGCCATATTGCGCATTGACCGTGGTGAAGCTCGAATAATTGCGCGTGTCGAAATGGTCGAGTGCGTTCTGTCCGGCGCGGAGCGTCTTGTTGGTGCGGATGAAATATTTGCTCACCGCGTCATAGGACTTCTTGATCTCGTCCTTATGGTTGAACAGGATTGCGTTGTAATTGGGCACGGACATCAGGGTCGGCTCGAACTGGCATTGCAGCGCGGCCACGTTGAGCGCCGCGCGCATCTGCCAGACCAGCGCCGATCGCACTTCGAGTGGTGTCGCGCCGGGGAAATCGGCCGCGTAGCGCGGTTCGCTGCCGGTGACGGGCGGGGCGGTCATGTCATGCGGAGTGAAAAAGAACTGCGCCTGGGCAGGCAGAGAAAGCGCCGCTGCATACAGGGCAGCACATCCGCATAACGCACGGGACAATTTCATCTTTTTCTCACTGAATGGCACTCGCGGCGTGATGATTACGGCGTTTTGCGTTTCAGCCCAAATGCTTTTTTAAGCATGCGGCCAACGTCCGTCGAATTGGGCGCGAAGCGGTGCGCGAATCAAAAGGGCCGCCCGGACGATCCGGGCGGCCCCTCTGGCATCACCGTTTTACGGGTGATTACATCGCGTTCGACGATTCGTTCGACATCATCGCGCCGTTGTCGGCCATCGTGCCGTCGACTGCGGTCATGTTGTCCGACATCGTGTCGGTGCTCTCGGTCGAGTTCAGATCCGTGACGGTGGTGTTGTCGACGGGTGCTTCGGTCTTGCCGCAAGCCGACAGCGAAACGGCAGCGGCTGCGACGAGCGAAACAGCAGCGATCTTGGAAAGGATAGTACGCATGGAAAAGCTCCCTAGAAATCGATTTAGGTGGTCTGGTTGACCTTATTTACCCGCATCGAGGGGGACATTAGTCTGATACGTACTTGCCCTCAAGCACAGTTTTCCGCGCCGCGGCGCAAACGCTCCAAAAACGGCGGAAAAGCGTCGTTCAGCGCAGCATCGAAGCGCGCGAAATCGCTCGGACGGCCAAGCGCCTGCGCGCTGGTGACGGGATATTCGGCGATGCCGCACGGCACGATGCCCGCGAAATGGCCGAGGTCGGGCGCGAGGTTCACCGCGAAGCCGTGCAGCGTCACCCAGCGCCGCACGCGCACCCCGATCGCGCCGATCTTGGCCTCCTCGCCGCCGTCGCGAGTCCAGATGCCGATCCGGCCCGGCGCGCGGAAAGCGGTGATGCCGAGCGTGCCCAGCGCATCGATCAGCCAGCCTTCGAGCGAGCAGATGAAATGGCGGATGTCGCGCCCGCGCACGTTGAGATCGAGCACCAGATAGCCGACGCGCTGGCCGGGGCCATGATAGGTGAAGCGCCCGCCGCGCCCGGTCTTCACCACCGGAAAGCGCGGATCGAGCAGTTCGGCCGGGTCGGCGCTGGTGCCGCCGGTATAGACCGGCGGATGTTCGAGCAGCCACACCAGTTCGCGCGCCTCGCCCGCAGCGACGGCGGCGGCGCGCGCTTCCATGATGGCGAGGGCATCCTCATAGCCGATTTGCTCTGGCTCGACGCGCCATTCGATTGGGTTGGGATCGTTCATACGCGCGTTCGATTGCGCCGATGCGCGCCCGAGCGCAAGATTGGACGGGATCAGTGGCAAGGCCCGCCGCGTTGGGCTAACGCGGGTTCACGCGCGTCGCGGATCGGGGGCACCAATGGTCAATCTTGAAGCCGTTTGGGACAGGACATCCGAGTTCGTCGGAGAACGCCGCGCGGACGTGATCCCGATCGCGCTGCTGCTTCTGTTCGTGCCGATCGGTCTGATGAGCAATCTGATGCCGCTGATCGGACGCCAGCCAAGCGTGCGCAACATCGCGCTTGCCTTGGCGGCGGTGGCGCTCGGTATCGTTACGATCTGGGGGCATCTCGCGCTGACCGCGCTCGTGCTGAAGGCTGGCGGCTGGAAGACTGCGGTTCGCACCGGGGCTGAGCGGTTGCCGGTCGCGGTGCTGATCTCGCTGATCGAGATGGCGGTGCTGGTGCTGGCCGTCGCACCGATCTTCGTCGTTTTCGCGATGAGCGGGATCATGTCCGACGCGACGCCGGCGGGGTCGGTGCCAACGATGGGCCTCGAACCGGCGGTGTTCATCCTGGTCTACGGCGTGGTCGTCGCGATTGTCGGGCTGGTGCTGCTTGCACGCCTGCTCCTCGTCAACGCGGCACTGGTCGGCGAGCGGCGCGGTGTCTCCGCGCTGATCCGCTCGCTCGCGCTGACGCGCGGCATGACGCTCAAATTGGTCGGCCTCGTGCTGCTCTACATCATCGTTTCGCAGGTCGCAGGACTCGCCACCAAGACGGTGTTCGGCGCGATCCTCGGCCTGCTCACCCTCGGCAACGACAATGCCACCCTCGCCACCGTCATCACAACGACGCTCGTCGCGCTCGTCCAGACCGGCTTCACCACATTGGCGACGGTGTTCACCGCACGCCTGTTCCTCGCGGTGCGCGACGTGCGCGAGACGATCGTCGAACTCGTATGAAAAGCCCGATATGAAATTGAATATTGCCCGCGCGTTCCAAACCGCGTGGTCCATGTGGAAGACCGACTGGGATCTGCTGCTGCGCGTGGCGGGGCTGTTCGTGTTCCTGCCGCAATTCGCGGCGCTGTTACTGGTGCCGCAGATGCCCGCTCTGCCCGAGGGCGACACCAGCGAGGCCGCAGTGCGCGTCTGGGTTGAGGCGTTCACCACTTGGTTCAGCGCTAACGGCCCGTGGCTGTTCGGCGCGGAAATGCTGACCTTGTTCGGCAGTCTCGTGATGCTGTCGCTGTATCTCGGCACGAACCGCCCGCCGCTCGGCGCGGCGCTGGCGGGGTCGCTGCGGCTGTTTCCGCGCTATCTGCTCGCGGCGCTGATCGTGTCGCTGCCGGTCGGGCTGTTTCTGGTGCCGGTGATCGGTTTCGTGATGGTGCTGCCGGCGATGTACCTGTTCGGGCGGCTGCTGTTGACCGGCGCGGTGATCGCTGCCGAACAGCCGATCGGCGCGATCCCCGCGCTCCAGCGCAGCGCGCGGCTGACACGCGGCAACGGCATGGTGATGATGGGCGTCGCCGGCCTGCTGCTGTTCGGCGGCCAGCTTGCCGCGTGGCCGTTTGTGGCGGCGGGGCATGCGCTGGGTGGCGCGCCGTTGGCGAACCCGGTGACGGCGGCGTTGCTCGACGGCGCGGCTTCGGCGGCGCTGACGGCGGCGCTGATCGCGACGGTGCTGGTGCGCGTCGCGCTCTACCGCGAGGCTTTGGTGCTTAACCGCGAGGCTTGAGGCACGGGATCTGCGGCGCGGCGTCGGGCGGCAGCGCGCCGATCAGCCGTGGGTCAGCGAACGTCTCGATCGTGCGCCGGATCGCGGTGAAGCCAGACCGGCGATAGAAGCTGAGCGCGGCGGGATGGTCGAGCGTGCAGGTGTGGACCCACACCCGCTCGATCCCCGGCGCCCACGCGCGCCGCAGCGCCTCCGCCATCAACCAGCGCCCGAGACCCTGACCGGCAAGATCGGGCACCAGCCCGAAATACGACAGCTCGCATTCGCGCGGGCTGCGAAAATCGAGTTCGAGCATGCCGGCGTCGCGCCCGCCGTCATCGACCGCCGCGAAGATCGCCACGCCGGGATCGTGGAGGATCGCGGTCAGCGCGGCCTCGTCCATCACCAGCCGCGAGAACCACAGCCACGGCGCGCCGACGCGGCGGAACAGCGCGCGGTAGCGATCGGGGGCAGGGCGCTCCAGCGCGACCAGCCGCAGCGGCGCGTCGGGCACTGGCGCCAGCTCGGGCCGCGCGCGCATCTCCAGCGTGGTGACGATCGTCGCCACCTCGTCGGCGCGGACGCCGATCAGTCCCATGTCGCGACCGGCGGCAGGCTCATCAGGATCGCATCAATGTTGCCGCCGGTCTTGAGGCCAAATAACGTGCCGCGATCATAGACGAGGTTGAACTCGGCATAGCGCCCGCGCCATGCGCGCTGCTGCGCCACATGGGCGGCGGTGAAGGCGGTATCCATTCGCCGCCGCACGATTCGGGGATAGATGTCGAGGAAGGCGCGGCCGACATCCTGCGTGAACGCAAAATCGCGCGCGAAATCGCCTTCGAGATGATCGTAGAAAATCCCGCCGACGCCGCGATGAACCTGCCGGTGCGGGATGTAGAAATAGTCGTCCGCCCATTGCTTGAAGCGCGGATAATGCGCCGGATCGTGCGCGTCGCATGCCGCTTGCAGCACGGCATGGAAATCGGCGGTGTCCTCCGCGATCGGGAGCGGCGGGTTGAGATCGGCGCCGCCACCGAACCAGCGCTTCGTCGTCGTCAGCATCCGCGTGTTCATATGAACGGCGGGAACATGCGGATTGGCCATGTGCGCGACGAGGCTGATGCCGGTCGCGCAGAAGCGCGGGTCTTCCCCCGCGCCGTGGATGGTTTTGCCGAAATCGCCGTCGAGCATGCCGCCGACGGTCGAGACGTTGACGCCGACCTTCTCGAAAACCTTGCCCTTCATCACCCCGCGCACGCCGCCGCCACCCGGCTCGCCCGACGGATCGGTACGGTCCCACGGCGTATAGACGAAGCGCGCGTCCGATCCCGCCTCGGCCTCGATCGCCTCGAATTCGGCGCAGATCAGGTCGCGCAGATGCTCGAACCAGGTGCGGGCGGCGGATTGCTGTTCGTCGAGTGGCTGCATGGTCGCGCCCTTTGCCTCCCTCCGGCGGTTAAGTCGAGACGTCGGCGGGCCAGCCGCCGGTCTGGCGCAACGCCTCGCCGAGTGCGATCCCGCACGCGACCGCGAGATTGAGCGAGCGCATCCCGGCCGCGAGCGGGATTCGCACGCGCAGATCGGCCCGATCATGCACCGCCGCCGGCACGCCGCTGCCTTCGGAGCCGAACAGCAGGATATCGCCGCTGCGGAACGTCGCGGCGTCGAGCCGGACACCGCCGCTTGTGGTCAGCAACACCAGCCGCCCGGTTACGCCCGCTTCGAACGCCGCCCAGTCGATATGGCGCCGCACCTCGGCGGCGCGCGCATAGTCCATGCCGGCGCGCGCGAGCGCACGGTCGCTGAACGCGAAGCCCATCGGCTCGATCAGATCGACCGCGACGCCGAAGCACGCGGCCATGCGCAGGATCGTGCCGACATTGCCGGCGATTTCGGGTTGGTGAAGGGCGATGCGCATGAAGCTGCGTTACCAGAGGTAAAATGCTGTTGGCAAAGCCCGCTGCCTCCGTCTATCAGGTCGAGGCTTCCCGTGGGGACGGAGAAGGTCAGGGCGGCGATATCGTCATCGTCGCCTCAGGAAAATCCCATCGTCGACACGGCGAAGACAAGGGCAGAGAAATGGCAACAGTCGATAATGCCGTGCCACCTGGAGAGGATCCGGCACCCTTCCACGAGGCGGTCGATGATCCGCGCCGGCGCGATTTCATCAATATCGCGGCGGTCGCCTGGGCGGGCGTTGGCGGCGCGATCGTCGTGCTGCCGCTCATCAATCAGATGAGTCCGTCCGCCGACGTGCTGGCGCTGTCCACCACCGAGGTCGACCTTTCCAAGATCGAAGCCGGGCAGGGCATCGTCACGTCGTTCCGCAAACAGCCTCTGTTCGTGCGCCACCTGACGCCGAAGGAAATCACCGAGGCCGATGCCGTGCCGCTCGGCGAGCTGCGCGACCCGCAGACGCTGGCGCAGCGGACCAAGCCCGGCAAGGAAAACTGGCTCATCACGCTCGGCGTCTGCACCCATCTCGGCTGCATCCCGCTCGGCATCCACGAAGGCGAGAATCGCGGCCAGTTCGGCGGCTATTTCTGCCCGTGCCACGGGTCGCAATACGATACCGCCGCGCGCATCCGCAAAGGCCCCGCGCCAAAGAACCTGGCCGTGCCGCCGTACACTTTTTCGTCGGACACGACGGTAACCGTCGGTTGAGGATGTCACAGAGATGAGCTTTCCCTGGGCGAAACATTACGAACCGAAATTCGCGCTGACCAAGTGGGTCGACGAACGGCTGCCGTTGCCGCGCCTCGTCTACAGCGCGGTCGGCGCCGGCTATCCGGTGCCGCGCAACCTCAACTATTTCTGGAACTTCGGCGTGCTCGCCGGCGCCGCGCTCGCCGCGCAGATCGTCACCGGCATCGTGCTGGCGATGCATTATGCCGCGAACGGCGGGGTCGCGTTCGATTCGGTCGAGCACATCATGCGTGACGTCAACGCCGGCTGGTTCCTGCGCTATGCCCACGCCAACGGCGCGTCGATGTTCTTCATCGTCGTCTACATCCACATTTTCCGGGGCCTTTATTACGGATCGTACAAGGCGCCGCGCGAGATGGTGTGGCTGCTCGGCGTCGTCATCTTCCTGCTGATGATGGCGACCGCGTTCATGGGCTATGTGCTGCCGTGGGGGCAGATGAGCTTCTGGGGCGCGCAGGTCATCACCGGCTTCTTCTCGGCGATACCGATCGTCGGCGACACGATCCGCGTGTGGCTGCTCGGCGGCTATGCGCCTGACGATGCCGCGCTCAACCGCTTCTTCTCGCTGCACTATCTGCTGCCGTTCGTGATCGCTGCGGTCATCGTGCTGCACATCTGGGCGCTGCACATTCCGGGCTCTAACAACCCGACCGGCGTCGACGTGAAGGGCGAGCAGGATACCGTGCCGTTCCATCCGTACTACACCGCCAAGGACGGGTTCGGGCTGGGCGTCTTCCTGGTGCTGTTCGCGTTCCTGATCTTCTTCGCGCCGAACTATCTCGGCCACCCGGACAATTACATTCCCGCCAACCCGCTGGCGACGCCCGCGCATATCGTGCCCGAATGGTATTTCTGGCCTTTCTACGCGATCCTGCGCGCGTTCACCTCGGACTTCATCCTGCCCGCGAAATTGTGGGGCGTGCTGGCGATGTTCGGGTCGATCGTGCTGCTGTTCTTCCTGCCGTGGCTGGACAGTTCGCCGGTCCGCTCGACCAATTACCGGCCGCTGTACCGCATCTTCTTCTGGGTGCTGGTCGCCGACGTGCTGGTACTCGGCTATTGTGGCGGATCGCCCGCCGAGCCGGCTTATGTGATCATCAGCCAGATCGCGGCAGCATATTATTTCGCGCACTTCCTCGTCATTCTGCCGATCGTCTCGCGGATGGAGCGTCCGCGCCCGCTGCCCAATTCGATCACCGAGGCGGTGCTGGCGAAGCATGGCGGCACCAGCCCGGCGGAGTCCGCCGTCAGCGGTTCCGTGCTCGCGGCCGAATAAGGGGACACGACCATGATCCGCTGGATTTCCGGTTTCATCGGCGCTGGCATCGTCGCCGTGCTCGCCTGGTCGCTGCTCTGGTCGGTGGTGGGGGTCGTCACCGATCCGCCCGCGCCGACCGCCGAGCATTATGTGCACGCGCACCACCCGTTGCTCAGCGCCGAGCTCCCCTCCGAGGGGCTGTTCGGCAAATACGACGTGCGCCAGCTCCAGCGTGGCTTCCAAGTGTACAAGGAAGTGTGCGCGGCGTGCCATTCGATCCGGCTCGTCTCGTTCCGCGACCTGAAGCAGCTCGGCTATGACGACGGTCAGGTCAAGGCGCTCGCCACTGGCTGGCAGATCGAACAGCCGAGCATCAATCCCGACACGGGTGAAGTCGCGACGCGCAAGAACCTGCCGTCGGATCACTTCCCGCTGGTGTTCGCCAACGACGTGGCGGCGCGCGCCGCCAACAACAATGCGGTTCCGCCCGATCTGTCGCTGATGACCAAGGCGCGCCACGAAGGGCCGGATTACGTCTATTCGCTGGTCGGGCACGGCTATGTGACCCAGCCCGCCGATCTGCTGACCAAGTTCCCCGACGCGAAGACGCCGAACGGGCTTCACTACAACCAGTATTTCGCCAACCTCAACATCGCGATGCCGCCGCCGCTGACGCAGGACGGGCAGGTCCAGTATCTCGACGGCACCAAGCCGACCGTCGACCAGATGGCGAAGGACGTCGCGGCGTTTCTGACGTGGACAGCCGAACCCAATCTCGATACCCGCCACGGCGCCGGCTTTGCCGTGCTCGGGTTCCTGCTGGTGTTCTGTTTCCTCGCATACGGCGCGTATCAGAATGTCTGGCGCAACATGAAACATTGAGAATGATCGCAGTCGAGACCGAGGCCCGCCAGGATCAGCGCAACGACGATTTGAAGGCGCTGATCCGCACCATTCCCGATTTCCCCAAGCCCGGCATCCAGTTCCGCGACATCACGACGCTGCTGCTCGATGCCAAGGGTTTCGCCGACGCGATCGCCCGCATGGCGGCGGCCACGGTCGGCCCGGTCGATCTCGTTGCCGGGATCGAGGCGCGCGGCTTCATCTTCGCGGCTGCAATGGCGGCTCCGCTCGGCGCGGGCGTGCTGTTGATCCGCAAGGACGGCAAGCTGCCCGGCGTGACGATCGCCGAGGATTACGCGCTCGAATACGGCACCGATCGGATCGCGATGCACGAGGATGCGCTCGTGCCCGGCCAGCGCGTGCTGCTCGTCGACGATCTGATCGCCACCGGCGGCACCGCCCGCGCGGCAGTGCGGCTGCTGCGCAAGGCCGGCGCGGTGGTGGAGCAGGCGCAGTTCCTGCTCGACCTGCCCGATCTCGGCGGCGCCGATGCGCTCCGCGCCGACGGGCTGGCGGTCGATTCGCTGATGGCGTTCGAGGGACATTGATCGGCCACGGCCCCGCCGGCGCGCCGGCGGGACCGATCGGCATGTGTCTGCGATGGGTCGAAAACGGAACCGCAGCCGCGCTTCATCGTTTGTTCTACACGATGCGACGCGCCAGATTGCGGCTCCGCATCCTGTCGGAGTACGCAGCATGATCCCCAGAAAACTCTTGATCGCCGGTCTCGGCCTCACTGCAGCCTTTGGCCTCTCGGCCTGCGTCGATGACGGGTACGGCTATGGCGGTGGCGGTATCGGCTATGCCAGCGCCGGGTGGGACCCCTATTACGGCGGCTTTAGCGGCGATCCCTATTGGGGCTGGTACGGCGACTATTATTATCCGGGCACTGGCTATTACGTCTATGGCCGCGACAACCGCCGCTACCGCTGGAACGGCGCTCAACAAAATTACTGGCGCGGTCGCTCGCAGCATTGGAACAACGCACACCGCGACATTCGCCCGATGTGGCGCGATTTCGGCGGCCAGCGTGGCGGTAACACCTGGCAGGGCGGACGCCCGCGCGGCGGCGATTGGCATGGCAACGGTGGCCGCCCCGGCGGCACCCCGCAAGGCGCAGGCCGCCCCGGCGGCGGCAACTGGCAGGGTAACGGCGGCGGTCAACCGGGCGGCGGAGCGTGGCATGGCAACGGCGGTGGCCGACCCAGTGGTGGCAATTGGCACGGTGGCGGTGGCCATCGTGGCGGCGGCGGCGGTCGCCGCCCCTGATCATCTTCGCGCCGGACGTGACCGCGCAACACTGGCACCGCTGGCGTCACGGCGCTAATCGGGAAGCATGAACGCACCCCATCGTTTGCGGCTAGATAGCGCCGCGCTCGTCACCAACTGGCGCGCACTCGCCGCGCTGAGCGGACCCGCCGCCTGCGGTGCGGCGATCAAGGCCGATGGCTATGGCCTCGGCGCGGTCGAGGTCGCCCGTCGCCTCGCGCACGCCGGCTGCCACGACTTTTTCGTCGCCACCTGGGCCGAAGCCGAGGCACTCGCCCCGCTCGGCCTGCCGGTCGCGGTCCTGCACGGCGTTCGCGAGGAAGACATGGCCGCCGCGCGCGAGGGCTTCGCGTGGCCGGTGCTGAATACCGAGCTACAGGTCGCGCGCTGGCGCGCCGCCGGCGGCGGGCGGTGCGACGTGATGGTCGATACCGGCATGAGCCGGCTCGGCGTCTCGGCCGCTGCGGTGTCGGATAGCACGCTCGACGGGCTGGAGATCGGCACGCTGATGAGCCACCTCGCCAGCGCCGACGAGGATTCGCCGCTCAACGCGCGCCAGCTCGCCGCGTTCACCGCGCTCAAGGGCCACCATTCCGCCAAGCGGATGAGCCTCGCCAATTCCGCCGCGATCGGCATAGGCCGGGACTATGCGTTCGATCTGGTCCGGCCCGGCCTCGCGCTCTACGGCGGCGTGCCGCGCGCCGAGCTTGCCGGTACAGTGCGGCAAGTGGTGACGCCCGAGGCACAAATCCTCCAGCGCCGCCGCCTCCAGCCCGGCGACGTAATCGGCTATAACGCCTTGTTCACCGCCGAACGCCCGACCGAAGTGGCGATCCTCAACCTGGGCTATGCCGACGGCTATTGGCGCGGCTTCTCGCAGCGTGGCGCGGCGCGTCACGGCGATGCGCGCCTGCCGGTGCTGGGCCGAGTCTCGATGGACCTCACCGCCATCGCGGTCGATGCCGCGCCCGATCTTGCCGAGGGCGACTGGGTCGCGATCGACTATGCGCTGCCGGAGGCGGCGGCGTTGTCGGGCATGTCGCAGTACGAACTGCTCACCGGGCTGGGCAAGCGGTTCGACCGGGTGTGGGTCGGGTAGCGGACGCGCCTCGCGCCGCTACCCTAAGCTCACATCAGCGCTCGACGCACATGGCGATGCCCATGCCGCCGCCGATGCACAACGTCGCCAGACCCTTCTTCGCGTCGCGCTTCGCCATCTCGTAGAGAAGGGTGGTCAGCACGCGCGCGCCGCTCGCGCCGATCGGATGGCCGATCGCGATTGCGCCGCCGTTGACGTTGACCTTCTCGGCGTCCCAGCCGAGTTCCTTGCCGACCGACAGCGCCTGCGCGGCGAACGCTTCGTTCGCTTCGATCAGGTCGAGATCGGCGATCGTCCAGCCAGCCTTCTCCAGCGCGCGGCGCGTGGCGGGGACGGGGCCGATGCCCATGACAGACGGATCGACACCAGCCGAGGCCCAACTCACGATGCGCGCGAGGATCGGGCTTCCGCGCTTCTCTGCTTCCTCACGGCTCATCAGCACCAGCGCGGCGGCGCCGTCGTTGAGGCCAGAGGCGTTCGCGGCAGTGACGGTGCCGTCCTTCTTGAAGGCGGGGCGCAGGCCCGACACCGATTCGATCGTCGCGCCGGCGCGGATATATTCATCGGCATCGACGATCGTGTCGCCTTTGCGGCCCTTGATCGTGACCGGCACGATCTCGTCCTTGAAGCGGCCGCTGCCGCGCGCGGCCTCGGCCAGATTCTGCGAGCGCACCGCGAACGCGTCCTGCTCGCCACGCGTCACCTGATATTGCTCGGCGACGTTCTCGGCAGTGATGCCCATGTGATAGTGGTTGAACGCGTCGGTCAGCCCGTCCTTGATCATCGTGTCGATCAGCGCGAGGTCTCCCATCTTCTGACCCGCGCGCAGCGCCTGCGCGTGCGCCGACATCGACATCGATTCCTGCCCGCCCGCAACGACGATGCTGGCATCGCCGGTCGCGATCGCCTGTGCCGCGAGCGCGACCGCGCGCAGCCCCGAGCCGCACACCTGATTGACGCCCCAGGCCGGAACCTCCTTGGGCACGCCCGCCGCCATCGACGCCTGCCGCGCGGGGTTCTGGCCCTGCGCCGCAGTCAGCACCTGCCCGAGAATCACCTCCGACACCTCCTCGCCCGACACGCCCGCCTGCGCGAGCGCGGCGACGATCGCCTGACGGCCGAGCTCATGCGCGGGCACGCCAGCAAAGGCGCCGAGGAAGCTGCCGACGGGAGTGCGCTTTGCGGCGGTGATGACGATATCGGTCATGTCTGGTGTGTCTCCGACAGGTGGAATGTCTGTGTGCGGTTATCTAGGGCGCGGCAGGGCGCTTAGCCAGTCCGCAAGCGGCTCCCACAGCTCGACGCGGCGGCGGCTGCCGACGATCATGCCGACATGCCCGGCGACGACATCGCGCCGGTCGGGCAGATCGGCTGCGCTGGCGGCGGGCACGATCCGGTCGTGACGCGAGACGAAGTCGATCGCGGGGCAATCCAGCCGCGCCGGGCCGGCGACGGCGCCGGCGACTCGCCACGCGCCGCTGCCGGGCAGGTCGCGCGCGATGAAATCCTCCATCAACTGCCGCCCGGCACCATAGGGCAGGGGCGCGCCGCCGTTCGCCCAATCCTCCACCGCGATGAAGGCTTTCCACGCGGGGCTGCCCGGCTGCATTCGCGCGAACGCCTCGTATTTCGCGATCGTCTTGGCCGGATCGAGCCGCCAGAAGCCGCTTTGCAACACTTCGACCGGCACCAGACCCATGGCTTCGCAACTCGGCTTGGCGGTGGCCCACAGTGATCCGATGTCGGCACGGCCGAGACCGAACCCGGCGAATCGCCACGGCGCCGCGATCAGCGCCAGCCCCGCCACCTTCGCGGCGCAGGCCGCGCCGAGCGCCATCGTTCCGCCAAGGCAATAGCCCGCCAGCACCGGCGGCTCGCCGAGCCGCTCGGCCACCTTGGCGATCAGCGGCAGCAGGAGCTGCTCGACATGCCCGGCCAGGTCCATGCCGCGGTCGCGCGGCGGCGGATTGCCCCAATCGACCAGCAGCGGGCGAACGCCGGTGCCGGCCAGCCAGCGCAGCAGCGATACGTCGGGGGTGAGATCAAGGATGTTTGGCCCGTTGATGAGCGACGGCACCACAATCACCGGCCGCCCCGTCTCGCCCTTCACGCCGTAATCGCGCAGCCGCACCCGGCCTTTGCGGAACCGTATTGGCGCAAGTTTGCGCGGTCGCCCACGCGGCGCCTCCTGAAACGCGCGCAACCCGGCAAGTGCTGCGGTGCGACGTTCGGGTGATTCCGCAGTCTCGCTTTGCAGCATTTCAAGGAATAACGGCAGTGGTCGTGGACCGTGTTGCGATGCGGCATCAAAAGGTGTTAGACGTGAGACAACCACTGGGGGTCAGGGCCTTTCTTCATGAAAAAGCATACTGCGGGCGATGGCCCGGCGATCATCAAGAAATACGCCAACCGCCGGCTCTATAATACCGAAACCTCGTCGTACATCACGCTCGAACATCTCGCTGCGATGACGCGCGAGGGGCGCGACTTCAAGGTGGTCGACGCCAAGAGCGACGAGGACATCACGCATAACATCCTCACGCAGATCATCATGGAGGAGGAGTCGCGCGGCGAGACGATGCTTCCGGTCAACTTCCTGCGTCAGTTGATCTCGATGTACGGCGATTCGATGCAGGCGATGGTGCCGGGCTATCTCGAAGCGTCGATGGACAGCTTCCGCCGCAACCAGCTCCAGTTCAAGTCGGCGGTCGAGGGCGCGTTCGCCAACTCGCCGTTCGCCGAACTCGCCAAGCAGAACATGGCGATGTTCGAAGCGGCGACTCAGGCGTTCAAGCCCGGCGCAGTCGGCGCCGCGCCCGCCAAACCGGCGGAGGATGCCACCCCGCTCAGCAAGGACGAGGAAATCGCCGCGCTGAAGGCGGAACTGGGCAAGCTCGTCGAGAAGATCGACAAACTCGGCGAATAAAAACGCGTCGCCCCGGCGAAGGCCGGGGCAGTTGTGTCATTTGGAGAAGCAGGCGCCCCGACGCGCAGCGGCCCCGGCCTGCGCCGGGGCGACGGTATAGGGCTTGTCCCTACTTCGCCCTTACAGACACGCCTCCAGATACGCCTGATCGAACCCGAACTGCCGCGCTTTTTCCAGCGTATACGGCCGCAGCCCCATCGAGCGATATTCGCCGACGATCTTGCCGTCGGCGCTCTCCTCCAGATATTCGAACTTGAACAGCTCCTGCGTGACGATCACCGGGCCTTCCATGCCGATCACCTCGGTGATGTTGGTGACCCGGCGCGAACCGTCGCGCAGGCGCTTCACCTGCACGATCATGTCGACCGAATCGGCGATCTGGCGGCTGATCGCTTCCTTGGGCATCTTGATGTCGCCCATCATCACCATGTTCTCCATACGCCCGAGGCATTCGCGCGGGGAGTTGGAGTGGAGCGTACACATCGAGCCATCGTGCCCGGTGTTCATCGCGGCGAGCAGATCGAAACATTCAGCGCCGCGGATTTCGCCGAGAATGATGCGGTCCGGCCGCATACGCAGCGAGTTCTTGACGAGATCGCGGATGCTGATCTCGCCCTGACCTTCGAGGTTGGCCGGCCGTGTTTCGAGCGGCAGCCAGTGCGGCTGCTGCAAGCGCAGTTCGGCGGCGTCCTCGATCGTCAGCACGCGCTCGCCGGGGTCGATCATCTTCGACAGCGCGTTGAGCATCGTCGTCTTGCCGGAGCCGGTGCCGCCCGAGATGACGACGTTGAACCGGCACGCCCCCGCGATCTTGAGCGCGGTCGCCATCTTGACGCTCATCGAACCGAACCCCGCCATCATGTCGAGCGTGATCGGCTTGTCGGAGAACTTACGAATCGAGATCGCGGTGCCGCGCAGCGAGAGCGGCGGCACGATCACGTTGACGCGGGAGCCATCTTTCAAGCGCGCGTCGGCGAGCGGCGTGGTCTGGTCAACGCGGCGGCCGACCGAGTTGCAGATTCGCTGCGCGATCTGGAACAGATGTTCCTCGTCGCGGAACTGGATTTGCGCGAGTTCGAGCTTGCCCTTGCGTTCGACGAAGGTCTGGTTGGGGCCGTTGACCATGATGTCGGTGACGTTCGGATCGGACAGCAATTCCTCGAGCGGCCCGAGCCCGAGCAACTCGTCGACCAGCACCTTCTCCAGTGCGAACTGCTCGCGGCGGTTGAGCGTCAGCTTCAGCTCGGCGAGCACCTCGCCGATGATCGGGCGGAATTCCTCGGCAAGCTCGTCCTTGTCGAGCGTCGCGGCAGCTTCGGGATCGACGCGTTCGAGCAGACGCGGCAGCACCTGCTCCTTGATCTTGTGGATCGACGCCTCGAACCCCTCAACCCGGCTGTTGCCGGCCTCGCCCGACGCGGCCTGCCGCTCGGCAAGCCGCTGCATCGCATCGTGCGAGGCGCCGGGCATGACGCCCATCGCCATCCCGTCGATCTCACCGGGCATCGGCAGGTCGACCAATGGCGGGAATTGCTCGGCATAGGTGTCGGCGTCGGATGCCGGACGTGGCGCGCCCTGCATCGGTCGCGCAACGCCGAAGGCGGGGCGCGTGCCCGTTCCGGTTGTTCCCGGTCGCCGCCCAAAAGCACTCATTCCGCGTGATCCCTCATCCATGAGCACGGGGGATAGAGGCGAGGGTTTGATAATTTCCTAAGCCCATGTGCGACCGGGCGTGCGCTTCGGGGTCGCGACGCCAGATCACGAGGCGATCGTGGCCGCCCGTGTAGACGCGGTGCGGCAGTTGCGCGATCGGATGATAGTCGCGCGCAAGCGTCGCCGCGAGCAAGCGCTCCATCGCCGGGTTACGATCGGTCCAGCTCGAATGCGCGATCATCCATCGTTCCAGCGGCGCGCACGGTCAGACACGCCGCCGCCATGACGAACAGATCGTAGAAGACCGGCGTCTGGGTGGTGTCACCCCATAAAGTGTTCAGCGCGGCGAGATAGAAGATGCCGGCCATTGTCGCCGGTATCCAGCCAACCCGCTTCCGCGTGAACACGGCTATCAGCAGCGCGGTCGCGGCGGCGAAAGCGGTGGCGACCAACTGCGCCGCCAGTACGCCATTGCCAGGTAGCAGGCGGATTGCCGCGAACAGCACGAACAGGCCGACCGGCTTGCGGTCCCAAATGTCGAGATACGGCAGTTCGCCGTGCCACATCCGATCGCCGACGAGCAGGTAGAATTGCTCATCCACTCCGGCGATCGGGTCGCCGAAAAGGCCGAAGCGGAGCAACACGGCCGCGCAGGCGAGGGCGCCAAGCGCCACCCACGCGGCGCGCGGAAACCGCGCGGTATAGTCGCGGGCAAAGGATAGTGTGGGCGGGCCGGGGACAATATCCATGACCGGCCGTGTCGCAGAGCGTGGTTAACGCCCGGTAAAGTACCGCAGCGAGGAGATCAGGCGGCGCGCTCGGCCAATACGGTCAGCCCGCTCGCATTGACCTCGGCGAAACCGCCCTCGATCGTGAGCAGCTCGGGGTCGCCCTTTTCGGTGCGGTAGATCTGGAGAGCGCCGTCGCGGATCGTCGACATCACCGGCGCATGGCCCTCGAGCACGCCGAAATCGCCCTCGGTGCCGGGCACGACGACCATATAGACCTCTTCCGAGCGGACGAGCTTTTCAGGCGTGACGAGTTCGAAGTGCAGCATTTTGGTTTCCTACTCCCCTCCCGCTCGCGGGAGGGGTCGGGGGAGGGCGTGTCAGTCGGAAGAACCTTGCCCACAGGCCCTCCCCCAGCCTCTCCCGCGAGCGGGAGGGAGTAGAGGTGGCTTTACGCCTCCTGCGCCATCTTCTCGGCCTTGGCGATCGCTTCCTCGATGCCGCCGACCATGTAGAAAGCGGCTTCCGGCAGGTGATCATACTCACCTTCGACGACTGCCTTGAACGACTTCACCGTGTCCTCGATCTGGACGAACTTGCCCGGAATGCCGGTGAAGACCTCGGCGACGTGGAACGGCTGCGACAGGAAGCGCTGGATTTTGCGCGCACGCGACACGGTCAGCTTATCCTCTTCGGAAAGCTCGTCCATGCCGAGGATCGCGATGATGTCCTGCAGCGACTTGTACTTCTGGAGCGTCGACTGAACCGCACGCGCGGTATCATAATGCTCCTGGCCGACGACGCGCGGTTCGAGAACGCGGCTGGTCGAATCGAGCGGATCGACCGCCGGGTAGATACCGAGTTCCGAGATCGCGCGGTTGAGCACGGTCGTCGCGTCCAAGTGGGCGAACGACGTCGCCGGCGCCGGATCGGTCAAATCGTCGGCCGGCACGTACACGGCCTGCACCGAGGTGATCGAACCCTTGTTGGTCGAAGTGATGCGCTCCTGCAGTGCGCCCATGTCGGTCGACAGCGTCGGCTGATAGCCCACCGCCGACGGGATACGGCCGAGCAAAGCCGACACTTCCGCGCCCGCTTGGGTGAAGCGGAAGATGTTGTCGACGAAGAACAAAACGTCCTGGCCTTCGACGTCGCGGAAATATTCGGCGATGGTCAGACCCGACAGCGCGACGCGGGCGCGCGCGCCGGGCGGCTCGTTCATCTGGCCGTATACCAGCGCGACCTTCGAGCCTTCCGAGATCGCGTTGCCGTCGGCATCCTTGGCGATGACGTTGGCGTCGAGGAACTCGTGATAGAGATCGTTGCCCTCGCGGGTGCGCTCGCCGACGCCGGCGAACACCGAGGTGCCGCCGTGGCCCTTGGCGATGTTGTTGATGAGTTCCTGGATCAGCACGGTCTTGCCGACGCCGGCGCCGCCGAACAGGCCGATCTTGCCGCCCTTGGCGTAAGGCGCGAGCAGATCGATCACCTTGATGCCGGTGACGAGGATCGCATTCTCGGTCGACTGATCGACAAACAGCGGCGCCTTGGCATGGATCGGTGCGCGCAGATCGGTGTTGACCGGGCCGCGCTCGTCGATCGGCTCACCGATCACGTTGAGGATGCGGCCGAGCGTGGCGGGGCCGACCGGCACCTGAATCTGGTTGCCGGTGTCGGTCACGGTCTGGCCGCGCATCAGGCCCTCGGTCGCGTCCATTGCGATCGTGCGGACGGTGTTCTCGCCGAGATGCTGCGCGACTTCGAGCACCAGCTTGGCGCCGTTGTTGCTGGTCTCGAGCGCGTTCAGAATCGCGGGCAGGTTGCCCTGCTCGAACGCAACGTCGACGACCGCGCCGATCACCTGGCTGATGCGGCCTACGTTGTTGGTGGTCGCCACGGGAGCGATCGTATCGGGGGCGGTTGCCATTGCTCGTCCTACCTTCTTGCGATTTTTACAGCGCTTCCGCGCCGGAAATGATTTCCACCAGTTCGGTCGTGATCGCGGCCTGGCGGGCTCGGTTGTACTGGATGCTGAGACGCTTGATCATGTCGCCGGCGTTGCGCGTGGCGTTTTCCATCGCGGTCATGCGGCTGCCCTGCTCAGACGCGGCGTTCTCCAGCAGTGCGCCGAAGATCTGGATCGCGATGTTGCGCGGCAGCAGGTCGGCGAGGATCGATTCCTCATCGGGCTCGTATTCGACCGCTGCACCGCCATCGCTCGCCACCGCATCGTCGTTGGCGGGCAAAGCGACCGGGATGATCTGACGGCCGATCGGCTCCTGTACCAGCGCCGACTGGAAGCGCGCGTAGAACAGGTGCGCGACGTCGAACTCGCCCGCTTCGTAGCGCGCGATCACGTCGTCGGTGATCGCCTTGGCGTCGGCGAAGGCGACCGTCTTGATGTGGCTCATCTCATGATCGACCACGACCTGCGTCGGATAGAAGCGCTTGATGACACGGCCCTTCTTGCCGGCGACGTAGATCTTGACGGTCTTGCCGGCCTTTTCCAGTTCCTCTGCCTTGCGGCGCGCGGCGCGGACGATGTTCGAGTTGAACGCACCCGCGAGGCCACGCTCGGAGGTCGCGACGATCAGCAGGTGGACCTGGTCGCTGCCGGTGCCGGCGAGCAGCTTGGGGCCGCTTTCGCCGACCGTGACCTTCGACGCGAGGCTCGCCATCACGCGCTCCAGTCGGCTGGCGTAAGGGCGTGCGGCGACCGCCGCTTCCTGCGCACGGCGCAGCTTGGCGGCGGCGACCATCTTCATCGCCTTGGTGATCTTCTGCGTCGACTTCACCGAGCCGATGCGGATCTTGAGGGCCTTTAAGCTCGCCATCTTAGTCCTTCTTCTCCCTCTCCCCTCTGGGGAGAGGGTCGGGGAGAGGGGCTGTCCGCACGCATAACGTTTGTGACTGCCCCTCTCCCAACCCTCTCCCCGGAGGGGAGAGGGCTATGTTTTCTTACGCAAACGTCTTCGCGAACGCGTCGAGTGCAGCCTTGAGCTTGCCCTTGGCCTCGTCGCCGAGATCCTTGGTGTCGCGGATCAGGCCGAGCACGTCGGCATGGTTCGCGCGCAGATCGGCAAGCATCGCCGCTTCGTACCGCACCACGTCGCCGACCGACACCGTGTCGAGATAGCCTTGCGTACCAGCGAAGATCGACGCGGTCTGCTCCTCGAACGGCAGCGGGCTGAACTGCGGCTGCTTGAGCAGCTCGGTCAGGCGCGCGCCGCGGTTGAGCAGCTTCTGGGTCGAGGCATCGAGGTCCGAGCCGAACTGCGCGAACGCCGCCATCTCGCGATACTGCGCCAGCTCGAGCTTGATCGAGCCCGACACCTTCTTCATCGCCTTGGTCTGCGCGGCCGAGCCGACGCGGCTCACCGACAGGCCGACGTTGATCGCCGGGCGGATGCCCGCGAAGAACAGGTCGGTTTCGAGGAAGATCTGGCCGTCGGTGATCGAGATCACGTTGGTCGGGATGTAGGCCGACACGTCGCCGGCCTGAGTCTCGATGATCGGCAGCGCGGTCAGCGAGCCCGAGCCATTGGCCTTGTTCATCTTCGCTGCGCGCTCAAGCAGGCGGCTGTGGAGATAGAACACGTCGCCCGGATAGGCTTCGCGGCCCGGCGGGCGGCGCAGCAGCAGCGACATCTGGCGATAAGCGACCGCCTGCTTGGAGAGATCGTCGAACACGATCAGCGCGTGCATGCCGTTGTCGCGGAAATACTCGCCCATCGCGGTGCCGGTGTAGGGCGCGAGGAACTGGAGCGGGGCAGGGTCCGATGCGGTCGCGGCGACCACGATCGAATAGTCCATCGCGCCATTCTCGGTCAGCGTGCGGACGAGTTGCGCGACGGTCGAGCGCTTCTGGCCGACCGCGACGTAGATGCAGTAGAGCTTCTTGCTCTCGTCATCGCCGGCGTTGGCGGTCTTCTGGTTGATGAACGTGTCGATCGCGACGGCCGACTTGCCGGTCTGACGATCGCCGATGATGAGCTCGCGCTGGCCACGGCCGACGGGAACGAGCGCGTCGATCGCCTTGAGGCCGGTCTGCACCGGCTCGTGGACCGAGGTGCGCGGGATGATGCCCGGTGCCTTGACTTCGACGCGGCTGCGCTGGTCGGTCACGATCGGGCCTTTGCCGTCGATCGGGTTGCCGAGGCCATCGACGACGCGCCCGAGCAGGCCCTTGCCGATCGGAACGTCGACGATCGTGCCGGTGCGCTTGACGACGTCACCTTCCTTGATCTCCGAGTCCGACCCGAAGATCACGACGCCGACGTTGTCGGCCTCGAGGTTGAGCGCCATGCCCTGCACGCCGTTCGAGAATTCGACCATCTCGCCCGCCTGGACGTTGTCGAGCCCGTGAATGCGCGCGATGCCGTCACCGACCGACAGCACCTGGCCGGTTTCGGAGACTTCCGCCTCGGTGCCGAAGCTGGCGATCTGGTCCTTGATGACCTTCGAGATTTCTGCGGCGCGGATATCCATTTTTCAGCCTTTCCCACTGACAGCCTCGGCTGTCAGCCTTTCATTGCGTGCGCGAGCGTATTGAGACGGGTCTTGATCGACGAATCGATCATTTGGCTGCCGATCCTGACGACCAGCCCACCGAGGAGCGAGGGATCGACCGTGAGATCGACGGAAACATCGCGGCCAACCCGCGTGCGGAGCTGCTGCTTGAGCGCATCGACCTGATCGTCGCTCAGCGGGTGTGCCGAGGCGACTTCGGCGGTCGTCTCGCCGCGGAAGTTGGCGGCGAGTTCGCGGAAGGCGCGGATCACGGCGGGAAGCTGCGACAGCCGGCGGTTGTCGGCGAGCACGCCGAGGAACTTCCTGGTGGTCGCGTCGAGGCCGAGTTCATCGGCGACGGCGGCGGTCGCGTTGGCGGCGTCCTTGCGCGACACCAGCGGGCTTTGCGTCAGGCGCTTGAAATCGTCCGACTGGTCGAGCGCGGCGCGCACCGTGGCGAGGCTCGCCTCGACGGTGTCGATCGCCTTGGTCTCGCGTGCCAGTTCGAACAAAGCCGTCGCGTAGCGACCGCTTAAACTGGCTTGAATACCGCCGGATGTCTCCACGCGATCAGGTTCCTCAGGTAAGGGCGAACAGAAGATGGCCCCATGCAATAACAAGGCTGGCGCAGACGCGCCTGCCGATGGGTTGGCGGGCGGTTAGCATCGGGTTCCGCAATGCGCAAGCCGGGCGAAGCGGTCAAGACCTGTGGATAGTCACGGTTCGGTCAGCGAGGCAATCTGTGCGCGTCCGCGATGAATTCAGCGGCGTATCGCGGGTGGTTGCGTACCCAGCACCGCAGCCGTGTAGTTCTCGATGACTTGCGAGAACGGCGTACCATCGGGCAGCACCAGCACCGCGCGGTTCTCGATTAGCCGCGCCGGGATCGCGAGGCTTTTGGTCGAGCGATCTTTGATAGCGCTATCAGGTTCGTGAATATCCCAATCCTCGCCGAGCGGCGCCCACAGGATGCGCGAGCCGAGTGCCACGCGATGAAAGCCGAGCGGCCGGACGATTCGCCCGAATGACACGTCGGTCGAATCGAGCGCGCGGTTCATCTCAGGCGTCAGCCGTGCCGGCACATACCAGTTCTCCGCCACCGACAGCACGCGCGCGCCGCAGCGCAGATGCACGAGACGGTATCGCACCGGCTCGTCCGCGCCGACGTGAAGCGCGGCGCGCACCTCGGGCGGGGCGGGGCGCTCCGCCCCCGGCTGCCGATCCGCGACGATTTGGGTGCCGGCCGGCGCAAGGCCGTGGCGAACGCACCAGTCGTCCAGCACCAGAGTCGCGCTGTCGTGCGTCAGCAGCGCGAGTTCGAGGTCCTGCACCATCGCCAGCGCCGCCAGCCGGGCGACGCGAGTATCGGGCCAGGCGGCATCGGCGGCGGTCGCAACCGGCATGGGGGGCAGGGCGGGCATAAGCCCCCCGCTACCCGCAACCCGGCTTTGACCGCAAGCGGCGGGATGTGATGCGCGGGGCGACGCGCCTATACCGGCGCCATGCCCGAGACTCTCCCGATCGACACCGACGCCGCCTGGACCGCCTTCGACGCGCGCGACCGCCGCCGCGACGGGCGCTTCGTCGTCGCGGTCCACACCACCCGCATCTATTGCAAGCCGAGCTGCCCGGCGCGGCGCCCCAAGCGCGAGAACGTGTCATTCTATCACGATGGCGCCGAAGCGCAGGCGGCCGGCTATCGCGCCTGCCTGCGCTGCAAGCCCGACGATGCCGCGCGCGACCGTGTCGCCGTCGCGCAGGCGATCGCGCTGATCGAGGCCGACGCTGCGACCGGCCTCGACGCGCTGGCGGCGGCGGTCGGCTACGCGCCGCACCATTTCCACCGCCTGTTCAAGCGCGCGACCGGCGTCACGCCCGCCGCGTATGCGCGCGGCTTGCGCGCCACCCGTGCCGCACAGGCGCTCACCGAGGAGGACAGCGTGACAGAAGCGATCTACGAGGCTGGCTATTCCGCGCCGAGCCGCTTCTACGAACAGGGCGCACCACGGCTCGGCATGAGCCCGAGCGCCTGGGCGAAGGGCGGTGCGGGGGTGGTGATCCGCTGGACCATCGCCGACACCAGCCTCGGGCCGATGCTGGTCGCCGCCACCGACAAGGGGCTGTGCCGGGTCTCGTTCGACGAGGGCGAGGCGACCTTGCGCGCGCGCTTCCCCAAGGCGGAGATCGTCCCCGGCGGCGCGGCGCTCGCCGATCTCGCCGCGCGCGTGGTCGCGGCGGTCGAATCGCCCGATCGCGACATGGACCTGCCGCTCGACGTGCGCGGCACCGCTTTCCAAGAGGCAGTGTGGCAGGCTTTGCGCGACATCCCGCTCGGCGAAACGCGCAGCTACCGAGAGCTCGCGGCCGCGACCGGCCACCCGCAGGCGGTGCGGGCGGCCGGGACGGCGTGCGGCGCCAACCCGGTCTCGATCGTCATTCCTTGCCACCGCGCGCAGCGTGCCGACGGATCGATGGCGGGGTACGCCTGGGGGATCGACCGCAAGGTCGCGCTGCGCAAACGCGAGGGCGTGGAATGAGCGATCTTAACTGCGGTATTCGACTAGTACACCTCGTCGGCATCGGGTATGGCTCCGTGCGGTCCACGCTCGCGAGGTTTGACGATGCCGGTACATGCCATTCCGCCCAGCCAGTTGCTGCAATATCTCGTCGCCGCCGTTGCGCTCGTGCTGGTGGTCGGGTTCCGAATGCGGCGCCTCGCGCAGTCGCGCCCGTTGCTGGTCGAACGATTGTGGATCTTCCCGGCGGTGTATCTCGCGATCACCGTCTATCTGCTGGCCGAATTCCCGCCGACGTCGTTCGGCTGGCTGTATTGCGCGCTCGCGCTGGTGGCGGGCGGAGCATTGGGCTGGCAGCGCGGCAAGACGATGCGGATCAGCGTCGATCCCGTGACGCATCAGCTCAACCAGAAAGCGTCGCTCGCCGGCATGGCATTTCTGCTGGTGCTGATCGCGGTTCGCTCTGGCGCGCGGATCGAGGGGCAGGCGATGCACCTCAATCTCGGCATGGTGACCGATATCCTTGTGGTGTTCGCGCTCGGTCTGTTCGCGGTGCAACGCGTGGAGATGTACACCCGCGCCAAGCGGCTGCTGGCGGCCGCGCAGGCCGCGATGCCACCCGCGATCGTGTCGCCGACGCGCTGATCGCGGCGGCGCTGCGCAAGCGCGAGGGCGTGGCATGAGCGGCTTCGTGATCCGGGGCCTCGATCCCGCGCCATTCCTCGGCTTCTACGGCCAAAGCGATGCCGCCTTGGCCGAGCGGGGCGTGGTGCGGATGCGGGTCGATGCCACCCCTGGCTTTCCCTGCCGCGTGACACTCGAGGATGTCGCGCCCGGCGCGGATGTGCTGCTGCTCAACTTCGAGCATCTGCCGGTGGCGACGCCGTACCGATCCCGCCACGCCATCTTCGTGCGCGAGGGTGCCGACGCGCCGGCCGTTTTCGAGGATGTCGTGCCCGATGTCCTTGCCCGCCGGCTGCTCTCGGTACGCGCGTTCGACGCAGCAGGCATGATGACCGATGCCGACGTGATCGACGGCATGGATCTCGCGCCCCTGATCGCACGGATGCTCGCCGACCCGGCGGTCGCGTATCTCCACGCGCACAACGCCAAGCGCGGCTGCTTCGCGGCCCGGATCGACCGGCGCTGAGACCGCGCGCCGCTTACCGCGACCGCCAGCCGATTGCCCGCGCGCGCGCCTCTGCGGCGGCGTCGAGCGGTTCGCCCGACATGGCGGCTTCCGCATCGGCCATGATCGCTGCGTCATCGGACCCCGCCTGACGATATTCGGTCGCCGCCGTCTGGGTTCGGCCCCGCGTCTCGCGCAACACCCAGGCATCCCCGTCGCGACACGCGATGCCGCCAAGCGCGGGCGTCGCGAACGTCCGGCAGATCGTGCCCGATCGGTCGCGAAAGGTGACGCGCACGCGCGTCGTCGCGGCGCTGTCCTGAGTCGCGGCGAGTTGCGTGTTGAGCGCGTGGTCGAGGCTGCCCGATGCGATGAGGGCGCCGCCCCGGCTCGTCACCGGCGCGCCGCCGTCAAGCTGCCCACCGAGGAACAGCCCCAACGCCAGACTCGCCGCGATCGCACCGCCGACCGGCCAGCCGCTCCACCCGCGCGTGCGCCGCCGCGCGGCTCGCACCGAGGCGAGGTCTACCACCTTCGGGGTTTCCACCGCCGCCAGCAGCGGCTTGGGCACGGGTTCCGCCGCGACTGGATCGAACGCCCGCGCCAGCGTGGCACGCAACGCGCGATGCCGCGCCACCGTCGCGGCGGCTTGCGGGTCGCCGGCGATGGCACGCTCGACCCGCTTGGCCGATAGCGGGTCGAGTTCGCCATCGGCATAGGCCATCAGCATCTCGGGGTCGATTTCGCCGCTCATGCCGCCTCTCCCAGCGTTCGCATCAAGGCTTCGCGCCCGCGCACCAGCCGCGACGTGAGCGTACCCATCGGTATCTCCAGCACCATCGCCGCCTCCTTGTACGCGAGACCTTCGACCAGCACGAGCGCGACCGCCTCGCGCTGGTCTGGCGGCAGCATCGCCATCGCACGGCCGACATTGCCGAGTTCGACCCGCGCCTCGATCGCGCGGTCTCCCGCGTCGCCGATGCTTTCGCCGGCCTCGGCCGCGACGAAGGTCTCGCCGCGACGTTTGCTCGCGCGGGCGGTGTCGATCCAGGCGTTGCGCATGATACGGTACATCCAGCTATCCAGTCGCGTTCCGGGCTGCCATTGGTCGCGCGATTTCAACGCGCGCTCGATGGTCGCCTGACACAAATCGTCGGCATCGGCGGGCGCGAACGCGAGCGAGCGGGCGAACCGCCGCAGGCGCGGCAGCAGACCGATCAGTTCGTCCTCGAAACGCACGCCATCGTCCTTTCGCCTGCCGACAGGGATGAAACGGACGCCGCGATCCGTTTCATCCCGGACATGACAGATTTTCCCGATCCGCCTAGGGTCGCGCGCACTATGATGCGGCGCGCGCTGATCCCTGCCTTGCTGCTGCTCGCAACGCCCGTAGCGGCGCAAGTGGCGTTGCCGCGCGTGACCGATATCGTCAACGACACGCTGCGCGGCGTGACCGATGCGGTGCGGGCGGCGCCCGAACTGCCATCGGCGGTCGTCGCGCTGGCGCAGGCCCGGCTGGACAGGATCACCGCGGTGTTGCGCGATCATCGCACCGAACTGGCGCGCGACGATCACGGCGATCCCGCGCGCGCCGGCACCGTTCTGGTCGGCGACCCCGACGACGCGCTGGTCGCGGCTGCGACCAGCGCTGGCTTCGTGCTGGCCGAGCGCGGCGCGTTGGAGGGTCTCGACATCGGCTATGCGCGGTTCGACGTGCCACGCGGCAAATCGCTGGTCGACGGGCTTCGCACGATGCGCCGGCTCGCCAAGGGGCACGATGTCTCGGCCGATCAAGTGCATTTCGAGAGCGGCGCGGTGGCGGGCGCCGTGACGTCCGGTATGACCGCCACGCAGGCGAGCGTATCGGGTGCGATCGGGATGATCGACGGCGGCGTGGCGACGGTCGCCGGCCCGGTTACGCAACGCGGCTTCGCGGCGGGCGCGCCGTCGCCGGACAACCACGGCACCGCGATCGCGTCGCTGCTGATCGGCGGGGGTGGCGTGCGCGGCGCGGCGATCGGCGCGCGGCTGTACGCGGCGGACGTCTACGGCAAGGACGCTGCCGGCGGCAACGCGCTCGCCATCGCCAAGGCGCTGGCATGGCTCGCCAGCGAGCGCGTGCCGGTGACGGTCGTCAGTCTGGTCGGGCCTGCCAACCCCTTGCTCGCGCGGGTGGTGCAAGCGGTGCAGGCGCGGGGCATGATCGTGGTCGCGGCGGTGGGGAACGACGGGCCAGCCGCACCGCCATCCTATCCGGCCTCCTATCCCGGCGTGATCGCGGTCACCGGCGTCGACGGGCGCGGGCGCGCGTTGATCGAGGCGGGGCGCGCGCTGCATCTCGATTATGCGGCGCCGGGCGCGGACATGCTCGCCGCGAACGCGCAAGGCCGTGGCGCAGCGGTGCGCGGCACCTCGTTCGCGGCGCCGCTCGTCGCCGCGCGGCTCGCGCGCTTCGTTGGCGGTGGCAAGGCGGCAGCCCTCAAGGCGGTGGACGGCGAAGCGCGCAAGGCAACCCCGGCCAGCCGCTATGGGCGCGGCATCGTGTGCGAAAGCTGCCGAACGCCCGCGAAATAAGTTTTTTCGCTGCGGCGGATTAAACGCGGAGCGGCACCCGTTCTTCCTGTGAGGGCACCGGCACGGCGCCCGCAAGACACAGGAAGGATAGCATCATGAAGACGTTCCTTATCGGCACGACCGCGATCGCTCTCGCATTCAGCGCGGTTCCCGCATCGGCGCAGTTGCTCGGCGGGGGCGGCGGGCTGGGTGGCGGGCTGGGCGGTGCGCTCGGCGGAGGATTGGGTGGCGGGCTGGGCGGCATCGCCGGCAGCGGCACCGGCATGCTCGGTGGCACGCTGAACGGCACATCGACCGTCTCCCGCAGCCTGCGTTCGACCACGCAGGGTACGCTCGACAACACAGTTTCGACCACCGGCTCCACCAGGGTCGATCGCCGCAAGGGTAGCGTGTCGGCCAGCCGTTCGGTCGATGGGTCGCTCGGCGGCACCCTCGCCAATGCGACCGGCCCCACCAGCAGCGCGGTTTCGGGCAACGCCAGCGGTTCGGCGTCCGGTAGCGGCAGCGCGCAATTGATCGGCACCGATGCGGTCGGCAGCGCGGCGCGCGGCGCGGTCGGCACGGCGCGAAATACGGCTGGCACCGTTGGCAATCGCGCCGGCACCGCCGTCGGCACGCTGCGCGACCGCGCCGCGAACCTTGCCGGCTCGGGTACGACGAACGGATCGGCGACGGGCAGCGCTGCGGGCAGCGCGGATAGCAGCGCCGACGGCCTTGGGCTGGCGGGCACCGGCGATGCCGCCGGATCGAGCGGCTTCACCGTCACGCGTGGCATGAAGGTGCGCGATGCTGCCGGCAGCGTGATCGGTCGCGTCAACGCGGTGGCGACCGACGCGCGCGGTCGCATCCAGACGATCACCATGAAGGTCGGTAACAAGCTCGCCACGCTGCCGGCTGCCAATTTCAGCGGCAACGGCAATTTGCTCGTTTCGGCGATGGGGCAGGGCGAGGTTCAGAACGCGGCGAAATAAGCGCGCTTCTGAACAGACATTTCGGAAATGGACTCCGGCCCGGGCGGCAGCGCCCGGGCCGGAGTTGGTTGGATTACGCCGCCAGCTTGCGCAGCACGTACTGGAGGATGCCGCCGTTGAGGAAATATTCCAGCTCGTTGACGGTATCGATGCGGCAGCGCGTCTTGAACGTCTCGACCGTGCCGTCGGCGCGGGTGAGCGTCACGTCGACGTCCTGACGCGGGCGGATCTCGGCGACCTTCATGATCGTGAAGGTCTCGCTGCCGTCGAGCTTGAGCGTCTGGCGCGTCACGCCGTCCGCGAACTGGAGCGGCAGCACGCCCATGCCGACCAGGTTCGAACGGTGGATACGCTCGAAGCTTTCGGTGATGACCGCGCGCACGCCGAGCAGGTTGGTGCCCTTCGCCGCCCAGTCGCGTGACGATCCGGTGCCATATTCCTTGCCCGCGATCACGACGAGCGGGGTGCCCTCGGCCTTGTAGCGCATCGCCGCGTCGTAGATCGGCATCGTCTCGCCGGTCGGGACGTAGTTGGTCACGCCGCCTTCGATGCCGGGCGTCATCTCGTTCTTGATGCGGATGTTGGCGAAGGTGCCGCGCATCATCACTTCATGGTTGCCGCGGCGCGCGCCGTAGCTGTTGAAGTCCGCCTTGCTCACCTGATGGTCGAGCAGGAACTTGCCGGCGGGCGAATCGGCCTTGATCGAACCGGCCGGCGAGATGTGGTCGGTGGTGATCGAATCGGCGAAGATCGCGAGCGGACGCGCCTCGATGATGTCCTCGGTCGGCACCGGGGTCATCGTCATGCCGTCGAAGTACGGCGGGTTGGCGACATAGGTCGATCCGGCGCGCCATGCGTAGGTGTCCGATCCGGTCACGTCGATCGCCTGCCAGCGCGCATCGCCCGAGAACACGCTCGCATAGCGCGACTGGAACATCGCGCGGTCGATATTGGCGTCCATCAGCTCGCGGACTTCGGCGTTCGAAGGCCAGATGTCCTTGAGGTACACGTCGGTGCCATCGGTCGCCTGGCCGATCGGGGTGGTGGTGAAATCCTCGACCACGGTGCCCTTCAGCGCATAGGCGACGACCAGCGGCGGCGAGGCGAGGAAGTTGGCGCGCACGTCCGGGCTAACGCGGCCCTCGAAGTTGCGGTTGCCCGACAGCACCGAGGCGGCGACGATGTCGTTGCCGTTGATCGCCTTCGAGATCGGCTCGGCGAGCGGACCCGAATTGCCGATGCAAGTGGTGCAGCCATAGCCGACCAGGTTGAAGCCGACCGCGTCGAGATCGGCGCTGAGGCCCGACTTGTTGAGATAATCGGTAACGACCTGCGAACCCGGTGCGAGCGAGGTCTTGACCCACGGCTTCGGCTTGAGGCCGAGCGCGTTGGCCTTGCGCGCAACCAGACCGGCGGCGACCAGCACCGAGGGGTTCGAGGTGTTGGTGCAGCTCGTGATCGCGGCGATCACCACGTCGCCGTCGCCGATGTCATGGTCGCGGCCATCGACCGGGACGCGCTTGGCGCTGCCGTGGCCATAGACCTTGACGAGATCGGCGTTAAACGTGTCGTCGACTTCGGTGAGGATCACCTTGTCCTGCGGGCGCTTGGGGCCGGCGAGCGACGGCACGACGTTGGCCATGTCGAGCGAGAGCGTGTCGGTGAAGACGGGATCGGGCGCATCCGCCACGCGCCAGAAGCCCTGCGCCTTGGCATAGGCTTCGGTCAGCGCGATCTGGTCCTCTTCGCGGCCGGTCAGGCGCATGTACTCAAGCGTCGCGTCGTCGATCGGGAAGAAGCCGCAGGTCGCGCCATATTCGGGCGCCATGTTGGCGATCGTCGCACGGTCGGCGAGGCTGAGCGCGTCGAGGCCGGGGCCGTAGAACTCGACGAAACGGCCGACCACGCCCTTGGCGCGCAGCATCTGCGTGACGGTGAGCACGAGATCAGTGGCGGTGATGCCCTCGGCCAGCGTGCCGGTCAGCTTGAAGCCGACCACTTCGGGGATCAGCATCGAGACGGGCTGGCCGAGCATAGCGGCCTCAGCCTCGATCCCGCCGACGCCCCAGCCCAGCACGCCGAGGCCGTTGACCATCGTCGTGTGGCTGTCGGTGCCGACGCAGGTGTCCGGGTAGGCGATCTTCTTGCCGTCGGGCGCGACCGACGACCACACCGCCTGCGCGATGTTCTCGAGATTGACCTGATGGCAGATGCCGGTGCCGGGCGGCACGACCTTGAAATTGTCGAGCGCCTTCGAACCCCATTTCAGGAACTCGTAACGCTCGTTGTTGCGCTGGTATTCCAGCTCGACGTTATCCTCGAACGCCTTGGGCGTGCCGAACTCGTCGACCATTACCGAGTGATCGATAACGAGATGGACGGGGACGAGCGGATTGATCTTGGCCGCGTCGCCGCCGAGCTTGGTGATCGCATCGCGCATCGCGGCGAGATCGACCACGCAGGGAACGCCGGTGAAATCCTGCATCAGCACGCGCGCCGGGCGATACTGGATCTCGCGGTCCGAACGCTTGTCGATCTGCCAGTCGATGATTGCCTGGATGTCGTCGCCGGTGACGGTCACGCCATCCTCGAAGCGCAGCAGGTTTTCGAGCAGCACCTTCATCGAGAAGGGCAGGCGGCTGATGTCGCCGAGTTTTTCCGCCGCCGTGGCCAGGGAGTAATAATCGTAGGCGATTCCGTTCACGTCGAGCGTGGCGCGGGTGCCGAGCGTATCCTGGCCAATGGCGGTCATGCGGGTCCTTCCCATGTGAAGCCCCATGACGGGAGCGCGGCGGGAAGACGGCCCGGTAGGCCGCACGAGCGCGCCCCGGCTAGGGCGAATGCAAGAGTCGCGGGTGGCCTTAGCAATGGTGCGCGCAATGGGGAAGGGTGTGCGGCGCAGCAAATTGCGCGTCGCCGCGAACCATCGCTCGCAGAGACGTGCTAATGCGATGAACTCGCATCAAGCATGACCTATACCGTGACAGGCTACGCGCGGACAAGCTTTTGTATGAGTTTATGGAGGGGGGCTTGGTCTTCCGCAACCTGCTCCCCTCCCGGGAAGGGAGGGGCTGGGGGTGGGTGGGGCGCGGCAGCCGCTACGTTTCCTCGTGGACCGACCCACCCCCAGTTGCGGGTGAACAGTGCCCCGCACTGTTCAGGTCATGCCGGGGGCATGACCGACCCGAAACTCCTCCCTTCCAGGGCAGGGGAATCGCATTTGAGCTGGAGGGAGTAGCGCCGGGCAGGAAAAAGGATTCTGAAGCGTCTTCTGGAAAGACCGGGAGATGCAGGTGCGTGGTTTTCGAGAGTTGTTCGAAGTTGTGCC
>NZ_SGIS01000130.1 GCF_004208535.1 Sphingomonas populi
GTTCGACCTCGACAAGGCGATATGGTCGATCCCCGCATCGCGCATGAAGATGAAGGAAGCGCACGTCGTGCCGCTAGCACCTGCGGCTGTTAAGCTTCTGAGAGCCTTGCGCCAGCGCCACCTTGAACTGCACGGAGCGGTGAAGCCGCAAAGCCTGTTGTTCAGTTCGCGTCGCGACAAGCCGATCAGCGACATGACGATGCTCAAGGTTCTGCGCGACATGAAGATCGAAGACGCGACGGTGCACGGCTTCCG
Source organism: Sphingomonas populi (assembly GCF_004208535.1). Lineage (GTDB taxonomy): Bacteria > Pseudomonadota > Alphaproteobacteria > Sphingomonadales > Sphingomonadaceae > Sphingomonas > Sphingomonas populi. The sequence goes on from NZ_SGIS01000130.1 coordinate 256, forward strand.
CAGTACCTTCACCGACTGGGTAGCCGAATGCACCGACGTTCCGAAGGAGGTAGCCGACAAGGCGCTTGCGCATCAGATCGCGAATGCGGTTGAAGCGGCGTATCGGCGCACTGATTTCTTCGACCGGCGACGGGTCCTTATGAACGAGTGGGCACACTTTCTGGGCACTTGACGCAGTGGCGGCTTATGGGCCGACAGCGGAATGGCCGGTTTGGCGGAGGGTTGGCGGAGGTAGGCGACTGAATCGCCGACATCTCGGTGTAGGCAAGAAGCCCTTCGGCGGGAGTATTAGGACGCAGCGATCGCTTTTACTTTGGTCTGGCTGGGCTAGCCGCATCATTCGACGTCCGCTGGCGCGACGTCGTCAGCCTAATCGCTCCATCGACGGTAGCCCCTGAAATCGTGATTCCGGACTGGCGGCTCGCGCCCCAAATCCAGACCTTCCGCGCACCGCAGGACCTGTCTGATAGTCGCCGGTCGTTCAGCTATGGCGCTTTGACACCCTTAGAAGAAATAAGAACGCCGGAATAAAGAATATCGGAAATGCCAGCCAGTCTGCACCCGCGTAGCCGAGAGCATCCAGCGCCATTTGCCCTAAATTGATCGCAATGATCGTTGGGAAGATGACAGCCGCCATCACCACGAAGCCCATCAGGTGGCAAGGCATGTAGCTCCATAGCACTTTATGGAACCAGATTTCGCGTTGCATCTTCACCCCCGGGACGTCTACTTCGATCATGGTAGCAGCAAAAGAGGCTCGGTCGCAAATCACCAGTTTTCGCCGTTCTCGACCGCTTCGCGATCGGATGACGGCTCCCGCCCCAATTGCAGCCATTGAAGCATGATAGTGACTTACCGGTTGGTAGCCCCTAATGCAGTGACCTGATGGTGCGTGCTAACTCCTTTTTGGCGGTGCTGATGGGTGTTGCTGCGCCGGCACATGCAACAGACGCAGCATTTTGTACCGCGCTCGATGATTTGCGAACAGAGACAACGAATACAGGGGTACCCCAGCGCATCGCCGTCATCAAGGAAGAGGAGATGACGTTTGCGTGTCGGCGCAATGCCGACGTGGGCGCGCAAGTGGCGTTTTGCGATGCTGCGCTCAATCAGGTTGGCGTAGAGTTCACTTACGCTTTTCCGTGGTATGTTCGGGACTGTTTTTCGAGTTCTGGCGTTCGCCTCTCAATCGAGTCCGTGGATCAGTACACCGGACTTCGAGATCGTAAGAAGATCGCACACATGTGGGGACGATGGCGCGACGGCACTCGCATTGATGTCCGTTTCCAGCCCTCAGGGGACTTTGGCGACCAGCCTAAGTTCCGCGGCTACTGGGGCACATATTCGCTGGTCGTCTGGCGACGCTCCGGCAGTTGAAAAGCAGTGGCCGTATCTACCGTTTCAAATTTCGCGGTTGTAAGCCGACAGTCAGGACCCGGGCAAAAAATAGCCGGGCGGCTCCTAGTGGATTGATTCCAACGTTTGATGCCCGCGCCTGACGGCTGCGATAATCTGATCGGGATTGGCCTTCCAGACGAACGGCTTCGGTTCCTGATTATGCTCTTTTATGAAGCGGTTGATGGCGGC
>NZ_SGIS01000131.1 GCF_004208535.1 Sphingomonas populi
GCTTGCGTAGATCAACCGACAGCGCCCTGGGCATGTATCAACCTCCTTGCTCGAAGGCCGTACTGAATCAGATCGCAACCGATTTGGGAATCGCCCACGATTCAATCAGGTCGATTTATGCTCTAGACTAGCCCCGCTTCCTGAATGGTGATGATGGGAAAATCCCCGCCCACTCTGTCGCGCGTTTGCCGCTTGAGATCACCCAGTCGCTTGAGCAGGCTGGCCACGTCCCCGGCAGGAAGGATCGACTGCGACACCCTGGCACCGCCGCCGGGAGATATCGACGTTACCAACCATTTTGACTGACTGAGTTCCAACGAAACGAAAATTGCGGCAATGTCGATCCGAACAGCGGTCGACGATTGCGATGGAATGCGTGCCTCGGGCATGGGAACCTCCAAAGTGGTGTGTTTGGCGACCTCACTTTGCCCTAACGGCGGTCGCTGTTCATCACCCCTCATGGGATCTCACCTGGTTGGCAGGAAAGGGTTGCGGCGGGGGCGAGTTGAACCGTTCGCCATCTCCGCTGCGAACGCCAGACAAGTCCGGGCTGTGTCACCAGTGTCACTTTACCGCGCGGGTAAAGTGACACTGGTGATTTTTGTTGAGCCGGATGATTTAGGGGGATTCACAGAGGAATCGCTTGTGCTAGATTCCTGCTATGTTCCACCAAGGCGACCTCTTTGACCATATCAAACAAGCCCCGCGAGCTGTGGCGCCGCCGGCCGTCGCGCTGCCAGATCTTGTCGAGCGCGTATCGCAGGTGTCGAAACGTCCCAGATATGTGTTGCTCATCCTCAACCTGATCGCAAAGGCAGCAGGAGAGAATGGCAGTCTCGGGCCTTATGTCCGAAGCGAAGGCGACCAAGTTCCGGTGCGCGACTGGTTATGCCAAGCACTGGCGCCGCTGGCCAATCGGGACTGTCGCCGTGCGGCCATGATTGCGGCGGTCCGGTCGCAGCTGATGGCAAGGGCCGACTCCTCGGAAAATGCGGGTGATCTGGCTCAGCAACAAGATGAGGAGATCGAGGCGCGCATTCTGAGATCCGGTCGGACGAATGTTAGCCGTGCAGTATCTGACCTTGTCCGCGCTGGATTGCTGCATCGCCATTATCAGGGGTACCGCGTCGATCATCACAATCGGGGAGCGCAGCGCGAAGCTGTCTATACGATCACGGCGGATGTGCGGCTGGCGTTGGCGGGCGGCTATTAAGACTGAGGCATATTTGCTGCGCAGTGAATATCGCCGTATAATCGAATATCGGCTTTCGGCGATCCGCAGGCCAGTCAAAGCGTTGATAAATTTAACATAACAAATATTATCGAACTCAAGGATTGTAAGCGCTGTTTGTTTGCAAATTCCGATGATGCCGCCCATCTATTCCGAGATGATCCCGCCCACCGAAGGGTCGTTCGGTCGATGGTGTGTGGTTGGCATTCACGGTGGACCATCAACCCGCGTCGCTCTGCTTTGTCGGGCGCAAGGAGATCGAGGCGACGTCGGCTCTCCGCCGCGAGCGGCGCTGCGTATGACAAGGTCGCCGGGTGTCGTTGAGCATCGGTCGGTGGAAATGTGTTACGCGCCGTCGGGGCGCACTGAATAAGATGGACTAGGGCGTGGTGACGATTTAACTATCTCAGCCAGATAGCGATGGCTGCGAGTTTAACGAAGCCCATGAAGTTGGCGAGCAGCTTGTCGTATCGGGTTGCCACTCGTCGGAACTGCTTGAGTTTGGC
>NZ_SGIS01000132.1 GCF_004208535.1 Sphingomonas populi
GCCGCCAGAACGGTTGATGACCTCTGGCGCATTATCGGCCAATCTATCGACGAATTCACCCCCGCAGAGTGCAAAAACTACTTCGCTCACTGCGGATATGATGCTTTTTGATCGAAAAATGCTCTAGGGGTCGCGAAGCCTCCGAGAAACAGGGGGTAGAAGGTTTGATATTCATCACTGGTATCGAAACTGTGGCTCGCGTCGAATGCAGGATGGTGGTTGCCCGGTGCCATCCCCGCCGCGCTCTACCGGGGCACTGTGTGGACTATTGCTAAACGCTTCATCACGACGGCCCCTCAACGGTGTGGAGTCCTCATTCCGCCGCCGCCGTTTACACTGACGGACAGAATGAGCGCGGGTCGAGAGCGTGTCTCGTTGCCCGCGTCATTGAAGCGTTAAGGTAGCTTCGCATTCGGTTGCCGGGGCTTCCGATCTGTTTACCGCGCCTATCTCGCGCTACCCTGTCGATCTCGGCTCGCGCCTGCAAAGTCGGTCGGGTATTGTGGACGGCAGGTACGCCCATCTTCCTGCTTGATACTATGAAGGTTCTTCGCGTTACAAGTATTTATACCATCAAGCGCAATGCCCTGCCAATAATCATTTTTAGACCTTATACGGGGTTTTCCCAACGCGGCGCTTAAATATTGCTGAGCCATTGACGGCTCTGATATAAAGGAAACATGGACACTACTACAATAATGGCGATTATCGCCATACTGATCTCGATTACTCTCTTCTCCGCATTGATCAGACAGACGATGCGCGCCGATCGGGCAGAGCGTCGCCTTGAACTCGCTTACGCTGTGGCGCGCGTTATGAAGCGCGATGACTTCGCCGATTACCTCGCGGGCGGTGAGCCGTCATGACCCTGCTCGATCTCGCCACCCTCGGGTTACGCGCCCTCTTTGAATTCACCCGCGATGACGATGCGTTTGACGATCTCATTGAGCGTCTTGACGCGGTTGAAGGCGATGAGGGGGAAGTATCATGAGAGTTATCAGCACCCCAAACCCAAGACAGTTTTACGCGATTCACTACCTTAACTGGAAGCCGGGAGATGGCGTTATCACGATCGGTTGCGAAGCGGAATCATGGACGGTCAACGACGCCGATCTTTCTGCCGCTGATCTGTTTGTTGCAGACTTTAGGGACTCTCAACTTTCGGGCCGTCTTGAGATTTTGGGACGGGCTTTTTCTACTCCCGGTATCTCGGCTGAAGTCCTGCCCATTTTCTACGCGCAAACTATCGCTATTAAAAAAGAACAACACCGCCGCGCCGTTGAAGCCTTCAAAGCCCAGCACGATCTAACAGACGAAGAGTTTGCGTCCGATCATTGGCAAACGCTCTTTGCGATCCAATATCCTCAAATCACCAGCTACGGGGACATTCGTGACCATTTTCAACAAGCGCCTTCGTGAGGCGACCGATGACGAAAATTCCAGCTTTTTCGATCTAGGCGAGCCCTTCGGCAATCCAACGGGAATCTACGTGACGTTCTTGGATAGTCATGAAAGCGCAGAGAAGCTCGCCACATACTTGGGAAGCGATTTGCTTAATGATCACGGCATCGCACCCTTTTCGAGGGCTGCTATGTTCAACGGCGCTGGCCTAATACCAAGTCTCGATGATCGTGACTCGCAAGGGCTTGCCAGCGGCGGTAAGCTTTGATTCAAGATGGCAAACGGACTGGAGTTTGCCATGCCTATCGCACTTCGCACCGACTTCGACGCTTCTGC
>NZ_SGIS01000133.1 GCF_004208535.1 Sphingomonas populi
GCGACCACCGACGCCAACCGCGCCGCATCTTCAGAGTTTACGATCACACATACGATCTGGGACATCCCGCCAGACTCGCACGAAACTAACCGATTGTGAATCACCTGATTGGGTCAGTGCACTAGAAAGGTCGTCGACGAAGCCGGTGGCGTATCGGGTCTGGACGTGAAACACGCGGGCATGGGTGTGGATCGGCCTGCATAAAGATCCCATGTGCGCGGGCTGGCGCTGATTGAGGCAGACTGACCTTCCCGCTTTATCGTTTAAGGAGGTCGCCTGTGTCCCTATCGTGCTCTGCCGTCGTCAGCACGCACCTGAACGCCAACTTCGTGTCGCTGGAACGGAGCCGTTCCACCTGGCTCGTGAGGTCGCTGTCGCCGGGTCGCGGGGAGCGCATGTCGGCCGTGGGCTGAGATAGGCAGTCGCCCCCTCCCCTCCTGTTCGCCCTTGCTGCGTGGGATGCTCAGCAGCCGCTTCGGGATCAATCGCTTCGAGGATGTGCTCGACCTCAATCGCGACCAGTTCCGAGGCTCGTTCTTCTCGCCTTCGGTCAGAACATGAAGCGGGGGTGGCGCCATCCGAAGCTTGAACCACCCACCGCCGCTCCGCGCAAGCCCCTTTGGCCAACCACCTGAGCAGTTACCCCTGATCGGTGTTGAAGATCTCCGGCGCCCCGAAGCGCGTCAGCGCTTCCTCTCAAGCTTCGATGCAGAAATCGGTCCCCAGAGTGATCAACAGCCGCCATCCGGGAGAGTTTGGTGTCGGCCCCGACAGCATAGCTTGCCAGGGCGGAGGGCTTGAGTTCGTGTCGTCGTTTCCCGAACCGGATAGCCCATCGCCGTTGACACGCGGACTTGCGGGGCAAAGATCGCGTCTCCGCAGTCGATGGCATATTGGACATTGCGCAGCACATGAGCGATACTGACCTAATGCGCCTTGCCCAGTTCCTGCTGCCCGGCATAGCGATCCGATATCCAGACGTCGGGCTGATGATCGCCGAGCATCTCCTCGGCGACGCTGCGGGATCGGCGACATTACTTCGCATTCGCCGCCGCACCGGGAACCGCCGAAAATTCCTCCCGCTCGCTCGATCCGCATGACAAACGCGCTGTGCTTCGCCACCTAAACGTACAAAGCCGAGCTAACGGCAAGCCGGCTGGCGCGAGAAATGATCCGCCGCCCTTGGAACTCAGGTTTAACCAGCGGTCAAACTCGATTCCCGAATTGGCCTTTTCCGCTTCGCTCGTGAAGTGCGCCAAAAAATCTGATCATCGTTCGCACTTTTAATATATCTATAATTTTATGCCCTCTGTCTTGTGGTAGCCGCCGCCGAAAAACAGGAGCGGCAGAGCATCACGCTCTCTCTCGAGATGTTCAACGCGCCCCACCACGAGCAAGTGGTCGCCGAGTTCGTGGATCACCTCCGTTTCGCAATCGATCCAGGCAAGGACGTTGTCGAGGATAGGTTGGCCGCTGGGGCTAGAACGGTGGCTTAATCCGGCAAATTTGTCGGGAGAACTCGCTGCAAAGCGCTTGCACGCGTCAAGCTGATCGGAACCGAGGACGCTGACGCAAAAGCGACCGATTTCGGCAATTCCAAGCCAGCTAGTGCACTGACCCAATCAGGTGATTCACAATCGGTTAGTTTCGTGCGAGTCTGGCGGGATGTCCCAGATCGTATGTGTGATCGTAAACTCTGAAGATGCGGCGCGGTTGGCGTCGGTGGTCGCC
>NZ_SGIS01000134.1 GCF_004208535.1 Sphingomonas populi
GCCTCCGCGACAACGGCAAACCCGCCAAGGTCGCCCTCGTCGCAACCATGCGAAAACTCATCATCACACTCAATGCCATGCTCAAATCACAGCAAACATACCGGCCGGCATGAACACAGTTGCTCGGGACGAACGGTTGGGGGATCAGGCGATCCCCTTCATCTTCCGAAACGCATCGAACTTTTCGAGGAATCGGTCGAGATCGGCCTTGGACAGATAATAGGGCGTGGAGAGCCGCAGCTTGCTCGGCTCGCCGCCGCGGATGCGGATCTTGTGGTTCTTCCACAGCCACGTCTCAAGCTCCATGCGCGAGACCGGCGGCACGTTGACGGTGGTGATGCCGCAGCGCATCGCCGGATCGGGCGACGTCCAGCTTTCCGCGCCGCGCTTCATCATCTCGGCGTGGAGGTAATCGGCCATCTGGCGGTGGCGCTTCTCGATCCGCTCGATGCCGATGCTTTGCGCCAGCGCGATCGACGCGTTCAGCCCCATCATCGTCGGGATGTTGGACGATCCGAACTGCTGGTAGCGCCCCGCCTTGAGCGTCAGATCGTCCCACGAGTGCGTCACCGTCGTCGGCCAGACGCGGTTGATGATGCTGTCGTCGCGCAGATACAGGAACCCCGTGCCCTTGGGCGCGAACAGCCATTTGTGCATCGATCCGGTGTAGAGATCGCAGCCGATATCATTGAGATCGACCTTCATCATCCCAGCCGCATGCGCGCCGTCGAACGCCGAGACGATGCCCTTGGACCGCGCCAGCGCCGAAATCTGCTTGGCCGGCAGCACCACGCCGGTGTTGGTGCTGATGTGGCTGACGAAGATGATCTTCGTGCGCGGCGTGATCGCGTCGTTGATGCGGTTGAGGATCTCGTCGGGGCTTTTCGGCGGCTTGGGCATCGCGAAGGTCTTGATGACGATGCCGTAGCGTTTGGCGCGAAGCTCCCACGGGGCGATGCCGCTGCCATGCTCCTCGTCGGACATCAGCACCTCGTCACCCGGCTTCATCTCGAAGCCGTTGCCGACGAAGCTGTTCGCCTCGGTGCAGTTGCGCACCATCGCGATCTGGTCGACCCGCGCGCCCATCAGGTCGGCGAAAGGTTTGCGGAATTCGGGCCAGGGGCCATAGCCCCAGATCGGATAATCCTCCGGCGCATCCTGCATCATCTGCTCGGTCAGCTCATAGCTGTCGAACACCGCCTTGAGCACCGGGCGCGGCGACGATCCGACCGTGCCGTTGTTGAGGTTGACGAGATCGGCCGGCATCAGGAACTGTTTGCGAAGCCCCGCCCAATAGGCGTCCTCGTTGGTCTCGTAGAGGCCCGGCGCCGGCATCGCCACCGGCGTCAGCGCCGCCGCGAACGCCTCACGCCCGAAGGGTGCGGCAAGCCCGGCGGCGGTTGCGGTCGCGAGCAGGGAACGGCGGTTGAGCATCGGCACCTCGGTCTGGAAGGGATGCCACGAGGGTAGCGGCTTTGCCGCACCGCGCAATCGATATTCCTAAGGAGAAAACTCCACTCCGTTCGCCCCGAGCAACTGTGTTCATGCAGGCCGGTATGTTTGCTGTGATTTGAGCATGGCATTGAGTGTGATGATGAGTTTTCGCATGGTTGCGACGAGGGCGACCTTGGCGGGTTTGCCGTTGTCGCGGAGGCGCTGGCAGGTTTGTGCGAGGT
>NZ_SGIS01000136.1 GCF_004208535.1 Sphingomonas populi
GTAACCGGTATGAGGGTTGCCGGTGCCGAAATCCCCGCTGAGACCATGCTGGTTTTGGTATATGGTGCGACCATCCGGGACAGAGGCACCGGGAGCACGAAAGTGTGGGCAGGCCGATGTATACGATGAGCTGAGAGCTCGAGTTAGTAGCTGGCCGCCTCTGCGACTCGCCCGGTTGCGCCGAGAGCGCGGATCCGTAGGTGTCGTGTCGCCCACCGCTCCCGTCGTCATGCTGACAGGAGGAACCGATGCGACGTGTGATCGGAATGGATATCCACCGAACCTTTGGCGAGGTGGTAATTTGGGAAGACGGCAAGCTCAGGCATGCCGGCCGGGTCGATATGACCCGGACGGCGCTGGAAGGCTTCGGCAAGAGCTTGCGTGCGACCGATGAGGTCGTGATCGAGGCGACGGGCAACTGCATGGCGGTGTCGCGCGTGCTGTCGCCGTTCGTGGCGCGGGTGGTGATCGCCAATCCGCTGCAGGTGAAAGCGATCGCGCATGCCCATGTAAAGACCGACAAGGTCGATGCGGGGACGCTGGCGAGCCTGTATGCGGCGGGCTACTTGCCGGAGATCTGGACGCCGGATGCGGTGACGGAGCGCAAGCGCCGTCTCGTTGCGCGCCGGTATCAGCTCGTCCGTCACCGGACGCGGATCAAGAACGAAGTGCATGCCATCCTGCACGCGCATCTGATCCCGCCGTGTCCGCACGCCGACCTGTTCAGCAAGGTCGGGCGCGCCTGGCTCGAACGGCAGCCGGTGCCCGATGACGAGCGCGTCGCCATCGAGCGGCATGTTCGCGAGCTGGATCGGATGGGGGAAGACCTTGCTGCCCTCGACAAGGAAATCGCAGCTGAGGCGCTCGACGACGCCTCGGTTGCGCGGCTGATCACGATCACCGGCGTCAATCTGACGGTCGCTACCGGCCTCGTCGCCGCGATCGGCGATGTCCGGCGCTTCTCGAGCCCGCAGAAGCTGGTGAGCTACTTCGGCCTCAATCCGCGGGTTCGGCAGTCAGGGCTCGGGGCGGCCCATCATGGACGCATCAGCAAGTCCGGCCGCAGCCACGCTCGCGCGATGCTGGTCGAAGCGGCCTGGGCGGCAGCAAAGGCGCCGGGTCCGCTGCATGCCTTCTTCGTACGGATCAGGGCGAAGCGCGGGCACCAGATCGCCGCTGTCGCACTCGCCCGCAAGCTCACCGTGCTCTGCTGGCACCTGTTGACGAAAGAGACCGACTATCGGTGGGCACGCCCGGCGCTGGTCGCAACGAAGCGCCGCGCTATGGAACTGCGCTCCGGCCAGCCGCAGAAGAAGGGCAACAGGCCGGGTCCGGCGCACGCCTACAACGTCAAGGCGCTGCGAGATCAGGAAATGGAGGTCGCCCGACACGCCGAGCGGTCCTACGAACACTTCGTGGCGCAGTGGGAAACACGGCCAAAGGTGCGCGGACGCTCCAAGTCGGAAGGACTGTGATAAGGCGGCCTGGCGGAACTCGCATCCGATGTTCCGCTCTTCGCCACGGAGTCGCCCGCGCAGAGGGACCATAACATATTTTTGCCCCTGAGGTCTTGTCGATCTCATCCGT
>NZ_SGIS01000137.1 GCF_004208535.1 Sphingomonas populi
CCGGACGGTGCACCGGCGGAAGACCCGCTGTACGCAGGTGCCTCTACCTCGCCGCTCTCGCTATCGCACGCTCCAAAAAAGGCCACCTCGCACAAACCTGCCAGCGCCTCCGCGACAACGGCAAACCTGCCAAGGTCGCCCTCGTCGCAACCATGCGAAAACTCATCATCACACTCAATGCCATGCTCAAATCACAGCAAACATACCGGCCTGCATGAACACAGTTGCTCGACACGAACGGGAGGGCGCGCGCCGTACCGGCGTTCGTGTCGGGCGAAGTCGATGCCCGCCCAAGCCTCGCCGCGTGCGGTGGGTGGTCGATCGTCTCAGTGCAAACGGGTTCAGAGGGAACCGGGCCGGTTCAGCTCCGCTTCGCAACGACCGCGCGCTTGCCCTTGGTCCGGCTGGTCAGGTGGAACTGGAAGCACCGATCGCAGCGATAGGGCCTTAGCGCGACGGTGGCGCGTTCCGCGACAGTCAGCGCGGCGTCTTCCGAGCCGAAGCGTGTCTTTTTCTGGCAGACGCTGAGTCGGGTCCGCATCGTGCCCGGTCAGCCGGCGGGCGGGTTGAGCAGCACCCATAGCCGTGCGATGCGGCCGTCGGTGATCTGCGCGACATCGGCGCCGGTCACGGCGATGGGGCCGTCTTTAGGTCCGGCGTGCCAGTGCAGCGTGCCGAGGCCGTGGTGGCCGACCGCTGGGCCATCGGGGGTGAAGACGAAATCGGGGCCGAACCGTTCGAGCAGCGCGCCCGCGACGGCGGAGATCGCGGCGCGGCCTTCGACGATCGCGTCGGGTTCGTACATCACCGGCGCGTCGACATAGAGTTCCGCCAGCGCAGCCGCGCGTGCGTCGCCGTCGCGCTGGTTGAAGACGCGTTCGAGGTTCGCGCGGAGCAGATGATCGTAATCGGGTTCGGCGGCGTCCGGCATGTCGAGTCTTCCTCGGGCGGTGCGATCAGCGGTTGCGGGCGCGGCGGGCTATAACGGCTTCGGCGAAGGTTTCGAAATCGGCGCGGCTCGGCATCATCGAGCGGACCACCGAATGCTTGCCGTCGCTGTGGCGGATGATGAGGAATTTTTGCGACTGGACCTGCTGGATGCGCAGATCGGTGATGCTCGCGAACGGGATCGTCACCGTGTCGCTCGACCAGCGGCCCGCTGGCACGGTGACGCCGGTGGAATCGACCATCACCTCGCGCGGTTCGCGCAGCGACATGACGATACCGAACAGGCTGGCGACCACGAACCCGATACTGAGCGCACACATCACCCAGTAAAAGATCGACGCCTGGTCGGTGTCGAGCGATATCAGCCCGTTGATGAGCACGCCGCGATCATTGTCGCGTGCCATATAGCCCAGCACCACCGCGCAAAGGGCGAAGAACAGTCCCGCCAGCGCCATCACCCAGGTCTTGGGGCGATACGGATAGCGAAGCGTTTCCATCGTCTCGCCCTTAGGGCGTGGTGACGATTTAACTATCTCAGCCATATAGCGATGGCTGCGAGTTTGACGAAGCCCATGAAGTTGGCGAGCAGCTTGTCGTATCGGGTTGCCACCCGTCGGAACTGCTTGAGTTTGGCG
>NZ_SGIS01000138.1 GCF_004208535.1 Sphingomonas populi
CATCAATCGCTACCTCAAGGAACACAACGCCGACCCAAAGCCCTTCGTCTGGACCAAGCCCGCCGCTCAAATCCTCGACAAGCTCGCCAGACTGCCTGCATCTTCCGTCTGACTCGCTGCACTAGCGGCCTCAAGGTAAGGTGCATCCACTCTCGCTCTGGAAAACCGGGAGAAAGAATGAAAGCTGCGGGGCGGCTCGTCACAATGAATTGTAGTGACGTCGTGGCATTTTGAAGACGAACGGCAGCCGACCGAATTTGTTCTATAAGCTTTTCGCGCGTGGGAATATCAGCTACTTCATCAAAACCATCTAAGACAAGTAAAGCGTGGCTATCGCGTAAGATAGCATTAAGATCAGATGTTGAAAATGCAAACCCGTCCGATAAATACGTAATCTGGTGCGACAGAAATGACTCAAGAGAGTCTATTGATCCAACTGGACGGAAAGCGCCTTTAGATCCAGCAAAAGGATCATTTCCAAGTAACCAGGTAGAATAATCTCTAAGGTCAACGCGCATAGGCAATCTAACGACATTATCGGTATGCGAACGTGGAAGTTGAAGATATGAGTCTTCAATCCTCAAGTTCTTTATTCTGTGAACCTGGCAAATGTATTGAGTTACCGTAGATTTTCCTTGTCCCGGCGCGCCCTCAAGAACAATGCGCTGCAAGCCCTTATTCGGCGCAGCTTTCAGAAGCCATTCAGCAACGAAAGTTCCATGTCGTTGGGGATCTTTCCAAAAAAATCTTCCGTGGGCAGCGTGACCAAGTAGCTCATCGAATGTCTCTTCGGAAATCCCGCAAGAAGAAAGATTTGGTTGCTTCTCTCGGGCGACAGACAGGGGCGTGTCAGTGAACAAATCTAAAAGATTGTTTTGTATTTGCACTTGCTGAAACTTTACCTCGGATTCTTTCAGGTGCTGCGTTTGCATATATCCGCGAAATGCGGTCGCTGCGTCCTCCGAGAACTGCGATATGTTGTTCCTATGCAGCACCTCTAGGAAGTCACTACCCCTTAATATATCAGGATAGCGCCATATTAAACCATGGGAAGATTCAAGTCTTCGCTCGAGATCGTCTCTCCACCAGCAAAAACTAGGTATTCCGAAAGTTCGTGTAAGTACCTCATTAATACGATCTATTGATCCTACATCGGGATGCGAGGTTCCTGAGATATTTGTGAGCAGATAATAAGCGGTAGCACCTCGCTTTATAAGGTTAGAAACCTTTCCTTCTTCGGACTTGATGAGATCCTCTATTGCGATGCGCTCGTTTTTTTGTGTCGGATTTCGGGAAAACTTAACTTGATAAACAATAAACCCGGAATCTTGACGTAATAGGGCATCTCGGCCGCCATCGGGCTGCCCGACCGGTAGGCATTGCACGTTCGGATAGGTGGCAACCAAAATAGACTGACAAAGCTTTTGAAAGCGTTCGTCTCCTAGTGGATTGATCGTGACGGATGAGTCCTTTTGAGGATTCCGCCTAGCGCTGCATTGTGCGACCAAGGGGTATGCGTAGCGGTATCACCTTCGTCGTCACGGCACCGGATCGGGCGCGGCTTGAG
>NZ_SGIS01000139.1 GCF_004208535.1 Sphingomonas populi
CAGGGCAGCCAAGGCGGATTCAACCGGTCGTCGCAACACCCTGAACAAGGAGGTTGCGATGAAGACCCGCAAGCGTGCTTCGGATCGTTGTACGCGCCGGAAGTTGCGTTCGCCTGGACACCCGCCCGGGTGGCAGCGTGAGAACGTCTGCCGTTTCTGGCAAGCGGTAGCTTGTGGAAGATCGAGCGAGGACGCGGCGATGGATGCGGGCGTTTCGGCACCCGTCGGCGCGCGCTGGTTTCGGGGAGCAGGAGGGATGCCGCCAACGCATGTATCGCCATCGGCGAAGCCGACCATAGGGCGTTATCTGACATTTCCCGAGCGTGAGGATATTGCGATCGAAGTCGCCAAGGGCACCGGGATCAACGCCATCGCTCGTAAGCTTGGCCGGTCGCCGAGCACGATCTCGCGCGAGCTGACGCGCAATGCCGCGACGCGAGGCGGTAGCTTCGATTATAGGGCGAGCACTGCGCAATGGCATGCCGACCGGGCGGCTCGGCGGCCGAAGCCGAGCAAGCTGACGATCAACACGGCGCTGCGCGACTATGTGCAGGATCGACTCGCTGGGCAGGTTGCCAACCCTGACGGCGTCGGCTTCAGCGGCCCTGATGTGGTATGGAAGGGACGCCGTGCTGTTTACCGCCAGAGCCGGCGATGGTCGTCGGCATGGAGCCCCGAACAGATCGCGCATCGGCTCCGGCTCGATTTTCCCGAGGATCCGACGATGCGTATCAGCCACGAAGCGATCTACCAGTCCCTGTACATTCAGGGCCGGGGGGCATTGCGACGGGACCTGACCGCCTGTCTCCGCTCGGGTCGAGCCCTTCGCCTGCCTCGCGAGCGGGCTCGTCGACGCGGCAAGTCATTTCTCGCTGAAGCTATCATGATCAGCGAGCGCCCGGCAGAGATCGAAGACCGGGCGGTTCCAGGGCATTGGGAGGGCGATCTCATCCTCGGTCTCGGCAGTTCCGCGATCGGCACGCTCGTCGAACGCACCACACGCTTTACGATGTTGCTGCACCTTCCGCGGATGGAAGGCTATCGACCGGGAGAGACTGTCAAGAACGGGCCACCCCTGGCAGGCCATGGCGCCGAAGCCGTACGCGTGGCGATCGCAAAGTCGATGACGAAGCTCCCCGACACATTGCGCCAGTCGCTCACTTGGGATCAGGGCGCCGAGATGGCCCAGCATGCCAGGCTGCACATCGATACCGGGCTGGATATCTACTTCTGCGATCCGCAAAGTCCCTGGCAGCGCGGCACGAACGAAAATACCAATGGCCTGCTGCGCCAGTACTTCCCAAAAGGGACCGACCTAAGCTGGCACAGCTCGGATGCACTCGAGGCCGTGGCGCACGCCGTCAATACGCGGCCACGCAAAACGCTGGGCTGGAAGACTCCCGCCGAAGCCCTCGACCAACTGCTCGCAAACGTTCATATCGAGGGTGTTGCGACGACCGGTTGAATCCGCCCAATACACGAGCGAGCAGTTCCAGCGG
>NZ_SGIS01000014.1 GCF_004208535.1 Sphingomonas populi
AGGGGCAGATTCCCACGCGTTACGCACCCGTGCGCCACTAACACCCGAAAGTGTTCGTTCGACTTGCATGTGTTAGGCATGCCGCCAGCGTTCATTCTGAGCCATGATCAAACTCTCAAGTTTATGTATGACAAGATCCAGGTGGAATGCCCCGATCAAGCCACTCATCTCAAGGAGCCGCTCTGCACATAACTTCAGGCGCCCATCAAAGTAATACTTTGATGGGAACCCATTTACGTATGGATACGTGAAGGACATAGAGAGCAGCTTAGCTTTAAACGAGTATCCGACGCCTTGAAGCCGCCAGAACCCGCAAGCCGCCGCCCACATGTCCCTTCATCTAAACCAACAATGTCAAAGAGCGCAAAATACCGACGCCCAACCTAACCCCCTTTTACCGGGGCGGTTCAGCGCCGAAGATTTCGTGACCACCGCGACGGCCATGTCGGCCACCGCTGCGGTGACATCCCTCTACGGCCACTCCCCCACACCGTCAAACCCTTTTTGCACTTTTCTTACGTTCACACCAAAAAATGGCGGTTTTCCGCCACTTCCGCGTGACAGTTCCGTGGCAGCCGATCCAACCCCTATCGCGAATCGACGGCTCGACGTGGCGACTCGTGGCAGCTTGACGCCCGGACCGTTGAGGTAGCGGACAACCAGCAACATCCTCGCCGCATCAAAGTGCGACATAGTCGCCACACCAAGAAGCGTTTCGACCGCAATCCTGCGTAAAGGAGCCGTACCGCGCTCGGGCAAATAGCACCCGGCAGCAGCCCGACACTCTAATATATAGACGCAATATCGCAGGCTTTAACGATATATGATATTTATATCATGTTTATGGTGCGAATATACGTTTACGATATCCGCTGCGTTGCAGCGATTGTAACGCCGGAGACTTAATAGGTTCGTACTGGCCCGCCGTCGGGAGAACGCTCCCGAGCCAAGGGGTAACGACATGAAAACTTCGCCAGGCGTTCGCCTGAAGCTGCTGCTCGGCAGCGCTCTTATCGCCTTCACCGCCGCGCCGGCTTTCGCAGCCGATGCCGTAGCGCCCGCACCCGCTCCCGCAGCAGACGCCGTTCCGGCCCCGGAGGCCGATACGGCCCAGATCGGCGACATCGTCGTCACCGCGACGCGCCGCGAAACCAATCTCCAGAAGACGCCGATCTCGATCAGCGTGCTCAGCTCGCAGGGCATCGCCGACCGCCACGTCCTCAGCCTGTTCAACCTCGCCGACGGCTCGATCCCGTCGCTGCGCGTCGCCACCTTCGAAGCCCGCCAGTCGGCGCTGACCATCGGTATCCGCGGCATCGTTCCTTATGACCAGAACCAGACCGCGCGTGACGGCGGCGTCGGCGTTTATATCGACGGCGTCGCGCTGGGTAAGACGCAGGGCCTGAACGCTGCGCTGTTCGACATCGAGCGCATCGAAGTTCTCAAGGGTCCGCAGGGCACGCTGTTCGGTCGCAACACCGAAGGCGGCGCGCTGAGCCTCGTCTCGAAAGCGCCGACCGGCGAATTCGGCGGCCGCATGACCGCTGGCGTGGGCAATTTCGGCGGTCGCAATGCCGACTTCCACCTCGACCTGCCTTCGTTCATGAACATCGCGCTCAAGTTCGACGGCGTGTACCAGCATCAGGACCCGACCGTGAAGGACCCGCTCACGGGTTCGACCGGCTGGAACTATTATGACCGCAAGGGCGGCCGCGCCGCCGCGCGCTGGAAGCCGATCGACGATCTGACGGTCGATCTCGCATACGATTATGCGAAGGACGACAACACGCCGCAGTACAGCCAACTGCTGAACTACAACCCCAAGGGCTATGCCGTGGGCACCTATGACGGCAGCGGCAAGCTGGTTTGCGCCACCTCGCCGTGCATCGCGCCCAAGGCGCCGCTCGTCGGCGTGCATCCGGATCGGCAGACCGTCGCCGACGTCGGCGTGCCGCAGCAGCCCAGCGTCGATATCACGCACGGCTTCTCGTCGAACATTAAGTACAAGGTCGCGCCGTTCCTCGAACTGCGTTCGATCACCGCGTGGCGCGGCGTTTCGACAGACCAGTGGGATAACTCGGGCGGTCCAGAGCGTCAGACCTTCGCGCCGAACGCGAACTTCAGCCGGTACAGCCTGTCGTTCCTGCGCCAGCACCAGTTCAGCCAGGAAATCCAGGCGGTCGGCAGCATCCCGCAGTTCGATTACGTCGTCGGTGCTTACTATTATACCGAACACGCGACCGAATACGCCGCGACGCCGCAGAGCAACCTGTGGAACGCCGACGGCACCGGCTACACCGTCCGCAGCCCGATCCCTGGCAACGGCAACCCGATCTCGAGCGCGAACTCGGGCTATCAGCAGTATGACTCGTCGTGCAACAACACGCTCGCCGCGACCGTGCCGCAGTTTGCCAACAGCTGCCAGTACATCACCCGCGCCAGCCAGGCTGTTGACCACAACTATTCGGTATTCGGCAACCTGACCTTCACACCGGAAGCGCTGGGCGACGTGGTCCACATCACGGCTGGTGGCCGCTGGACCAAGGACGACCGTCACGGCACGCTGTATGTCGTGAACAACAAGTCGAACCTGACCAACCCGACGGTCACGAACGTCGCGTCGCCGTTTAGCTTCAAGAACAGCATCAGCCGCTTCGATCCGATGATCAACGTCGCGTTCGATGCGACCGACACGATCCACCTGTACGCCAAATATGCGACCGGCTTCCGCGCCGGCGGCGCGAACGACCGTTCGCAGACCTTCAACGCGTTCGGCCCGGAATCGGTCAAATCATATGAAATCGGCGCTAAGATGGACTTTTGGGAGCACCGCGCTCGCCTCAACATCGCCGGTTATATCATGGACCGCAGCAACACCCAGTTCGACTTCGACCAGTACGATACGGCCGCCAACAGCCCGACGCTCGGCAGCCATATCGAACAGACGCAGAACGCCGGCGATACCAAGATCCGCGGTATCGAAGCCGATCTGACTGTGAAGCCGATTCCGGAACTGACGTTGTCGGCCTCGTACGCCTACACCTACTGGAAGGCACCGTCGGCGGTGAACCCGATCACCGGTGGCGCACCGCAGCAACTCTACATTGTCTACACGCCGACAAACGCGGCGTCGGGCGCGATCGACTATGTCACGCCGGTCAACATCGCGGGTGGCGCGAACATCCGCTTCCACCTCGACGGCAACTACGCGAGCAGCCAGTACAGCTTCCAGCTCGAGCCAACCAAGACCGACGCCAGCTTCGTCGTGAACGGCCGCATTGCGCTGGGCGACATCCAGGTCAGTGATCGCAGCAAGGTGACGGTCTCCGTCTGGAGTCGCAACCTGTTCGACACGACCTACGTCTATCGCCGGTCCGCAGCGAACTCGTCGCCCGCCAACAACAATGGCACGCTCAGCTATTCGGGCATCCTCGGCGATTACGGCAACCTCAACTCGCCGCGCACCTTCGGCGGCGAGATCAGCGTCAACTTCTGATCGCCTGATCGACCAAAAGAGAGGCCGGCGACCGCGAGGTCGCTGGCCTTTTTTTGTTGCGCACGGGCGTTATCGCGCTTCCCCCTTCCGATCCCACCTTCCCCGATCCCACCTTCCCCGGTCGTGCTAAGCTTGTCGAAGCACATGCCCCCAGCGCCCCGCTATCGATACGCACTCCGACGAGATAAGTGCGAACAGGTGCAATGCGATGGCGATACCGAAGCCGTATCGCGGAGGCGGTGCGCCCCTCCCCGTCTCAATCCCGATCGCTGAGCATGTACCCTGCGCCGCGGATCGTCGCGATCGGGTCGCGCTCGCCGGGCTGGGTCAGGTGGTTGCGCAACCGGGTCATGTGCGATTCGACCACGTTGGTCTTGGGTGCGGAGTCATAGTTCCACACCGTCTCGTACAGCATCTGCCGCGTCACGACGGTGTTCGCGTTGCGCACCAGCTCGCACAGGATACGGAATTCGATGTTCTGCACCTTGATTGCGCGACCGGCACGGGTCGCGCTGCGCTTGATCTCGTTGACCTCGATATCGCCCGCCCACATCACGCCGGACTTCCGCGTGCTCGCGCCACGCCGCAGGATCACCCGCAGCCTCGCATCGATCTCCGCCGGCGCGGCCGGCTTGACGAGATAATCGTCGGCGCCCGCCTCCAGCGCGATCAGACGCTGGTCGAGATCGTCGAGCGCGGAGACCATGATGATCGGCAGATCGATGCCGCGATCGCGCAGCAGCGCGGTCACGGCGACGCCGTCGACGAACGGCAACAGGCATTCGAGCAGGATCGCGTCGAACCGCGATTCGGTCGCCTGCGCGAGCGCGGCGCGACCGTCGCCGACGATCTCGCAATCGTGGCCCAGTTCGGCGAGATCGCGCGCCAGCAGCTTCGCGGCGGCGGGATCGGCCTCGGCGATCAGAAGGCGCATGACAGTGTTCGCTCCTCGCGGCAGATGCTCAAGCAGTCGCTTGCCAGCATGGGCGGCGTAATGCGCGTGAAATCCGTGTCATGTTCGCGGCCCTTTCGAAAACCGGCGATACCGCTACGGTGCGCGCCATGAACGATGAAGATGTCATGCGCGAACGCGTGCGGCGGATCGGCCGGGTCACGCTGGCCGCGCTGTTGGGGCTGCTCGGGCTATGGATCGCTTCGGCGTTCCTGCCCGCCTTGGTATGGGCGGTGGTGATCGCGGTCGCGATCGATCCGCTGCGGCAGCGCGCCGTCGCGCGCTGGCCGGGGCCGCGCGCGCGCACTTGGCTCGCCGCGATCGGCACCACCGCGCTGGCGCTGCTCGTGCTGATCCCGCTGATCCTGTGCATCGCCGAGGCCGCGCGCGAAGCGCATGAGGTCGCCACCTGGGTTACGCTCGCGCGCACGCACGGGCTGCCGGTGCCGGGCTGGGTCGCGCAACTGCCGGTCGGGTCGCACGCGCTGGCGTCCTGGTGGCAGGAGAATCTCACCACGCCCGAGGCGGCGAGCCTGCAATTGCAGCATTGGCGCAGCGCCGAGTGGCTGGCGCGCACGCAGTTGATCGGCAGCAACGTGCTGCACCGCGCGGTGATCTTCGGCTTTACGCTGCTGACCTTGTTCTTTCTGCTGCGCGACCGCGACTCGATCCTCGCGCAATGCCGCCATGCCGGCGACCGCATGCTCGGCCCGGCGGGCGAACGCATTGCGCTGCTCGCCGCGCTGTCGATCCGAGGCACGATCGACGGGCTCGTGCTGGTCGGCATCGGCGAAGGCGCAGTGATGGGCGTGGTGTATCTGGTGCTCGGCGTGCCGCATCCGTTGCTGTTCGGCGCGGTGACGGCGATCGCGGCGATGATCCCGTTCGGCGCGGCGGTGATGTTCGCGCTGGCGGCAGTGCTGCTGCTCGCCAAATCGGCGGTGGCGAGCGCGATCGCGGTGGTGGTGATCGGCCTGATCGTGGTCGCGATCGCCGACCATTTCATCCGCCCGATCCTGATCGGCGGCGCGACCCGCCTGCCCTTCCTGTGGGTGCTGATCGGCATCCTCGGCGGCGTCGAGACGCTCGGGCTGCTCGGCCTGTTCGTCGGGCCGGCGACGATGGCGGTGCTCATCATGCTGTGGCGCGATTTCGTCGGCGAGCCAGTGGTGGAAGCGGAGGCGGCATAGCCCCCCTTCCCGTCACCCCAGCGCAAACTGGGGTCTCGCGCGGCGGTCGTCACGCCCGCCCCGGAGAGATCCCAGCCTTTGCTGGGATGACGATAGCCTCAGCGCGGGTGCGCGGCCCGTCGCAGCCGGTCGTTGATTGCCGTCCCCACGCCGTCGCCCGGAATCGGCGCGACCGCGATGGCGGCCTTGCCGCTGGCATCCGCCTCATGCAGCAGGTCGAACAGCCGCGCCGCCGCTTCCTTCACATCGCCCGAGCGCGATAGCGAGGCATCGCCGAAGATCGGGCCGAAGCCGATCATCCACTCGTCGGGTTCGGCGTGGATCGCGTTGATCCGCAGTGGCTTGGACGGCGCATAATGCGAGGCGAGTTGCCCCGGCGCCTCGATCCGCGTCTCGAACCCGCTCAAACCCGGATCGAAGCGCTCGACCCCGGGGATGTCCCGCCACTTCTCGCCCGCACGCGCCTGGATCGTCGCGAGCAAGGCGTTGACGCTGACCGGACCGTGACGGAGCACGCGCGTCGCATTGTCGATTTCATGGACGATCGTCGATTCGACGCCCTGCTCGCACGGCCCGTCGTCGACGATCAGCGGGATGCGGCCGCCGAGGCTGGCGAGCACATGCTCCGCCCGCGTCGGGCTGATCGCACCGCTCAGGTTGGCGGACGGTGCGGCGAGCGGACGGCCCGATGCCTCGATCAGCGCGCGCATCGCGCGGTGTGCGGGCACGCGGATCGCGATCGTGTCGAGCCCGGCGGTGGCGACCGACGCCACCCCCGCCCCGGCGCGGCGCGGCACCACCAGAGTCAGCGGCCCCGGCCAGAACATCTCGGCGAGCGCCTCTGCCCGCCGGTCGAACTCGCCGAGCCGGTGCGCCATGTGCAGATCGAGGACATGGACGATCAGCGGATTGAAATTCGGCCGGCCCTTGGCGGCATAGATTTCCGCGACCGCCTTCGGCTGGGTAGCATCACCGGCAAGGCCGTACACCGTCTCGGTGGCGACGGCGACGACACCGCCGGACTTGATAAGCGTCGCCGCCTCGGCGATGGCGGCATCGCCGAAAGCCAATGTCCGGGTGCTGTTGATCATGCCGGGCGCGTTCATTGCGGCGCAATGTAGCATGTTGCGCCGCAATATAAAGAGGGCCTCATGACCAGCTTCAACTTTGCCGATTACCTTCAACGCATCCACTTGAGCGAACCCATCGCGGCTGATGTCACCGGACTGGAAGCGCTCCAGCGCGCGCATCGGCTGGCGATCCCGTTCGAGAACCTTGACGTGATGCTCGGGCGCCCGATCGCGATCGATAGCGGCGCGGTGTTCGCCAAATTGGTGACGGCGCGGCGCGGCGGCTATTGTTTCGAGCACAACCGGCTGTTCCTCGATGCGCTGGCGGCGGCAGGTTTTACCGCGCGGCCCCAGCTTGCGCGCGTGTGGCTCGGTGCCGAGACGACGCCGCCGCTGACGCATGCGATCAGCATCGTCACGCTGGATGGCGGCGAGTGGATCGCCGATGCCGGGTTCGGCGGCAGCTACACGCCGCCGATGCCGCTGATCGACGGTGCCGAGGCGACCGCGCCCGACGGCGCCAGCTTCCGCCTGACCCGCGAGGGCGAACAAGGCTGGATGCTATCGCGCGCCGGCGACCCCGCCACCACCGACGGGCGCGGCGGCGGAGACGGTTTCCAGCCGCAATACAGCTTCGTACCCGGCACCGCTTATGATGCCGATCTGGCGATGGGCAACCTCTGGGCCGCGACCGCGCCGGGCAGCCGCTTTCGCACCACCAGCGTGGTCAGCATCGTGCTGCCGCGCGGCTTCGCCTCGCTCACCGACCGCGCCTATCGCCGCCGCGCGGGCAGCGACGACGCGCAGACCGAGATCACCGATCCGCGCGTCTACCGGCTGCGGCTGAGCATGATGTTCGGCATCGACCTGTCGGTGGACGAGGTCGCCCAACTGGGTCTGTTCGCGGGCTGAGCGGCACCCGCCGCCCGGCCCGCGCGGGTCAGAACGTCGCCAGCTTCACCACGAAGCGGATATTGCGGCCCGGCATCACCACGTCATCCTTGTTGAGCGCGGCGGCATTGCGTTGCACGTCGTTGGTGAGGTTCTGCCCCACCACGGCGAACTCCACCCCCGGATGCGCGCTGAACGGCCGCATAGAGACATGCGCGCTCAGCGCATTGAAGCCGGGCGTCGCCGTATCGAACGCGCCGAACCTGTCCTGCCGCCCCGAGTGCAACATCAGGACGCCGGCATCGACTCGCGTGCTCGTCCACGTCAGCCCGCCGCCATAGCGATAGGGCGGAATGCGCGGCACGTTGCCGCCCGTGTCGAGCGTCGCGCGCGTGTAATCCGCCAGCGCGCGCAGTTGCAGCGCACTGCCCCCGGCTCTGAACAGATCGACGTTCGCCTCGCCCTCCAGCCCGCGGAAATGCGCGCCCTGCTGGCGATAGAACAGCTCCTTGAGGTCGCCCGTACCGTCGCCGCACACACCGGCGTCGTCGCAGGTGCGCCCGGTCAGGTCGCCATAGATGTAGTTTTTAAACCAGGTGCTGTACGCGCTGCCCTCAAACCGGAACGGCCCGCTGTGGATGCGCAACGTCGCCTCCAGCGAATTGGCGCGTTCGACCTTGAGCGCGGGATCGCCCGTCTCGAAGGTGCCCGGCCCGTCATGCCCGCCGCGCGCGAACAACTCGGTGATCCCCGGCGCGCGGCCGGTGCTGGCCGCGGTGAAGCCGAGCTTGACCACGCCTGCATCATACAGCGCGCCGATCGCGCCGCTGACGGGTGTGAAATCGGCGGCGGTGAAGCGGTCCGAGATCGGCGTGCCCTCGACGCGGACATGCTCGACCCGCCCGCTCACCTGCAATTTCAGCCGCGTCGCCAGAGGCGTCTCGACGAAGGCATAGCCCGCTTCGCTCTGGGTCGATGTCGGCAGCAGATAATCGCTGCCCTCACCCAGCGCCGAAAAATCGCGGTGCTGCACCTCGACACCGAGCGCGATGTTCTTGAACAGGCTGGTGCCGAGCAGCAGTTCGGCGCGGCCATCGACCTCCTTGTTGCGGAAAGTCGAGAGGACTTCGTTGGTGTCGGGATCGATCTCGCTGTGCGTGTAATCGGCATAGCTGCCGTCGATGGTCAGCGTCTTGAGCGTGCCGCCGCCGAGATCGAACGACGATTTGGTCAGCACTTTGGTCTGGTGCATGTCGATATAGGTGGTGTCGCTCGGGATGCCGTATTTCGAATCATATTGGATCACCGCCGCGCCGATGTGGCTGTCCGAATTCGGCCCGAAGAAATACGACGCGCCGACCGTCTCGCCGTGTCCGGTGAAATAGCTGTTCGGCTGCTTGCCGTCGGGC
This sequence comes from Sphingomonas populi, assembly GCF_004208535.1. Taxonomy (GTDB): domain Bacteria; phylum Pseudomonadota; class Alphaproteobacteria; order Sphingomonadales; family Sphingomonadaceae; genus Sphingomonas; species Sphingomonas populi. Next base: position 9,009 of record NZ_SGIS01000014.1, read on the forward strand.
GTGTCGTAATCGCCGGTGTTGCGGTAGAAACCGTCGGCATGCACCGCGAGGTTGCCGGCGCGACCATCCATCAGCGCCGAGCCTTCGCCCGAACGCGCCGCGGTGCCGTAGCTGCCGACCAGTTCGCCGCTCAGCGCCTGCGTGGGCAGGCTCGTCGGCACGCGATCGTTGAGCGCATTGACCACGCCGCCGATCGCCTGGCTGCCGTAGCGCAAGGTCGCCGCGCCGCGCACCACCTCGATACTACGCGCCGAAAGCGGATCGAGCGGAATGCCGTGATCGGGGCCGACATCGGACACGTCCGAACTGCTCAAACCGTCTTCGAGGATACGCACCCGCTGCGCGTCCATGCCACGGATGATCGGGCGGCTCGCGCCGGCGGCGAAGCCGGTCGAGGAGATGCCGGGCACGCTCGCCAGCGCATCGGCGATGCTGGCGCCGCCGCTTTGCAGGATCTGGCTTCGATCGACCTTGGCGACGATCGTCGGCGTGTCGTCGCGCTGTAAGGCGAACGGCGACGCGGTGACGATGACTTCGCGCGACACCTGCCCCGAATCGTCGGGTGCCGGGGCGGGAGCGGGATCGGCATGTGCCGGGGCGGACAGCAGCGCGGCGAGCGCCGCACCTCCGAGGAGGACGTTTCGCATTTCTTCAAACTCCAGGAACCTTGACGGCAAGGCCGCACACGCGACCGCCGGGAACGAGGGACCGGATCGTCCCTTCGCGTTTATGTCAGAGGTGTGGAGCGACCGGCGGCCCGCGACTGCGCCACGCGTGCGAGCGCTGGCGCGGTAGCGCGCGCCATAGTGCCGCCGCCGCATACCAGGCGGCATGCTGCGCAGGCAGCGCGAATTCGACCGAGGGTGCGGGCAGATAGGCTCCAGCGGTCGCGATCTCCTGGCATAGCGGGCAGGAATCGGGCGCGGTCGGCGGGCGGCGATGATCGACCGGCGCGCGCTGGATGTCCGCGCCAGTCGCGGTGGAGAAAGCGGTGGAGCGCGGTTGCTCATGGACATGCGCGGCGACAACGCAGCCTTGCAGCCACAGCGCCACCACGAGCAGCAGTGCGAAAGCGATCCGCGCCAGCTCCGGCACGGCCGCACGGCGCAACGATCCGCGCCCGGCAACGCCGGGCGGTACGCGTCCCGCAACATGCCCGCTATGAACCGTCAAACCACCCGCACCCGCTTGGAAGATGTTACAACATATCACATATCAGCGCGGAAGCCAACCCGTCTTGTTGCGTTCGAACGTCTGCCAGACGGGAAAACGCCAACGGGGGTGCGGGGGCAGGCGAAGCGCCCGCCCCCGGTCCACTTACCAGTTCACGCCAATACGACCGTAGACATACCGCCCGTTGAACCCGAACGGCGAATAATACGGAAAGCCGACCAGCCCCGTGCTGTTGAGCACGGTGCCGCGCGACGACGCCAGCTTCACATAGTCGGGATATTCGTCGAGGAGGTTGTTCGCGCCGACCGCGAGGTTGATCCGCTTGAGCAACGTGTAGCGCACTTCGAGATCGAGGATCGTGTGGCGGCCGGTGTGGATGTCATCCTCGGCGAAGCCGGTGGTGCCCGGCTGGGTGACGTCGCCATAATAGGATGCCCGCGCGGTCGCGCCGAACTGGTCAAGCGACCAGTCGATCGTTCCGACCACCTTCTCGCGCGGCGTGCCTTGCTCGAACGAGACGATCCGCTGGCGGCTGAACACCGGCAGCGTGGTGCTGCTCTTCGATGAGGTGATCGTCGCGGCCGGCGGCGCTTGGGTCACCTTGATGTTGTTGATGTTGGTGGCAGCGGTCAGGTCGAAGGTGCCGAGGCTGGCTGTCGGCGCGCGGTAATGCGCGACGATATCGACGCCCTTCGCCGTCGAGCGGATACCGTTGAGGAAATAGCGCGCGGCGGTGACGGTGGTGATTTTCTCATCACGCAGTCGCTCGATCACGGTCGTGCCGCTCAGATTCTCCGACAGCGCGATCTGGTCGCGGATCTTGATGTAATAACCATCGACCGACAGATCGAACCCGCCGTGGCGGATGACGAAACCCGCCGAATAGTTGACCGCCTTTTCGGGCCGCAGCGCCTTGCCGCCGAGCGCTACGCCGACCGCGCTGGTCGACGGAAACAGGCCGGTCTCGACGATCGAACCCGTGGTCAGCACCGATGCGGTCGAGGTGTAATATTGCTGCTGGAGCGACGGCGCGCGGAAGCCGGTCGAGACGGTGCCGCGCAGCGCGAGCCACGGCGCGAAATCGTAGCGCGCGGAGAGCTTGCCGTTCACCGTCGTCCCGAAATCCGAATAATGTTCGAGCCGACCGGCCGCGCCCAAGGTCAGGCCGTCGATCGGCTTGGCTTCGAGGTCGAGATAGCCCGAGCCATTGTCGCGATGCGCGTTGACTTCGTTCGACGGCAGGAAGCCCGGAAAGCCCTGCGCGCCCGAACCGACGTTGGTAGGCGCACCCAGAGCACGGTCATAGGAGGTGTGTTCGCCAGCACCGATCTGGAAGCCCTCGCGGCGATATTCACCGCCGAACGCGACGTTGATCGTGCCCGCGCCGAGCGGAATTTCGCGCGCCACGTCGAGCCCGGTGACGATCTGGTCGTAGGTGATCTTGCCGTCGTAAAACGCGGTTTGCGAAGCGGCGCCATAGGTGGCGTTGCCGGAGTTGCGCGTGTTGAACTTCAACTGGTTGCGCCCGTAGGACACGCTCAGATCGGTCTTCCAGCCGGCGATGTCGCCGCGCAGGCCGGCGGTGGCGGTGAGATCCTCGGACGTCACCGCGATCAGCGGGGTGAAGCCGTCCGGGTAAAGGCTGGCGAGCGCCGCCGCGCTGGCGTTCGCGTCCGTGCCGCCGTTCACGCGCGCCGTCGCGGCGCTCACGCTATCGCGGTGCTGATAGCCGCCGAAACCGTAAAGGGTGAAGCCGCTGTCATCGAGCGGCTTGGCCGCGTTGGCGTAGAAGCTGTACTGCTCGACATCGGGATCGCCGAAGCGCGAGCGCACGCGAATCGGCGTCTTGCGCGGATCAAAATCGCCGCGGCTGGTCGGGTTGCGGTTGAGATATTCGCCCGACAGCGTGAGGAACCCGTCCGAGCCGAGCGCGAGGCCCTGCCACGCGCTCGCGGTGACGGTCTCGCCGTCGCGCTCGCTGCGGTCCCCGCGCGCGGTCTTCACGTCGGTGATATACTGGCCGTAGGTGACCGACGCGCCGCCGCCGGTGCGCGCCTCGCGCAGCCGCAGGTTGACGACGCCGGCGATCGCGTCCGAGCCATATTGCGCGGCGGCACCGTCGCGCAGCACTTCGATCCGGTCGAGCGCGATGCTCGGGATCGTGTTGAGATCGACCGCTGCCGATCCGCGCCCGACCGAACCGTTGGTGTTGAGCAACGCAGACGTATGCGCGCGCACGCCGTTGATAAGCACGAGCGTCTGGTCGGGCGAAAGCCCGCGCAGCGTGGCGGGGCGGATCGAGTCGGTGCCGTCCACCGCCGAGGAGCGCGGGAAATCGATCGACGGCACCACGGCGGCGAGTGACGCGCCGAGCTCGGTGGTGCCCTGCCGTTGCAGGGTCGCCGCGCTCAGCACGTCGATCGGCGAGACGCTGTCGAGCCGCGAGCGGCCGGTGGTGCGCGTGCCGGTGACGACGATGTCGGTCTGGTCGGTCGCCACGGTCTCCGGCGCGGCGGCGGGGTCGGCGGCGGGGCCGGCGGCGGGGCTGGTCTGGGCCTGCGCGGCTACGGCATGGGCGAGCGCGATCGTCGATACGGCGACGGCGAGGAGCGACCGGAGAGGTTTCATAGTCAAAGTCCCTGATTTTCTTTTGTTTTATCGTAACCGGATTAGCCGGCTGGCGGCGCGATCCAGGTTAGGTCTGGTAGAAAAAATGACCCGGCAGCGAGGCTGCCGGGTTCGAGGTTACGCATGGGAGCTTACCAGCGTGTCGGGTCGTCAGCGGACGCGCGGGATTACAGCGCGTTCCCTGATGTCTCGGTCGCGTTCGAATCGGTGACGTTGCCGTCGAGCGAATCGGTCGCGGAAAGATTGGCGCCGTCGGTATCGTTGAGGACGACATCGTTGAGCGCGGTAGCGTTGGCATCGTCCGCCTGTCTGGCGCAGCCCGTCACCGCGAGCGCAGCCGCGACCAGCGCGGGAAAAGCGAGCTTTTTCACATGTCCTCCTGTTGCACCGTCGCGCGGCGGGTTCGCTGTTACAGTGACGTGACTATATCCCATCCGCTCAATAGGAATTATTAGAAATGCTTCGCCGCGTACAAGCCGGCCTTTTGATGCTACTGAAAGCCGCCGGTTGACGGCACCGCCGCGATCCGCCACATCGCGGTCGCTTCCTGGGGAGTAGTCGCCCGCATCGCAGCGGGGCGCGCGTCAACACGATCGGCTTTGGCCGTGGCGCGTGCGGCCTGATGGTTTGACGAGACCATGGATCGGTGAACGTTCGGGGTCGGGCGTCGCGCCGCATCCGTGTGTCTGTCGTCCCGGCCCCGGGAGAACTCGTGCAATGGCTTCGCTTTGGATGACGGTCGCGCTGCTGCTTGGCTCGGCGGTGGTGATCTATCTGTCGTGCGAGTATTTCGTGAACGGCGTCGAATGGGTCGGCCGCAAGCTGGCGGTGGGCGAGAAGGCGACCGGCACCGTGCTCGCCGCGTTCGGCACCGCACTCCCCGAAAGCGTGGTGACGTTGGTCGCGGTCGCGTTCGGGGGAAGCGCGGCGGCGAAGGATCTCGGCGTCGGCGCGGCTTTGGGCGGCCCCCTCGCGCTCGCGACGATCGCCTATGCGACCGTTGGCATCATGCTGCTTTTGTCGGGCCGGCACCTCGCCGATACACCTGCGATGCGCGCCAGCTTCAGCCAGTTGAGCCGTGACCAGGGCTGGTTCCTCGCGATCTTCGTGGTCAAGATCGCGCTCGGCCTCGTGCTGTTCGCGGTCAAGCCGTGGCTTGGTCTCCTCTTCCTCGCCGCTTACGCGCTGTACGTTCGTCAGGAGATGACGGGCGATGACGCCGACGAAGAGGAAGGCGCGCTGGAGCCGCTCCGCTTCCAGCCCAAAGCGGAAACGCCCGGCACCGCAATCGCCATCGTCCAGACGCTCGCGGCGCTGGTGGTGATCTTCCTCGCCTCGCGGCTGTTCGTGCAGCAGCTCGAACATCTCGGCCCCGTGCTTGGCCTCAAGCCGCAACTGCTCGCGTTGCTGCTCAGCCCGATCGCCACCGAACTGCCCGAGACGATGAACGCGATCATCTGGGTGCGGCAAGGCAAGCACCGGCTCGCGCTTGCCAACATCTCGGGCGCGATGATGATCCAGGCGACGATCCCGACCGCGCTCGGGCTGTTCTTCACCCCCTGGCTGCTCGATCGCTCGCTGCTGCTCGCCGCCGGCGTGACGGCGATTGCGATCGCGATCCTGTTCGCCGCGTTTCGCGGCGGCTGGATTTCGCGCGCGCTGCTCGCGTCGATGGGGCTGCTCTACGGGGTGTTCGCCGGACTGCTTGTCGCCCTGCACCTGGCCGCGTGAGCGGCGGGCCTCACCCCTCCGCAGCGGCCTCCTGCGCGGCGGCGATCAGCGCGTCGTCGACTGCGGCGGCGCGCTTGAACGTATCGCGGGCCGAGATGCGGTTCCAATAGGCCACGAACGCCGGGCGCGGTTCCAACATGCCGAACTGGAGCATGAAGCCGATCTGCGCACCGACATAGACGTCCGCGGCGGTGAAGCTGTCGCCCGTCACATAAGGCGTCGCCGCGACCGCCGCCTCCAGCGTATCGATGGTCTGCTCGAAACAGCCATAGCCGACCATGCGCTTCTGCTCGTCGCTGGGGGTCACGCCAAGCGACTTGTTGGTGAACGCCTGCTCGACCGGCCCGGCCGCGAAGAACAGCCAGCGATAATAGTCCGCACGATCGGCCAGAGGTGGCGCCAATCCCGCCTCCGGGAAAGCATCCGCCAGATAGGCGCAGATCGCCGCGCCTTCAGTGACGACCTTGCCGTGGTGGACGATCGCGGGCACCTTCCCCATCGGGTTGACCGCCAGATAGTCCGGGTCCTTCATCGACGACGCGTAATCGAGCAGTACCGTCTCATAGGACGCGCCCACCTCTTCGAGCATCCAGCGGATCGTTCGTCCGCGCGACATCGGGTTGGTGTAGAATATCAGATCGTTTGCCATCATCCGTCCCTTCGAATCAGAACATTAGTGGAACATAGCCAGCGTCAGCGGTCAAGATGCGCGTGCAGGAACGCGATCGTGCGGTCCCACGCGAGCAACGCCGCTGCCGCATTATACCGCTCGGGCGAGGTATCGTTGTTGAAGGCATGATCGACACCGTCATAGGTGTAATCGGTAACGTCCTTGCCCGCCGCTTTCAGCGCGGCCACCCACGGCGCGCCGGTCGCGGCGACGCGCGCGTCCTTGCCGGCATAGTGCAGCAGCAGCGGCGCGGCGACCTTCACCGCCTCGGCGGGGTCGGGCGCGGGGCCGTAATAGGCGACGCCCGCCGCGAGCGCATCACCCGCCGCCACCGCGACGCGGTTGACCAGCGCGCCGCCCCAGCAGAAGCCAACGATGCCAACCTTGCCGTTGCCGCCGGGCCGCGCGCGCATCGCGCCGATCGTGCCGACCGCTTCGCTGGTGATCGCGGCGAGGTCGGCCTTGCCGATCAGGTCGCGCGCCTTGTCCTCATCGTCAGGCGTGCCGCCCTGATCGCTGAGGAAATCCGGCGCGACCGCGCGGAAGCCGGCCAGCGCGAAACGCCGCGCGACATCCTCGATATGCGGGGTCAGCCCGCGATTCTCGTGGAAGACGATCACGCTGCCGAGGTTGGTCTTGCCTTTGGGCGAGGCGAAATAGCCGGTGACCTGCTTGCCCGGCCCGACGCCATAAGCCTCTTTGACGATATCGAGCGTCGGATCGGCGACATCGGTGATCGCGGCAGCCGCCGGCGAGGCGGCGATGCCGGCGATCAACAGTTCGGCAGCGGCAAGCGATCCGGTCAGCGCCACCATGTCGCGCAGCAATGCGCGGCGGTCGCGATGTTCGTGGGTGAACGCATCGTAAAGCTGGATCGCGCGGTCGCGGAAATCGGTCATGCAAAAGGCTCCCGGATGAATCGGCTGGACGAAAGGCGCGGCTTGGCGTTGGAACCTAGCGGCACGATCCGAGGTTGGCACGCGACAATGACGACATACCGCGCCAGCAGCGACAGGAAGGTGATAGCCGCGATCGGCGCAGCGGTGCTGCAGGTCGGGCTGGGCCTGTTGCTCGCCACCGGCTTCACCGTGACGATCCCGCACGTCGTCACGCAGGACCTCAAGCTGTTCGGCGTGACCGTCCCGCCGCCCCCGCCTCCTCCACCGCCGAAACCGCACCCCAAGCCGAGCATCCACAAGGCCGGCGCAGCGGCACCGCCCAACATCCGATCGAAGGCGACCGAAGTGGTTGCGCCGCCGCCCAAGATCCCGATGCCGGTCCCCCCACCGATCGTCGCCGCGCCGACCCCGGCGGCGGGCAAGCAGGCCAGTTCGGGCGCGTCCGACAAACCCGGCACCGGCACTGGCGCGGGCGGAACCGGCAATGGCACCGGCAGCGGCGGCAAGGGGAATGGCGACGGCGGCGGCGGACGGGAAGCCTATCAGAAGAGCGGCCGCATCAAAGGGTCGGACTATCCCGCGAGCGCGCTGAAAGCCCGCGTCGGCGGCACCGTCTGGGTGAGTTTCACCGTCGAAGTCACCGGCCAAGCCACCGGCTGCACGATCCGCAAGACCAGCGGCAATCCCGATATCGACGCCACCACCTGCCGGCTGATCGAACAGCGCTATCGCTATGAGCCAGCACGCGACGCCAGCGGCAAGAAGGTCCGCTCGCGGATCGAGAACCAGGACCACACCTGGGTGGTCGGGCATGACGAGGACGACGACGGGGATCAGTGACGTGCGGGGCGCGGCATTCCGAGCGAGGTGGCAGGACAGGTGTGCGCTGTCCCGGATACCAAAACTGCCGTTCGTCCCGAGCGAAGTCGAGGGACCGCCCGGTGCGCGCATGCCTCGACTTCGCTCGGCACGAACGGTTTAAGGCGCGCCGAGCCGACGGCCAGCGCCGTCGCCCTACCGCCCCTTGAAGATCCCGCCCAGCACGCCGCGCACGATCCCGCCGAGCAGGTCGCCTCCCCCGCTCGCACCGCGCCGTGAGCCCGTGCCGAACACCTGCTTGGCCACTTCGTTCGCCACCTGCCGCGTGATCGTCGAGGTCGCTGTGCGCGCGGCGGTGGTGGCGATCTTGGCCCAGGGGCTGTTCGCCGCCGCCCGGTCAGCGGCGATCCTGGCGCGCTCGGCCTCCTTGGCGGCGCGGGCGTCGTCCTTGGCCTGCGCGGCGGCGGCCTTGTCGGTCGCGTCCTTCGCACTCGCCTCGGCGGCGGCGGCGCTCGCCTCCTGTGCCTTGGCGGCGAGGATTTCCTCGCACGATTCGCGATCGACGAGCGTGTCGTACTTCGCGCCGATCGCATCGGTCTCAATCAGCACCTTGCGTTCAGCGGGCGTGATCGGGCCGACGCGCGAGGCAGGCGGCTTGATGAGCGTGCGCTGCACCGGCGCGGGCGCGCCGTCGGGCAGCAGCAGCGAGACCAAAGCCTCGCCGACCTTCAATTCGGTGATCGCGGTTTCGACATCGACGCCAGGGTTGGCGCGGAACGTCGTCGCCGCCGCCTTCACCGCCGCCTGATCGCGTGGCGTGAACGCGCGGAGCGCATGTTGCACGCGGTTGCCGAGCTGCCCCGCCACCGTATCGGGCACGTCGATCGGGTTCTGCGTGATGAAATAGACGCCGACGCCCTTCGACCGGATCAGCCGCACGACCTGCTCGATCTTCTCCAGCAGAGCCTTGGGGGCATTGTCGAACAGCAGGTGCGCTTCGTCGAAGAAGAACGCCATCACCGGCTTGTCGGGATCGCCGACTTCGGGGAGATGCTCGAACAATTCGCTCATCAGCCACAGCAGGAAAGTGGCGTAGAGCTTGGGACTCTGCATCAATTTGTCGGCCGCGAGCACGTTGACGATGCCGCGCCCCTTGTCGTCCAAGCCGATGAAGTCCGCCATCGCCAGTGCCGGCTCGCCGAAGAAATTCTCCGCGCCCTGGCTGCGCAACTGCAACAGCGACCGCTGGATCGCGCCGATCGATTGCTTGGAGACGTTGCCATAGGTCGTGGTCAGCTCGTCGGCGCGCGCCGCGCAATAGCTCAACATCGATTGGAGATCGTCGAGGTCGAGCAGCAGCAACCCTTCCTTATCGGCGACGTGGAAGGCGATCGTCAGCACGCCTTCCTGCACGTCGTTGAGGTCCATCAGCCGCGCGAGCAGCAGCGGACCCATTTCCGAGATGGTGGTGCGGATCGGATGGCCCTGTTCGCCGTACAGATCCCAGAACTGCACCGGCGTTTCGGCATAGCTCCAGTCATCGTCGCCAATCGCCTTGGCGCGCGCGGCGAAGGCGTCGTGCGTCTTGGCTTGCGGCGATCCGGCCATCGCCAACCCCGACAGATCGCCCTTCACGTCAGCGACGAAGCACGGCACGCCGACCGCCGAGAAGCCTTCGATGATGCCCTGGATCGTCACCGTCTTGCCGGTGCCGGTCGCGCCGGCGATCAGTCCGTGGCGGTTGGCGCGCCTGAGGTCGAGACTCTGCGGGTTCGCCCCGCCCTCATCCGCGCCGATGAAGATGCCGCCGTCCGTCATGAAAAGCTCCCGCTCGCAAACGCTTTTGTCACCCCGGACTTGTTCCGGGGTCCACCCCGCCGCAAGCGCATCGACCGAGCCTCACGCGCAAAGACTGCCGCACCGTGGACCCCGGAACAAGTCCGGGGTGACGGTTGAGACCCCTTATTCGAAGCCGCGCGGCGCGGGCGAGACGGTGACGGCGGTGCCGCCGCGAATCTCCTGCACCTCCAGCGCGCGCTCGGCGACGCCATCCTTGCCGAAGCGGAACGCGCCGTCGATGCCCGCGAACCCGCCCGAATCGGATAGCCGCCGCTCGGGGAAGGGCGTGCCCACCGTCCAGTCCGCCGAAATGCGAATCGTCAGCAGCACCGCATCATAGCCGAGGCTCGAAAGCCGGAACGGCGCAGCGCCGAAGCGGGCACGGTATTTGGCGGCATATTGCCGGTACAGCCCGTTCGACACGCTCGCGAACCACGCGCCGTTGAGCGACGGCTTGTTCGCCATCGAGCTTTCCGAATTCCACAATTCGGTGCCGAGCACATGCGCGCTGCTCGTACCGACGCGGCGGATCACCGGCACCGCTGCCGACGCGGTGTTGGCGCTGTCGGCGATCAGGATCGCCTGATACGGCGAATCCTTGCCCATCCGCGTGATCGCGGCGGTGATCGACCCCGGCACGCGCTGATAGGTCTGCAGCGACACGACCTGCCCGCCCGCACTCTCCACCGATCGCAGGAACGCGGTCGAGGCGCGCTCGCCATAGGTGCCGTTGGGAACCAGCCCGGCGAAGCTCGTGATGCCCTGCGCCTTGGCGTAATCGACCACGCGCGCGATCGACTGGGTGGGCGCATAGCCCATCAGATACGCGCCCTGCCCCGCCGCCGAGGCATCGTTCGAGAACGCCACCACCGGCACCGCAGCACGGTGCGCGATCGGCGTGACGGCGCGGACATCGTCACCGAGCAGCGGGCCGAGGATCAGCCGGTTGCCCTCGGCGATCGCCCGTTGCGCGGCGGCGGCGGCGCCGAGATTGGTGTCATAGGTGGTGATGCGGATGCGCTGGTTGTTCGAATCGAGCAACGCCATCTGCGTGGCATTGGCGAGGCTTTGCCCCACGCCCGCATTCGGCCCCGACAGCGGCACCAGCAGCGCGACACGGTGGCGCGCGGTGTCGGTCGGGATGCCCTGTTCGACCTGATTCGGCTGCTGAACCGGCGGCGGGCGGCGGCCCGGCTCGGTTGCGCCGCGCGGCAGCACCGTCTGGCAGCCCGCCAGCAGCATCGCGGCCATGACGATCACGGCACGCCGCAGCGGCCTTCCTGGTTGCCGTACCCTTGCCACGTCTGTCATGAACCCCTCCGATGAACGCTGTACTCGCGCCCGGTCTCTATATCGTCGCCACCCCGATCGGCAATCTCGGTGATCTTTCGCCGCGTGCTGCCCAGATCTTATCACAAGCTGCCGTAATCGCAGTGGAAGACTCGCGTGTGACGGCGGGATTACTTCGTCACATCGGCGTGAAGCGGCTAATGACGCCCTATCACGACCACAATGCCGAAGCCGTCCGCCCCGGCCTGATCGCACGGATGGGGATGGAGGCGGTGGCGTTGGTGTCCGACGCGGGTACGCCGCTGATCTCCGATCCCGGCTACAAATTGGTCCGCGATGCCCGCGCCGCCGGACATACCGTGGTGACGATTCCCGGCCCGTGCGCCGCGATCGCCGCGCTGACGCTCGCCGGGCTACCGACCGACCGCTTCTTCTTCCTCGGCTTCCTGCCCCCCAAGGCGCAGGCGCGCGCCGCCGCTATCGCCGAAGTCGCCGCGATCCGCGCGACCTTGGTGCTGTACGAATCGGGACCGCGCCTCGCCGTCACGCTGGCGGCACTCGCCGAGGGGCTGGGGAATCGCGACGCGGCGGTCGCGCGCGAGATCACCAAGAAGTTCGAGGAAGCTGTCACCGATTCGCTCTCCGCGCTGGCGGCACGCTATGCCGATGCGCCGCCAAGGGGCGAGATTGTCATCGTCGTAGCCCCGCCGGGAGAACCAGAAGCCGCCAGCGCTGAGGATGTCGACGCCGCGCTCGCCGAAGCTTTGCAACGCCTCCCCGCCTCCAAGGCGGCGGGTGAGGTCGCCAAGAAGCTCGGGCTGGACCGCCGCGAACTCTACGCGCGGGCGCTTGAGATGAAGGGGTGAGAGACCGCCGCGTCGCCGAGGCGGCTGGCCGGCGCGGCGAGCGCATCGCAGGCTGGTGGCTGCGGCTGAAAGGCTGGCAGATCGTCGCGCGCCGGGTTCGCACCAAGGCGGGCGAGGTCGATCTCATCGCGCGCCGCCCCGGCCTCGTCGCGTTCGTCGAGGTCAAACTCCGCCGCACCGCCGCCGATCTCGACATGGCGATCGACGAGCACCGCCTCGCCCGCGTCGCCGCTGCCGCCGAAGTGCTGATGGCCGAGTATGCGCAGCCCGGCGACGATATCCGCGTCGATGTCATCCTCATCGCGCGCGGCGTGCCGCTCCGGCATATCGAGAATGCTTGGATCGGGTGAGTTTCGCACCTAGATGCCCCCTAACCGTCGCCCCGGCGAAGGCCGGGGCCGCTACGTTGCTTGGCGAAGCGGTTGCCCCACACACAGCGGCCCCGGCCTTCGCCGGGGCGACGAAAGGGCTATGAATGTCTCTCACGGTAGCCGTCCAGATGGACCCGCTCGACCAGATCAACATCGGCGGCGATTCGAGCTTCGCGCTGATGCTCTCCGCACAGGCGCGCGGCCACAAACTTTTTCACTACGCCGCCGAAGCCCTCAACTACTCAGACGGCCGCGTCTGGGCGCTCGCCCACCCCGTCACCGTCCAGCGCGTTCCGGGCAACCACTTCAGCTTCGGCGACCCCGTCCAGCTCGATCTCGGCGATGACGCCGATGTGGTGCTGATGCGGCAGGACCCGCCGTTCGATCTCGGCTACATCACCGCCACCCACCTGCTCGAACGGATCGCCGACAAGACGTTGGTGGTCAACGATCCCGCCAGCGTGCGCAACGCGCCGGAGAAGGTGTTCGTGCTCGATTACGCGCACTTCATGCCGCCGACACTCGTCACGCGCAGCCTCGACGAAGCGCGCGCTTTCCTCGCGAAGCACGGCGAGATCGTGATCAAGCCGCTCCACGGCAACGGCGGCAAGGCGATCTTCAAGGTTGGCAGCGACGGCGCCAATTTGTCGGCGCTGATCGAGGTGTTCAACACCGCCTGGCGCGAGCCGCATATGGTGCAGGCGTTCCTCCCCGACGTGGCGCAGGGCGACAAGCGGATCGTGCTGGTCGACGGCGTGGTCGCGGGTGCGATCAACCGCCTGCCAGGCGAAGGCGAGATCCGCTCGAACCTCGCGGTCGGCGGCTCCGCAGTGAAGACCGTGCTGACGCCGGAGGAAGAGGCGATCTGCGCCGAGCTCGGCCCCGAACTCAAGCGGCGCGGGCTGCTGTTCGTCGGCATCGACGTAATCGGCGGCAAGTGGCTGACCGAGATCAACGTCACCTCGCCGACGGGAATCGTCGCGATCGAAAAGTTCGACGGCACCGATGTGGCGGGGCTGATCTGGGACGCGATCGAGGCGCGGGTCGCATCTCGGGCGGCATGACGTAAACCTCCGTCCGTGCCGAGTAGCGCTCGAGTAGGCGAGCCGTATAGGGTGTGCATATCGAAGCAAAGGTTGCGCTCGGGACATGCGCCTTCGGGCTACTCGGCAGGAGCGGAATAAGACCACGCTATCTTTGCCGCTTAGGCGACGACCCCGCTCGCCCGCAACGCGGCAATCGCCGCGTCGTCCAGCCCCAGCATCTCGCGCAAAATCGCGTCGCTATGCTCGCCGAGATCGGGCGGCGCGGTTGGCTTCGGCATCGTTTCGCCCGGGAAGCGGAACGGCCGGTTGACGATCGGGATGCGCCCCAAGGTACGGTGATCGACCTCGACCACCATCTCGCGCGCCACCGCCTGCGGCTGCGCGAGCGCCTCCCCCACGCCGAGGATCGGCGCGTTCGGCACCTGATGCTCGCTGAACAGCGCGACCAGTTCGGCGACCGACCGCCGTTCGGTGAAATCCGAGATCAGCGCGTTGACCTCGGACCGTGCATCGCGACGCCGCTCGGTGGTGGCGAACCGCGCGTCGCGCGCGAGTTCGGGCTGCCCGAGCGCCGCGCAGATCCGCGCCCAGAACGCATCGGTCAGGCAGGCGATGATGATCGACCCGTCGCTGGCGGGAAACGCGCCATACGGCACCAGATTGGGATGCTGCGATCCTTGCGGTGTAGGGTCTTCACCAGTGAAGAAAGCAAGCTGCGCGAGATAGCTCAGCATCCCGAACATCCCGTCGAGCAGGCTGATGTCGATCAGCCGCCCCTTGCCGGTCGCGTGCCGCTCATGCAGCGCGGCGAGGATTGCGATCGGCCCGTTCACCCCGCCGACCAGATCGCCGAGCGGAATCCCCAGCCGGCTCGGCATTGCCCCCGGCTCGCCATTGACGCTGAGCGCCCCCGACAGCGCCTGCGTGACGATGTCGAACGAGGGCTTGTCGCGAAGCGGTCCGGTCATGCCGAAGCCGGAGATCGCGCAATAGATCAGCCCCGGATTGCGCTCGGCAAGCGTCTCATAGCCGAGGCCGAGCCGGTCCATCACGCCGGGGCGGTAATTCTCGATGAGGATGTCGCTCTTCGCCACCAGCGCCTTGGCGATATCGACACCCTCGGGCGTCTTGAGATCGATGACGATGCTGCGCTTGCCGCGATTGTTGGCGAGGAAATAATGGCTCACCCCGTCACGGTGCGGCGGGAAGCCACGCGTGTCATCGCCAGTCCCCGGCGGCTCGACCTTGATGACATCCGCACCGAGATCGGCCAGCGCCATCGACGCCGCCGGCCCGGCCAGCACGCGCGAGAAATCGAGCACCGTCACACCGGCGAGCGGGCCTTGCCAGGGGGGCGGCGTCTCACTCATCGCGCGTGGCCCTCAACGCCCATCCACTCCCAAACCGTTCGTCCCGAGCGAAGTCGAGGGGCACGCCCCAAGCGCAGGTGTCTCGACTTCGCTCGACACGAACGGTTGGAAGGCGTTTGTTACCGCACGCCGACACCCCTCACCAGTCCCACACCATCCCGGTCTCGCTGAACGGCTTGGGTTGCTTGGGCGGGATCGTCGCGTCGTTGAGTTCGCATTGCCAGAACCCCACGTCGATCCAGCGGCCGTTCTTGTAGCCCAGCTCGCGCAACACGCCGGTCCGCTTGAAGCCGACCGATTCGTTCAGCCGGATCAGCCAGTCGTTCGGCAAGGTGATGACGCTCACCGCATGCGCGAAGCCCTGCGCGCGCACCGTGTCGATCAGCGCGTCGTAAAGCTGGCGGCCATAGCCCTTCCCCTGCGCGTCCTGCGCAAGATAGACCGAGGTCTCGACGGTATATTCATAGGCCGGGCGGTCGCGGAACCTGCCGGCATAGGCATAGCCGATCACCGTTTCCGCCTCGCCCTCGGTCACCACCAGCCACGGGAAACGGCCCTCCGAGGCGAGCATGCGGCGGCGCATCTCGTCGGCATCGGGCGCCTCGGTCTCGAACGAGATCGTCGCGGCCTCGACATAGGGGCGATAGATATCCGCGATCGCCGAAGCATCCTCGGGCGTGGCGGGCCGAACCGCGATCACCATCCGAAGCGCGCCAGAATCAGGTTCATCAACGTCACGTCCTCCTGTGCCGGCGCGCTCGCGCCGAGGCCTTCGCATTCGAGGCAGCGCGCCTGGATCGCCGCGCCGGTGCCGATCCGTTTCACATCGCCCAGCGCCTGCGCGAACAGCGCGCGGTGCTGCGCGGCGATGCGGGTGAAGGCATCGCCCCCCGCCGCGGCATCGTCATCGTCATCGCGCGTAAGCTGTGCGATCAGCTTGGCGAGCATCCCCGGCCGCTTCTCGAGATATTCGGCATGATAGCCGTCGCTCTTCAATCCGGCCAGTTTCGCCGCCGCCGCAACCGCATCGTCGAGCCCGCCGAACTGGTCGACCAGCCCGATCTGCCGCGCGGTGCCGCCGTCCCACACCCGGCCCTGACCGATCTCATCGACGCGTTGCGGCGTCATGTGCCGCGCGGTCGCTACGCGGGTGATGAACTGGCGGTAGCCGTTCTCGATTCCCGCCTGGAAGATCGCGTCGGTCTCGGCGTTGGTGCCGGCATAGATGTCGGGCTGACCTGAGATCGGCGTGGTCTTCACGCCGTCGGTGGTGATGCCGATCTTCTTCAGCGTGTTCTCGAAAGTCGGGATGATCCCGAAGATGCCGATCGATCCGGTGATCGTGGTCGGCTCGGCGAAGATGCGGTCGCCCGCCGTCGACACCCAATAGCCACCCGACGCCGCGACCGACCCCATCGATACGACGACCGGCAGCTTCTGCGCCTTCGCCTCCTGGATCGCGCGGCGCATCGTCTCCGAAGCGAGCGCCGAGCCGCCCGGTGAATCGACCCGCACCACCAAAGCCTTGAGGGTCTTCTTGGCGAGGCCGTCGAGCAGCAGCTTGGCAACGGTGTCGCCACCTGCACTACCGGCGGTCGATTTGCCGTCGATGATGTCGCCCGCGACGGTCAGCACGCCGATCGCGGCGCCGCCGGTCGGCAGCGGATTGCGCGAGACATAGCCGTCATATTTGATCGTGTTGAACGTGCCGGCAGCCTTGCCGCTGCCCACGCCCGCGATCTCGGCGACGCGCTTGTCGAAATCGAGCCGGGTGCCGAGCTTGTCGACCAGCCCGGCATCGAGGTTCGCCTGCGCGACATTGCCCTGTGCGGCGACGATCACCTTGTCGGGCTGGGTCAGGAACGGCGTGATCTTCGCCTTGGGCCGCGCCTTGGTGATCGCGTCCTGCCACTGTGCGAACAGCACCTGATACAGTTTGACGACCTCTTCCTTCGCCTCGGGCGAAGCGGCGTCACGCGTATAGGGCTCGACGAACGACTTGTACTTGCCGACCCGGTAGACGTGCGCGGTCACGCCGAGCTTGTCGATCAGGCCCTTGTAATAGAGCTGCGATCCGCCAGGCCCCATGAACAGCGAGCCGCCCATCGGGTTGACCCAGATCTCGCTTGCATTGGCCGCGAGGCGGTATCCGCTGTCAGTATAGGCGGTGGCATACGCGAGCACGGGCTTGCCGCTATCGCGCACCCGCCGGACCGCGTCGGCGACCTCGTTGACCGCCGCCGGATAGCCGCCGCCGAACGAATCGAGATCGAGCACGACGACCTTGACGTCGCCGTCACCCTTCGCCTTGTCGAGCGCGCGCACCAGGTCGCGCAGGCGATATTCGGGCGTGGTCGATGATCCGCTCAGGCTGACGAGCGCGCCGGGTTCGTTCGGCTGCTCGACGATCGGTCCGTCGAGCTTGAGCAGCAGCGCGCCCTGCCGGGTGGTCGATCCGCCGGGCCGCGCGGCGAGCGCGCCGAACAGCACGCCGAAGAACAGCAGCATCGCGATCAGGACGAGCGCGTCCTTGATCCCGACCAGTAGCTTCCAAGCACCCCGAACGAGTTTCACTCTGCCGCTCTCCTGTTGGCGGATGATCCGCCATCGCTAGAGTCCCCGCTAGAGCATCGCCGCGAACAGGTAAACACCCGTATTATTCAACCAATACAGACGCGAAATTCGCGTCGGCGCGGTTGACGATCAGGTCACGCAGGCACATATGAGCACCGCTGGCACTCACCTTTGGCGAGTGCTAACAACCATTCCCCATGTTCTATGAAAAGGGACAGTGTATGAACTTTCGTCCATTGCACGACCGCGTTCTCGTGAAGCGCGTCGAGGCCGAGGAAAAGACGGCTGGCGGGATCATCATCCCCGACACCGCCAAGGAAAAGCCGCAAGAGGGCGAAGTCGTCGCCGTCGGCACCGGCACCAAGGCGGAAGACGGCAAGGTCACGCCGCTCGACGTCAAGGCCGGCGATAAGATCCTGTTCGGCAAATGGTCGGGCACCGAGGTCAAGGTCGACGGTGAAGACCTGCTCATCATGAAAGAGTCGGACATTCTGGGGATTGTCGGCTGATCCCATTCCGTCACCCCAGCGTAAGCTGGGGTCTCCCCGGGGCCAGGGAATACGCCCAGCCCCATAAGATCCCAGCTTTCGCTGGGATGACGATATTTTTGAAAGGCTAGATACAATGGCAGCCAAGGACGTAAAATTCAGCCGTGACGCGCGCGAGCGCATCCTGCGCGGCGTCGATATCCTCGCCGATGCGGTGAAGGTCACGCTCGGGCCGAAGGGCCGCAACGTCGTCATCGACAAGTCGTTCGGCGCACCGCGCATCACCAAGGACGGCGTCACCGTCGCCAAGGAAATCGAACTCAAGGACAAGTTCGAGAACATGGGCGCGCAGATGGTGCGCGAAGTCGCCTCGAAGACTAATGACGTCGCTGGCGACGGCACGACCACCGCGACCGTTCTGGCTCAGGCGATCGTCCGCGAAGGCATGAAGTCGGTCGCGGCCGGCATGAACCCGATGGACCTGAAGCGCGGCATCGATCTCGCCGTCATCAAGGTCGTCGAGGACATCAAGTCGCGCTCGAAGCCCGTTTCGGGTTCGGCCGAAGTCGCTCAGGTCGGCATCATCTCCGCCAACGGCGACCGTGAAGTCGGCGAGAAGATCGCGGAAGCGATGGAGAAGGTCGGCAAGGAAGGCGTCATCACCGTCGAGGAAGCCAAGGGTCTCGATTTCGAGCTCGACGTCGTCGAAGGCATGCAGTTCGACCGCGGCTACCTCTCGCCCTACTTCATCACCAACCCCGAGAAGATGACGGTCGAGCTCGCCGATCCGTACATCCTGATCCACGAGAAGAAGCTCTCGAACCTGCAGGCGATCCTGCCGATCCTCGAAGCCGTCGTTCAGTCGGGTCGTCCGCTGCTCATCATCGCAGAGGACATTGAGGGCGAGGCTCTGGCCACGCTCGTCGTCAACAAGCTGCGCGGCGGCCTCAAGGTCGCAGCCGTCAAGGCGCCGGGCTTCGGTGATCGCCGCAAGGCGATGCTCGAGGACATCGCCGTCCTGACCAAGGGCGAAGTGATCTCGGAAGACCTCGGCATCAAGCTCGAGAGCGTCACGCTCGGCATGCTCGGCACCGCCAAGCGCGTCACGATCGACAAGGACAACACCACCATCGTCGATGGTGCTGGTGAAGCCGATGCGATCAAGGGCCGCACCGACGCGATCCGTCAGCAGATCGAAATCACGACCAGCGATTACGATCGTGAGAAGCTCCAGGAGCGTCTCGCCAAGCTCGCTGGCGGCGTGGCCGTCATCAAGGTCGGCGGCGCTTCGGAAGTCGAAGTCAAGGAGCGCAAGGATCGCGTCGACGACGCACTGCACGCAACCCGCGCAGCCGTCGAAGAAGGCATCGTCCCCGGCGGCGGCACGGCCCTCCTCTACGCAACGAAGGCCCTCAACGGCCTGACCGGCGCGAACGAGGACCAGACCCGCGGCGTGGACATCGTCCGCAAGTCGCTGACCGCACTGGTTCGCCAGATCGCTCAGAACGCTGGCCATGACGGCGCGGTCGTCTCGGGCAAGCTGCTCGACCAGGACGATACCTCGTTCGGCTTCAACGCTTCGACCGACGTGTACGAGAACCTCGTCGCTGCCGGCGTGATCGACCCGACCAAGGTCGTCCGCACCGCGCTCCAGAACGCGGCCTCGGTCGCCGGCCTGCTCATCACGACCGAAGCGGCCGTGAGCGAGCTGCCGGAGGACAAGCCCGCAATGCCGATGGGCGGCGGCGGCGGCATGGGCGGTATGGGCGGCATGGACTTCTGATTTTCGACCGGGGCAGCGAAAGCTGCCCCGGACAGAAAATCAGAACGGCCGGCGGGTCGGCGGCAAAGCCGACGATCCCGTCCGACGCCCAGCGCGGGCTTCGCCCGCGCCGGTCAACGCAAAACGAAGGGCCGGGGGATCGCTCCCCCGGCCCTTTGTGCGTGAACGCGCCATGCGCTATACTCTCCCCGAGAGGTGACGATGCGACACGAGCCCGCCTACCAGCCGATCACGGTCGAGACGTTCCTGTCGCTCGATTTCGGCACGGACAAGAAGTTCGAGCTGGTCGATGGCGTCATCCAGATGATGACGGGCGGAACACGAGCGCATGCCCGCGTCGCCGGCAATATCTACGCCTATCTTCATGCCGCGCTGCGGGGCTCGGGATGTAGACCCTATGGCTCCGACGCCGCCATCCGCATCGACGACATCAACCTACGCTATCCAGACGTCAGCGTGATGTGCGACGAACCGCCGCTGCCGGAGACCGATACCCTGCAACTGTTCGAACGGCCGAAGGTCATCTTCGAAGTGCTGTCACCCTCGACCGAGGCGAACGACGTGGGCAAAAAACTCGACGAATATCGCCGGTTGGAGTCGATCGACACGATCGTCTTCGTCAATCCGGTCAGCGAACTGGCGCGCGTCGTCCAGCGCCTCGGTCCGACCTCATGGCGTGACGATCTGTTCGCACAACCGCAGGATGTCGCGCTCCCCTCGCTCGGCATCACCCTGCCCCACGCGGAAATCTTCGCACGCGATTGAAGGCCCGCCCGACATGAACGGGTCTCGAATGCCCCCCGGCCCTTTGTCTATACCCCACTCTCTGCTACACTGCCGACATGGCTCAAGTCGCGCTAGACCCGTCCTATCGTCGCGTATCGGTCGAGGAATTCCTCGAAATGGATTTCGGTGGCGCAAAGGCCGAACTCGAAGACGGGCTGATCTATATGATGGCCGGCGGCAGCGAGGAGCATGCCCGCATCGCGGCGAATATCCTCATCTTTCTCGGCCCTGCACTGCGCGGTTCGGGATGCCGTCCCTATGGCTCAGACTTCGCGACTCGCACGGACGAACGCACCGTCCGCCTCCCCGACGTCAGCGTCTATTGCAACAATCCCAGCGCGCCCGAGAACGCCCGCAAGAAGCTGCTCGGCGATCCGCATGTTGTCTTCGAAGTGCTATCCCCTTCGACATCGTCTTACGACCAGAAGGTGAAGCTGCTCGAATATCGCGCGCTTGCCGGCGTCCAGGCGATCGTCCTCGTCGATACCGGCAGCGAGCGGGTGCGGATCGTGCGTCGCGTGGCCGGCGACGATTGGGCCGACACTTGGCTCCCAACCGGAGCCGACGTGCCACTACCCGCGCTCGGCATCACCCTGCCCCACGCCGAGATCTTCGCGCGCGACTGACGACCCGCCCGCCGCGAGCGGGTCTCGTAGCCAGTGCTTACTGATCCGCCGCCAGCAACTCCGGCCGGTCGGCCAGCGCAGCCGCCGTCGGCGCGGCCGGCACGCGGCAGCGCTTCGCCAGACCGATACCCTTCAGATACCCGCGCCGCACTGCGCCGGCATAGACCGCCGCCTCGGCGCGGCGCTGCACCTTGTCGGCGCCGGTGATGACGCGCACCAGCCCGAGGCCGGGGATCAGCGTGCTGACCACGGCGCGCGCGCCGGTTGCCGCGATCGCGGACCCCTCGCCCTTTTTCTTGGCGGGCGTATCGACATCGGCACCGAGCGCGCCGCTCAGATCGCGGATCTGCGCGGTGATCGCGGCGCAGCTTTGCGTACCGAACGCGGAATACGGCGCCGAGGCGGCGCGCTGCAACACCGCCGGGATCTTTTCGTCCTTGATCCGCACATCGCGCAGCGGCTGGGTGACGGCACGGCCGAGGCTGTTGTTGTTCTGCTGCGCGGTTGTGGCGGTAACCGGCGCGACGAGCAGACCGGCGATGACGAACGTTGGGATGACTCGCATGATCCATATCCCTGTTGGATGAGGTTGATGCTGGTCGGAACGCCCGTCCGACCAATTTGGTTACACGTCCGACACAATAATTTGCGCGCGGCGCTCTACCAGCGTCCGGTGCCCTACCCTAGCCAAGCACCCGGCGCTTTGGCATCATCCGCTCATCACGTTCTTGGGGACCATCCATGCCAGACCTCACCCGCCGCGCGGCGATCGCCACCGCCAGCCTCGCCACGCTCGCCGCCGCGTTGCCCGCCTTCGCGCAGGCCCCCGTTGGCGGCGCTGCGTGGGATCTGACCGACCTGTTTCCCAACGATGCCGCATGGGACGCCGCGCGCAAACAGGCGCTCGCCGAACTGCCCGGCTTCGCCAAGTTCAAGGGCACGCTCGGCACCAGTGCCGATGCGCTGGCGGCGGCGCTGTCGGAGCAGACCAAGCTCGATCGCACCATCTCGCGCGTCTACGTCTACGCCAGCCTCAAGGCCGATGCCGATCTGCGCGCTTCGGCCAATCAGGAAAAGGAGGCGCTCGCCACCGATCTCTACACCGCGTTCGGCGAGGCGACCTCCTGGGTCGCGCCCGAAATCCTCAGCGTCGGCAAGGCCAGGATCGACCAGTTCGTCGCCGCCAACGCGACGCTCAAACAGCATTTCGACTTCCAACTCGCCGACATTCTGCGGCAGGAAGCGCACACGCTGTCGCCCGAGGGCGAAGTGCTGCTCGCCGGCACGTCCGCGCCGTTCAGCGGCCCGCGCGACATTCGTGAACAGCTCGTCGCCTCGGACATCCCGTGGCCGACCGTCACGCTGTCGACCGGCAAGGCGGTGCGGCTCGACGATCAGGCCTATACGCTCAACCGCGACGCGCCCGATCGCGCCGACCGCAAACTGGTGTTCGACACGTTCTGGGCACAATATGGCAAGTTCCAGGCGTCGCTCGGCACCGCCTACCTCAGCCATGTGAAGGCCGACGTCTTCACCAAGAAGGCGCGCAAATATCCGACCTCGCTGGCGATGTACCTGTCGAGCGGCAATGTGCCCGAGGCGGTGTACCGCGCGCTCGTCAAGGAAACCAACGCCGGCCTGCCCCAGCTCCACCGCTATTTCGAGCTGCGCCGCAAGCTGCTCAAGCTGCCCGACATGGCCTATTACGACATCTATCCGCCGCTCGTTCAGCTCGACAAGAAAGTCACCGTGCCCGAGATGCGCGCCACCACGATCGAGGCGCTCAAGCCGCTCGGCCCCGAATATGGCGCGCTCTTCGCCGAAGCCACCGCTAAGAAATGGATGGACCCGCTGCCGCGCCCCGGCAAGAAATCGGGCGCGTACATGAACCCCGGCGCGGCGTTCGACGTCCACCCCTATCTGCTGCTCAACCTCGGTGAGAATTACGATGGGATGACGACCTACGCACACGAATGGGGCCATGCGATGCACACATTGCTCGCCAACAAGAATAACGTGTACGAGAAAACCAACTACCCGATCTTCCTCGCCGAGATCGCCTCGACCTGCAACGAACAGCTCCTCGCCGCCTATATGGTCGCGCGCGCCAAGACCAAGCAGGAGAAATTGTTCTACCTCGGCCAGCAGCTCGAATCGATCCGCGGCACCTTCTACCGGCAGGCGATGTTCGGCGAGTTCGAACTGCTCGTCCACGACAAGGCCGAGGCGGGCGAGGGTCTGTCAGGCGAGACACTGACCAAACTCTACCTCGATCTGCTGCGCCGCTATCACGGCCCGAACGTCGCCATCGCCGACACGTACGGCTCGGAATGGGCGTATATCCCGCATTTCTATACGAGCTTCTACGTCTACCAATATGCCACCTCGATCTCGGCGGCATCCTATTTCGCGCGCGCCATCCTCAAGGGCGGTGCCAAGGAACGCGACAATTATCTCACCGTGCTGAAGGCAGGCGGATCGGACTATGCCGTCGACATCCTCAAGCGCGCCGGGCTCGATATGGCGAGCGCCACCCCGTATCAGGCGATCATCGCGACCTTCAAGGATACGCTCGATCAGTGCGAAGCGCTGATGGCGTGAGGCCCGAGCGGGGCGCCTGTAGCGCCGCTCGTCCGGGGTAGCCGCCGAATAGCGCGAGGGGCGTATCGAAATGAGCGGGCCGGATCGACACCGACGATCCTGGACCTGCCGGGGCATGTCCGCCGGCTTATGAAAGGACGGCCCCGGCGAGACCCGCGTCGCGATACAGGCTCTCGATCCGGCGCACACGCGTTCGTGATCCTCACACACCGAAGCGCCGCCCGAACTGTATGTGCAATGTCGCGTTTCGCCCCACTTTCTGCCCCTCGCTGCTGATTACGGGTCTTTAGTAAGTGCCAACTAAAAGGTGCTCATGCTCGCCGCCGCGCTCTGCTGGATTGTTCTCGTAAACGCCTGGACGGTTTTGCGTTTTTGGCAGGATAAGGCGCGGGCTCGTGCAGGTGGCCGTCGGATACCGGAGGCGAGTTTGCTGGGGTTAGCGCTCATCGGCGGTTCACCCGGTGCGTTTGCAGCCCGCCATCTCTTTCGACACAAGACGCGCAAGCAGCCGTTCTCAACGCAGTTGATGGTCATCGCTGCGGCTCAGGTCGGCGCTGGCGGCGCTCTGCTTTTGTTCTGATGCGCGTGGCCGCAGGCCACGACCGCTTGCCACCAGACCCAGTCGTTCCTAACCGCGATTACCGTGCTCACCAGCGACCGATCGCCACCCATATGGGATTGGCGCGCATACCGATGCTGCTATCGTCGCCCCGCACCGCAATCGAGTCGGAGGGCGCCGTGACCGTTCCACCCCCACCACCCCCGCCGCCGCTTCACGGCCCGATACTCCCATCCGGTCAAAGGCCGGGTGAAATCGTGCGCCTGACGCCCGGTACGATCCTGTGCGCGGGTGGTCCCGTGTCGCCAACCCATCTCGAAGTGCCGTTTGCCACCAGCACCAAATGGTTCGGTCGGGACGCGCCGACAACGGCGCCATCCTATGCCCTGACGTTCGCGATCGATCAGGACGGGCGTGCGGTCGATATCCAGTCCAGTCCGCCGATCTTCCCCGGTTTCTTCATCGACACGACCGACCTCGCGCCCGCCCTCGCGGCGTCTCGCTTCGCGCCGGGGATGCCGCAACGGACATGCGGGATAACCTACACGGTCGCGTTCGTGCCGGTTCCCGACGCCCCCCTCGCCTCCCTTTACGCAGCCGCGAGCGCCCCGGTTCCGGGTCCGGCCGCGAGCGAGATTTATGAGCGGCTCGGTGCCGACGGCGATTGCGCGCGCGGCCCCGGATCGCCGCGCCGCCTGAATTACCCGGCCTTCGAAGCGATCGCGCAAGCCTCGGGCACGCGGTCATGGTCGTTCCTCAGCTTCGATGTCGACGCGACCGGACGGACGCAGAACGTCCATGTGGTTGGCTCGTCTCAAAACGCCGCGCTCGACAGCGCGAGCGTCAAGGCACTGCGCGGCAATCGCTACGCACCGGGAAAGGCATCGCGCGGTTGCACGTTCCACTTCTACCGGCTTGGCAACCAACCCATCGCGGCACCGGCGCTCCCGGCGGACGCTCCGAAAGACACGGATGCGCTTCCGGCCTGCGCGATCGACCCGAAGACCATCCCGTCGCTGCTCAACGGCAAGGCCTATCCCGGCCCGTTCGCCGCGCGACGGATCGAAGGTTATGCGATCATCGGCTTCGACACGGCACCCTGGGGCGCGGTCGGTAACGTCCGGGTGCTCGCCGCCGAACCGGCCGCCGGCTTCGGACAGGCCGCGATGGAAGCGATCTCCCAAGCCAGAGTGGTTGAGGGCGACGTCGGGCATCGCGGCTGCGTGAGCCGCGTGCAATTCCGGCTGCCAAAGGAGAAACCTGCGGAGTGATCCCCGCCACGACGTCACGGTGCGCTTCCGCGTCAGCCGACCTGTCCTACACGCACCGCTTTTGGCATATGGCTGGCCCGCTCTTTGACAGTGTCAGCGCCAACCGTAACGGCTTCCGCAAGGGACCTCACCAGCCGTCAGCCACGCCCAAAAGTGACACTCCCGCACGATGCCTTCTGTGGACAACCTTTGCCACGCTTGCGACGGCCGCCGTACGTCAGAACGCAACCTCGCCCACCACATTGCCCGGCGGCGTATAGCGGCACACCAGATAGTCGTCGCGTTCATTGCTCGCCAGCGCGCAGCCGAAGCGGGTCGTGCCGCGCCACACGATCTGCGTGTAGTGCGCGACGTCCTCCCATTTGCCGGTCGTGCTGAAATCGGGCGTCACGCCGTTGCGGAAGACGCGCTTCTCATCAACGAAGCCGCCGACCATCTCGTCATAGCGATACGCGCCGCGCGTGCCGGTCCACAGATTCTCGCCCTCGCGACCCGGCCCCATCGGCTGCACGGCATGTTCGAAGCGGTGTTCGGCGGCGAGCGTGCGGGCATAGGTGAGTGCGTGCGCCGCGAGCGCGTCGTCCCACAGCAGCGGCGCGACGCCGACCGCCGCGCGCGCGCGATTGTGGCCGTCGAGCATCGCTTGCCGCAGCAAGCTCAGCCCCCGCGCCGGCTGCTCCTTCAGCCGCGCCTCGACGATGCGCGGTGGCCCGGGCGGCGAACACGCCGCGAGCAGCAGCGCCAGCATCACGACGATCCGCATCTTTCCACTTCCTCCGCACACGCGCATAGGCCCGCGATATGACCGCCGACCAAACGCCGCCACTCGCTCTATATGTCCATTGGCCGTTCTGCGTCTCGAAATGTCCGTATTGCGATTTCAACAGCCACGTCCGCGAGAGCGTCGATCAGATCGCCTGGCGCGACGCGCTGCTCGCCGATCTCGCCTATGAGGCACGCGCGCTGCCGGGGCGGCGGCTCGGGTCGATCTTCTTCGGCGGCGGCACACCCTCGCTGATGCCGCCCGCGACCGTCGCGGCGATCCTCGCGGCGGCGGAGCGCGCGTGGGGATTCACCGACGATATCGAGATCACGCTGGAGGCGAATCCCTCCTCGGTCGAAGCGGCACGCTTCGCCGATCTGGCGGCGGCGGGGATCAACCGCGTCTCGCTGGGGTTGCAGGCGCTCGATGACGAAGCTTTGCGCTTCCTCGGCCGCGCGCATGGCGTGGATGAAGGGCTGGCCGCGCTGGCCACCGCACAGGCCGCGTTCGCGCGGGTCAGCTTCGACCTGATCTACGCCCGGCCCGGCCAGAGCCTCGCCGCATGGGAAGCGGAACTGCGCCGCGCGCTCGGCTTCGGCACCGAGCATCTGTCGCTCTACCAACTCACCATCGAACCCGGCACGCGCTTCGCGACAGAAGCGGCGGCGGGGCGGCTGACCATCCCGAACGAAGACGCCGCCGCCGACCTGTTCGAGACGACACGCGCGATCACGGCGGCGGCGGGGCTACCGGCCTATGAGATATCGAACCACGCGCGGCCGGGCGCGGAGAGCCGCCACAACCTCGTCTACTGGCGCTATCAGGATTACGCCGGCATCGGCCCCGGCGCCCACGGCCGCCGCGCCGGCCTCGCCACCGCGCGCCACAAGAAGCCAGAGAACTGGCTCGGCGCGGTCGCCCGCAACGGCCACGGCGCGCAGATCGAGGACGCGCTCGCGCCAAGCGAGCGCGCCAAGGAAGCGCTGCTGATGGGCTTGCGGTTGCGCGAGGGGATCGACCTCACGCGCATCGCGCGCCTTGGCGCGGCGCCGATCGCGGACCTGATCGATGAAGCGACGGCGACGAGGCTCGCGGCGCAAGGACTGCTCACGCGCGCCGACGATCGACTCGCCGTCACCGAGGCCGGAATGCTGCTGCTCGACGCGATCCTTCCGCTCGTGGTGCTCGATGGATCGGAATCATGACCTTCCGATAGCGCCAGCCACGCGACGCAGGAACCCTTCCGGGTTCCCAACCGGAACCATCATTTGCCGCCGCCGATGAAGGCCACCACGAAGACTGTCGAAGTGGCAGCGTTGTTGGAGATCGCCGCATTGTACAAAGCTCCAACTTCCATGCCGCCGGGACCAAAGAACGCCCCGGCGAAAGACGCGAACCGATTGATATCGCTGCTATAGGGGCCCGCTTTAGGTGCGATGCCGTTGTCAGTGCCATCGAAATTGATCGATCCAGCCAGAGTCGTAATTCGAACATCCGCGCCACCGGACATTGGGGTGCCGATCAACACGAGGTTGGCGGTGATCCGCTGCTGCGTGAAATCAATCTTGATGGTAATAGTGCTATGATCTAGCGAATAGATCGTCTGCGTCGAACTGCCTTTCGCCACGGTGATTGCGCGTCCACTCACAACGGTTCGCGAATACGTCGCGGAGCCGCTCTTCGGGACATCTGCGGCCAGCGTCGGAATGCCGGTCAATAGAAAACCAAACGGATTGTATTTTCTGTCCAGCGTGACGTGATTGACGAACCGGACATACTCCAGATGCCCGCCCGACGTGGCCGGAGTGATGACCTCAAGCGTATTCCCATTCGATCTGATCCAACGCCGCGTGCCTTGCGGAGCGCGAGTATCGACATCCTCAGCTAAGAACCCTTCTTTAAGGGCGCCATCAACCACCGTAATCCTGGTTGCGCTCGGGATGTAGTCGAGTGTCGGAGACCCCACGCCGCCGAAGGGCACGACCGTTTCCAGTGCTGTATAGCTCGACAGGCCGCTCTCTAAAGGAGAGCTAAATCCGCTCCCGGTGGTAAGCAGGATCGTACGCTTGGTGATGCCATCGAACGTCAAATAAGAGGCGGGCGTCGGCGTGGCGGTTGGTGAAGGCGTCGGGGTGGGAGTGGAGGTGGGCGTCGGCGTCGGCGTCGGCGTCGGCGTCGGCGTCGGCGTCGGGGCTGAAACAACCGGCGTCGAAGTCGCCCCCCCATCTGCTCCACATGCCGACAGCAACAAAATGCCCGCGATACCCCAGCGGCGCGCCATAAAACTCCCCCCCGGAAATCATGCCCTAGGGCAACGTGACATGAAACCTATCTGGTTACAAGGCTTGCGGAAGAACGAATCGGAGCCGCATGACGGTGGCGCCATTCAGGCCGGGCGGACCAAAAACGTCGAGCGCCCACTCGCGGAGCGCACTCGATCTGGACACCACCGGAACCCCGCGCTGCGGTGAGCGGGCTGTTACGCCCGCGCGCTCTCGACGACACCGTCCGAATTGTAGCGCAGCGCCTTCAGCACCGAATCGACGATCGCATCCGCGTCGAGTCCCGCCTGGGCATATTGCACCTCGGGCTTGTCCTGATCCTGGAAGGTATCGGGCAAGCGCAACGTGCGCAGCTTGAGGCCGGCGTCGATCAGGCCGTTGTCCGACGCGAACGTCAGCACATGGGCACCAAACCCGCCGATCGAACCCTCCTCGATCGTGATCGCGACTTCGTGCGTCGTCAGCAACTTGCGGATCAGCGCCTCGTCGAGCGGCTTGGCGAAACGCAAATCGGCGACGGTGGTCGACAGCCCGCGCGCATCGAGTGCGTCGGCCGCCTTGAGCGCCTCGCCCAATCGCGTGCCGAGCGACAGGATCGCGACCTTCTGGCCCTGCCGGACGATGCGGCCCTTACCGATCTCCAGCACCTCGGGCGTCGCGGGCAGTTCGACCCCCACACCGTTGCCACGCGGATAGCGCACCGCGATCGGCCCGCTGTCATGCGCGACGGCGGTGTGGACCATATGCACCAGTTCGGCCTCGTCCGACGGCGCCATCACCACGAAATTGGGCAAGGTCGCCAGATAGGACACGTCAAAGCTGCCGGCATGCGTCGCGCCGTCCGCGCCGACCAGCCCGGCGCGGTCGATCGCGAAGCGGACCGGCAGGTTCTGGATCGCAACGTCATGCACGACCTGATCGTAGGCGCGCTGGAGGAAGGTCGAATAGATCGCGCAGAACGGCCGCATCCCCTGTGCGGCAAGTCCGGCGGCGAAGGTGACGGCATGCTGCTCGGCGATGCCGACGTCGAAGAAACGCTCTGGATAGGCGCTCGCGAACTTGTCGAGCCCGGTGCCCGAGGGCATCGCCGCGGTGATCGCGACGATAGTCGGATCGGTCTTCGCCGCTTCGACGAGTGCCTGACCGAACACGTTCTGATATTGCGGCGGCCCCGGCGGCGCCTTGGCTTGCGTGCCGGTGATGACATCGAAACGCTGGACGCCGTGATATTTGTCGGGTGCGGCCTCAGCGGGCGCATAGCCCTTGCCCTTCTGCGTCACGACATGGACGAGGATCGGGCCTTTGTCCGCGTCACGGACATTCTCGAGCACGGGGATGAGCTGCTCGAGATTGTGACCATCGACCGGCCCGACATAATAGAAGCCAAGCTCCTCGAACAGCGTGCCACCCATCGCCATGCCGCGCGCGAACTCGTCGGTCTTCCTGAGACTGGTCGCGAGCGGACGCGGCAGCCGCTTGGCAACGCGCTTGGCGAGATCGCGCAGGCCAAGGAATTCCTTGCTTGACGCCAGCCGCGCCAGATACGCGGACAGGCCGCCGACCGGCGGCGCGATCGACATGTCATTGTCGTTGAGGATCACGACCAGGCGGTTACCGGCGGCTTCGGCGTTGTTCATCGCCTCATAGGCCATGCCGGCCGACATCGCGCCGTCGCCGATCACCGCGATCGCCTTGCCCGGCCGTTCGGCGATCTTGTTGGCGATCGCGAAGCCGAGGCTCGCCGAGATCGATGTGGACGAATGCGCCGCGCCGAACGGATCATATTCGCTCTCGCTGCGCTTGGTGAAGCCCGACAGGCCACCGCCCATGCGCAGCGTGCGGATGCGGTCGCGCCGGCCGGTGAGAATCTTGTGCGGATAGCATTGGTGGCCGACGTCCCAGACCAGCCGATCGCGCGGGGTGTCGAATACGTAGTGAATCGCCACGGTCAGTTCGACCACGCCCAGCCCTGAGCCGAGATGGCCCCCGGTCACGCCGACAGCGGCGATCGTTTCCTGGCGCAACTCGTCGGCGAGCTGGCGAAGATCGGCGGGTGCGATCTTGCGGAGATCGGCGGGCGTGTCGACGGTGTCGAGAAGCGGCGTGGTGGAAGCGTCAACCATCGGCCGTCATTAGCGAAGCCCGGCGCGACTGTCGATTGTTGCGATCGTTGTCCACACGACTTGACGCGCGGTGCGTTGCAATTGGACAACGGCTGCATGTCAAATCCATCACACCGCCTCGCCACCGCCGACGACATTCCCGCGATCGCCGCGCTGATGGACCGCGCGATCGCTGCGCTGCAAAGCGATTTCCTCACCCCGGAACAGGTTGCGGCGAGCCGGCTGAGCATGGGGCTGGACACGCAACTGATTGAGGACGGAACCTATTTCGTCGTGATGGTGGACGGTCAAATCGCCGGGTGCGGTGGCTGGAGTTTTCGCGCGACCTTGTACGGCGGCAATCACAGCGTCTCACTCCGGGATGGCTCGGTGCTCGACCCGGCCACTGACGCCGCGCGCATTCGGGCGATGTACACCGATCCCGATTTCACCCGGCGCGGGATCGGTCGGATGATCCTGCGCATTTGCGAGGAGGCCGCGCGGGGCGCTGGTTTCGCGCGTGCGGAGATGATGGCGACGCTGGCGGGCGAGCCGCTCTACCGCGCCTGCGGTTACGACGTGATCGAGCGGGTCGACAAGATGAACGGCAGCGGTGTGCCGGTGCCTGGCGTGCGGATGGGCAAGGCGCTTTAGGCTCAGCTCGCCGCGTCGCACTCCGCGCACTTGCCGCGCACTTCGATCACCGGGCGCTCTGGCGAAAAACCGGCTTTCTCCGCCGCCGAGCGCACGCCGTTGGTGATGCGGTCGTCGTCGAGGTGCGTGGTCTGACCGCAGGTGTCGCAGACCAGGAAGATGCAGTCGTGCAGGCAATCGGGATGCGCGTTGGCGATATAGGCGTTGGAGCTTTCCACCCGCCGCGCCAGATTGGCGGACACGAACAGGTCGAGGATGCGGTACACGCTATTGGCCGCGACACGACGCCCCTCCGCCTTCGAAACCGCTTCGGCGATGTCATAGGCAGACGCCGGCTTGTCGAAGCTCGCCAGTGCGGTGAAGATGTGCGCGCGCATCGTCGTCCATTGCTCGCCCGAACGCACGAGGGCGTCCTGTGCAGCGCGCGCGAGATCGTCGCCGTGCGGTTCCTGATGATGATGAAGGCTCGCCATAATGTGGAAATAGGCCTTCCTGCAGTGCGGAGCAAGGCGCTCGGCCCGTCGCGCTCTCGTCGCGGCCTGCCGATACGGGATTGAGGCCAGTTAAAATTCGTCCTATTGCAGTGCAACATGGCGATCCGTGAGATAAGCCAGTTCCGGCTGAACCAATCGACGAGGCAAGTGTTCGACGTAAATGTTATCGCGCTTTCTCAACCGTCGCCGCGAGCGGCAGCCCGAACGGCGGATGGTGGCGGCCTCTTATGGCGCCCGTCTGTACGCGATCGGTGATATCCACGGCCGGCGCGACTTGCTCGACGATGTCCTCCAGCAAATCGCCGAACAGGATGCTAAGAACGCGGGCAACCCGTCCGAGATTATCTTCCTGGGCGACCTGATCGACCGCGGCCCTGATTCGGCGGCGGTGGTCGAGCGTGTCGTCGCGCTGCGTGCGAGCGGACGCAGCATCAGCGTGCTGCTCGGCAATCACGAGGAAGTCTTCCTGCGCGTCCTGCAGGGCGAGGCCAATCTGCTGCCGATGTTCATCAAGATCGGCGGCCGCGAAACGCTGTTCAGTTACGGCATCACGCGCCACGAATATGACACGCTCTCGAACGAGGCGCTGGCCGAGCGGATGCGCGCGCTGGTGCCGCCCGCCCATCTCGCTTTGCTCAACGATTGCGACGAAATGGTGTTTCGGGGCGACTATGTCTTCGTTCATGCCGGCATCCGGCCGGGCGTACCGCTCGCCGAGCAATCCGAGAACGATCTGCGCTGGATTCGCAGCCCGTTCCTGGAAAGTAGCGTGGATCACGGTCGGGTCATCGTCCACGGCCATACCGTGACCGAAGAGCCGGAGTTGCGCACCAACCGCATCGGCATCGATACCGGAGCGGTGTATAGCGGCCGGCTCACCGTGCTCGGCATCGACGGCACGCGCCGGTGGCTCTTCGAATCGGCCGCCAAGCCCGCCGTCGAACCGGCGCGGCGCAGCGCAGCGCGGCTTGATCTCCACTCCCATTCGTCCTGAGCGTGTCGAACGACGTGCGATACGCGTAGCGCTTTAGGCACGTCCTTCGACACGCTCAGGGCGAACGGTTCGGGCGGGTTGGTCGCAGTGCCTCGAACGAGTCCGGGGACTGCGACCTTACCGCCTTATTCCGCTTACTTCGCGAGCAGTTCCGTAGCGAAAGCGCGCACACTCGGGCCGATGTCCGCATGTGCCAACGCAAGCGCGAGGTTCGCCTGAATGAAGCCAGCCTTGTCGCCGCAATCGTAGCGCTCACCGGCGAAGGTGAAGCCGTGGAACGGCTGCCGACCGATCAGTTGCAGCATCGCGTCGGTCAACTGGATCTCGCCACCGGCGCCGGCTTCCTGAGTCTCCAGAATACGCATCACTTCGGGCTGGAGGATGTAGCGGCCCGGGATCATCAGGTTCGAAGGCGCGCTGCCCTGCGCCGGCTTTTCGACCAGCGCCTTTACCTCGGTCAGCCGACCATCGATTTTGCCCGGCGAGATGATGCCATATTTGTGCGTTTCCGACGGCGCCACTTCGAGCGCGCCGACGACATTGCCGCCGACCGTCTGATACGCCTCGACCATCTGCTTCATGAAGCCCGGCTTGCCCGCCATCAACTCGTCGGGCAGCAGCACCGCGAACGGCTCGTCGCCGACGATCTCGCGCGCACACCACACCGCATGGCCCAGGCCCAGCGGCTCTTGCTGGCGGACATAGACGGGCGAACCCGGCTTCATGCGAATGCTCTCGACCACGGCGAGCGACTTGCCGCGACGGCGCATCGTGTCCTCAAGCTCGTAGGAAATATCGAAATGGTCTTCCAGCGCGGACTTGTTGCGGCCGGTGACGAAGATGATCTGCTCGATTCCCGCTTCGAGCGCTTCCTCGACCGCATATTGGATCAGGGGCTTGTCGAGGACGGTCAGCATTTCCTTCGGCATCGCCTTGGTCGCGGGCAGAAACCGCGTACCTAGACCCGCCACCGGGAAAACCGCCTTGCGCACCGGCTTGATCGTCATGCGTATCTATCTCCGAAATCGCGATGAAATATGTGAAGTGCGCCGCCGGAAACAGGGCCGCTGCTGCCACGGCTATACCGGGGTACGTGTCGTCTTGTCGATTGGCATACAACGCCGATCCGGCACCAAATGCCGTATTCTTGCTGCGGCGCGATACTGTTCAGCCACACGAACATGCCGCTGTGCTGGTGGCGACGCCCTTAAAAGGCATTGCGGTGCATCAGCACTTTGAAAGTCTGCAAAACCAGAATCACGTCGCGCCACACCGTCCACGATTCGAGATAGGCGAGATCGGCCTGAAGCCGGTTGAGCAGATCGGCGCCGGTCTCGGTATTACCGCGAAACCCACGTACCTGCGCGAGTCCGGTCAACCCTGGCTTGACAGCGTGACGGTTCCAGTAATGCGCCGACACCTCCCAATAGAGGGCGCGGCCAGCCAGCGCGCCGGTCGCATGCGGGCGGGGGCCGACGATACTCATCTCGCCACGCAAAACGTTCAAAAGCTGTGGCAATTCGTCAATGCTGGTCTGGCGGATGAGCCAGCCGACCCGCGTCACGCGTGGGTCGCCGCGCGTGACGAGGCGGCTGGCGCTGGCATCGGCCTGCGCGACGTACATGCTGCGGAACTTGAGCATGCGGAACAGCCGGTTGCCTTGCCCGACGCGCTGTTGCGCAAACAGAATCGGCCCACGCGAATCGCATTTGATCGCGATCGCGACGATCAGCAGCAGCGGCAGCAGCCCGATCAACATGCCGCCGGCCACGATGAGGTCGAAGACCCGCTTGGTAACCCGGTCGATACCGCTAAGCGGCCCGACCGCGACCACCGCAGTCGCGAAACCATGATATTGGCTCGTGCCGATCGCACCCAGGGCGTCGAGTTCGGGCGCGAGCACCTCGACCTGAACGCCGGCGCCTTTGAGCGCCAAGGCCCATTTGCCGCGCCGCTCGGGCGGGCAGGAAATGATGACGCGGTCGGCCTGGAACACACATTCGCCGATACGGTGCAGCATCATCGGATCGTTGAGATTGGGGGTGATGCCAGCGCCCTCCACGTCGACACGGGTCGCCGTGCATTGCGGTGGCGGCTCGACCCCGTCGACGATGACGATCTCGGTTGCCGGAGTGCCGCCGAGCGCGCGCGCCGCCAGATCGGCGAAGATCGCGCGCGCGAGGATCAGCGAAACGCCGCTCAGCAGGCAGCCGGTCGCCACCAGCACCCGCGACAATTCCTCGTTCGAGCGGGTGGCGAAGGTTATCGCCAGCCCAATCGCATAAGCGCCGAGCAACGCGGAGAACGCCTTGCGCATGCTCCGCGGCGGCTTGATGATGTTGCGGAGGGAAAACGCCTTTATTTGCAAGGCGATGAGATAATAGAGCGGCAGCACGAGCGTGAGCAGGCTGACCACGCGCACGCCGAAGAAATAGCCGAGATGCACCCAGGCGGCGAACACGATCGGCGCGACGATCGCGACCAGATCGACCGCGAGCACCAAGAGCACCAAGCGGCCGCGAATCATTTGCTTGGATATGCCGCGCGGCGCGAGCGCAACCGGATCAAACGACACGCGTTCGCTCTCCCCCTGCTTGCTCTCGAACGTGGCCACGCGAATTCATCCCCTTCTCTCGATCTCGACGGGGCGGCAGGATGCTAGTGCGAAGGATGCCATAAATGGTGCGATGCATCAACTCGTTCCAATATGGCGGTTGTTCCACGGTCGGACGCCGCTATGGTCCCGGCGCGGAGTCCCACTCGGGTAGACGGTGAAGATGAGCGGTATCGCGGATTTCGAAGCGCTGAAGAATCTCGTCGCACCTCGCGGCGAACTCGGCCGGTCGATCCTCCATATCCATCTTGGCATTGCGATCTATATCGCGCTGCGGCTGGCAACGCGCCAGCGGCTTGGCCCGCTATGGGCCTTGGCGGGGGTTGCGATACTCGAAGCGCTCAATGAAACGATGGATCTCGCTGCGACATGGCCGGTTCTTCAGGCCTGGCAGATTCGCGACACGCAGCAGGATGTGTTCAACACGATGTTATGGCCGTGTGTGCTGTGCGGGCTGGCGTTGTGGGATGCGCGCAGACGGCGCGGCTAGGCGCGTCGGCGCCGATATGCCAACGGGCAAGTGCAGGAGTCTCTTCGATGCGTGACCTCGACCTTCCGAAGCTCACTCGCCGCGCCGTGCTGCCGCTGCTCGGCGTCGCCGGGGGCGCGTTGTGCGTGCGCGCGACGCTTGCCCAGCACGGCACCACCGAAGATGCCGACTGGCCGAAATGGGCACCGACACGCGCCGCTTTCTATGCCGAGATCGCGCAGTGGCGGACCAAGGGCCAGGACATCCGCCAGTTCGGCGCGAAGCTCGATGGGCAGGCCGACGATACGCAGGCGCTTCAGCAGGCGGTCGATGCCGGCGTGGCGGTGCTGTTGATTCCGGCGGGCACGCTAAAGCTGACAAGGCCCGTGATGCTGACCAGGCCGATCGCGATTCTCGGCGCGGGCGACGCCACGGTGCTGCGCTGGGAAGGTCGGCAACGCGACCCCTTCCTTGCGATGCCGGCGGACAAGAACCCTGCGACCTTCCTCATCGGCGTACATGTCGATTCGATACGATTGGTACGACCTGCGCCGCTACCCTCCAACGGCACGATCCTGCGGTGTCTCAATGGACGGAAGGTGTCGGTAACACGCTGTTCGACCGATCGGTTCGGCGCCTTGGTGGTGAGCCCGCTACGCAGACTGACGCGCGATACGCGTAAGGACATCCACGATCTCGCGCTCGATGCAGGCTTCTCACCGAATGGGGACGATCTGAACGAGGACATCATCGTCTTCGACAATCGCGTCGACGGCGGCGCATATATGAGCCAGATTTTGCGGGCGAATTTCGCCAAGCGGATCATTGCCGTGGGGAACACCGGGCGATACGCCAACATAAGCTGGTTCGGTGGCTCGGCGAAGATCACCTTCGGCGGGGCACAGCAATATCTGCGACGCGCGCGCGATATCTATATCACGCACAACAAGGTGCATGGTGCCAATGGCGGCATCTACGGCAATAATGGCGACGGCATCCTCGTCGCGCACAATGAGGTGAGCGAAATGCTCGACGTCGGCATCGACTTCGAGGGCTGCTTCAACGCGCTCGCGCATGACAATGTCGTGCGCAATGCCTCCAATTACGGGCTGGCGACCTTCTATGCCGCCAAGAACATCGTGTTCCGCAACAACCAGGTTTATCAGGACGGCAGCGCCGCGCAGCTACCCGCCCGCTATGGCAAACGCTATGGAAAGAGTGGTGGCCGCGCGCTGTTCGCGCTGCGCAGCGCGGGCTTCAGGCGGTCGCCGGGCGCGATCGACGTGTCGTTCATCGGCAACCGCTTCGTCTTTGCCGGCAAGACCGGGAGCGGGGTGTGCCTGCCGAGCTATTTCTCGCGGTTGGTGCTCGACGGGAACACGTTCGAGAATGTCGCATGCGACCTGACCTGCGGCTCGACCGGCACGGTGATCGTGACGCGCAACAAACTCAGTTTCGACCGCGCGATCGTGGCGCCCTACCGTGTACTCGGCGACAGTGCGGTGCAAGCGACCTTCACCGACAATGAGATACGCGTGACCGCAGCCCAGACCCCCGGCACGATCGCGATCGCCGACACCGCACCGGTCGCCGGCGGTCACCGCGCCGAGATTTCGCGCAATACGGTGATCGACGCGGGCAAGGACACCGCATTGCCGATCGTGCTGTTCGGAGCGCAAGGCCACGCGACCGTCACCGGCAACACCGTCGGCGCGGTCTATGTGGAAAGCAAAGCCCTCGGTGTCGTGTCGGGCAACCGCACGCGCGGCGGTGCCGCCGTGGCGGCGGCGGGGCTACCGCCGGCATTCGTGCCCGCAGCGGCCGAACCCGAAGCCGCTCCCGAACAAGCGCCGACCGACGATACGCCGTGATGCCGGGCTCTCACGCGTGAAGATCCTGCATGTCGCGCAGAAGACGAAAGGCGGCGTCGCGACACATATGGCCCAGCTCGTCGCGGCGCAGGCGGTCGAGCACGGTGTCGGCAACGTCGTGATCGTGGTCGGCGATGACGAGAAGCACTTTTTCGAAGCGATTCCGCAAGCGACGTTGCGCCTGTTCCGCAGTTCCGCGCGGCGGCCCGGCGCGTTCGCGGGCATGGCGCGGTTCGCGCACCGCGTCATCGCGGCGGAGCGGCCCGATATCCTCCACGTCCACAGCACCTTCGCCGGGGTGCTGATCCGCGCGCGCTATCTGTTCACGCGGGCAGAACAGCGACCGGCGATCGTCTATTGCGCGCACGGCTGGGCGTTCAACATGCAGATTCCCGCATGGCAGAAGCGGATCTATGTCGCGATCGAGCGGCTGCTGGCGCGGGTTACCGATCGCATCCTGTGCATCTCACGGTTCGAGCAGGATAGCGCCATCGCGGTCGGTCTGCCGGCGGCGAAGCTGGCGATGGTTTATAACGGCCTGCCGCCGCTCGATGGCGATGTCGCGCCAGCGGCGGGGTTCGACCCTGCCACGCTCAACCTGCTGTTCATCGGGCGGACCACACCGCAAAAGGGCTTGCCGGACCTGTTCGCGGCGATGGCGATGCTCGGCGACCGGCCGATCCACCTGCATACCGTCGGCGACAGGATGGACGACGCGCGACTCGCCCCCGCCAACATCACCGAGCATGGCTGGAAACCGCGCGAGGTGCTGCCAAGCTACATCGCTGCGGCCGATGCGATCGTGATGCCGTCGCGGTGGGAGGGCTTCGGACTCGCCGCCATCGAGGCGATGCGGCAGGCGCGCGCGGTGGTGGCGAGTGACGCCGACGCCCTGCCGGAGATCGTTCGGCCCGGTATTTCTGGCTACCTCTATCCGCGCGGGACCGTAGCGGCGCTGGCGGACGTTCTATCGGGGCTGGATCGCACGGAATTGCGCGCGCTCGGGCAGAGCGGACGCGATCTGTTCCTTGCGGCGTTTACGGAAGACCGGATGATCGCGAAGGTCGCGAGTCTCTATCGCGACATCACTGTCGCCCGCGCCAGCGAAGAATATTGACTCTATGCTTGGGCTCGACTAGCAAACACTCCGTAGTTTCAAATTCAGGGAGGCAGATCATGAAGACGTTCGTTGCGATCGCAACCGCCAGTTGCATGCTCATGGCTACCTCCGTGCCGGTGATGGCCGCGCCTGCGCCGCAGCCAGCCGTCGCCGCACAGGATGCCCCGACCACCGGCGTTCGCGCGAAGCTGGTCGAGCGCGCTGCGTATACCCCGCGCCAGAAATCCAAGAAATTCCTCGACACGGATACCATCATCGTTGGTATCGGTGCGCTCTTCGCGATCTCCATGGGAATTTGTGCCGCAGCAGGCGGTTGCTACAGCAGCCATCCCGCCAGCTCCTGATCGCTCCGCGTTAGCGGTGACGGATTGAACCCCGGCGATACACGGTATCGCCGGGGTTTTTCATGTCTGGACGCAATCAGGCGATCGTCGGCACCATCCCACCCTCAACGCGAATCGCCGCGCCGTTGGTGACGGCCGCAAGCGGGCTGGCGAGAAACGCGGTCATCGCGGCGACTTCCTCGGCTTCGATCAGGCGGCGGATCAGCGACAGCGGACGCAGCTTCTCGAAGAACTCGGCCTCGCGCTCAGCCTCGGGCGCGTCCTTGTTGGAGACGGTCGAGCGGATGAACTCGACGATCCCTTCCGAGCGAGTCGGCCCGGGCTGCACGGTATTGACCGTAACGCCGGTGCCGCGCGTCTGCTCGGCGAGGCCGCGCGAGATCGCGAGCTGCGCGGTCTTGGTCATGCCGTAATGGACCATCTCGGCCGGGATGAGCTGCGCGCTCTCGCTGGCGATGAAGATCACACGGCCCCAGTTCGCCTCCAGCATCTTCGGGAAATAGTGCCGCGACAGACGGATGCCGCTCATCACGTTGATCTCGAAGAAGCGGAACCAGTCGGCGTCGGTGATGTCGACGAAGGGCTTGGCTTCGTAAATGCCGAGATTGTTGACGAGGATATCGACGGCGGGCACCGCCGCGATCAGCGTGTCGCAGCCTTCGGCCGTGCCGGCATCGGCGAGCACCGCGCGGGTGGCGCCGACCTTGGCGGCGGCGGCGTCGAGCTTGTCCTGGGCGCGGCCGGTGACGATCACCTCGGCGCCCTCGACGGCGAGTCGCTCGGCGATGGCGAGGCCGATGCCGGCGGTCGAGCCGGTGACGAGCGCGGTCTTGCCCTTGAGTTGCAGGTCCATTGTCCAAAACCTCCGTTGGAATGACGAAGCAGGAGATATGGCGGCGCGGCATTGATGATTAGCCGGCAGCAGCGCACAATAGAAGTGACCGAAAATCACGAAGGCGCGGACATGGACAACCGCATCGGCGACATGCAGACCTTCCTCGCCGTCACCGAGGGCGGCAGCTTCGCCGCCGCCGCCAAGGCGCTACGGCTCACGCCCTCCGCGGTCAGCCGCAGCATCGCGCGGCTGGAGGCGCGGCTCGGCGTGCTGCTGGTCCAGCGTACCACCCGCTCGCTGTCCTTGACGCCCGAGGGCGAATCGTACCGCAGCCGTATCTCGGCGCTGCTCGCCGAGGTCGATGCGGTCGAGCAGAGTCTTGGCCGCGAGCAGGACCGGCCGCGTGGGCTGCTCCGCGTCAACGCCGCAGTGCCGTTCGGCGTGCATTGCCTGCTACCGATCCTGCCGCGCTTCCTCGACGCCAATCCCGAAGTGACGGTCGATCTGGCGCTGTCCGACACATTGGTCGATCTGATCGAGGAGCGCGCCGACATCGCGATCCGCATCGGCCCCTTACGCGACACACGGTTGCGCGCGAAGAAGCTCGGCCATAGCGCGATGGTGCTGGTGGCGAGCCCCGGCTACCTCGCCCGGCGCGGCACCCCGCGCGACCCCGGTGACCTCGTGCAGCACATCTGCCTCAAGTTCAGCTTCCGCCGCAGCGTTGATTCGTGGCCGTTCCTGAGCGGCGGCCGCGTCGTGCAACGGCCGGTCGATGGGCCGTTCCTCGGCAATTCGGGTGAGGTGGTGCGGCTGATGGCGGTCGCCGACGGCGGCATCGCGCGACTGGGCCGCTTCCATGTCGCAGGGGATCTTGGCACCGGAAGGCTGGTGGAGGTTCTGGCCGACTGCAATCCGGGCGATGGCGAGGATATCCATGCGCTGTACAGTGGGCACGACCGGCTGGCGCTGCGGGTGCGGGCGTTTCTGGACTTTCTCGACGCGGAGTTGCGGTTGGCGGAATGACCGTCGCCCCGGCGGAGGCCGGGGCCGCCGGGTTTTGGGCACCCGGATCGCCAAATTACGCAACGGCCCCGGCCTTCGCCGGGGCGACGATGTAATGTCTTGCGCCGACACGGCGCGGCGGTATGACGGCGGCATTCACATGGACCCGGTGTAATTCCGGGTGGCTATTCCGGCCGCCGATCCGCCGGACAATGACAGGCCTTCGCCGCGCGACGCCTGCCTCATGGTATTTCCAATGACTCACCTTTTGTCCCGCTGGCGCGGCGAATGGTTCGCCGATGCCGCCGAAGCCCGGCGTGATGTGCTCGCCGGCATCGTTGTCGCGCTCGCGCTGATCCCGGAAGCGATCGGCTTTTCGATCATCTCGGGGGTCGATCCGCGCGTTGGCCTGTATGCCTCGGTGGCGATCGCGATCGTGTCCGCCTTCGTCGGCGGGCGGCCGGCGATGATCTCGGCCGCGACCGCCGCCGTGGCGGTGGTGGTGACGCCGCTGGTGCGCGATCACGGGCTCCATTATCTGTTCGCCGCGACGATCCTGATGGGCGTGTTCCAGATGATCGCCGGCGCGCTGCGGCTCGACCTGCTGATGCAGTTCGTGTCGCGCTCGGTCATCACCGGCTTCGTCAACGCGCTCGCGATCCTGATCTTCATGGCGCAGCTTCCGCAGTTCGTCGGCGTGAGCTGGCACACCTATGCGATGATCGCGGGCGGGCTCGCGATCATTTACCTGCTGCCGCGAATCACCAAGGCGGTGCCCTCGCCGCTGGTCGCGATCCTCGTGCTGGCGGCGGTCAGCATCGCGATGGGGCTGCCGGTGCGGACCGTCTCCGACATGGGCCGCTTGCCCGAGGGCCTGCCGAGCCTGACCTGGCCGCAGGTGCCGCTGACGCTGGAGACGCTGCGCATCATCCTGCCCTATGCACTGACGATGGCGGCGGTCGGGCTGCTCGAATCGATGATGACCGCACAGATCGTCGACGACATGACCGGCACCGGCAGCGACAAGCGCCGCGAATGTTTCGGCCAGGGTAGCGCCAACATCGCCGCCGCGCTGGTCGGCGGGATGGGCGGCTGCGCGATGATCGGCCAGTCGGTCATCAACGTCACCTCGGGCGGGCGCAAGCGACTGTCGACCTTCACCGCCGGCGCGTTCCTGCTGTTCCTGCTCGCGGTGCTGGGGCCGTGGGTGGGGCGGATTCCAATGCCGGCCTTGGTCGCCGTGATGGTGATGGTGTCGATCGGCACGTTCAGTTGGAATTCGATCCCCAATCTGCGCCGCCACCCACCGACATCCTCGGTGGTGATGCTGGCGACGGTCGCGGTGGTGGTGGCGACTCACGACCTCGCGCGCGGCGTGCTCGTCGGCGTGCTGCTGTCGGGCATCTTCTTCGCCGGCAAGGTGCGGCGGATGTTCGCGGTCGAGCGGACCGGCGACGGCGACACCGCGACCTACCGCGTGACGGGGCAGATCTTCTTCGCTTCGGTCGATCGCTTTACGCGCGCCTTCGCCGGTGACGAACCAGCGGCACGCGTGACGATCGACGTGTCGGCAGCGCATTTCTGGGACATTTCGGGCGTGGGCGCGCTCGACAAGGCGGTCGCGCGGCTGCGGCAGGGCGGCGCGCAGGTCGCGGTGATCGGCTACAATCAGGCGAGCGCCGATCTGGTCGATCGTTTCGCGCTTCACGACAAGACCGGCGTCGAGATGGGCGTGGTGCCGCATTGAGACGGTGGCCCTCCACAACCGTTCGTGTCGAGCCCTTCGGCTGGCTGGGAAGCCGGCCGCTCAGAATACACTTCGGCCCTTTGGGCCGAAGTCGAGACACATGCGCAGGTGCCTCGACTGCGCTCGGCACGAACGGACTTTGTGGGAACCGCATTAACGCTTGCTCCCCCCCGCCCCTTTCCGCCATTCGCCGCCCATGACATTCCGTGTGGACATGGGCACCGACGCGAACGGCGGCGCGGTGACGATTGACCTTGAGGAACTGCTCGCGACGCGGCTGCTGGTGCAGGGCAATTCGGGTTCGGGCAAATCCTATCTGCTGCGCCGCCTGCTGGAAGGCAGCGGGCGCGAGGTCCAGCAG
Organism: Sphingomonas populi; assembly: GCF_004208535.1. GTDB lineage: Bacteria > Pseudomonadota > Alphaproteobacteria > Sphingomonadales > Sphingomonadaceae > Sphingomonas > Sphingomonas populi. The sequence continues at coordinate 52,054 of NZ_SGIS01000014.1, forward strand.
ATCATCATCGATCCCGAGGGCGATTTCGTCACGCTTTCGGGGCCGTATGGCCATGTCGTGATCGAGGCGGTCGATTATTCGATCGCCGAGATCACGCGCTTCGCGGCGCGCGCACGCGAGCATCGCTCCTCGGTGGTGCTGAGCCTCGAAGGACTCGAGATGGAGGGGCAGATGCGCTGCGCCGCCGCCTTCCTGATGGGGCTGTTCGATGCGCCGCGCGAACATTGGTATCCCGCGCTGGTGGTGATCGACGAGGCGCAGATCTTCGCGCCCGCCGCCGGCGCGGAAGTGACCGAGGAGGTGCGCCGCGCCTCGCTGTCGGCGATGGCGAATTTGATGTCGCGCGGGCGCAAGCGTGGCCTCGCCGGCATCATTGCGACGCAGCGACTCGCCAAATTGTCCAAGAACGTCGCGGCGGAAGCGTCGAACTTCCTGATGGGGCGGACCTTCCTCGACATCGACATGGCGCGCGCGGCCGATCTGCTCGGCATGGAGCGGCGGCAGGCCGAACAGATCCGCGACCTGACCCGCGGCACCTTCCTGGGGCTGGGGCCGGCGATCGCGCGGCGGCCGATCATGGTCAAGATCGGGCAAGTGCTGACCTCGGCGCGCAGCAGCAGCCCGGTGCTGACGCCGCTGCCGCAATCGCAGGGCAACGACATGCGCGACCTGTTGATGACCGAGGTCGAGGTCGACGAGCCGACGTTGTTCATGCACGCCGCCGCCAACCCACCGCCGGCGCGCCCGGCTGCATCGGCCGATCTGATGGACAGCGTCATCGCCCGCCCCGAGCCGGTTCGCGCCGAGCCGGAGCCGGAGATCACGCCCGAAGAGCGCGAACAGATCATCGTCGATGTGCTGCGCGCGATCGCCGAAGACCCCGAATCGGGCGGGCGCGCGGCGGCGGTGCTGTATCAGGATTTCCAGGTGCGCTGCCGGATGGTCGGGGTGCGGCGCGCGCCGCTCGATCCGTCCGCGTTCGCACGGCGGCTGGCGGCAGCGCGGGCGGGGATCTTCGAGGGGCTGGACGGCGAATGGGCGCAAGCGCTCGCGGTCGCGGCGACGTTACCGGACGACATGCTCGGCGCGTTCCTGCTGGTGGCGCGCGCGGCACGCGAGGGCACGCCCTGCCCGACCGACGAGCAGATCGCCCGCATCTACGGCACGAGTTCGCTCGGACGCGCGCGACGGGTGATGAGCTATATCGAGGGGCGCGACATCTTCGTGACTCGGGTCGATCTGTCGGGGCGGCGGTCGATCACGATTCCGGGGCTGGGCTGGACGACTGAATCGACCGAGGCTTGATCCATTTCGTCATGCCAGCGCACGCTGGCATCTCCCCGTGATGCACGGGACGGCTCGCCTCACACCGCCCAGGCGGCGACATCCTCTTCCTGCCCGATCAACGCGAGGCCGTTCGCGATCGAGGTGAGCTCGCCGCCGCTTGCGATGCGGTCTTCGCCGAAGCGCTGCGTGAACAGCGCACGCACGCTCGGGATCAGCGAGGTGCCGCCGGTTAGGAAGACGCGGTCGATGCCGCCTTCGTCCACGCCGGCTTGCGCGAGCGCGCGGTCCACCGTCGCCTTCATCCGGGCGAGGTCAGCGGCGATCCAGCCTTCGAACTCGGCGCGGGTGACGGTCGCGTCGATCCGCACGCCCTCGCCGTCGAAGTGGAAATCGGCGGCGTCGTCGCGCGACAAAGCGCGCTTGAGCTGGCCGACCGAATCGTAGAGCCGGTAGCCCTGCTCCTGCTCGATGATCGCGATCATCCGCCCGATTGCTTCGGGGTCGAGCGCCGAGCGTTGCAGCTTGCGGAGCTCCTCCAGCGTGCGGCGGTTGCGCATCAGCGCGAGCCGCGACCAATCGCTGAAATCGGCGAAATAGCCGCGCGGGATTTCGAGCTGCTTGTCGAACGAGCGGTACAGGCCGCCGAAGCCGAGGATCGGCAACACCAGCTTGTCGACGATGCGCGAATCGAACTGATCGCCGGCGATGCCGATGCCGGCGTGGCCGAGTGGGGTGCAGCGCTTGGGCGAACCCGGCGGCGCGACCCGCACCACCGAGAAATCGCTGGTGCCGCCGCCGAAGTCCGCGACGAGGATGGTCGCGCTGTCCTCGATCCGCGCGGCATAGCTGAACGCGGCGCCGAGGGGTTCGTAGACGTAGTGGATTTCGGCGCCGAAGCCGGCGAACATCGCGTCGTAACGCTGGCGCGCGAGTGCCTCGTCGGGGCGGGCGCCGGCATAATGGACGGGGCGCCCGACGACGACGCGCTGTGGCGGCGTGGCGAGCGCGCCGCCGGCGTGGGCCGATAGCTTGGCGAGGAACAGCTTGCCGAGTTCTTCGAAGCGCAGCCGTTTGTCGAACACCGAGGCGTGTTCGAAGGTCGCGCTGGCGGCGACCGACTTGAACGATTGCAGGAAGCGGCTGCCCTGCGGATAGTCGAGGTAATCGGCGATCGCCCACGGGCCTGCCTCATAGGCTAGGCCGTCCTCCTCCCAGAAGCACAGCGCCGAGCGGAACACCGCGCTGGTTTCCTCCGGCGCGGCGAACTCGATCAGGTGCGGCTGTCCGTCCGCGCCGACCCGCGCGACGACGCTGTTGGTGGTTCCGAAATCGAGGCCGATCGCGTCCTGCACTGTGCTGTCCTCATCGGCTGGTCGGGCCGGCGGCTAATGCCGATCTGGCCGCGAAACGCAAGTGTGCTACACACGGTCGCATGGCCGAGATCATCAACCTGAGGACTGCCCGCAAGGCGAAAGCCCGCACGCAAGCCGCCGCCACCGCCGCGCAGAACCGCGCGCTGCACGGGCGCACACCGGCGCAGAAGCAGGCCGATGAGCTAGAGGCCGAGCGGCGGGAACGCACGCTCGACGGCGCGAAAATCGGGGAATGAGGCTCGACGATCTGTTCGTGCGCTATTTCGGCAGCGACGATCTCGATGCGGTCTCGCCGGATGCGTTGCAGGCGGGTGCCGAGCGGCTGCGCGTCGAGTTCGGGCTGGAGACAGATCGCGGGCGGCGCTTCGGGATGTGGGCGCTGATGCAGATGTTGGGGGTCGCGCCCGACCTCGACGTAGCGTTCAAGGATGCTGCTGACCGCGATGCGGCGAGGACGCTGATGGAGCTGTCGGAGCGCGCGGAAGAGTAGCGCCCGTCTTCTCCCCTCCCTGACAGGGAGGGGCCGGGGGTGGGTCGACCGGTGGCGGGCGTTACGGTCCCCCACAGGCCCACCCTCCCCCAACCCCTCCCTTCACAAGGGAGGGGCGTAAAGCGTCACGCCATTTCGAGGATCACCGCGTCCACCGCGAGGCTCTCGCCTGGCGCTGCATTCACCGCTTTCACCACGCCGGCCTTTTCGGCGCGGAGGATGTTTTCCATCTTCATCGCTTCGACCACCGCGAGCGGCTGGCCGGCTTCGACCGAATCGCCTTCGGCGACGTAGAGCTTCTGGAGCAGCCCCGGCATCGGGCAGAGCAGGAACTTCGACAGATCGGGCGGCACCTTGACGAGCAGATGCTTGGCATAGGGCGCGACATGCGCAGGCAAGACGCGGGCGGTGTGGATCGCGCCGCGCGCGTTGAGGCGGAAGCCGGTGCGCGTGCGGGCAATCTTGACGAACAGCGGCGTGCCATCGACTTCGGCCTCGATCACGCGGTCGCCCGGCGTATATTCCATCGCGATGTCGATCTCGGTGCCGTCGACGGTGATCGTGTCTTCGGACAGCGCGACCTTGTGGTCCTTCCCCGCGATCCGCACCACCCAGTCGGACGGGGGATCGAGGCGTTGGCCGAGCTGGCCGTCGGTGCGGCGGGCGCGATCGGCCTCCGCCGTCGCTGCGAACGCCGCCACCGCCGCCAGTTCGGCGAGCAACGCGGGCGCGGCGGGGGCGCCGGTGAAGCCGTCGGGATATTCCTCAGCGATGAAGCCGGTGGTGATGTTGCCCGATCGGAAGCGGTCGTGCTGCATCAGCGCCGAGAGGAAATCGAGGTTGTTGCCCGGCCCGTCGATCTCGAACTGGTCGAGCGCGGCGATCTGGAGGTCGATCGCGGCCTCGCGCGTGTCGGCATGGGTGATGAGCTTGGCGATCATCGGATCGTAGAACATGCTGACCTCGCCGCCTTCCTTCACGCCGTCATCGACGCGGACGTATTCGGCGCCCTTCTGGACCGGGCCGTAGGCGGGGCGGTCATCGGCGGGCGGATCGTAATGGACGAGGCGGCCGATCGAGGGGAGGAAGCCGCGATACGGGTCTTCGGCATAGACGCGGTTCTCGATCGCCCAACCGGTCAGCGTCACGTCCTTCTGCGCGAAGGGCAGCTTCTCGCCAGCGGCGACGCGGATCATCAGCTCGACCAGATCGAGCCCGGTGATCGCCTCGGTGACGGGATGTTCGACCTGAAGCCGGGTGTTCATTTCGAGGAAATAGAAGCCCTTCCCCGTCTTGTCCGCGCCTGAGACGATCAGCTCGACCGTACCGGCGCTGTAATAGCCGACCGCGCGGGCGAGCGCGACCGCCTGCTCGCCCATGCTTTTGCGCATCGCGGGCGTGACGAACGGCGACGGCGCTTCCTCGACGACCTTCTGGTGGCGGCGCTGGATCGAGCATTCGCGCTCGCCGAGATAGACGATGTTGCCGTGCTGATCGCCCATCACCTGGATTTCGATGTGGCGCGGGCTTTCGATGAACTTCTCGATGAAGACGCGGTCGTCGCCGAAGCTGGCGAGACCCTCGCGCTTGGTCGCCTCGAAGCCCTCGCGCACGTCCTTCTCGCTATAGGCGAGCCGCATGCCCTTACCGCCGCCGCCAGCCGAGGCTTTCATCATCACCGGATAGCCGATGTCGCCGGCGATCTTCACCGCCTCCTCGGTATCGGCGATCTCGCCGAGGAAACCGGGGACGACGTTGACGCCCGCTGCCTTGGCGAGCTTCTTCGATTCGATCTTGTCGCCCATCGCGGCAATGGCTTTGGGCGGCGGGCCGACGAAGGCGATGCCGGCCTCGGCGCAGGCGCGCGCGAAGCTCTCGCGTTCGGAGAGGAAGCCGTAGCCGGGGTGGATACAGTCCGCGCCGGTCTCCTTGGCGGCGAGCAGGATCAACTCGGCCTTGAGATAGCTCTCCGCCGCCGGTGCCGGCCCGAGCCGAACCGCCTCGTCCGCCATCAGCACATGCGGCGCGCGCGCGTCAGCGTCGGAATAGACCGCGACCGTGGCGATGCCCATCGCCTTGGCGGTCCGCATCACGCGGCATGCGATTTCGCCACGGTTGGCGACCAGGATTTTCTTGAACATTTAGCGGCTCCCGCGTCGGAGAAGGATGATGATGCACAACTGGCCGCCCAAGGCAGCTACGACGGCGAGAGGTAGAGGCCACGCTGGTTCAGCGCAGACGGCGTCCGGCCCCCACCCGCATCCGCCAATCGCGATGATAAGCATCGTGAAGCAGCACGAGGCCCACCAGATCGCGCTGGCAACCGCCATCAACCCGATGCGCGCGCCGTTACTCACGCCCAGAACGCTCCAACCACTTCGTCACCCCGGACGTGTTCCGGGGTCCACCGCACCTCGCATCCCGCCGTGCCCGATTGCACGGTGGATGCCGGAACAAGTCCGGCATGACGTACGAGGCGGGCGATGTGCGTCATTCGCTGGCCATCAGCCCCTTGAGCTGCAAGCGTCGCGCATTCGTCAGCGCGGTCTTGCACTGCGCGACGATCAGCGCCTGCCGCACGTCGCCGGCATGAACGCCGCCCTCGACCGCGCAGGCCGTGTCACGGTAGCGTATCCACGCGCGCTGGCTTTCGAGCAGCGCCGCAGAATAACCGAAGCCGCCGCCACGGCTGTGGTCGAGCGCGTCCTTGCCCTTCATGAAGGCGTTGGTGATGCGCCACTGGTTCGCCATCGCACCGTCCGCCGTTTTGTATTCGGCGAGCGCCCGCTGGGTTTGCGGGCCGGGCGTGGCGGTCGGTTTGGGTGTCGGGGTCGCCATCGCGGCGGCGAGCGCGAGCATCAGCACGAGGCGCAGCCCCCCGCCGACGCCTTTGCCGCACGCGCCGGCTCCTCGCCCTGCATCGCGACGACGCCGAGCTTGGCGAACAGCGCGGCGTCGGCGCTGTCGCCACGATTGCCGGTGGTGAGCAGCCGGTCGCCGGTGAAGATCGAATTGGCGCCGGCCATGAAGCACAACGCCTGAGTCGCCTCGCTCATGCTTTCGCGGCCAGCCGAGAGGCGCACCATTGAAAGCGGCATGGTGATGCGCGCGACCGCGACGGTGCGGACGAATTCGATATCGTCGATCTGCGCGAGCGGGGTGTCGGCGAGCATGTCGCCGAGCACGGTGCCCTTGACCGGCACCAGCGCGTTGACCGGAACGCTTTCCGGGTGGCGCGGCAACGTAGCAAGCGCGTGGACGAAGCCGACGCGATCGCCGCGCGTCTCGCCCATGCCGACGATGCCGCCGCAGCAGACGTTGATGCCCGCTTCGCGGACGTTTTCGAGCGTATCGAGCCGGTCCTGGAAGGTGCGCGTGGTGATGACCTCGCCGTACTTCTCGGGCGAGGTATCGATATTGTGGTTGTAGTAATCGAGACCAGCGTCGGCGAGTTGCGCGGCTTGGCCCGGCGTGAGCATGCCGAGCGTCATGCAGGTTTCCATCCCCATCTGGCGCACGCCCTTCACCATCTCGACGATGGCGGGCATGTCCTTGTCCTTGGGGTTGCGCCACGCCGCGCCCATGCAGAAGCGCTGCGAGCCGGCATCCCGCGCCTGCGCCGCCGATTGCAGCACCGCGCGGACGTCCATCAGCTTGGACGCTTTGAGCTCGGTCTCGGCGGAGGCGGACTGGTTGCAATAGCCGCAATCCTCGGGGCAGCCGCCGGTCTTGATCGACAGCAGAGTGCAGAGCTGCACCTGCGAGGGCGTGTGGTGCGCGCGGTGGACGGTCTGCGCACGGAACATCAGTTCGTCGAACGGGAGCGCGAACAGGTCGGCGATTTCGGCGCGAGTCCAATCCGTCCTGATCTCCCCTCCCATGTGTGGGAGGGGTTGGGGGAGGGCCTGTCCAAGCGGTGCTTCGCTCGTGGACAGGCCCTCCCCTAGCCCAGTTTCAGGTGAACGATCCCCCGGATCGTTCAGGTCAGTCCGGGGGACTGACCGACCTGAAACTCGCGAGCGGGAGGGGAATAACGTTGCGCGCTCATCACCGGCGTGAGCGGGGGACAGTGTTGCGGTATCGGTCACGCGGTTACTTCCTCGACTGGTGGCATATTGTGCCCCAGCAACTTCAACACCTCGCCCGCCGCGTCCACCAGATTCGTGCCGGGGCCGAAAATCCCCTGCACGCCCGCGTCGCGCAGCACCTGATAGTCCTGTGCCGGGATCACGCCGCCGGCGATCACCTTGATATCGCTGCGGCCAGCCTCGCGCAGATGCCCGATCAGTTCGGGAATCAGCGTCTTGTGGCCGGCGGCGAGGCTCGACGCGCCAACCACGTCGACATCGCTCGCGATGGCGAGATCGGCGGCTTCCCTGGGCGTCTGGAACAGCGGCCCGGGCACCACCTCGAAGCCGAGATCGCCGAACGCCGAAGAGACGAGGTTGGCGCCGCGATCATGCCCGTCCTGCCCCATCTTGGCGACGAGCAGGCGCGGGCGGCGGCCCTTGGCACGCGTGACCGAGCCGACGCCGTCGATCAGCCCCTGCCACTTGGCGTCGTCGCCATATGCGCCGCCATAGATGCCCGAGACCGGGGTCGGTTTGGTGCCGTAGCGACCGAACACATCCTCCATCGCCTGCGAAATCTCGCCGAGCGTCGCGCGCTGGCGGGCACATTCGACGGCGAGTTCGAGCAGGTTGGCGGTTCCGCGCGCGCCCTCGCGCAGCGCATCGAGCGCGGCCTGGCATTTCGCCTCGTCGCGACCCGCCTTGGAGGTCTTGATGCGCGCGATCTGCGCCTCGCGCACCGCGACGTTATCGACATCGAGGATGTCGATCGGGTCTTCGCTCGCGAGTTTGTATTTGTTGACGCCGACGATCACGTCCTCGCCGCGATCGACGCGCGCGGCGCGGCCAGCACTCGCTTCCTCGATCATCGCCTTGGGCCAGCCTGCCGCAACCGCCTTGGCCATGCCGCCCTCGGCCTCGACGCGCTGGATGATCTCCCACGCCTTGTCGACGAGCTGCTGCGTCAGGCTCTCGATATAATAGCTGCCGCCGAGCGGATCGACGACCTTGGTCATCCCCGTCTCTTCCTGGATCACGATCTGCGTATTGCGGGCGATGCGGGCCGAGAAATCGGTCGGCAGCGCGATCGCTTCGTCGAGCGCATTGGTGTGGAGCGACTGGGTGCCCCCCAGCATCGCCGCCATCGCCTCGATCGTGGTCCGCATGACGTTGTTGTACGGGTCTTGCTCGGTGAGGCTGACGCCGCTGGTCTGACAGTGGGTGCGCAGCATCTTGGAGCGCTCGTCCTGCGCACCCAATTGCGTCATGACACGGTGCCACAGCACGCGTGCGGCGCGCAGCTTGGCGATCTCCATGAAAAAGTTCATGCCGATCGCGAAGAAGAACGACAGGCGGCCGGCGAACTTGTCGATATCGAGGCCGGAGGCGACGCCGTATTTCACATATTCCATGCCGTCGGCGATGGTGAAGGCAAGCTCCTGCACCTGCGTCGCTCCGGCTTCCTGCATGTGATAGCCGCTGATCGAGATGCTGTTGAACTTGGGCATCTCGCGGCTGGTGTAGCCGAAGATGTCCGAGATGATCCGCATGCTCGGCTCGGGTGGGTAGATGTAGGTGTTGCGGACCATGAACTCCTTGAGGATGTCGTTCTGGATGGTCCCATCGAGTTGCGCGCGGGGCACGCCCTGCTCTTCGCCCGCGACGATGAAGAACGCGAGGATCGGGATCACCGCGCCGTTCATCGTCATCGAGACCGACATCTGATCGAGCGGAATGCCGTCGAACAGGATCTTCATGTCGTCGATCGTATCGATCGCCACGCCGGCCTTGCCGACATCGCCGGTGACGCGCGGATGGTCGCTGTCATAGCCGCGATGCGTGGCGAGATCGAACGCGACCGACAGGCCCTTCTGCCCGGCCTTGAGGTTGCGGTGGTAGAAAGCGTTCGAGGCCTCGGCGGTCGAGAAACCGGCATATTGGCGGATCGTCCACGGCCGCCCCGCATACATCGACGCGCGCACGCCGCGCGTGAACGGCGCGAAACCGGGCAGGCCGGGATCGAGATCGGCGACATCCTCAGCCGTGTAGAGCGGCTTGACGTCGATCCCCTCTGGCGTGGGCCAGGTGAGATCCTTGCCCTTCACCTCCTTCGCGGCGGCGGCGGACCATTGGTCGAGCGTGGGTTTATCTGCCATCACGGTTCTCTTATCTCAGGGTCGCGGCGTGGTGGGCCAAGTCGCGATCAACAGTAAAACGCCGTACACGAGGAAAAAGAGACCCATAGCGCCGGCTAAAAAGGTGCCGACGATCACGGTCCAGAATCCTGTCGGATTCGTGGTCCGATGATATTCGGTCACTCCACCAAAACCTCCCCCACGCGCTAATCCCGATCGTAACTCGCTCAAAGCGGCGCGCGGACAATGGAATGCGAACACTCCCCCGATCACGATTAAGACTAGCGACAAGATCATGTCTTGGGTCACAGCGGAATATTGTCGTGCTTCTTCCACGGATTCTCGAGGCTCTTGTTGCGCAGTTTCCGTAAACCCAGCGCGATCCGCCGCCGGGTCGAGTGCGGCTGGATCACCTCGTCGATGAAGCCCTTGCTCGCCGCGACGAATGGGTTGGCGAAGCGCGCCTCATATTCGGCGGTCTTCTCGGCAATGCCGTCGGCGTTGAGGCCGCGGAAGATGATCTCGACCGCGCCCTTCGCGCCCATCACCGCGATCTCGGCGGTCGGCCAGGCGTAGTTGAGGTCGCCGCGCAGATGCTTCGAGCTCATCACGTCATAGGCGCCGCCATAGGCCTTGCGCGTGATGACGGTGATCTTGGGGACGGTCGCCTCGGCATAGGCGAACAACAGCTTGGCGCCGTGCTTGATGATACCCGAATGCTCCTGGCCGACGCCAGGCAGGAAGCCCGGCACATCGACGAAGGTGACGATCGGAATCTCGAACGCGTCGCAGAAGCGCACGAAGCGCGCCGCCTTTTTGGACGAGTTGATGTCGAGGCAACCGGCCAGCACCATCGGCTGGTTTGCGACGATGCCGATCGTCTTGCCCTCGATCCGCCCGAAGCCGGTGATGATGTTGCCAGCGTGCGCGGGCTGGACCTCGAAGAAATCGCCCTCGTCGACGGTCTTACGGATCAGCTCGTGCATGTCGTAGGGCTGGTTGGCCGAAGCCGGGATCAGCGTGTCGAGGCTGTCCTCGATCCGGTCCCACGCGTCCGACGTAGGCCGTTCGGGCACCGGTGACTGGTTCGACGACGGCAGGAAATCGATGAAATCGCGCGCGGCGAGCAACGTCTCGATATCGTCTTCAAGCGCGAGATCGGCGACCGAGGATTTGGTGGTGTGGGTGATCGCGCCGCCCAGCGCCTCCTGCGTGACCACTTCGTTGGTGACGGTCTTCACCACGTCGGGGCCAGTGACGAACATGTACGACGAATCCTTCACCATGAAGATGAAGTCGGTCATCGCCGGTGAGTACACAGCACCACCCGCGCACGGCCCCATGATGAGGCTGAGCTGCGGCACCACGCCCGATGCCAGTACGTTGCGCTGGAACACTTCGGCATAGCCGGCGAGGCTGGCGACGCCTTCCTGGATTCGCGCGCCGCCCGAATCGTTGATGCCGATGACGGGCGCGCCGACCTTCATCGCCATGTCCATGACCTTGCAGATCTTGGTGGCGTGGCGTTCGGACAGCGAGCCGCCGAACACGGTGAAATCCTGGCTGAACACGAAGACGAGCCGACCGTTGATCGTGCCCGATCCGGTGACGACACCGTCGCCCGGCACGATCTGGTCCTGCATGCCGAAATCGGTGCAATTGTGCTCGACATACATGTCGTATTCTTCGAACGAGCCGTGATCGAGCAGCACGTCGAGCCGTTCGCGCGCGGTCAGCTTGCCCTTGGCGTGCTGGGCGGCGACACGCTTCTCGCCACCGCCAGCTTTCGCGGCGGCGCGCTTGCGGTCGAGTTCGGCGATCGTTGCGGACATCAGGCTCTCCTGTAAGCGCGCCCTCTCTTCGCCCTCGGCGGCGTGGGCGCAACTGTGATCTTGCAAAGTTGTGCGGGATGCGTTTGCAAACTATACCACACCCTTCGCGCGGGACGGTACATATGACGACGAGACGAATCTACGCCGGCCACGAACTGCGCGCACTCCGCGACCGGCTTGGCATCAGCCAGGCGGCGATGGCGGCGCGGATCGGGCTGTCGGTGAGCTATCTGTCGCAGATCGAAAGTGGGCATCGCCCGCTCACCCCGCGCGTGCTGGCGGCATTGTCGAGCGAGGCGCCGGCGCATTGGGCGCCGCTCGACCCCAATGACGACCGCCGGCTGTTTGCCGAAGCGCTCGACGCCGCCGCCGACCCGAGCGTCCCCGCCGAACCGATCGACGAGGCGACCCTGCGCCGCGCGACGCAGCAGCAGCCGCGCCTCGCGCGGCGGCTGGTGGCGACGCATCAGGCGTTGCTGCGCGCGCAGGAGCAGTTGCGCATCCTCGACGACCAGCTCGATTCGAGCGCAAGCGCGACCGACCATCTGCCCTGGAACGCGGTGCGCGACTGGTTCAACGACGCCAGCAACTATGTCGATGCGATCGACCGCCGCGCCGAGGCGCTCGCCGCGCAGATCGCGGAGGGTGATCCGGCGGCGGCGATCGCGGCACGGCTGTGCGCCGATTATGGCATCGCCACCGAATATGTCGATGCGCCCGATCTGGTGCGCGCCTTCGACGCCGAGGCGCGCGTACTGCGGATCGATGGCGGCCAACCGCCCGAAACGATCCGCTTCGCGCTGGCTGACCGGTACATGCGGCTCGCGGCGACCGATCTGGTCGCGGAGATCGTCGATGCGTCCGACATCGGTTCCGCTTCGGGGCGGCAATTGCTGAGCGCGGGCCTGTTCAACTATGCGGCCGGCGCGCTGCTGATGCCGTATGAGGTGTTCCGCACCGCCGCGCGCGCGATGCGCCATGATATCGACCGGCTGCGGCGGCGGTTCGGCACCAGCTTCGAACAGACCTGCCACCGCCTTTCGACGCTGCAACGCCCCGGCGCCCTCGGCATTCCGTTCTTCTTCTGCCGAGTCGACATGGCGGGCAACATCACCAAGCGCCACTCGGCGACACGGCTCAAGTTCGCGCGGTTCGGCGGTGCGTGCCCGTTGTGGATCGTCCATGAGGCGGTGGCGATTCCCGATCGAATCCTGGTCCAGCTCGCCGAGACGCCCGATGGGGTGCGCTATATCTCGATCGCGCGCGGGCTGGTGAAGCCAACCCAGGATTATGGCCGGCTGCCGCGCCGCTATGCGCTCGCGCTCGGCTGCGAAGCGTCGTTCGCGGCCGATTTCGTCTATGCCGACGGCCTGCGGATCGACGGTGCGGCGACGCCGATCGGCACGTCCTGCCGGATCTGCACGCGCCGCGACTGCGACCAGCGCGCCTTCCCGCCCGCCGCCGGGCGGATCGTGGTCGATCAGGACCGGCGCGGCACGGTGTCGTATGAACTGGAGTGAACCACGCCATCCAAAGCCGCGCCCGTTCCCCCGCGAAAGCGGGGGTCCAGAGCAACGAACGCCGCGCTGCTTGGCTCTGGACCCCCGCTTTCGCGGGGGAACGGGTTGTCGCGCGTGCAGCACTGCTTGACCCTCGTCGTGCGGCTCGCGCATAGCGGCGCGATGGATCGACCGATTGAAGATTTGACGTTCGAGGATGCGCTGCGCGAGCTCGAAACCATCGTTTCGCAGCTCGAGACCGGCACCGCGCCGCTCGACGAGGCGATCCGCCTCTACGAGCGTGGCGACCGGCTGCGCCGCCGCTGCGCCGAGCGGCTCGACGCCGCGCAGGCACGGATCGAAGCGATCCGACTCGACGCGGAAGGGCGCCCCGCCGCCGTGCAACCCTTCGCTGCGAGTTCCTGATGATCGCGCTTGCCCCCCTTTCGCTCGGTGATGCCCTGGCCGAAGTCAGCGCAGATATCGATGCGCGCTTCGATACGTTGCTCAGCGTTCCCGACGATCCGCGCCGCGACCTCTACGCGGCGATGCGGCATGCCGCGATCGGTGGTGGCAAGCGGCTGCGCCCGCTGCTGACCTATGCCACCTCGCGGCTGTTCGGGGTCGATCGCGACTGCGCGGGGCGGGCCGGTCTCGCGATCGAGTGCATCCATGTCTATTCGCTGATCCACGACGATCTGCCGTCGATGGACGACGATGACATGCGGCGCGGCAAGCCGACCGTCCACAAGCTCTACGACGAGGCGACCGCGATCCTCGCTGGCGATTCGCTCCACGCACTCGCCTTCGAGGTGCTGGCTGATCCCGAGACGCATGCCGATCCGTTCGTGCGCAGCGAACTGGTGCTCGATCTTGCCCGCGCCGCCGGCCCCGCTGGCATGGCGGGCGGACAGATGATGGACATCGAAGCGGAGAAATCGAGCTTCGACCTGCCCACCATCACCCGGCTTCAGGCGATGAAGACCGGCGCGCTGATCGCCTGTTCGGTCGAGGCCGGCGCGATCCTCGGGCGGTTGCCCGCCGAGGGGCGCGCGCACCTGCGCGGCTATGCGCGCGACATCGGCCTCGCCTTCCAGATCGCCGACGACATCCTCGATGTCGAGGGGGACGAGGCGGCGGTCGGCAAGAAGCTCGGCAAGGATGGCGATGCCGGCAAGGAGACCTTCCTGTCGCTGCTCGGCCTGCCGCGCGCGCGCGAACAGGCGCGGATGCTGGTCGATCAGGCGATCGCCCATCTCGGCAGCTACGGCGCAGAGGCCGATCTGTTGCGGGACATCGCCCGCTTCATCCTCGAAAGGGATCGGTGATTCACCGTCGGCCCGGCGCGGTCAGGACAGACTGCGCCGGGGCGACGGGTTTGTTGCGTCCCCTGCCCTCTCACCTCTGGAGCAGATCATGACCACCCGAACCGGCGTCTATCCCGGCACCTTCGACCCGATCACGCTCGGCCATATGGACATCATCCGGCGCGGCGCGAAGCTGGTCGATCGGCTCGTCATCGGCGTCACCACCAACGCCTCCAAATCGCCGATGTTCAGCCTGCCCGAGCGGCTCGCGATGGTGCAACGCGAAGTGGCGCAGATCGAAGGCGATGTTCAGGTCGTCAGTTTCGATTCGCTGCTGATGGATTTCGCCGAGCGCGAGGGCGCGCGTGTCATCGTGCGGGGCCTGCGCGCGGTCGCCGATTTCGAATATGAATATCAGATGGCCGGCATGAACCAGCAGATCAACCCGCGCATCGAGACGGTGTTCCTGATGGCCGACGTGTCGCTGCAACCGATCGCCAGCCGGCTCGTCAAGGAAATCGCGCTGTACGGCGGCCCGATCGGCCGCTTCGTGACGCCGACGGTGGCGGAAGAAGTGGCGGCGCGCGTGGAGCAGATCGGGCGCAAGGGTTCGTAATCGCCGCCGGTTTGTGGCGCTCACATCGCCAGATTACGCGACGGCCCCGGCCTGCGCCGGGGCGACGATGGGCGCTACACAGGTTCAGATTGGCGCAAGCCGGGATTTGCTTTAAGCGCTGGCGCCACCATCTGCCTATCGCGGGGACATAATGCGTTTTCTTGTTCGGTTCGTCGTGTTCCTCCTCGCTATCCTCGCTGCCCCGGCATTCGCGCAGGTCATCGATACCCCCATCGCCGGTCGTCCGCCGATCCCGTCCGCCACCGACCCCGAGAACCTGTGGTATCTCGATCTGTCGACCGGCGGCCGCGTCATCATCTGGCTGCGCCCCGACGCCGCGCCGAAAACGGTCGAGCGCATCAAGATCCTCACCCGCCAGCATTTCTATGACGGCCTGCCCTTCCACCGCGTGATCGAAGGCTTCATGGCGCAGGGCGGCGACCCCAAGGGCGATGGCACCGGCGGCTCGACGCTTCCCGATCTCAAGGCCGAGTTCAACTGGCTGCCGCATGTGCGCGGCGCCGTCTCCGCCGCGCGCGCCGAGAAGGAGGACAGCGCCAACAGCCAGTTCTTCATCGTGTTCGATCCCAAGCTGTCGCTCGACAAGAAATACACCGTGTTCGGCCGGGTTATCGACGGGATGCAATATGTCGATGCGATCACGCGCGGCGAGCCGCCCGCGAACCCGTCGCGGATCGTCCATGCCTATATCGCGGCGGACCATCCGCCTGCTTATGTGCCCGCGCCGCCGCCCGCCCCGGCCGCGACGCTGTCGCCGAGCAGCCTTGGCGGCGCATTCCTGACGCCCGGCACCCCTGCGCCCAAGCCCGCAAGCGGCAAGACGTTGCGCGCGCCAGCGGTGGTCAAGCCCAAGGCCAAAGCGCAGTAACGCTGCCCGAAACGTCGTCATGAAGGTCGATCTGTTCGATTTCGCGCTGCCGCCCGAGCGGATCGCGTTGCGCCCCGCAAGCCCGCGCGATTCGGCGCGGCTGCTGGTGCTCGACGGCGATGCGACGCGCGACCTCGCCGTCACCGACCTGCCCGGCCAGCTTCGCGCCGGCGACATGCTGGTGTTCAACGACACGCGCGTCATCCCCGCCCAGTTGGAGGGCATTCGGGGAGACGCGAAGATCGGCGCGACGCTCCACAAGCGCGAAGGGCCGCGCCGCTGGCGGGCGTTCATCCGCAACGCGCGGCGTATCCGCGACGGCGAGGCGATCGATTTCGGCGGCGGCGTGTCCGCAATCGCGAGCGAACGCCAGGAGGATGGCAGCTTCGCGCTGACCTTCGCCGGCGAGGAGCCGGTCGAACTGCTGCTCGAACGTGCCGGGCGGATGCCGCTGCCGCCCTATATCGCCTCGAAGCGCGCCGCCGATGCGCGCGATCTCGACGATTACCAGACGATGTTCGCGGCCGAGAAAGGCGCAGTCGCCGCCCCCACAGCGGCGTTGCACTTCACGCCCGAGCTAATGACGGCACTCGATGCCGCCGGGATCGGCCATGCGACGCTGACGTTGCACGTCGGCGCAGGCACCTTCCTGCCGGTCAAGGCCGAGGACACCGCCGCGCACCGGATGCACACCGAATGGGGCCGCATCGACCCCGCCACCGCCGCACGGCTCAACGCCGTGCGCGCTGCCGGCGGGCGCGTGATCGCGGTCGGCACCACCAGCCTGCGCCTGATCGAAAGCGCCGCCGACCGCGACGGCATCATCCAGCCGTTCGAAGGCGACACCGCGATCTTCATCACCCCCGGCTATCGCTTCAAGGGCGTGGACGGGCTGATGACCAACTTCCATCTGCCGCGCTCGACACTGTTCATGCTGGTCTCGGCGCTGATGGGGCTGGAGCGGATGCAGGCCGCGTACGCGCATGCCATCGCGAATGGCTATCGGTTCTATTCCTACGGGGATGCGTCGCTGCTGCTGCCGTAGCGCGGGGCCTTCACGGGAAGCACCCGAGGTCTCGTAAATGGTGCGGGCGGTCGGGGTCGAACCGACACTCCTTGCGGAACGGGATTTTGAGTCCCGCGCGTCTACCAATTTCACCACGCCCGCACGGCATCCGGCGGAGCCGGTCAGCGAAGGCATGCGCTATATGCAAGCCCGGCGCGGATTTCCAGACCGAATCCGCAAATGGCACACAGCTACGCTATTCGCGGGCGCCCTCGCGCAGCAGATCGAGCAGCAGTGCGAAGGCGGGCGTCGGTTGGCGTCGGCTGGGATAATAGAGATGATAGCCAGCAAAAGGCGGGCACCAGTCCTCCAGCACACGCACCAACCGGCCGCTAGCGACATCGGCGAGGACATATTGATCGGGCAGGAAGGCGATGCCGAAGCCGGCGCGGGCGGCGCGCAGGATCATCGGCACGTCGTTCGACGTGAATTGCCCATCGACTCGCAGCCGCAGATGCTGGTCGTCGCGGTCGAGCTCCCACGCGTAGAGATCGCCGAGCGTCGACAGCCGCAGGTTGATGCAGACGTGCGTCGCCAGATCCTGCGGGGTCGTCGGCGCGGGGTGGCGCGCGAAATAGTCGGGCGAGGCGACCGCTGCCATGCGCAGATCGGGGCCGATCCGTACCGCGATCATGTCCGCCGCGACGCGCTCGCTCAGCCGCACGCCGGCATCGAACCGCTCGGCGACGATATCGCGCAGGCCCGAGTCGACGCTGATCTCGACCTTCACCTCGGGATAGTCGGTCATCAGCCTGTGGACGGCGGGCCACAATATCGTCTCGGCGGAATGCTGGGTGGCGGTGATGCGGATCGTGCCCGCCGGGCGTTCGCGCAACTCACCGAGCGCGGAGAGTTGCCCCTCGATCTCGTCGAACGCCGGGCCGAGCTTGGCGACCAGCCGCTCGCCCGCCTCCGTCGGGGCGACGCTGCGCGTGGTGCGCGACAGCAGCCGCACGCCAAGCCGCGTCTCCAGCCGGCGGACGGTATGGCTGAGCGCCGATTGCGACACACCGAGCCGCGCGGCGGCACGGGTGAAGCTGCGCTCCTGCGCCACGGCGAGGAAGGCGTTCAGATCGACGAGATCGTCGCGGCGCATCGATGAACCCTCATCATGAGATCAGGCGGTTATCGCCTAACCGGCATGATGGGAACCCGATCAGGCGATCACGCGCCGGAACCTTCCCCAAAGCCCCGACGCGTCCGCTCCCCCCGTCGGAGCCTTAGAACTTCATGCCGCCGCGAATGCCGATCGTGCGCGGGGTGCTGGTGACGATATACGGGCGCTGCGAACATGTGCCGCACTCCGCGAAGCGAGAAAGCTGCGCGCGTTCGTCCCAGACGTTTTGCGCGAAGACTTCCAGCGAAAAGGCCGGCCACTCCGCGCCCAGGGCGAGATCGCCCGTCGTATATTCCTTGAGACGCCCGAGCGACTGCGCCGGGTTATATTGCACCCCGGTCGGACCGAACGCGACGAGACGAATATCCGACGAGGCCGAACTCTGGTGCGCGACAAGCACCTGACCATAGACCTTCGCGACGCCGACCGGCACCGTGTAGCGTGCCGTTCCGTTGATCTTGAAGCGCGGCGTGATCGGCATGCGCGTGCCCGCCGGAGCGGCCACGAAGTCGCCTGCTACGCCGTCGCACTGTGGACTCGGATCGTCGCCGCCGCACAAATTCTGTCGGATTTTGGCATCGGTATAGGCACCCGCAGCCGTCAGCGTGAGACCGCCGGCCGTCAGATTAGCATCCGCTTCGATGCCGCGAATGCGGGCGCTCGGGCCGTTGTTGATGATCGTGAAGCTGTTCTGGCCGAGGAACGAGAATTGGAACTTCTTCCAATCCTGCTGGTAGATCGCCGCATTGATGTGGAGCTTGCCACCGAGCAAGGTCGTCTTGGCGCCGATTTCGTAATTGGTCAGGAAGTCTGGTTCATAGGGCGCCTGATCGGCACGGCGGTTGATGCCGCCCGGCCGGAAGCCGCGCGACCAGGTGCCGTAGAGCAGGAAGTCCCTGCTCGGCTTCCAGGTGAGGTTGAGCTTGTGGGTGAAGCCCTGCCCCGACGCCTTGACGGGCGTGATCCCCTCGCCGACGACATAGGTGCCGAGATTGGTGCAGGGACCACCGGCGACGGCGGCTGGAAGCAGGACGGAATCGGTGACACCAGCACTCTGCGCGTCACGCAACCGCTGGCCCGTGCTGGTGAAGCACGCGGCCACGCCCGTCTTCGAACTGCCCGCACCGTTCGGCGGGGGATTGCCGTCGGCTCCCTGGAAATAGGCTGGATTGCGCCCGAAGCCGTAAAAGCCGATCAGCGTATTGTCGTAGATGAAGCCGCGCCCGCCGGCGGTGAGGGTCAGCGTCGGCAGGATGTCGAAAGCCGCTTCGCCGAAGATCGCATAATCCTTGTCGATGCGGTGCTGTTGCGTCAGCCACAAGGTCCCGGGATGGCCGTTGACCGAGAGTTCGGGGGCGAGGCCGTCGACCCGGTAATCCTGATGGATCAGGTTGCTCTGGCGCTGGTAGAACAGGCCCGAGACGACACGGAAACGCTCGTCCTGCGGCGAGGCGACGCGCAGTTCCTGGCTCATCTTCTTGAAATGATCGCTGCCCAGGATGTTCTGGCGCGGATCGATGGTGTTGCCGTTCTTGTCGTGGAAATAGAAATAGCCGGCATTGCCACCGACCGAGGAATAGAGGTGGTCATAGGCTTCGGCATAATCGGTATAGTCGCTCGACTGCTGATCCTGCCGGTCGAGATAGGCGCCGGCATAGGTCAGATCCCAATTGCCAACCTTGCCCTGGATGGTCAGCGCCGCCTGAATGAATCGGTCATGACGATATTCCGGGAAGAAATGCTGGACCTGCAGATCGCCGACGTTGGGGTCCATCGCATAGGCGCCGTGGTATTTCGCTTCCTGATAGAGAACGGTCGGCGTCACGGTCCAACTGTCGTCGAGATCGATCTTCAGCGCGGCGCGGCCGCCCCACAGATCGGACTCGTTGTAGTCCTTCTTCACGAAGGCCTTGTTGTTGACGACGATGCCGCCGTTGGTCGCGGTGCAGGCGTTGTTGGTCGGCTCTGGCAAGTAACTGCGGCACCCGGCGACATTGTCGATATAGCCGGCGTCGCGTTCGTAGAAGCCCGACACGCGCAGCGCCATAATCGCGTTGAGGGGCGCGTTGATCATCCCCTCGACCTTGCCGCCGACGCCGCCGTGGGCGACGGTGTTCACCTCGCCATCGACGCGGCCATAGAAGTGGCTGAGGTCAGGCTTGTTGGTGATGATGCGGACGGTGCCCGCTTCCGACGAGGCGCCGTACAGCGTGCCCTGCGGGCCGGCGAGGCTTTCGATTCGCGCGACGTCGTAGATGTGGATGTCAAGCGTGCCGCCGATCGTCGTGATCGGCTGTTCGTCGAGATAGAAGCCGACCGAGGGCAGCGAACCAGAATGGTTGCCGTCGCCGCCCGACGCGACGCCGCGCATGTAGACAGTGGTCGAACCGGGCTGAATGGTCTGGAACGAGACCGAGGGCAGCAACTGGGTATATTGGTTGAAATTGCTGATGTTGAGCTGGTCGAGCCGCTTGGTGCCAATCGCCTGGATACTGATCGGCACGCTCGACAGGCTTTCCTCACGCTTCTGCGCGGTGACGATGATATCGCCAGTCTCGGGCTGCTGATCGGCAACAGGTGTCGGCGCCGACGCCGGCGCGCTCTGCGCCTCGGCGAGCGCGGGAAGGAAAGCCGCCGACGCGAGCAACAACGACGCAACCGCGCCAGCCCCAAACTTCATTCCTATTCCCCCAAGGAAGCAACCGTTCCCAACAGGGTGTGCCGCGCTGCAACAATCGTCAATCGGCTCCGTCATGGGAGCGTCATTTGGGCAAGCGCGCGTGGCAGATTTGCAACGTTATGTGTCTGGCGGCGTGGCGGACGTGTTACGCCGGCACGTCGGGATATGCCGCCAGCACGTCTCCAAGCGCGTCCTTGAGCGGATCGAGCCACGGTTCGAACGGCAGCCATGCCGCCTTGCCCTCGCTGAAGATCGGACGGCGGACCTGTTCGGAGCTGGCAGTGCGGACCGCGCGCTCGGTCTCGTGAAAGGCGAGGCAGGCGGGTTCGAACGCCAGACCGCAAGCGGCCAGCAGCGCGCGGACCTGCGCCTCGGTATTGTCGACCATCGCCTCGTAGAAGACACGGTGCGGCGGGCGCGGCATCGCGGTGTCGAGATGCGCCATCAGCCGCACGTAATCGCGATAATAGCGGCCCATCTCGGCGAGATCGTAACTGAATGCCTGACCCCGCGCGAAATGCTGTTTGAAGTTGGAGAAGCAGCAGCCGAGCGGATGGCGGCGCGCATCGATGATCGTGGCATTGGGCAGGATCAGCCGGATCAACCCGGCATGCGCCCAGTTGTTCGGCAGCTTGTCGATGAAGAACGGTGCATCGGTGCGGCGCTGGATCGCAGCGCGTTTGAGGTATTCGGCACCCATCGCGGCCAAATCGTCCGGCGCGAGATCGGCGACGGTGCCGGGATAGCCTTTGATCCGACGCGCGAGCATCGGGATGTCGGGCAGTTCGGAGGTGCCCTCGACGAGGCTGTGGCTCGACAGGATCTGCTCGATCAGCGTCGATCCGGCGCGCGGCATGCCGAGGACGAAGATCGGGTCCGGCGCGGCATGCCCCTGCCCCGCGCGCGCCGCGAAGAAGGCGGGCGTGAACAGCGCGATGCTCTGATCGACGAAGCGCCGCGTTTCATCGGGTTCGTACACCACCGACTTTCGCCGAAGCGCGTTGCCGGCGGCATAATGCGCGAACGCCACCGCAGCCTGCCGCCGATCCTCAAACGCCTTGCCCAGCGCGAAATCGAGGTGGAAGCGATCCTCGTCCGAGATGTCGGGCAAGGTCAGCGCCGCCTTCATCGCGACGATATCGGCATCATCGAAACGGATCGTCTTGAGGTTGGCGAGGCTCCACCACACCTCGCCCAGCGCCGGTGCGAGATCGATCGCGCGGCGATAGGCGGCGATGCCGTCGGCCTGCCGCCCGACCGTCTTGAGCATGTGCCCGTAGCTCATCCACACGCGCGGCTGACCGGGCGCCTTGGCGAGAACCTGTTCGTAGAGCGTGATCGCCTCGTCGAACCCGCCGATCCGGCCGAGCGCGGCGGCCTTGAGGTTGGCGTTGCCGAGATGGTCGGGTTCGTCCCCGGTGACGATGTCGAGTTGTTCGATCGCCTCGACCGGACGATTGAGCCGGTGAAGCACGATCGCGAGATTGGCGCGCGCGGCGGTGAATGCCGGCGACAGTTCCAGCGCGCGGCGCAGCAGCGCCTCGGCATCCCGGTAGCGCCCGATCCGCCCGGCGAGTTCCGCCATCATGCGAATCGCGGCGACGTCGAACGGGTCTTCCTTGAGATGCGTGCGCAGCCGTGGCTCGGCATCGGCCAGCCGATTGTCGTGCAGCGCGAGCGCCGCCTCGATCAAACGCTGCGGCCAACGTGGGTTGGTCTGTTCGGCGGGGGCGGGTTCTGGCGTCATCGCCGCGACCCTAGCCGCGAACCATAACGGTCGGCCAGCCTTCGCCTCTTGAGCCCGAGTCGCGTGCGAATCGGGACCGCAACACGATCGGCTACGTAGCGAAAAAGCGCGCGACTCGCGGCGAACGCTATTAGCGCGGCGAAACGAGGTGTCCGTGAGACGAAACGAAAAATAAATTCGGGGTCGGGGTGTGGCAGCGCAAAATGGGTATGCCGGCAATGAACTGCTTCAAAGTGGCGGTAATCGATTGTTTCGATACGACGAAACCCAAATGCGAGCGACTCGCCCGAGAGTTTACGCCGCACCGCAATAAAACTGAGCAAAAGCAGCACCTTCTTCATAGATTGACGCACACTTTCGGCCAGTTCAGACCTTGAATCGTAATAATCTCCACCTCAGGGTCGCTCCGATGAAATTTGCCACCAGGTCCAATTCGGCTGAATATTGCTCTCTCCCGGCACGGATTACGCGCCCTGCGCAGCGTTCGGTCTGGACGTCAGCGCCCGTCGCCAAGCCGAGCGCCGCGAATGACCTCGGCCATGAGACCGAGGTGATGCGCGCACTCTCGCTCGCAGTGCCGATCTCGCTGCTGCTGTGGGCGCCGCTGATCTGGGTGCTGGCCCATTCTTTCTAGGACCGGCTGCGGGCGCAACGGAAGACCGTGCGCCCGCCCCGTTCCTATTTGGACAGATCGGTGAACAGCGAGAGGTAATAGCTGATCGACGGCGCGACGTTGGCGATTGGCGTGCGCTCGTTCAGGCCGTGGCTGAATTCGTCCGATGCCTTGATGAACACCGGGCTGGCGCCGTAACTGTCGACGCCCTTGGCGCGGAACCACATGCTGTCGCTCGCGCCCGATGACTGGCTCGGGAACACCGGCACGCCGGGATAGACCTGCCCCATCGCCTTGGTCACCGCATTCACGAAGTCGGCGCGCATCGGCGAGGCGGGCGTAGCGACCGAGCCCTCGGTCACATCCTTGAACGCCACCGCCGGATCGTCGGCGACGCGCGCGAGTTCGGCCATGATGTCGGCTGGCTTGTGGCCGGGGAAGATGCGGCAATTGATGTTGGCGGTCGCGCGCTGCGGCAGCGCGTTCTCGGCGTGGCCGCCGCTCACCAAAGTCGCGACGCAGGTCGTGCCGATCTTGCCGATCGTCGCGGGGTTGGCGGTGAGCGTCGCGATTGCCGCCTTGTCCGCCGGATTGGCGGCGAAGGCGCGCATCGCTGCGGCGGTCTCGGGGCTTTCGTATTTCGCCGCCTGGATGAAATAGGCGCGGGTCAGATCGCTGACTTCGGGCTTGAATTGATATTGGCCGATCCGCACCAGAGCGGCGGCGAGCTGGTTGATTGCATTGTCCTTGCGCGGCGCGGAGGAATGGCCGCCGGGATTGGTGACGGTGAGTTGGAAATCCGAATAGCTCTTCTCGGCGCCCTGCCAGGTGAAATAGAGCGGCTTGCCGGTTTTCTCGTCGAGCGCGCCGCCGCCGCCGTCGATGTTGAGAACGATGTCGGCATTGCTGAGCTTGCCGGCGATGATCTCACTGGTCTTCATCACCGTTTCCTCGTCGCCCGAGAATTCGATGATGATGTCGCGGCGCGGTTTGTAGCCCTCGCGCTTGAGTTCGAGCAGCGCGGCGATGGCGATCGTGCCGTCGAACTTCATGTCGGTGGCGCCGCGACCGAACAGATAGCCGTTCTCGACGACGGGCGTGAACGGATCGCGCTGCCAGTCGGCGGGCTTGGCCTCGACCACGTCCATGTGCCCCGAGATGACGAGCGGCTTGGCCTTGGCGTCGCTCCCCGGCCAGCGCGCGATCATATAGGCGGTGTCGTCTACCGGCGTGATCTCAACGTCGTCGGGCTTGAAGCCGCCCGCGACGAGTTGCGCCTTGAGATAGGCGAGCACCTGCGGGGTCTGGTTGCCGGGGCCGCGCACCGAGCGGAAGGTGATCGCCTTCTTCGCCATGTCGAGCGCCTGCGCCTCGGCGACCGGGTGCGCCACCACCTTCGCCTGCGCAGGTGCGAGCGCCGCCGCCGCCATCACCGAAACCATTGCCACGCCCCGAAAAACCGCCACCCGCATTCTCCTTGCCGAAGCGGCGCAAGCTATGCGGTTGTTGCGGTGCGTCAATCGGAAAGCGGTGTGGCCGGCGGGAGCGGTTCGGCGCGGAGCAGTGTAGCGAGGTTCGCGAGCGTTTCGCCGGTGGTGGCGTCGGCCAGCGCCGTCTCCAGCGCGCGATAGGCGGTTAGCACGGTGGCGCCGGTTTCAGTCAGCCGCGCGCCGCGTGCCTTGCCGCCGCCGGGCATCGTCTCGACCAGCCGGTCACGCCAGCAGCGATTCATCTCATCGACGAGCAGCCAGGTGCGGCGATAGCTCATCCCCATCGCGCGGCCGGCGGCGGAGATCGATCCCTCGCGCGCGATCGCTTCGAGCAGATCCGCCTTGCCCGGCCCCATCGCCAGCGCGTCGCCGCAATAGAGTTGCGCCTTCAGCTTGAGCGCGCCGATCCGCATATGTGGCTCCATTCCCCGTGCGGCGATGGTAGCACGCGTGGCAATCGTGCGCGAAGGCGTTTAGAACGTAAGCCTATGGCGACCACACATCCGTTCTTCTCGATCCACCGTCATCAGATGATCCGCGCGGGCGCCTGCACGCCGCGCGCGAGCGTCGGCGACCCCGCCGCCAATGCCGAGGCGGCGATCGCGCTTGCCCGCGCCGGCGATGCCGAGGGGGCGGATTTGCTCGTCTTCCCCGAACTGAACGTCACCTCCTATGCGATCGACGATTTGCATATGCAGATCGCGCTCCAGCGTGCGACCGATGCGGCGCTGGCGGCGATCGTCGCGGCGAGCGCTGAGCTACGCCCGGTGCTGGTGGTGGGCGCAGCGCTGGTGCGGGACGCGCGGCTGTACAATTGCGCGGTGGTGATCGCGCGCGGGCGCGTGCTGGGCGTGGTGCCGAAGACGTTCCTGCCCAATTACCGGGAATATTACGAGAAGCGCTGGTTCGCGAGCGGCGCTGGTCTGGCCGGGCTGGAGATCGCGGTCGCCGGGCAGATCGCGCCGTTCGGCACCGACCTGATCTTCGCGGCGAGCGACCTCCCGCATTTCATCTTCCATGCCGAGATCTGCGAGGATTATTGGGCGCCGACCCCACCCTCGACCGCTGGCGCGCTGGCCGGGGCGCTGATCTGTTGCAACCTGTCCGCTTCGAACATCGTGATCGGCAAGGCGCGCGAGCGGGCGTTGCTGTGCGCCTCACAGAGCGCGCGCGCGGTGTGCGGCTATGTCTATTCCGCCGCCGGGCCGGGCGAGAGCACCACCGATCTGGCGTGGGACGGCCAGGGCATGATCCACGAACTCGGCGAATTGCTGGTCGAATCGGCGCGATTCGCGGCGGCGGATGCGGCGGTCTATGCCGATATCGACTGCGGACGGCTGCTTCAGGAGCGGATGCGCGTGGGCACGTTCAACGATTCGGCCGTGCTGGCGGGGCGACCCGAAGCGCGGTTCCGGCGGATCGGCTTCGAGCATCGCTCCGATTTCGCCGATGTCGGGCTGCGGCGCGAAATCAGGCGTTTCCCGTTCGTGCCCAACACGCCCGAACGGCTCGACGAGGATTGCTACGAAGCGTTCAACATCCAGGTGCAGGGCATCGCCAAGCGCTTCGAGGCGGCGAAGGCGCAGCGGCTGGTGATCGGCATTTCAGGTGGACTCGATTCGACCCATGCGCTGATCGTCGCCGCCAAGGCGCTCGACCGGCTGGGTCGGCCGCGCACCGACATTCTCGGCTATACGATGCCCGGCTTCGCGACCAGCGAGGGCACCAAGAGCAACGCCTGGGCGCTGATGCGCGCGCTCGGCATCACCGCGCACGAGATCGACATCCGCCCCGCCGCGCGGCAGATGCTCGGCGATCTCGGCCATCCGTTCGCGGACGGGCAGCCGCAGTACGACATCACCTTCGAGAATGTGCAGGCCGGCCTGCGCACCGATTACCTGTTCCGGCTCGCCAACCATAACAACGGGCTGGTGGTCGGCACCGGCGATTTGTCCGAACTGGCGTTGGGCTGGTGTACCTATGGCGTCGGCGACCAGATGAGCCATTATGCCGTCAACGCCGGCGTGCCCAAAACGCTGATCCAGTTCCTGATCCGCTGGTGCATCGCCAGCGACCAGTTCGATGCCGCGACCGACACCGTGCTGGCGGCGATCCTCGATACCGAGATTTCGCCCGAACTGGTGCCGGCGGGTGCGGATGGCGCGATCCAGAGCACCGAAGCGAAGATCGGGCCATATGCTCTCAACGACTTCTTCGTCCATTATGTCGTGCGGCACGGGATGGCGCCGTCGAAGATCGCCTTCCTCGCGCTGCACGCGTGGCGCGACGCCGCTGCGGGGCGCTGGCCGCGCGATCTGCCCGAGGCTGCGCGGGTTGCCTATGACCTGCCGGTGATTCGCGCCTGGCTGGAGAAGTTTCTGGTGCGTTTCTTCGCGACGAGCCAGTTCAAGCGCTCGGCGATTCCGAATGGCCCGAAGGTTTCGGCCGGGGGGGCGCTGTCACCGCGCGGCGACTGGCGCGCGCCCTCGGACGGGACGGCGGCGGTGTGGCTCAAGGAGCTGGCCGACACCCTGCCCTAGCGTGGCAGGGGCACCGGCGCAAATCGTCGCCCCGGCGAAGGCCGGGGCCGGCCCGTTTGGGGCGACTCATCGCCAAGCCACACAGCGGCCCCGGCCTGCGCCGGGGCGACGCTTATTTCTTGCGGGCTTTGCGCGCGGCGTACTTCGCGTCGCGCGCGGCCTTTTTCTCGGCGTCGGTCATCTCTGCCTTCTGCGCGGCTTCCTCGATCGCGCGCTTGGCCTCTTCGGCCTTGGCGATCTTGTCGAGTTTCGCCTGTTCGATCGCGGCCTTCTTGTCGGCGCGCTTCTGCGCTTCGGCGGCTTCCTTCGCCTCGCGCGCGGCGATGCGCTCCGCGACGACAGCCGGGTCGAGCGCCGGCTTGGCTTTCAGTTTTTCGAGCGCGCGCTGCTTCGCATCTGCGGACAGCGTCGCGCGATCGCGGAAGGTCGGTTCCTTATAAGCCATGCGGCGGTCTTACGATCCTGTGTAACGAAAGGAAATGGCGGAGAGGGTGGGATTCGAACCCACGGTGAGCTTGCACCCACGCCGCATTTCGAGTGCGGTACATTCGACCACTCTGCCACCTCTCCGCGAGGTCTTATGATGCATGCCCGCAGGAGTACCGCGAACCCGCACCGGTCGGTGAGCGGGCGCCTCTAACGTAACACGGTTCATGACACAAGACCGATCGTCGCTATCTTCTTGTGCGCCCGCGAACACACCCTAGATTGAGGGCATGCATCGCACCACCCTTTCGGTTCCGCCGTTCGATTCGGCGACTCCCCTGCCGGCGATCGCGCATGCGCGCTTCGCCATCGGCGATGTCGTGCGCCATCGCAGCTTCGATTTTCGCGGCGTGATCTTCGATGTCGATCCGATCTTCGCCAACAGCGACGAATGGTACGAATCGATCCCCGAGAGCGCGCGGCCTCGCAAGGACCAGCCGTTCTACCATCTGCTCGCCGAGAACATGGAATCGACCTATGTCGCCTATGTCAGCCAGCAGAACCTGGTGGCGGACGACACCGACGAGCCGGTCGATCACCCGGCGATTCCGGGGCTGTTCACCGATTTCGCCGACGGGCGCTATACGCTGCGACGCGAACACCGGCATTGATCGCCTGATCTACGCGAAAGGGCGGTGCTTGCCAAAAGGCCCGCACCGCCCCTTCACGGACCCGGTCAAGCGGGCCGCCGCTCATCGCGACGGCCGCCCGTTTCGTTACCAGGTCAGGTTCAACCGCGCGTAATAATAGCCGCCGTTGATGCCGTAAGGCGAAAACAGCGGGTATTTGTCGCTCGAATAGCCACGCTCGTTGTTGTCGAACTCGGCCTGCCGGATCAGCGCCTTGCTCCGCTCGGTCGGGTATTTGTTGAACAGGTTGTTCGCACCGAACGAGATTTTGATCGGCTTGGCGATCTGATAGCCGACTTCCAGATCGGTGAGGAACGAGTCCTTCACCGGCACCTTGAACAGCGAGCCGGCGGCGACGTTGCCCACGGAGGAGCGCGCGGTTTCCAGCGCATAGACCTCGGAGTAGAAGCTCTCGCGCAGGTTCACGCTGAAGCCGCCGAGCTGCCAATAGCCGTTCAGCGTGCCACGGAACTTTGGCGTGCTGTTTTCGAGCTGCGTCACGTCGCTGGTGGCGATGAGCTGGGTCAGGCCGGGATTCTGCGTGCTCGAATAGAGTGCCGAAGGCAGCGGGTTGATCTTGAGCACCTTGTTTTCGTTGTAATTGCCCGTGAACGTCAGATCGAGGCTACCAAAATCGCCGAGATCGAACGGATAGTTAACCACCACGTCGACGCCGCGCGTCCGCATCTTCACGCCGTTGACGAAGCTCTGAACCGCAACCGTGCCGTCGGTCGCGCGATCGACACCGTTGGGGGCGTAGAGCACATAGACCGGGATCGCCGTCGCTTGCGCCAGCGAGGTCAGGTTCCCGCTCCCACCCAGCGCGGTGTTGACGGCCGACAGCACGGCGAGCTGGTTGTTGATGTTGTAGAGATCCTGATTGAACGGAAGGCAAGCCTTAGCGTTCGATGCGCCGGACTCGGCATACCCCTGCGGGCAGCGATTACCGGTGAAGCCGTTGAACCCGGACGAGATCATGATTCGGTCGCGGATCGTGATCTGATAGGCATCGACGGTCATGCTCAGCTTGGGGGTCGGGTGGAAGACGAAGCCCGCGCTGAAGTTGGTCGATTTCTCCGGCTTGAGCCCGCCGAAACCGAGTGCCGCAGCGCCGGCTGACGCTGGCGGCAGCACGCCGCTGATCGAGCTCGGGCCGACGTTGAGGCCCGAATAGCCACCTTCCGCGAGAGTCGGCGCGCGGAAGCCGGTGCTAACGGTGCCACGCAGCGCGAACGCATCGGAGAAGTCGTAGCGGCTGGTCAGCTTGAAGACGGTGGTGTCGCCGAAATCGCTGTAATGTTCATGCCGGACGGCGCCGTCGATCAGCCAGGCATCGATCGGCTTCACGCTGATATCGAGATATTGCGAGAAGTTGTCGCGCTTGTACTTGCCGGCATCCTTGGGGCTGTAGCCGAAGAAGGATTGCGTGCCGCCGCCATAATACGACGCGGGATCACCGGCGCGGATGCCATATTCCTCGTGCCGGAATTCGAGACCGCCCGCGACGTTGAGCGGCCCGGCGAGACCGATGTCGAACGGATGCGTCAGGTCGAGTGTGTTGGTCCACTGGGTGTTGAAGAACGAACCGTCGTGGATGTTGGTCGGCGTGTAGCCGGTGTCGCGATAAAGCTGGGCGTTGGCGGTATTGATGATATCGACGCTGATATCGTCGTTGCCGTAGGTGCTGGCGAGATCGAAGGTCGTTTCGCCGACGCTGCCGCTGAAACCGCCGGTGAACGAGTAATCCGTCTCGTCGATCGTCTCCTGCGGCATGAATCCGCCTGGATAGAAGGGCACGCCCGCCACGCCACCGGCCGCCTTGGTGCCGGCTCCACTCACCACCGTCGTCGGCGGGCGCGTGTTCTCATAAGCCTTGGCCTTCTTGTGGCCATAGCTGCCGAAGCTGTAGAGTTTGAAATCGCCAAATTCATAGCCGGCATTATAACTGACCACCGTCTGATCGATCTGGGGATCGCCGATGATGCGGTTGGTGTACGGATAGCCGAGCAGATCCTTGATCGCCGGATATTTGGTCGACAGGCTGACCGCCTGTGGGTTGACGTCTCCGCGGAAGCTGTAGTTCTTGTACTTCTTCTGCGCCGCGACGTTCAGATAGGCGCCGTCGAACGGCGCGATGCCGATGTTGCCGCCGACTGCATAGGTCTGGCCGCCCTCGTCGTAATATTTGCCGCCGGTCGCATCGAACGAACCGCCGTGATCGGCCTTCTTCTGGATGAAGTTGATGACGCCGGCAATCGCATCGGTGCCGTATTGGGCGGCGGCGCCGTCTTGCAGGACTTCGACGTGATCGATCGATTCGGGCACGATGAAACTGATGTCCGGCGCGGCGCTGCCGCCGAAGGGACCGCCGGCGACCGACACGTTGGCGGTGCCATGGCGGCGCTTGCCGTTGACGAGGATCAGCGTGTGATTCGGGCTGAGGCCGCGCAGCTTCATCTGCAGCGTGTGCGCCTGAAGATCGCTACCGAACGACTGCGCCTGAATCGAGGGCAATTGCTGGGCGAGGCTTTGCAGCAGATCGGGCGAGCCGGTGCGTTGCAGCGCGTCGGCACCCAGAATCTGGATCGGCGCGGGGCTGTCGGCGGCACGCATGCCGGTGGTGCGCGTGCCGGTGACGATGATGTCGGTGCCACCCTCATCCGCCTGCGGCGCGGGATCGGCAGCCGGTGCCGGTTCTGGCGCGGCGAGTGCAGGTACGCTCCAGGCGCTGGCGACGGCCAGTGCGAACAACGAAATCGAGTTTCTTACCATTGATTTGAGTCCCCCAGGTGAATCCGTAACTGTCAGACGTCCGCTCCCAGTATTTACCTTCTCTCTGCCTGCAGCCGCCGGCTTTCTTCACCGTATCGGCTTTGACCGGACGCACGCACATCTCCCTGCCGCAAAGCAGCATCCAAAAACGTACGGCGCTTGAACTTACACCCCTACGACGCGCCAGCCTGATGACATGCTGACTCGCCCGCCGGACCTACCGCCCCGGACCGGAGACTTGCCCCGGCGGCATGCGAACCCTTCCGACGACATGAAGACGCCATAACCTTCCCCGCAATGCAACATAAACTTCATGTCCGGGGCCACCTATCGTCAGGAAAATCGGTTTCGTCCCGATGTGGTGCATCGATGCAACGCTTTTCCGATCGCACCTTCGCGCCACGCTTCTGCGGTTGACAGCGGAGCCACCTTCGCATAGCTGGCGCTTCTTTCCCGCGCCGGGCCTGCCCGAGCGTGGGGTATCGATGTTTTGAAAGTGATGAGGGCCATGTTCGCAATCGTGCGCACGGGCGGCAAGCAATATCGCGTTGCCGCTGGAGACAAGATCGTCGTCGAGAAGCTCGACGGCGAAGCCGGTTCGTCGATTACGCTCGGCGACATCCTGCTCGCGGGCGAAGGCTCGGAGCTGAAGTCGGTCGAGGGGCTGACCGTCTCCGCCGAGATCATCGCGCAGGCGAAGGCCGAGAAGGTCATCGTCTTCAAGAAGCGTCGTCGTCACAACTATCGTCGTAAAAACGGCCACCGCCAGCAGCACACGATCCTGAAGATCACCGCCATCGGCGGCGAGTCGGCGCAGGCGTAAGGAGTCTCACGAGATGGCACATAAAAAAGCAGGCGGTTCGTCGCGCAACGGTCGTGATTCGGCCGGTCGTCGCCTCGGCGTGAAGAAGTTCGGTGGCGAGATCGTCGTGCCGGGCAACATTATCGTGCGCCAGCGCGGGACCAAGTTCTACCCGGGCACCAACGTCGGCATGGGCAAGGATCATACCCTGTTCGCGCTTACGGATGGCCGCGTGACCTTCAAGGAAGGCAAGCTCGGCCGCAAATTCTGTTCGGTGGAACTGGTGGCGCAAGCCGCCGAATAACGGGCAACCGGCCGGGTTGCCCACCAGGGCGATCCGGGTGTCCGACAGGATACCGAAAAAGGGAGACGGGTCGCCCCGGCTCCCTTTTTTCATGCTCCCTCCACGGCGCTGTCGCCCCCATGTCATCCCGATATGGCAGGTGCCCGCGCAACGACGAGGAGAGTTTTCGAAATGTTCGCCCGGACTCCCAGATTGACGCTGCGCCCCGGCTGGCCGGAAGATGCGCCTGCGCTGACGCAGGCGGTCGCGCATGAGAGCGTGGCCATGAACTTGGCGCGCGTGCCTTGGCCCTATGCGGATGGCGATGCCGCCGAGTGGCTGGCGATCCCGCGCGGCGCGACCGACGTGACGCTGCTGATCCTCGCGCATGACACCCCTGCCCCCCGCCTGATCGGCGCGATTGCGCTCGATCGCGAAAGCGGTGGCGCACCCGAACTCGGCTATTGGCTGACGCCGGGCGCCTGGGGGCGCGGCTATGCGACCGAGGCCGGGCATGCCGTTCTGCACATGGCGCGCCACGCGCTCGGGCTGAAGCGGCTGCACTCGCGGTATTTCGTCGACAACCCCGCCTCGGGCCGGGTGCTCGGCAAGCTGGGTTTTCGCGAGACCGGACATGGGGCGACCTTCTCGCGAGCACGCGGGCGCGACGTGCCGAGCGTGATGCTGGCGTGCGATCTCGAGGACGAGCGAATCGGGGATCAAGCGCTTAGCCTTGCCGCCTGATGTCGCCGCCCCGGCGCAGGCCGGGGCGGATGCGTGTGTATCGAAACAGCGGCCTCGAAAACACCGTGACGCCCCCGACCTGCGCCGGGCGGCGATTAGGCCGCCGGCAGCACCGCCGCCGCATAGTCGCTTTCGGCGCGCGCGATCAGCTTGCGGTCATCCTCGCGCCACGGGTGGAAGCCCGGCAGGAAATAGCTGAACCACGCGCCGAGGATCTTGCGCACCATGCCGGGCCGCACCAGCGCATACTGCAACACGCCGAGATGCGCGCGCGGGCCGGTGATGCCGTCCTGCCGGAGCAGCTCGATGATGCCGAGATAGCGCCCGACGAAGAACTTGCGCGTCGTGCTGAGCATGACCAGCGTCTTGACCGCCCAGCGGCGCAGACGCGGCCAGTCTCGGGTGGCGTGCCGCCAGGTATCATAAGCGACGCCCTTGTGCTCGATCTCCTCGGCGGCGTGCCAGCGCCACATCGCCGCCGCCTGCGGCTCCGCGCCGGCGAGGTGGCGGGGTTCGGCGAGCAACTGGTGCGCCAGAATCGCGGTAAAATGTTCGAGCGCCATCGTCGCGGCGAGCTGGGCGATTGCCGGCTTGTCCGCCGTCATCGCCAGCGCCTCATCGACATGCCGGTCGAGCAGCGACACGTCATAGCCCTGATCGGTGACGTGGCGGTTGAACGCGACATGCTCGCGCGTGTGCATCACCTCCTGCTTGATGAAGGCGTTGATCTCGGCGGCGAGACGCGGCGGCGTGCCTTCGCGGAACGCGCGCACGCTCTCGATGAAAAAGCCCTCGCCTTTCGGAAAGGTGATCGACAGCGCATTGTAGAAGGCGGTCGCGACGGGATCGTCGTTCATCCACCAACGTGCCCGGCGCATGCCGCGGCCAAAGCGCAGATCGCGCGGGGTGATCGTCAGATCGGCGGGTGTAGTTGCTTTCGCCATGGAAACCTCCAGACAGCTTCAGTCAGACCATCAATTGGGTATTACTTACACTCGTGTCAATAGCGCCAAAACGACTCAGCCCGGAACGGTCGCGAATCGCGGCGATTGAGGCCGCGCGCGATATTCTCATCCAGAACGGCCCGCAGGCGGTGACGCTCAAGGCGGTGGCCGCGCGAATCGGGCGCACCCACGCCAATTTGCTCCACCATTTCGGCAGCGCGGCGGGCCTGCAGAGCGCGTTGATCGCCCATCTCGCGGGCACGATCACGCAGCGGATCGGCGACGTGGCCAAACAGGCGCGCGCTGGCGAGGCCGATCCGCGCGACGTGGTCGATCTCACCTTCGACGCCTTCGCGCAGGGTGGCGGGGCGATGGCGAGCTGGATGATCTTGTCGGGCAATCACGATGCGCTCGATCCGGTGCTGAGCGCAATCCACCGGCTGGTCGATGACCTCGCCGAGGATGAGGCCGATCAGGCGACGCATATCCGCGAGGAGACGTTACGGCTGGTGCTGGTCGCGATGGGCGATGCGCTGCTCGGGCCAGCGATGGCGAAGGCGCTCGGGCTGCCCCGCGAGACGGCGCGGGGGCTGGCGACTGACGCGCTGGTCGCGGCGCGGGCGGCGGCTTTGAAGGGGGCGGGGTAACATCGCCGAGGCGGCGCGGCAAAGCCGCGCCGTCGGTCCTCGCCTGATGGCGAGGCCGGCCGGGCGCGCTCTGGCCTCGCTTTAGCTGCGCTAAAGCGTTAGAGCGCGCCTATGCATTTTCTCGATCAAGCAAAAATCTTCGTCCGCTCGGGCGCGGGCGGCCCCGGCGCCGTCAGCTTCCGGCGTGAGAAGTTCATCGAATATGGCGGCCCGGACGGCGGCAATGGCGGCAAGGGCGGCGACATCATCTTCGAGGCGGTCGCCGGGCTGAACACGCTGATCGACTTCCGCTACACGCAGCATTTCCGCGCGCCGCGCGGACATGGCGGATCGGGCAGCAACCGCACCGGCGCGGGCGGTGACGATCTCGTCATCAAGGTGCCGATCGGCACGCAGATCATGGACGAGGCGCGCGAGGAAGTGCTGCTCGACTTCACCCACGCCGGCCAGCGTGAGGTGTTCCTGCGCGGCGGTGACGGCGGGCGCGGCAACGCCACCTACAAGACGTCGACCAACCGCGCACCGCGCCAGCACGGCACCGGCTGGCCCTATCAAGAGGCGTGGCTGTGGCTGCGGCTCAAGCTGCTCGCAGACGCCGGGCTGGTCGGGCTGCCGAATGCCGGCAAATCCACCTTCATCAACGCCGTCACCAACGCGCAGGCCAAGGTCGGCGCCTATGCCTTCACCACCACGCGCCCGCAGCTCGGCGTGGTGCGCCATCACCAGCGCGAGTTCGTCGTCGCCGACATTCCCGGCCTGATCGAAGGTGCCGCCGAGGGTGCCGGCATCGGCGACCGTTTCCTTGGCCATATCGAACGCTGCAAGGTGCTGCTCCACCTCGTCGACGCCAATGACGAGGATGTCGGCGAAAGCTACCGCATCGTGCGTGACGAGCTGGAGAATTACGGCGGCGGGCTGATCGACAAGCCGGTCGTCGTGGCGCTCAACAAAATCGACACGCTCGACGACGAACTGATTGCGGCGCTGCTCGCCGAGCTTGAGGAAGCGAGCGGCGAGGAAGTGATCGCTATCTCGGGCGCAGCCGGCACCGGCACCGACTGGGCGCTCGACCGGCTGCTCGAGGCGATCGGGCCGGACGCGGCGACGGTCGCGGCGGACGACGAAGGCGAGGATGCGATCGAGTGGTCGCCGGTTTAAGCGGCAGGCGGGTTCTGATATCGTCGCCATATGGCGACTCAACCTGATTATCCGCTGCTGACCGCCGAGGAATTCCTCGACATCGACTTCGGCGAGCGCAAGGCCGAACTCGACAATGGCGTGATACGGATGATGGCGGGCGGAACGGCGCGCCATGCGCGCGTGCAGTTCAATCTGTTGCTGTCGCTCGGTGGTCGGTTGCGGGGTACGGGCTGTACGCCGTATAATTCGGATATGGCCGCGCGCACGCGGGATCGGTCGGTGCGCTATCCTGATGTGTCGATCTATTGCGGACGCGATACCGCCGTGGATGATGATGCGAAGGCGTTCGACGATCCTCAGGTCGTGTTCGAAGTGCTGTCGGCAGGGACTGCCCGCACGGACCTGCGGATCAAGCTCGAAGAGTATAAGGAACTCCCGAGCATCGATACGATCGTCTTCGTCGATATCGCGACCGAACGGCTCCGCGTCGTCCAGCGCACCGGCCCGACGTCATGGACCGACATCGCGTATCAGGAGCCGGCCGACATCCATCTCCCTTCGGTGGCGACGGATTTGACCCACGCCGAAATCTTCGCGCGCTGATTCGATTGGCGGATCGCCCGCCTCGCGCTAAGCGGCGAGGCGATGCCTTTGTTTCCGCCTGCCACCTGCCCGCGCCTGATCGTCAAGATCGGCTCGGCGCTGCTCGTCGATCCCGACGGCGGCGTGCGGCGCGCGTGGCTGGCGGGGATCGCCGCCGATATCGCCGAGCGCGCACACGCCGGGCAGCAGGTCGCGGTGGTGTCGTCGGGGGCGATCGCGCTTGGCGCGCGGCGGCTCGGGTTGCCCAAGGGTGGCCGTGCGAGCCTTGAGGATGCGCAGGCCGCCGCCGCTGTCGGGCAGATCGCGCTCAGTCAGGTCTGGGCCGAGACGCTTGGCGCCGAGGGGCTGACTGCCGCGCAAATTCTCGTAACGCTCGACGATCTCGAGGATCGCCGCCGCTATCTCAACGCCGCCGCGACGCTCGACCGGCTGCTCGGCCTGGGCGTGGTGCCGGTGCTCAACGAGAATGACAGCGTCGCGACTGCGGAGATCCGCTTCGGCGACAATGACCGGCTCGCCGCGCGCGTGGCGCAAGCGGCGGGCGCGCAGGGCGTGGTGCTGCTCTCCGATATCGACGGGCTGTACGATCGCAACCCGGCCTTGCCCGGCGCGGTGCATATCGCGCGGGTCGAGCGGATCGACGCCGCGATCGAGGCGATGGCGGATCGTGGTTCGGCATCGGGCATGGGATCGGGCGGGATGGTGTCCAAGATCGCCGCCGCGCGCATTGCCAATGCGGCGGGCGCCAACCTTGCCATCGCGAGCGGGCGGATCGAGCGGCCGCTGTCGACGGTGGCGCGGCATACCGTGTTCGTCGCCGAGAAATCCGCGCCCGCGCGCAAGGCGTGGCTGGCGGGTGGGCTGACCGCGCGTGGTACGATCCATGTCGATGCCGGCGCGGCCAAGGCGCTGCGCGGCGGGGCGAGCCTGCTCGCGGCGGGCGCGACTCGCGTCGAAGGCGATTTCCGGCGTGGCGATCTCGTCGCGATCTGCACCGACGACGGCCGCACGCTCGCGCGCGGACTGGCGGAATATGATGCGGGGGAAGCCGGGCTGATTACCGGGCGGCGCAGCGGCGATCTCGCGGACATCCTCGGCTATGCGCCGCGTGCTGCACTGGTGCATCGCAACCATATGGCGCTGTTGTGAGCCTTCTCGCCCGCAACATACTCCCCTCCCTGGAAGGGAGGGGTCGGGGGTGGGTCGGCCCGCGCGGTAAAGTTGCGCCCGCCTACCGACCAGCCCCCCCCCCACCCCTCCCTTCCAGGGAGGGGAGCCATGTGGCGCTGGCGGCGACCGCCGCGTTCACCAGGAACCTTTCGCAATGATCACGCTCGCCATCACCGGCGGCACCGGCTTCGTGGGCAAACGGCTGATCGAACAGGCGCTTGCTGCTGGCTATCGCGTGCGTGCGCTCACGCGCCGGACGCAGCCGGCGCGTGAGGGTGTGACGTGGGTCGCGGGTGCGCTCGACGATACGCGCGCGCTCGACGAGCTCGTGGCGGGCGCGGATGTCGTCATCCACGTCGCGGGCGTCGTCAACACGCCGACGCGGGAGGGTTTCGTCGCCGGCAACATCACCGGCACGCAGGCCGTGGTGGATGCCGCGCGCGCGGCAGGCGTGCGCCGCTTCGTCCATGTCTCGTCGCTGGCGGCGCGCGAGCCGCAGCTTTCGGTCTACGGTTGGTCGAAGCACGGCGCGGAGGACGTGGTCACCGCATCTGGTCTGGACTGGACGATGGTACGTCCTTCCGGTGTGTTCGGCCCGGGCGATACCGATTGGCTCGACATGTTTCGCGCCGCGAAGCACGGCATCGCGCTGCTGCCACCGCCCGGCAAGCTGGCCGTGATCCATGTCGATGATCTGGCGCGCTTGTTGCTCGCGGTCGTCGCCACCAACCCGGGCCAAGTCATCTACGAGGCGGACGATGGCCGCCCCGGCGGCTGGACGCACCGCGACTTCGCGCGCGCGATCGGCACGGCGGTCGGCCGCCGCGTGTTGGCGATCGATCTGCCCAAGCCGGTGATGCTCGCGGCGGCACGGCTCGACCGGCTCACGCGCGGCGACAAGGCCAAGCTCACGCCCGACCGGGTCGGCTATTTCTGCCATCCCGACTGGACGATCGATCCTGCCCGCGCGCCCGATCCTGCGCTGTGGCACGCGCAAATCCCGACGCCCGCAGGACTTGCTGCGACGGCGGCATGGTATCGCGAACACAGCCTGCTATAGAATCGTCCGAATGCCGCCGCATTTGCTTGGCAACGTCCGTGCGGCCCTACTCCCGAAGGATCTCCATGAGCGACCGCGCCACCGTTTTCGAAACCGTTACCAGCCAGATCGAGCCGTTCAACAAGAAGGGTGTCGCACTGACCGAGGCGACCACCTTCCAGGGCGATCTCGAATGGGACAGCCTGACGGTGATGGATTTCGTCGCGGCGATCGAGGACGAGTTCGACATCATCATCACCATGAACATGCAGGCCGAGATCGAGACGATCGGCCAGCTCGTCGATGCCGTGATGAGCCTGAAAGCCTGAGACAGATCATGACCGAAGCCGCTGCCACCGCCGACGCCCTGCCCGCCTTCCCCGCCGAGGTGGCGCCAGAACGCGACCTGTTCTCCAAATTCGACGCGCTGATCGCCGAGCGCGAGGCGCTGATGGCGACCGGCGTGCGCGACCCGTTCGCGATCGTGATGGACGAGGTGAAGTCCCCCACGCTCGCGATCATCAAGGGCAAGGAGACGATCCTGCTCGGCACCTACAATTACATGGGCATGACGTTCGACCCGGACGTGATCGCCGCCGGCAAGGACGCGCTCGACCAGTTCGGATCGGGCACCACCGGCAGCCGCGTGCTCAACGGCACCTATTCGCCGCACAAGGATTGCGAAGCGGCGCTGAAAGAATTCTACGGCACCGAGCACGCGATGGTGTTCTCGACCGGATATCAGGCCAATCTCGGCATGATCTCGACGCTCGCCGGCAAGGGCGAGTATATCATTCTCGACGCCGACAGCCACGCCTCGATCTATGACGGCTGCGCGCTCGGCAATGCCGAGATCGTGCGCTTCCGCCACAATTCGGTCGAGGATCTCGACAAGCGCCTCGGCCGTCTGCCCAGGGAGCCGGGCAAGCTTGTCGTGCTCGAAGGCGTCTATTCGATGCTCGGCGATATCGCGCCGCTGCCCGAAATGGTCGCAGTGGCGAAGAAGCACGGCTGCATGGTGCTGGTCGATGAGGCGCACGGCATGGGCTTCTTTGGGCCGAACGGGCGCGGCGTATACGAGGAGCAGGGCGTCGAAGCGGATGTCGATTTCGTGGTCGGCACCTTCTCCAAATCGGTCGGCACGGTCGGGGGGTTCTGCGTGTCGAACCATCCCAAGTTCGACGTGATGCGGCTGGTGTGCCGGCCTTATGTGTTCACCGCCTCGCTGCCGCCGTCAGTGGTAGCGACCGCCGCGACCTCGATCCGCAAGCTGATGCATGCCGGCGAGAAGCGCGCGCATCTGTGGGCCAATTCGAAGCGGCTGCATGGCGGCCTCAAGCAAATGGGCTACACGCTCGGCACCGAGACGCCGCAATCGGCGATCATCGCGGTGATCCTCAAGGACCAGACGCAAGCGGTGGCGCTGTGGCAGTCGCTGCTGGAGGGTGGCCTCTACGTCAACATGGCACGCCCGCCCGCGACGCCGGCTGGCACGTACCTGCTGCGCTGCTCGCTTTGCGCGGAACACAGCGCCGAGCAGGTCGAGACGATCCTCGCCCTGTTCAAGGCGTCGGGACAGGCCGTGGGGGCGATCGATTAAGGGGAGTCCCGGCTTTCCCCGAGTCGCGCAGCATAGTAACGTGAAACGATGAGCGGGACCGAGGGCGACGCGGGGGCGGAACACACCTCCAGCGCGGCATGGCGCACCATCATGCTGGTCGTGATGGCGCTGCTGGGCCTGTCGGTGCTCGTCGGGCTGATTTTCACCTTGTCCGGCGCGAATCGCCAGCGCGACGAAGCGCAGCAGCGCGAGCGGCACAGCTATGAGGTGATGATCCTCGCGCGCACGCTGGCGGGCACGATCGCCGATGCCGAGGCGGCGCTCGGCCGCTACGTCATCAGCGGCGACCGTGCGCTCGGCGGGCGATATGCGGAGCAATGGCAGGTCGCCGGCTCGCAGATCGACAAGCTGCGGCGCGACACCGCAGACAACCCCGAACAGGCGAACGCGATTAGCGACCTCGCCGACGCGTATGGCGCGCGCGGCGCCGAACTCGAACTGATCGCGCTGAGCACGCGGTACAAAAAAAACAACCAGGCGCTCGGCCTCTATTACCGTGCCGGCACCTCACCCAAACTTGCCCGGATCAACGCACTGCTGAACGAGATTTCCCGGCGCGAGCATGTGCTGCTCGACCAGCGCACGGCCAGCGCGATGGCGGCGGTCGCGCATTCGAACGATGTCGCCAAGGTGCTGGCGGTGTTCGGGCTGTTGATCGTGATCGGCGCGATCCTGCTCGGCTGGGTGATGGTGCAGGCGCTCGGGTTCGAAGCGATCGCGCAGGCGGAAACCGCCGCCGAGCGCGCGCGCGCCGAAGACCTGCAGGCCGCCGTCGCCGCCGCGACCGCCGAGCTGCGCGCGCAGGAGGCGCAGCTCCGCCAGATCCAGAAGATGGAGGCGATCGGTCAACTCACCGGCGGCATCGCGCACGATTTCAACAATATGCTCGCGGTGGTGCTCGGCGGTCTCGAACTGGCGCGCCGGCAGATCGCGCTCGACCCCACCGCCGCCAACCGCCACATCGACAGCGCGACCGAGGGCGCGAACCGCGCCGCC
Source organism: Sphingomonas populi (assembly GCF_004208535.1). Taxonomy (GTDB): domain Bacteria; phylum Pseudomonadota; class Alphaproteobacteria; order Sphingomonadales; family Sphingomonadaceae; genus Sphingomonas; species Sphingomonas populi. The sequence goes on from NZ_SGIS01000014.1 coordinate 92,681, forward strand.
GAACTGACCCGGCGGCTGCTTGCCTTCTCGCGTGAGGATGCGCTGCATACCGAGCCAGTCGAGCCGGGCGCGCTGGTCGCGGGCATGTCCGATCTGCTCGATCGCACGCTCGGCGATGCCGTCACCGTGACGGTGCGGGACGCGGGCAGCGGCTGGCATACGCGCGCGGACCGGCACCAGCTCGAGAACGTCATCCTCAATCTCGCGGTCAACGCGCGCGACGCGATGGACGGGCGCGGCCAGCTCACCATCACCACGGCGGGCACGGCTCTGTCGCATGGCGCGGTCGGCGCATGTCCGGCCGGCGAATATGTCAGCATCGCGGTCTCCGACACCGGCAGCGGCATGACGCCCGAGGTGATGGAGCGCGTGTTCGAACCGTTCTTCACCACCAAACCGGTCGGCAAGGGCACCGGACTCGGGCTGAGCCAGGTGTTCAGCTTCGTGCGGCAGGCCGAGGGTGAGGTCGCGCTGCGCTCGGCGCCCGGCGAGGGCACCACCGTGACGCTGTATCTGCCGCGCCACACGGGCCAGGCCGCGCCGGCCGCGACGCCGCCTGCCCTCCCCGCCGACATAGCGCCAGCCGCACTCGACATCCTCGTCGTCGAGGACGATCCGCGCGTGCTTGCCGCGACGATGGGCGCGCTGGAGGAACTCGGCCACCGTGCGGTCGCGTGCGGCGATCCGCTCGCCGCACCCGCGCTGCTCGCCGCAGATCCGGCGACGACATTGGTGATTTCCGACGTGCTGATGCCGGGCCAGACCGGGCCGGAGATGGTGGCCGGACTGCTGCTGCGCCGCCCAGACCTGGCGGTGCTGTTCGTCACCGGATTCGCGGGCGAGGCCTGCGAAGCCGAATTCGGTGGCCATGTCGTGCTGCGCAAACCGTTCACCATTGCCGGGCTGGAAGCCGCGATCCACGATGCGATCACCGCGCCGGGCGCCACCGAGAGCCACATCGCCGCCGAATGATTTCGTAGCTGACGCGCGCGGCATAGGCCGATATAGCCCGGCGCTTCGGTCTCTCCTCCACACGTCCCCAGCAAAAAGCCGCCAAAGCCAGCCCATGAAGTCCATCGACCGCTACATGGCCCGGCTGATCGCGGTGCCGCTGTTCTCGACTCTGGTCATCTCGGCGATGCTGCTGGTGCTCGACCGGATGTTGCGCCTGTTCGATTTCGTCGCGACCGAGGGTGGCCCGATCAGCGTCGTGTGGCGGATGCTCGCCAATCTGCTGCCCGAATATCTCGGCCTCGGCATTCCGATCGGGCTGCTGCTCGGCGTGCTGCTCGCCTTCCGCCGGCTCGCCACCTCGTCGGAACTCGATGTGATGCGTGCGGTCGGCATGAGCTATCTGCGGCTGCTGTACGTGCCGTTCCTCTATGCGATAACGCTCGCGGCGGTGAATCTCGCGATCGTCGGCTTCATCCAGCCCGACGCGCGCTATTCCTACGAGAAATTGCGCTTCGAACTGCGCACCGGCGCGCTCGGCGCCTCGATCAAGGTCGGCGAGTTCACCCACTTCCCCAACGGCGGCACCGTGCGGATCGAGCACAGCCGTGACAACGGCCGCAAGCTCTCGGGCATCTTCGTGCAATATGCCGACAAGAAGGGCGACTGGTACGCCGTCACCGCGCAAAGCGGCCAGTTCCTCGCCACCGACAACCCGGATGAGATTATTTTCCGGCTGACCAATGGCACGCTCGTGAACAAGGCGCTCAATTTCGCGACGCCGCGCGTGCTGACTTTCACCTCGCACGACCTGCCGATCGCGCTGCCCAAATACGAAAACTTCCGCACCCAGGGCAGCAGCAACCTGGAAATGACGCTGCCGACACTCGCCAAGCTCGGCCATGACCGCCATGCCGACAAGGAAACCCGCGACACTAGCCGCGCCGCGTTCCATTTCCGCATCGTCGAGGTCTGCACGATGTTCCTGCTGCCGCTGCTCGGCCTCGCGCTCGGCGTGCCGCCGAAGCGATCCTCCTCGGCGATCGGCGTGTTCCTCGGCATCATCATGATCGTCGCGTATCACAAGGTGAACGAATACGGCATGGCGGTGGGCGGGCTGGGCAAGATCGACCCGATCATCGCTTTGTGGGTTCCGTTCGCGGTGTTCGCCAGCCTCGTGCTGTGGATGTTCTATACGATCGCGTTCGTGCCCGGCGGCCAGCCGATCGGCGCGCTGGAACGTGGCGCGGCCAAGGCGGCCAAGGCGATCGGCCGGCTGTTGCCGCGCCGCGGCCGGGAGGCACGGGCATGACCGCGATGTTCCCGTCGCGCACCGTCGCGCTGTACATGGCGAAGATGTTCCTGATCCGCACCTTCGCCATCCTCGGCGTGCTGGTGCTGGTGCTGCAATCGCTCGACCTGCTCACCGAATCGGGCAAGATCCTCGCGTATGCCGGCAATGGCGACACGCAGATCTGGCATTATATCGGTCTGCGCGTGCCGCAGATCATCTCGACCTTCCTGCCCTATTCGGTGCTGCTCGGCGCGATCATCACGCTGACGACGCTCAATCAGAACAGCGAAGTCATCGCACTGAAAGCGTCAGGGCTGTCGGCGCACCAGATCCTCGCACCGCTGATCGTGGCGAGCTTCGGCGTCGCTCTGCTGTCGTTCAGCTTCAACGATCGCATCGTCGCCCGCGCCACCGCGACGCTCGACCAGTGGCAGAAGGTCAATTACGGCCCGTTGCCGATCGACCGTGGCGATCGCTCGAACGTATGGGTGCGCGACGGCGACGATCTCATTCAGGTCGATCAGATCAAGGGGCGCGGTAACGCGGCGATCCTCGGCGGCGTGACCTTGTTCGACCGCGAAGGGGGTTCGCTCGCGACGATCACCAAGGCGCTCCACGGCAAACGCGAGGGCGACGGCTGGCGGATCTGGCCGGCGACTCGCTTCGACCTCGCCGCCGACAAGGTGACGCCGCTCGGATCGATCGTGATCGGTCACGGTGTACGGCCCGATCAATTCTCGCTGTCGAGCGTCGATGCCGACGGACTTTCGTTCGGCGACCTTCAATCCGCGATTGCCGACCTCACCGCTGCCGGCCGGCCGACCGCATCGCTGGAAGGCACGCTCTGGCATAAGCTGTCGGGGCCGATGTCGGCGATGCTGATGCCGCTGCTGGGGGCGGTCGCCGCGTTCGGCATCGCGCGATCGGGCAAGCTGTTCGTGCGCGCGGTGATCGGCATGGGCCTTGGCTTTCTGTACTTCGTCGCCGACAATTTCGCGCTGGCGATGGGCAATCTTGGCGCCTACCCGCCGTTTCTGGCGGCATGGGGCGCGTTCCTGCTGTTCCTGATGATCGGCGAAACCGTGCTGATCCGCACCGAGGAGTGACGTCATGCTGCTGATCGTCGGCACGATCCGCTTCCCCGCCGAAAACGTCGCTGCCGCACGCAGCGCGATCGAAGCGTTGGTGACGGCCACCCGCGCCGAGGACGGCTGCTTCGAATATCGCTTCGCCGAAGATGTGCTCGATCCCGGCCTGATCCACATCACCGAGCGCTGGCGCGACCGCGCCGCGCTCGACGCGCATTTCGAGATGCCACACATCGCGGCCTGGCGCGCCGCCGGAGCGGCGCTCGGCGTCAGCGACCGCGCGCTGAGACTGTACACGGTTGACGACGGGCAAGCGCTTTAAGCTCCGGGTTCCCGCCGGGGCTTGCTCTGTCGTTCAGGCGTGACTGGTCACAGCGCGCGCCGCAGTCCGAAAATCACCAGGCCGAACACCAGCAGCACTGCGAGCAGGCCCAGGAACTTCAGCCACACGCCAAGCGCGTCACGTCCGCTGCCTTCGGACATTCAGCGGGCGCGGGTCGTGCTGCGGACCAGCCGCGCGACCAACGGGGCGAGGCCGGCATGGTTCGCATCGTGATATGGCGACTCGGTGCCCAGCATCGCGACCAGCCGGCGATGCGCCTCGCCGAGCGCATGATATGGCACGCTCGGCACGAGATGGTGGAGCGCGTGATAGCGCAGGCCGACCGGCGCCCACAGGAACGGCAGGTAGCTCGGCGGCGGCACGTTGACGCTGTCGAGATATTGCGCGGTGACGCTCATCGCATCGCCCTCGTTCTCCCACAGATGCGCGACCAGCGTGCGGACCTGGTTGAGCAACGTCGAGACGGCGTAGATGCCGAGGAAGATCGCGAAGGCGCGCAGCGGAATCACGCCGCCCGCGACCAGGGCCACCAATGTGATCGCCCAGACGCTGGTTGCGGCCTCCAGCCACAGCCAGCGCGTGCGCAATTCGCCCTCCGGCGGGCGGCGGCGGAAAGCCGGATTGATCGCCAGCGAGGATGCCTGTTCGATCAACCACGTCCGCAAGCGCGGGATCACCACCGACAGCGGCACCAGCACCGCATAACGCGCCACCAAAGCGATCGGCGCGAGCAGCGCGGTCAGCACGAACAGCGGCAGCGTCCACGGTTTCATCAGCGCGAGCGGCAGATATTCGGGATCTTCGACCGTACCGTAGCGGGTGCGGGTGTGGTGGATGGTGTGGACGCCCTCGTACATGAACGACGGCACCATCATCGGCACGCCGAACAGCAGATTCCACCCCAAACGGAAGCCGGGCACGGCACTCGGCTTCATATGTGTGATCTCGTGGATGAAGCTGGCGGCGCGGTACAATGCGAGGGCGGCGACGCCACCGGCGAGGATCGCCCAGGGCGACACCCACAGCATCGCCACCGCCAGCGCGGCATAGCCGACCACTGCCGAGGTCAGGAAGTCCACCCAATAGGTCGTCGGGTTCGGCGCGTGGAGGTCGCGCGTCAGCTCGGCGGCGGCGCGCAACATCGCCTTGTCGTCGACCGTCCGGTCGATGGCCGCACGCGCGGAGGCGCCGATCTTATCGGCGTCGCTGCGGCTGGCGAAGGTCATGCTCGTCATAAGGCTGTCCATTGCCCCAATATAGTGGCCGCATGGTGGCAGGAACAGGAGGTCAAATCGTCCAAGCCTGCCGGCGATCCCGATCGCTCGCGCTCCGACAGCACGACACTGACGGTAACGGCTTGACGCGCCGCGCGCGCTGCGGCTTGTGCGCTTCGCGCCACGCGCGTGCGCGACGCTTTAGCGAGAGGCTTATCCACCGTGGCGAGTCAAGATTTCACGATCCGGCCGATCCAGAGCAAGGCGGATCGCAAGGCATTCATCGAACTGCCGTTCCGGCTTTATGCCAACGACCCGAACTGGGTGCCGCCGCTGAAGGGCGAAGCGCTCGGATTGATCACGCCAGAAAAGAACGGCTGGTTCAGCCACGCCAAGGCGCAACTGTTCCTCGCCGAGCGCGGCGGCGCGGTGGTCGGCCGCGTTTCGGCGCATATCGACACGCTCGCGCTGGAAATGCCGAGCGATCAGGGCTTCGGCCCGGGCTGCGGCCAGTTCGGGCTGCTCGAAGCCGAAGACGGCGAAGTCGCCGCAGCCCTCATCAAGGCTGCCGAGGATTGGCTGCGCGGCCAGGGCATGAACCGCGTGCTCGGGCCGATCAGCATGTCGATCTGGGAAGAGCCGGGTCTGCTGATCCAGGGCTATGATCATCCGCCGACGATCATGATGGGCCATGCCAAGCCCGAATATCGCGGCTGGATCGAAGGCGCCGGCTATCACCCGGTCAAGCAGTTGCTGACCTACGAGCTGGATATCCGCAAGGAATTCCCGCCGCTCGTCCAGCGGATCATCAAATCGGGCGAGAAGAACCCGCGCATCGTCGTGCGCGAGGTCAACAAGAAGAAGTTCGACGAGGAAGCGGCGATCATCCTCGCCATCCTCAACGATGCATGGTCGGACAATTGGGGCTTCGTTCCGCTCACCCCGCCCGAGATCAAGGACGTCGGCGTCAAGCTGAAGCCGATCGTGTTCAACGACCTCATCCGAATCGCCGAACTCGACGGCAAGCCGGTCGCCTTCATGATCACGCTGCCCGATCTCAACGAGGCGATCACGCCGTTCAAGGGCAACCTGTTCCCGTTCAACGTCTTCAAACTGCTGTGGTGGCTGCGCAAGCCCAAGGTGAGGACGATGCGCGTGCCGTTGATGGGCGTGGTCAAGGAGTTGCAGGCCTCGCGCATGGCGAGCCAATTGGCCTTCATGATGATCGAATATATCCGTCGTACCTCGGTCGCCAATTACGGCTCGACGCGGAGTGAGATCGGCTGGATTCTGGACGACAATCAGGGGATGCGGTCGATCGCGACAACGATCAACTGCGAGATCAACAAGGTCTATCAGGTCTACGAAAAGGCGCTTTGAGCCGGCGAGACGCGGCGCGCGGACAGTGCCGCGCGCCGCAGCGACCCCGATCGGGTTCAGTTCTTCGCGAGCGGATCGGTTCCGGTCAGATCGATCCAGTCCTTGCGCGTGTGGCATTCCTTGCGCGGAATGAGCGAGCCGGTGATTGTGTCGATCACGCAATAGCGGGTCTCGCGTTTGGCGGGCGTGGTGGCGATCGGCGCGGTGCTGACTTCGATACGGGCGCCTTCCGGGGTGCCCGTGGGAGCGGCGATCGACGGTGAGGCGAGGAGCGCGGACGAGGCGACGGCGGCGAACAGGATGGTCTTCAACATGGCGTAATCTCCGATGGCAAGCGGCTCGTTGCGCCGCGCCAAGGGTATTGCATCCACCGTGCCAGTTTTCTTTATCCCATGAAATCAACACTATAGAAAAATACACGATTGGCCACACGCGGCATACCGAACCAACACACCGGATAATACGCCAAGCTCTGGCGAAATATCCCGATCAAAAAAGCCGGGAGATTCCGAGATAGAGTTCAGCGTCCGGCGTGTCGTGATTGAGCCCGGCGATACCACCGATATCGAGTTGCATCGTCTTGCTGACCATCCACCCCAGCGACAGCGCGCCGAACGTCTGAGTGGTCTTTTGCTCGGGATCGTCGTCGCGCAGCACCTGCGCTTCGATGGTGGCGGTCAGCGCCTTGGTCAGTTCAACGCCGAGACCGAGCGTGCCGCTCGCCGCGAAATGGCGACCGTGCCCATCTTTACCGACGGCAGCCTCGACTTCTGGAGTGACTTGCACCTTGAGCGTCTCGTTCAGTTCGTAGGAGACGGGTGCCGTCATTCCCGCTCCCCAATCCCCGAAGCCGACCGGCATCCGCCCGACCGGGACGATCACGAACGGGCGCACGGCGGCGGACAGGCCCTTGCCGTCCGGGTTCTGGAGATTGACCTTTACGCCCAGCGTTACGTCGCCGGTGCGGCCCCTGCTCTCGACCGCGCCGCTCGCGGTGTCGCGGGTGCGGACGTGACCGTAGGGCGTCCAGCCGATCTGGGCTTCGATCGTATTGGTCAGTCCGACGCGCACCAACGTATCGCCGATCAGCACGGTGTCGGTGCGGCCGTCCGAATCCTTTTCGAGCGTCCAGTCGGCGAGCGCGGTTTCGACCGAGACGTGGCCGGGTGCGATCGTGCAGGCGGGGCGGCCGAGATCGGGGCGCGACGGGCAATAGTCGCGCTCTTCGGCGAACGCGGGCGTGGCGGCGAGCATTGCCGCCAGAAACAGGATGTTGCGCATGATGTCCCCTTTTCATGCGCAACCCCGGACTGTCGGTTCCGTTCCTTAGCGGACGCGCGGGCCGCCGAAGGGAAGCGGCGGCGGCGGACGGCGGTCGCGGCGCGGGAGCTGCGCCTGATAGGCGTGGCCGCAATGCGCGACGCAATAGGGGAAACCGGGGTTCACCTTGTCGCCGCAGAAGTGGAAATCGGGCTCGCCGGGGTGGCCGAGCGGCCATTTGCAGATGCGGTCGCTGAGATCGAGCAGCGTCGTCTTGCCGGCCATGTCGGCCGAAGGCTTGGCCGGAACGAGGCGACGTGGCGGCGCGGGCGTGATCGGCGCCTGCTGCTCGCCGGGCGACTGGCGCAGGAAGCCGCCGGGGCCGACCGAACGCAGGATCGGCTGCGGGGGTGCTACCGGCGCGGGTGCGGCGACCGGCGCGTCTGAAATTTCAGCATCCTCGTCCTCATCGGCTTCGAAAACCGGGTCGGCGGGCGGCGCGGCGACGACTTCGACCGGCTTGGAGACCTCGGGCAGTGCGGCGACGACCGGCTTGGGCGCGGCGGGTTCGACGACGGGCTTGGCGGCGACCTCCACCGCGACCTCGTTAGGCTTCACCGGCGACGGGCGCGATTGCAGGCCGAGTCGATGCGCCTTGCCGATCACCGCGTTGCGGCTGACCTGCCCGAGTGCCTCGGCGATCTGGCTGGCGGTCTGGCCGTCTTCCCACATCTTTCTTAACGTATCGATCCGTTCGTCGGTCCAGGCCATGAAATCTATCTTCCCTACGTGCCGGGTTGCGGGCAGTGGCGGCAGCGACTAACCGATCGCGCCATGAGCAGCCACCCCCCATCCGGCGAAATCCAGTCGGCGGTTCGCAACGCTCCCGGCGTTCCCGTCATCAAGGACGTGAACTGGGGCGGCCTGCGAACGCTCTATATCAAGGAGGTGCGGCGTTTCTTCAAGGTCCACCTGCAGACGATCTGGGCGCCGGCGATTACGACGCTGCTGTTCCTGATCGTCTTTACGATCGCGACCGGCGCGAAACGGCCGGTGCAGGTCGGCGGAATCGACATCCCCTTCGCCGATTTCATCGCGCCGGGACTCATCATCAGCCAGGGCATGATGGGGCCGGCGTTCGCCAATGCCAGCTTCTCGCTGCTCGCCGGCAAGATCCAGGGCACGATCGTCGATTATCTGATGCCGCCACTCTCGACGCTGGAGGTGCTCGCCGCGCTGCTCGGCGGCGCGATGACGCGCGCGTTCCTCGTCGGCTTCGTAGTGTGGTGTGCGATGCTGCTCTATCCGGGCGTGCATGTGATGCCCTTGCATCCGCTCGCGGTGTTGTGGTTCGGCTTCCTCGGCGCTTTGTTCCTGTCGCTGCTCGGCGTGCTGACCTCGATCTGGGCGCAGAAGTTCGATCATGCCGCCGCCGTCACCAATTTCGTGGTGGCGCCGCTGTCGCTGCTGTCGGGCACCTTCTACTCGGTCGATCGGCTCGCGCCGGCGTTCCGCGCGTTCAGCCACGCCAACCCGTTCTTCTACATCATCTCGGGCTTCCGCTACGGCTTCCTCGGCAGCGCCGACTCGCCGGTGCTGATCGGCAGCATTGTCGTGCTGGGCGTCGACATTGTGCTGTTCGTATTGTGCTATCAATTGCTGGCGCGCGGCTGGCGGCTGAAAAGCTGAAGCGCACTGGCAGTACCCCCACCCGTTCGTGCTGAGTAGGGATCGAGTAGGCGCTTGCGCCGTATCGAGAGCCCGTATCGAAGCACAGGTGGCGCTCGGGGCCTGTCCTTCGATACACTACCTCGATACGCCCTTCGGGCTACTCGGCAGTTACTCAGGACGAACGGAGCGACTTGAGTCCAAGCCGGCAAGAAGCCGGTCAGGCCGGCTTGCGGAACACCGGATTGCGATAGAGCGTCAGGCCGAGCTTGCCGTCGCGCGGATAGAGCGCGCGATGGACGCGGTTCGACTGGTTGCCGCCCAGCACGAGCAATTTCGCGCCCTGATCGTCGAGCAGATACGAGACGTGGCCGAGCACCTTGCCGCCCACGATCCGCTCCCACACCACGACGCTGCCGCGCTTGGGCGACGGATCTTCGACGCCCCAGCCCCGCCAATCGAGCGCCCACGCCGAGTCGGTGCCCTTCTTGCCTGCGTTCACCATGCACCAGTTGACGAAGGCCGAGCACCAGGCGGTGTTGTCGTCGTTGCGTTGCGCCGCGCTCAAGCCTTTGCAGGTCGCGAGATATTCGACGATGCGAGGGTTGCTGCCCGGATTGAACTCGGCGACGCCGGCATCCTCCTCGCGCAAGGCGAGCGAAAGCCACAGTGGATCGCCGTCGGCGGCGGTTTCGGTCGCGGCACCGACCAACAGCGCGCTCCGGTCGCTGCCGTCAGGAAGAACGATCTGCTGGCCCGACCGAATCAGGTTGGGATTGGTGATCTGCGGGTTCAAGGCGAGCAAGTCGTTGACACCTATGTTCAAACCGCGCGCGATGCTGCCGAGAGTATCGCCGGGACGAACGGTGTAAATCTTCTTCATGAGACTTCCCCCTTTGAGCCAACAGTCCTTTCCATCATGAAGTATATACTGGCGGCGACATATTCTAGGATGGAATCGACTTGTGCAACGCGGCAGCGACAAAGGACATCGCGCGCGATTATGACGAGGTTGACGCTTACCAGTCTCGCCAAGTAAATGTCCGCTCCGGCGGCCCCTGCACGGGCCGCCGTTTTTGTTTCTGCTAGGAGCGCGTCATCATGCCGATCACCCCACTCATGCCAGTGTACCCGCGCTGCGGCGTGCGCCCGGTGCGAGGCGAGGGCTGCTATTTGATCGGCGAGACTGGCGAGCGGTATCTCGATTTCGCGGCCGGCATCGCGGTCAACGCGCTCGGCCACGGCCACCCGCATCTCGTCAAGGCGATTGCCGATCAGGCGGCGACGCTGATGCACGTCTCCAACCTCTACGGGTCTCCGCAGGGCGAGCATCTCGCGCAGCGGATCGTCGACCACAGCTTCGCCGACACGGTGTTCTTCACCAATTCGGGCACCGAGGCGGTGGAATGCGCGATAAAGACCGCGCGGCGCTATCACTTCGTCAACGGCAACCCCGAGCGCACCACGCTCATCACCTTCAACAATGCCTTTCACGGGCGGACGATGGGGGCGATCAGCGCGACCAACCAGCCGAAGATGCGCGACGGGTTCGAGCCGCTGCTGCCGGGCTTCGCCTATGCGCCGTTCAACGATCTTGAAGCGGCGCTGGCGCTGATCGACGAGACCACCGCCGGCTTCATGGTCGAGACGATCCAGGGCGAAGGCGGCGTGTCCGCCGGTAGCCCCGAGTTCATCCAGGGCTTGCGCAAGGCGTGCGACGAACACGGCCTGCTGCTGGTGCTCGACGAGGTGCAGTGCGGCTATGGGCGCACCGGCAAGATGTGGGCCTATGAGCATTACGGCATCACCCCCGATATCATGTCGGTCGCCAAAGGGATCGGCGGCGGCTTCCCGCTCGGCGCGTGCCTCGCGACCGAGGAAGCGGCGAAGGGCATGGTGTTCGGCACGCATGGATCGACCTATGGCGGCAACCCGCTGGCGATGGCGGCGGGCGAGGCCGTGCTCGACGTGATGTTGGAGCCGGGCTTCCTGGAGAATGTCACCGCGATGGGCGAGCGGCTGCGCGGCGCGCTCGAACAGATGATCCCCAATCACGACGGCGTGTTCGACAGCGTGCGCGGCAAGGGGCTGATGCTCGGTATCAAGCTCAAGGACGCGGCGATCGCGCGCGATTTCGTCGCGCATGCCCGCGACAATCACGGGCTGCTGACCGTGTCGGCGGGCGAGAACGTGGTGCGCGTGCTGCCGCCGCTGGTGATCGAGGACAGCCATATCGCCGAGGCGATCGAGAAATTGAGCGAGGCGGCGCGGAGTTACGCGCCGGTCGCGGCGTGAGGGGGGCGTTCTTCTTCCCCTCTCCCTGCGGGAGAGGGGCAAGCTGCGTAGCAGCGCGGGGTGAGGGCGATCATCGCCCTATCACCCTCACCCTTCCGGCGCTTCGCGCCTCCCTCCCTCTCCCAATGGGAGAGGGAAAGTGACTCGCCACTTCCTTAACCTCTCCGATGCCGGTGCCGACGGCATCGCGGCGATGCTGGCCGATGCGCTGGATCGCAAGGCGGCGCGCAGCGGCTGGCCCAAGGGCAAGGTCGATGCCGATGCGCCGCTCGCGGGCCACACCCTCGCGATGGTGTTCGAGAAGAACTCCACCCGCACCCGTGTCAGTTTCGACATGGCGATCCGGCAGCTTGGCGGGTCGTCGATCGTGCTCGACAGTGGCACCACGCAGCTCGGGCGTGGCGAGACGGTGGCGGATACGGCGCGCGTCCTGTCGGGCTATTGCGACGCGATCATGCTGCGCACCGACGATCACGCCAAGGTCGAGGAAATGGCGCGGCATGCCAGTGTGCCGGTCATCAACGGCCTCACCGATGCATCGCATCCCTGCCAGATCATGGCCGACCTGCTGACGATCCTCGAAAGCGGCAAGTCTTTGCCCGGTCTCAAGGTGGCGTGGCTGGGCGACGGCAACAACGTGCTTGCCTCGATCATGGAAGCGGCGGGGCTGATGCAGTTCGACGTGGTGGCGGCGTGTCCGCAGGGTTTCATGCCACCGGAACGCGACGTTGCGCTTGGGCTCGGGCGTGCGCGCGTGGTCGGCGATCCGCGCGAGGCGGCTGAGGGTGCCGACATCATCGTCACCGATACGTGGATCTCGATGGGCCAGGCGCATGCCGAGACCAAGCTCGCCGCGATGATGCCGTTTCAGGTCACGCAAGAGCTGATGGCGCGCGCCAAGCCCGATGCGAAGTTCCTCCATTGCCTGCCAGCACACCGCGGCGAGGAAGTGACCGACGCGGTGATCGACGGCCCGCAATCGCTGATCTGGCCCGAGGCGGAGAACCGGCTGCACGCGCAGAAATCGGTGCTGCGCTGGTGCTTCGGGCAGATTGGTTGATCGCGGGGGATCGGTCCCCCACATTTGCGTCTTTCCCGTTCCCCCGCGAAAGCGGGGGTCCAGAGCAACGAGCGCCGCGCTGCTTGGCTCTGGACCCCCGCCTTCGCGGGGGAACAGCTTCATGAAAGACGTTGATGCCTGACACCTCCCCCGATCTCGATCTCGCGCTGGGTTTCACCATTCCCGGGCGCCATGCGCGCGGGCGCGTGGTGCGGCTTGGCCCGGTGGTCGATCGCATCCTCTCCGCGCACGCCTACCCTGCCCCGATCGAGGCTTTGCTTGCCGAGGCGCTGACGCTGACCGCGCTGATCGGCTCGACGCTGAAAGATGCGGGCGGCCAGCTCACGCTGCAGGCGCAGACCGACAACGGCATCGTCAGCTTGCTGGTGTGCGATTATCGCGGCGGCGAGCTGCGCGGCTATGTGCAATTTGACGCCGGCCGGCTCGCCGATGCGCCAATCGCGCCGAGCCTGTTCGCGCTGTTCGGCGCGGGCTATCTCGCGATCACCTTCGATCAGGCGACCACCGGCGAGCGCTATCAGGGCATCGTGCCGCTCGACGGCGAATCGCTTGCCGATGCGGCCTCTGCCTATTTCCTCCAGTCCGAGCAGATCCCGACGCTGATCCGGCTCGGCATCGCGCCGGGCAACCGCGTGACGGGCGGGCTGTTCCTCCAGCATCTGCCCGAGGGCGAGGAGGGCCGCGAGCGGCTGCATGTGCGGCAGAACCATCCCGAATGGGAGCATGTCGCGGTGCTGGGCGCGACGATGGGCGCCGACGAACTGACCGACACCGCTTTGCCCCTCGAAACGCTGGTGTGGCGGCTGTTCAACGAGGAACCCGAAGTCCGCATCCTCGCGCGCCAGCCGATCGTGCGCGGCTGCCGGTGTTCGCCAGACTATATCGCGCAGGTGCTCGCCAAGTTTCCCGAAGAGGATCAGCGCGAGATGGCCGACGACTCGGGCGTCATCACCGTCGATTGCGCGTTTTGCGCGCAGAAATTCCCCGTATCGGTCGGGAATCGTTGCGAGTCCTGAACGACATTGAATCCCGCCACAGAATCCCCCACATTCTGTACCAAGCGGTTGCGCCCGCAGTGGGTAGGGCGCGGACTTGGGGATACGAATGATGCGGCGTGGGCAGTTGGTATGCGCGGGGTTCGCCGCGCTGGTGATGGCCGGCGGAGCGGCGATGGCGGCGTCCGATTCGGGCGCGTCGGTGGCGCTGTCGCGGATCGAACGCGGCCAGTATGAGATCAGCGTGGTCGGGTCGACCGCGACACCGCGATCGGTGTGCATCGCCGACCCCGCGATCCTGCTTCAGATGCAGCATCCCGGGGTTGCCTGTGCGCGGTTCGTGATGGCGGACAGCCCCGACGGTACGACGGTCAGCTACCGCTGCGCGAGCGGCGGGCATGGCCGCACCGTGGTGACGATCACCACGCCGAGATCGTTCGATATTGATACACAGGGCATCGCCGGGGGCGCACCTTTTGACTTGAATTATCAGGGAAGGCGCGTCGGCGCTTGCCCGGCACGCTCCACCGCATCGCGTTAACCCGCTGGGAAGACCCTGTGATTAAGATGACGCGAGTGTGCTTTTGGCATGCTTTTTCCCAAACGCCCGGTGACGGGCAACCGCTGGGCCGCCCAAGGGCGGCCCATTTTTCTGGGGCGGCCCATCTTTCTTGGGCGGATTGCGCGGATCGCCCCCACCCCCTAGACTTGAGACGATCATGACACGCGGTAGCACCCTGGCGGTCGCCCTGATTTCGGGCGGGCTGGATTCGATGGTTTCGGCGGCGCGTGCGCGCGAAGACGGGCACCGGCTGCTCGCGCTGTCGGTCGATTACAACCAGCGTCACAAGGTCGAACTGGCGGCGGCGCGGCGGATCGCAAGCGTGCTGGGCGCGGAGCGGCATGTCGTGCTGCCGCTCGACCTGTCGGCGTTCGGCGGATCGGCGCTGACCGCCGACATCGACGTGCCGAAGGACGGCGTCGGCGAAGGCATTCCCGTCACCTACGTGCCGGCGCGCAACACGATCTTCCTCAGCCTAGCGCTCGGCTGGGCCGAGGCGGCGGGCGCGCGTGACCTGTATATCGGCGTCAATGCGCTCGATTATTCGGGCTATCCCGATTGCCGCCCGGAATTCATCAAGGCGTTCGAGGACATGGCCGAGGTCGCCACCAAGGCCGGCGTCGAGGGCGAACCGTTCCGCATCCGCGCGCCGCTCCAGCATATGACCAAGGCCGATATCGTGCGCGAGGCGTCTCGGCTCGGGCTCGACGCTGGCATGAGTTGGTCGTGCTACGATCCCGCGCCGGGCGGCGTGCATTGCGGGCTGTGCGACAGTTGCCGGCTGCGTGCGAAGGGGTTCATCGAAGCCGGCCTGCCCGACCCGACCGTCTACGCGGTCTGAATGTCCTACGCGGTCAAGGAAATGTTCCTCACGCTGCAAGGCGAAGGGGTCAATGCCGGGCATCGCGCGGTGTTCGTGCGGTTTGCCGGGTGCAACCTGTGGTCGGGGCGTGAGGAGGATCGCGCGAGTGCGATCTGCAAGTTTTGCGATACTGATT
Organism: Sphingomonas populi; assembly: GCF_004208535.1. Lineage (GTDB taxonomy): Bacteria > Pseudomonadota > Alphaproteobacteria > Sphingomonadales > Sphingomonadaceae > Sphingomonas > Sphingomonas populi. The sequence continues at coordinate 107,810 of NZ_SGIS01000014.1, forward strand.
TCGTCGGGATCAACGGGCTGGGCGGCGGGCGCTTCGCCGATGCGGACGCGCTGGCGGCGGCGGTGGCGGGCTTCTGGGGCGATGGCACCGAAGCGCGCTTCGTCGTGCTGACCGGGGGCGAACCGATGTTGCAGGTCGATGATGCTCTGGTCAATTCGCTTCACGCGGACGGCTTCACGATCGCGATCGAGACCAATGGCACCCTGCACGTTCACCCCGGCATCGACTGGGTGTGCGTCAGCCCCAAGGCTGGCAGCGAAGTGGTGCAGCGTTCGGGCGACGAACTGAAGTTGGTCTGGCCGCAAGCCGGTAGCGACCCGGAGACGCTGGAACGCTGGGATTTCGCCAACTTCCTCGTCCAGCCGATGGATAACGCCGCGGCGGCCGACAATCAGGCAGCGGCGATCGCGCTGGCGATGGCCCGGCCCACATGGCGGCTGAGCTTGCAGACGCACAAGTTTCTCGGGCTGCGCTGATCTTCTGCTCCCCTCCCTGAAAGGGAGGGGTCGGGGGTGGGTCGGCTTGTTGCAACCACACCACTCCCTCGCGGACCGACCCACCCCCAGCCCCTCCCTTTCAGGGCAGGGGAATCGCATTTGAGCTGGAGGGAGTAGCGCCGGGCAGGAAAAAGGATTCTGAAGCGTCTTCTGGAAAGACCGGGAGATGCAGGTGCGTGGTTTTCGAGAGTTGTTC
>NZ_SGIS01000140.1 GCF_004208535.1 Sphingomonas populi
ACCATCAAACCAAACGACCTGTGCAGACGCTCCAGGTGGCCGGCTTCAGATCGGAACGATGGCCGGCTTCACGTCGGAATAGGTGGCCGGCTTCGTCGGAATCCGCATTTTGTCGCGCAGCAACCCTTCCACGCCTTCCGCGGCATAGCGAGCTTGCCAGCGCCAGACCGCTGGCACCGGTCCGGCGCGCAACCTCCAATACCGTCAGCCGCTCCGACGAGGCCAGCACGATCCTGGCGCGCTGGATATGCTTGAGCGAACCGTTTCGATCGGCGACCACCGACGCCAACCGCGCCGCATCTTCAGAGTTTACGATCACACATACGATCTGGGACATCCCGCCAGACTCGCACGAAACTAACCGATTGTGAATCACCTGATTGGGTCAGTGCACTAGTCACCTGAATCGGAAGTTCGGTTCATTGTTTTTTGGCAGAGGCGCTTAACGGAGGCGAGAATTTCCTCTGCAGATTTGACCCATTTGTAAGAGGTGGCTCGGAGAAACTGCGCAGCGGGATGAGTGGATTGTCGGCCTGAAGGCAGCCAGAATGGCTGCGTACAGGAGGCATGATGAGCAAGCGACCGCGCCGGTATCATAGTCCGGCATTCAAGGCGAAGGTGGCGTTGGCCGCGGTGAAAGGCGAGAAGACGCTTGCCGAGTTGGCACTGCAGTTCGACGTGCACCCAAACCTGATCAACCAGTGGCGGGCTAAGCTGCTGGAGAGCGCGGCTGACGTGTCCGGCGCGGAGCAGGCTCCGGCCGAGCCCGCGGTCGATGTGACAGTGTTGCATGCGAAGATTGGCGAGCTGACGCTGGCAAACGATTTTTTGTCCGGTGCGCTCGGAAAAGCCGGACTGTTGCCGAGCGCAAAGCGATGATCGACCGTTCTCACGATCTGCCGGTCTCACGGCAGGCGCGGCAGCTCGGTATCAGTCGCGGCAGCATCTATTATCTGCCTCGTCCGGTATCGTCCGCCGATCTCGCGATGATGCGCCGGATCGACGAACTGCACATGACCTACCCGTTTGCCGGCAGCAGAATGCTTCGGGATTTGCTCGGCGGCGAAGGCGTGAAGGTCGGGCGGTTGCACGTCGCCACGCTGATGAAGAAGATGGGCATCGCGGCGATCTACCGCCGGCGCAACACCTCGAAACCGGCGCAGGGACACCGGATTTACCCGTATTTGCTCCGCAAGCTGGCGGTCACGCAGCCGAACCAGGTCTGGGCGACCGACATCACCTACGTCCCAATGACGCGCGGCTTCTACGCTATGCAACTGGAAAACGCTCTTTGACGTGTCGATGCCGATGCGGATAATATTTGTCACGGGCGGCTCCTTCATGTGAGTGTTTCAACGACCTCATCCTGGCACATCACGATGCCGTTGGGAGATCCCATGAGGAGGTGAACAGCGAACGGCACTCTGCCAGACTGCTCTCGCTAAAAAACCAACTCTGGAGGCCGACATGCTTGTTGAAGCCGATCGATCCAAT
>NZ_SGIS01000141.1 GCF_004208535.1 Sphingomonas populi
ACGAACATGACGTAATCGCGGGAGCGGTGGCCACGAAATGCGGTGGCGATGTTCGAAGGCCTAGTCGGGTGGCTGCCCCCCGATAAGATGAAGTTACGGGCTCACGATCGGCACCGGGCCCAGGCATCTAACGGAGGACAACCATGGAGCAGTATATCGGTCTCGACGTGTCCATGAAAGAGACGGCAGTCTCGATCCGGCAGGGCGGCAAGAGGATCTGGCGCGGCAAATGTGCTTCAGATCCGCAACTTCTTTCGGCGATGATCCGCAAACGCGCGCCGGAAGCCAAGCGGGTAGTTTTCGAGACGGGCCCATTGTCGGTATGGTTCTACCACGCGTTGACGGCGGAAGGCATGCCGGCGATCTGCATCGACGCACGGCACGCCAAAGCGGCGCTCGATATGGCCGCGAACAAGACCGATGCCAACGATGCCGATGGTCTGGCGCATCTCGCCGAGATCGGCTTCTATCGGGAGGTCCGCGTGAAAGGCTTCGACAGCATGTTGATCCGCACGCTGGTCACGGCGCGTCGCCAGCTTTTGAAAATGCGGTTGCAGATGTCCAACCAGATCCGCGGGCTTATGAAGACATTCGGTCTCATCGTGCCCAAGGGAGCCGGCAGTGTATTCGATCGCAATGTCCGCACTCTCTTGCAAGGCGAGGTGGGACTCGGGCGCATTGTTCTGCCCATGCTTCAGGCCTGGGGTGACATCCGGCTTCGGGTAGCGGAACTAAGCAAGCACTTGGTGGCGATGGCGGGCGCCGACCAGCGCTGCCGTCTGTTAACCTCGGTCCCTGGTGTAGGCACCGTCACGGCCACTGCCTTCGCCGCGGCGGTGGAGGACCCGGCAAACTTCAAGAACTCGCGCGCGGTTGGCGCGTGGGTTGGCCTCACTACCAGACGCTTCCAGTCCGGCGAGGTCGATCATGATGGCCATATCTCGCGGCGCGGCGACAATAAGCTGCGCAGCCTGCTCTACGAAGCAGCTGCGGTCATCCTCAACCGGTCGACGGAGACGAGCACGTTGCGGACCTGGGCGCTGGCCCTGAAGGAACGGCTCGGCTTCAAACGGGCGGCCGTGGCGCTGGCCCGCAAGCTTGCGGTGATCATGCATGCGATGCTCAAAACGGGCGAACTGTTTGATCCGCATGCCGGAGCACCCGCTGCCGCTTGAACCCGGCAGCCGTCCGCCAAGAAAACCGTTATCAGCCATTTCACCGTTAGCGTCCTTCCAGGACGCGCCCAGTCGTCCCTGCCGGGACGCGGACGGGATCATTCCGCGAAGCGGGAAGCACTGCCGGGTTCTGGTAGAGTGCGTCACGAACATAGGAAGATCTCACCGACGAAACCCATCCTGCGGCGATCAATCTCGCATCGACCGCGTAGACGACCCTGTACCCGGCATACGAACCGACAACGGACGGAACGGCTGACCAAGATATACCTGCCTCTTGACAGCGAGGCGATTAGACGACCCGCT
>NZ_SGIS01000142.1 GCF_004208535.1 Sphingomonas populi
AGACCAAGCTCACCCGGCGTTGGGCCAGGCGCGGCACACGCCCCTCAGCGCCCAAGGATCAGCGCCGCTCCTCAGCATGGATCTTCGGCGCAATCTCCCCGCTGAAGGCAAAGCTGCGGGCATCGTCGTGGACTTGCTTCAGAAAAGTGGAGAGTTTTCCTGAGGTGAAAGGCGAACTCGATGACGAAGCAAAGACGGTTTACGAAGGAATTTGAGGATGAGGCGGTGCGGTTGGTTGCGACCAGCGGTCGCACGCAGCGTGAGGTTGCGGAGGATCTGGGGATCGGCCTGTCGACGCTGGTACGGTGGATCGGGCGCCGTCGTGATCGTCTGATAGAGATGCCTGACCAAGCGCCACAGGCGGATATAGCAGCGGAGTTGAAACGGCTCCGCCGGGAGAATGAGATTCTCCGGCAGGAGCGTGACATATTGAAGCGGGCGACCGCTTTTTTCGCCCGGGAGGGAAGTCGATGAGGTTCGCGCTCATCGATCAGGCGAAGAAGGAATTCCCCGTACACCGTCTGTGCCAGGTCCTCGGCGTCAGCCAGAGCGGCTATTTCGCCTGGAAGGACCGGCCGGCATGCCGACGCCAGCGCGACGACATGGTGATGCTGGCGCATGTCCGCTCCACGTTCGCGCTGTCCAACGGCACGTATGGCAGTCTGCGCATGACACGCGAATTGCAGGATGATGGCTTTGCCATCGGGCGCAGGCGCACGGCGCGGCTGATGCGCGAGAACGGCCTGCGGGGCCGGCAGAAGCGCCGGTTCAAACGCACGACCGACAGCGAGCATAGCTGGCCGATCGCGCCGAACATCATCGACCAGGATTTTACCGCGACGACGCCCAACCAGAAATGGGGCGTGGACATCTCGTATGTCTGGACACGGGAGGGATGGCTCTATCTGGCGGTGGTCATCGACCTGTTCTCCCGCCGCGTGATCGGTTGGGCCGTCGGCGACCGCCTGCACCGCGATCGGGCGCTGGCCGCGCTGCGCAAGGCCCTCGTCATGCGGCGTCCGCCCGAAGGGCTCATTCATCATTCGGACCGCGGCAGCCAATACTGCTCTGTGGACTACCAGGCCGAGCTGCACCGCCACGGTATCCGTATCTGCATGTCAGGAAAGGGAAATTGCTACGATTGCGATGGTGGAGACCTTCTTCAAGACGATCAAATCCGAGCTCGTCTGGCGCACCGTCTTCTATACCCGTGACCAAGCCGCGCAGGCCATTGCCCGCTATATCGACGGCTTCTACAACCCCGCCAGGCGCCATTCCGCGCTCGACTACATCAGCCCCGCGCAGTTCGAACGAACCGCGGCACGCTGAGCAAATGGGTTGTGTAACGCGAGGTCTGGAAATTCGATCGGGTCGTGATTGGTAAGCTGGTGCCGGGGCATGCCCCGGCACCAGCTGCCCATCTTCTGCATTCCATGGAGTTGCGACACACCCGTGGAGAGAG
>NZ_SGIS01000143.1 GCF_004208535.1 Sphingomonas populi
CACTAACATTACAGTTGCCGTTTGATCTTAAAGTGAGCCTGTTGCGCCGCAGCCTGATGTGCGCGTCGCCATAGAGACCATGCGATGAAGTGCGCCGGCCGGATATCTCGCTGGCCAAGCCGGCTGGCAATGTGCCTGATCTCTTGTACCGACCAGCGGATTAACGGCTTTTCGCAAGAGCCTTGGGCAATTTGGGCAGCTTTTTTTCGGCGCCGGTATTGGCTTTGTGCCGAATGGTTGTGACCATGGCAAAGGCGAGCATGACCAGAGATACATGACGATACCAGCCGTGCCAGGATCGGGTCTCGTTGTGATCGAGTCCCAGTTCATTTTTCGTGGTCTCGAAACTATCCTCAATGGCCCACCGCCGGCCTTCAACGGCGACGAGAGTGTGAAGTGTCGTGCCCTTTGGACACCATGTGCTGAAATAGGCGATGTCGCCATCGTTGATGTTTCGGCGGAGAAGCAGGCCGCGGGTCCATTGCCCCTCCCACTCGGCATCATAGTCTTCGGGATCGACGTCGCCGAGCTGATGATAGCTCCAGTCGTGCAGTCGCGGGCCTTTGGTACCGTCCCCCGCCGAAAGTCGAATCCACCCTGTAGGGTCTGCATCCGCCGCGTCTTCCTGGATGACGGCATCAAGCGACGGGTGCTCGATCTGGGCGATGAAGCGGTAATCTGAACGCACGCCCAGGACGTAGCCAATACCCTCGCGCCGCAGGACTTTCTCGACGGTGCCGACCCCATAAACGCTATCGGCCGCAACCCACCGGAACGGAACCTGCGCGGCAATGGCGCGCTTGATCATCTCCACGGCAAGCTGTGGCTTGGTTGCGAATTCCGCACCTTCCGGAACGGATGCACGCTTCATCCGCTCGGTATCATTCGTCCAGACCTCCGGCAGATAAAGCGCCCGATCAATAAGAGCATGGCCATGGCGCGACACATAGGCCGCAAACACACCGATCTGGCAGTTCGTTATCTTTCCCGCAGATCCCGTATATTGACGATGAACCCCACAAGACCCTTTCCCCTGTTTCAGGAAACCCGTCTCATCAATAACCAGAACGGCATCGTCGTCTGACAGGACTTCCAGCGCGTAGTCACGCACGACGTCGCGAAGCGCGTCCGCATCCCAGTGCGCCCGACCAAGAAGTGCTTGTTGGCGCCACGGACCTGGATCGCCTGCCAATTCTGCCCGCATCCAGCCGGTCTTGCGGCGAGCGTCACCAAGCAGACCGTCCAAAAACAACCCAGCCGACGCTGCAACCCGAGCTTGCTTGAAAACGGCCCGCATGCGCGTCTTTGCGTCGCGCAAACCGGATGCCCACAGTTCCAGCGTCGTCTCGATCGATGCACCCGTCATCCATGACCTCCATACCATGGAGACCTATTGATTCAGAGTTTTCAATAAAGCGCAACTGTAATGTTAGC
>NZ_SGIS01000144.1 GCF_004208535.1 Sphingomonas populi
CATCAATCGCTACCTCAAGGAACACAACGCCGACCCAAAGCCCTTCGTCTGGACCAAGCCCGCCGCTCAAATCCTCGACAAGCTCGCCAGACTGCCTGCATCTTCCGTCTGACTCGCTGCACTAGCGATGGCGGCAGCGGTTGGCGTTCGGCGCGACTACACACCGGCGGATTTGCGTCGATGTGCCAGACGAAGTGGTGATGCGGCTCGAGCGTCAACGCCACAACCTGGTCGACGAGCGTCGTCTCGAGCGGCGCGATGCCAGGAGGGCGGGTTTTGTCGCGGAGCAGACCATCGACACCTTCGGCCATGTACCGCTCCTGCCAGCGCCAAACGCACGTCTTCGACTTGCCCGTCTCCGCTATGATCGCAACGGTGCCAAGCCCGTCGTCCGTCAGAAAGATGATTCGTGCCCGCCATACGTGCTTCTGCGGGGACCCACGTGCCGAAACGAGGGCCTCAAGCCGCGCCCGATCCGGTGCCGTGACGACGAATGTGACACCGCTACGCATACCCCTTGGTCGCACAATGCAGCGCCAGGCGGAACCCTCAAGAAGGACTCATCCGTCACGATCAATCCAGCCCGTCTTATTCACCGGTAGGATAGGACCGGGTTGGCGGACGTGGCATAACTATCTGATCTGGCATAGGGAAAGGGTGCTTAAATCATCCCTCTACGCCGGACAGAAAGTGTCACGCCCGCGATGGCAGAAGATAGCGCACCGCGTTTCTCATTCCCAGCGATTTGCCGCAAGAAAGTGACTGCGGCGTTCGATGGCGGTCGGCTGACCTCGGACGGCGGGGTATTGCTGCTGGCGCAGGCGGAGCAGCGGCTGGGGATAGCTGAGCGGCTTGCCGCCTGCATCACCGACCCTCGCGACCGAGCCCGCGTCGCCCATGATCTCGGCGACATTCTGCGCGCTCGCATGCTGGCGATCGCGTGCGGCTATGAAGATGCCGATGACCTCGACACGCTGCGCCATGATCCCGGGTTCAAGCTCGCGCTGGGCAAGCTTCCGGGCGGTGCGATCGGCCTGGCGAGCCAGCCGACCATGAGCCGCTGGGAGAATGCGCCGACTACGCGCGAACTGGTGCGGATGACGGGCGCGCTCGTCGATCTTTACTGTGCGAGCTATCCCGCGCCGCCAGCTGCGGTGACGCTCGATATCGATGAGACGGTCGATATCGTTCACGGCGGCCAGCAACTGTCGTTCTGGAACGGCCATTATGGCGAGCGCTGCTTTCTGCTGATCCATGTCTACGATACCGCCACCGGGCGCCCGGTGGCGATGCTGCTGCGCACCGGCAAGACGCCCTCGGGGGCCGAGACGGCGGGTCACGTCCGCCGCCTGATCCGCCGCATCCGCAGCCACTGGCCCGATAGCCACATCACGCTGCGCGGC
>NZ_SGIS01000145.1 GCF_004208535.1 Sphingomonas populi
CACACTTTCGTGCTCCCGGTGCCTCTGTCCCGGATGGTCGCACCATATACCAAAACCAGCATGGTCTCAGCGGGGATTTCGGCACCGGCAACCCTCATACCGGTTACCAACGCGATAGAAGCCCTGAACTCGAAGCTCAGGCGCGCCGTCCGAGCCAGGGGGCACTTCCCCACCGACGATGCTGCAACCAAGCTGCTCTACCTGATCTTGAACCGGTCGGAGAAAGAGTGGAGAATGCCGCCACGTGAGTGGTCCATGGCCAAGGCCCAGTTCGCCGTCATCTTCGGCGAGCGCTTCATCAGGGCCATGGCGGCGTAATGTTCAACCGCCCGCCCCCACACGGAATTTCTGACAGTCCCCGCGCCGCCAGCTCCTGAACGGCGCGGCCCTGCCCGCAGATCGATCCACCCTCTCCGGAAACCCCGCAAACCTCTCGGCCAAACGCGATCGAATCATCGCCACGGCGCAACTCGCGCTTGCACCATCTGCCTGTCGCCCCCGGCCAGCATCACGCCGTCACGCGGTCCCCCGTGAATAAGAGCGGCTAGGGCTCCCGATCTTGCGACGGGGCAAGTATCTCAAGCATTTCCGCGCGTTGGAAAGCCTTGCACGGCCAGCAGCTTGAGGCCGGCCACAAGGGACTCTAGGTCAGGACGCCCGCATGACACCGAGCTCTGGATGGTGAGATAAAGCTCTCCGTCCGGCTTGACCAACCAGAGCGCGGGCTCCGCGAAGTAGAGCTCCTGCCCATCGCGGCTGAAGTGCGACGCAAAAATGCCGCAAGCCTCGACATCTTTTCGGAGCAGCCCATAACCGACTGAAACCTTGTCTATCTGATTTTTTTTGGCCCATGCCTGCGCAACGGCCCTCGAATCAACGCTGACTCCGGCCAGATCGATGCCTAGCTCCGCAAATTCGGTATGCAAATCGTTGAGTTGCTGCATAAACCGCGTGCAAAAACCGCAAAAAGCGCCGCGATAAAAAGATATCAAGCGCAGCCGCGCGTTTGCTTCCGGCTGCAGCGCCCATGAACCGCCCGCCAGCAATGGAAATTCCAATTCCGGTATTTTCGTCCCTGGCTTAAGCATGGGTGCCTCCTCTCCCGCAGTACGAACTGCGCCAGCCGTGACGACATTTGCCAGACCAGTCTTTATCTGCTTGCAGTAAATTTATCTTCTTATTAATTATTCCGCCTGTCAAGAATCCCGCCCCGGATCAAGCGGGTTCCTTAACGCTTCTGCGGGATTCCGCGATCAGCCGGAGAATTCTAGTGCACTGACCCAATCAGGTGATTCACAATCGGTTAGTTTCGTGCGAGTCTGGCGGGATGTCCCAGATCGTATGTGTGATCGTAAACTCTGAAGATGCGGCGCGGTTGGCGTCGGTGGTCGCCG
>NZ_SGIS01000146.1 GCF_004208535.1 Sphingomonas populi
CCCATGTGTGGACGGCCCTCCGTTGGCAAGGGACATATTGAGCATCGCATTGCTGGTTGGTGCGGCCATGTGTCCGACCTGTTGGTGCGGCACATAGCACCGCTGGCCGTAATGCCATTCGCGCGTCTCGGGTCCCGATCACTTGCACGCACTCGAGGTGCTTGGGCGGATGTGGGTTTTCCCGATCCGGCGGTTTCAACCGGCTTGATGCATCAGCTCTTGTCTGCCCTTTCCAACCTCTTTGACGCGGACTCCCGCGCCGATCTTTATGCGACCTGCGGCTCGCGATAGCGTTCGCCGCTGGCCATCATCGCCCAGATCATGCGGGCGTTCCTGTTCGCGAGCGCGACCGCTGCAACCTTGGCCTTGCGGCGCGCGAGCAGTTGCACGAGCCATGGCCGCTTCGTTCCATTGCGTTCGGCATAGCGCACGACCGCCATTGCACCCACGATCAGCATCTGGCGCAGATAGCGATGGCCCGCCTTAGTGATGCCGCCGAGCCGCTCCTTGCCGCCGCTGGAGTTCTGCCGTGGCACCAGCCCGATCCAGGCGGCAAGGTTACGCCCCGAGTGGAAGATCGCAGGGTCGGGCACGGTGGCAACGATGGCACTGGCGAGCAGCGGGCCGACGCCCGGTATCTCCATCAGCCTACGGCCAAGCTCGGTCTCGCGTGCGCTTGCCATGATCCTACGGTCGTTCTCGAGGATCTGCTGCTTCACGATATTCAACTGGGCGACCAGCATCTCCAGGCACATCCGCGCATCGATCGGCACGCGCTCATCAGCCGTGTCAGCGATGACGCCGACAAGCTGATCGATCCCGTTCCTGCCGATCGGCGCTACGATCCCGAACTCGGCTAGGTGCGCCCGCAACGCGTTCGATAGCTGCGTTCGCTGCCGGCTGAGGATCAGGCGAACACGGTGCAACATCATCGCGCTCTGCTGCTCGGGCGACTTGATCCCGACGAAGCGCATGGTCGGTCGTGTCACCGCCTCACAGATTGCCTCGGCGTCGGCCGCATCGTTCTTGCCGCGCTTGACGTATGGCTTCACATACTGTGCCGGCATCAACTTTACATCGTGGCCCAGCGCAACAAGCTCGCGCGCCCAGTAATGCGATGAGGCGCACGCCTCGATGCCAACCAGGCACCGCGGCAGCTTGGCGAAGAACTTCAACATGCGCCCCCGCGTCAGTCGCTGCCGAAGCACCGCCGCGCCCTCCGCATCAACGCCGTGCACCTGAAACACGTTCTTCGCGAGATCCAAACCAATCGTCGTTACGTTCCCCATCGTGGCTCTCCTTCCGACTCATCCGCAGATCATCCTGCGGAAGGGGTGGAGAGCCGTCCACGTCATCA
>NZ_SGIS01000147.1 GCF_004208535.1 Sphingomonas populi
GATTGCGCAACCTGACGTCTGGAAATTGACGGGTGCGTGATCACGCATCCCGGCATTCCCACTTGATGTAGCCTTTATTGTCGGAGGCCCATGTTTCGTCGATCTCGACGAGAACGGCAGAGACGAGGCGCAGGAGTGACTGGTCGTTGGGGAAGACGCGGACCTTGACGGTCCGGCGTTTGAGCTCCTGCTGCACAGCGCGCTCGATGGGGTTGGAGGTGCGCAGGCGCCGACGGTGATGCTCTGGCAGGGTGAAGACGGCGAGCCCCTCGGGAACGCTGTTTTCCAGCCATGTAGCCAAGGCAGGCGCAGTGTCGCGGTAGCTGGCGACGAGTTCGTCGAGCGCGGCTTGCGCTTTTGGAAGCGAATTGGCGTTCCAGACGCCGCGCAGCTCGGTCCCGATGCGCCCGCGGATGGCGGTATTTGGTGCGTGATGGATGGCGTTGGCAGCCAAATGGAATTGGCATCGCTGCCAGGTGGCGGCGCCGAGTACGGCTCGGCGAGCGGCGCGCAGGCCGGCGTGATCGTCGGAGACAATGAATTCAACGCCGCGCATGCCGCGTGCGACCAATCCGTCGAGGAAGGCCCGCCAGTGGACCTCGGCTTCCGACAGCGCGACGCTGACGCCGAGCACCCGGCGCCGCTCGTCTGGGCCGATGCCGATCGCCGAGAGGACGGCTGCGTCGCGAACGACGCCGCCTGCGCGCATCTTCTCGTACCGGGCGTCAAGGATCAGGTAGCGGATCTCGCCGAGCGGACGAGTGCGCCACGCTTCCAGTTCGTCGTCGAGCAGGGTTGCGGCGCGACTGACCTGCGAGGAGGAAAGGCCTTCGATCCCGAACTCGCGCAGCACTGCCTCGGCCTGGCGAGTGGAGACGCCCTTCACGTACATCTCGGCCACTGCCAGCATGACCGCGCGCACCGAGCGGCAGCCACGCTCCAGCGATTGAGGGAAGAAGGGCTCAGCGCCGTGGCCGGCGGTCTTGGGAACTGCCACCTCCACTGTGCCCGCCGGGGTATCGATCCGCTTGGACTTGTAGCCGTTGGCATAGCCCCGTCGGTCGGTCGTGCGTTCGTAGTGCCCTGCGCTCAGGAAGCGCTCGCGCTCGATCCGCATCGCCATCTCGAAGGTGCGTGCGAACACGGTCGCGATGCCCTCGGGGCCGTGTTCGATCAGCTGTTCCAGAACGGCCTCGATCGCCTTATCATGCCTGCTGTCCATTCGCTCTCTCCACGGGTGTGTCGCAACTCCATGGAATGCAGAAGATGGGCAGCTGGTGCCGGGGCATGCCCCGGCACCAGCTTACCAATCACGACCCGATCGAATTTCCAGACCTCGCGTTACACAACC
>NZ_SGIS01000148.1 GCF_004208535.1 Sphingomonas populi
AGACCAAGCTCACCCGGCGTTGGGCCAGGCGCGGCACACGCCCCTCAGCGCCCAAGGATCAGCGCCGCTCCTCAGCATGGATCTTCGGCGCAATCTCCCCGCTGAAGGCAAAGCTGCGGGCATCGTCATGCCCAAATGCAACAGCGAGGCTATGAGCATGCATCTCGAGGAAATCGCCTTCCACGTCGCGCCGGGCGCCCATGCCGTCTTGCTGCTCGATCAGGCCGGATGGCACGGATCAGCCGAGTTGATCGTGCCGCCCAATATCACCCTGATGCCGCTGCCGCCGAGATGCCCGGAACTCAAACCCGTCGAGAACCTTTGGCAGTTCATGCGTGACAACTGGTTGTCCAACCGCATCTTCACATCCTACGAGGACATCGTCGACCATTGCTGCTTCGCTTGGAACGCGCTCGTCGAGCAACCATGGCGCATCATGTCCATCGGACTGCGACAGTGGGCACATGGGTTCTGATCAATGCGCCTTGGTATAACTACAACATTTCCGCTATCGTATTGATTTCCGCTGAGAGTTGACCCGGGATTTTCATCGAGAAGTGACCCGGGTGGATATTGTCCCGCAGTGCGGGGATGGTTCAATGGTGCGTGAGCCGACCGAGCAGCGCGGTGGTCATCTGGGCATCGCCGAACGTTTCATGATGCTGTTCTCCTTGAAGGGGTCGTCCGGCGCACCTGCGCCTTGAGCGGGCCGATCTCCTCATCGACCAAGTCGATCTGCCACGGCTGACCTTTTGCCAACTGGCGGCCGTGAAGTCGGCCTTTGTTGAGCCATTTGAGCACGGTTTGCGCAGTGACGCCAAGCGTATCCGCCGCACCCTGGATAGAGTAGCTGCCGTCTGGCCATCGTGGCGGATTGCGTTCGACCCCATTGATCTTGGCTATCGGGATATCCCACCGCTTGCGCAAAAGATGGATCGTGCCGTTATCGAACGCACCACCACGACTGTTTCGCAAAACCTCGTCATTTAGGACGGCGGCGATCTGGGCATCCATGCGGCCTTGCGCGTTAAGTTCGCGGACTCGCTTCTCGATCTGTTCGGCATGCGCGGCGTCGGCATAGGATTGCGTGCGCCGCGTCAGCCAATGCTCAGTCGCGGCGCCAGTTTGCCAGAGGATGCGGATCCAGACCATGCCTTTGGCGCGGCGCTGGTCGACGATCACCTCGTCGATTACCAGACGTAGCATTGCCTTATACCAAGATTCACTGATCAGAACTCGCGAGCCCAATCACGCAGGCCGATAGACATGATCTTCCAGGGCTGGTCGACCAGCTTGTTCCAGGCGTCGCAGCAATGGTCGACGATGTCGTCATAG
>NZ_SGIS01000149.1 GCF_004208535.1 Sphingomonas populi
GACTGAACCGCACCGGGATCGCCGGAGGCGATTTGGTTTAAGTTACGCGGCCATCGGGATGTCGTCCAGCATGGCATAGTATCGTTGCTCGGCTTCTGCGGGAGGGATGTTGCCGATCGGCTCCAGTAACCGCCGATGGTTGAACCAGTCGACCCATTCCAGGGTGGCGAACTCGACGGCTTCGAAAGATCGCCATGGCCCCCGCCTGTGGATCACTTCGGCCTTGTAAAGGCCATTGATCGTCTCGGCCAAAGCATTGTCATAGCTGTCTCCGACGCTGCCGACAGACGGCTCGATGCCGGCTTCGGCGAGGCGTTCGGTGTATTTTATAGACACATATTGCGACCCGCGATCGCTATGGTGGACCAGGCCGCCGCGATGGACCGGTCGACGATCGTGAAGCGCCTGCTCGAGCGCATCCAACACAAAGCTGGCATGCGCCGTTCGGCTGACGCGCCAGCCCACGATATAGCGGGCGTAGACGTCGATCACGAACGCGACATAGACGAACCCGCCCCAGGTCGAGACGTAGGTGAAGTCCGACACCCACAGCCGGTTCGGCGCTGGCGCGTGGAATTGGCGGTTGACGTGATCCAGCGGGCAAGGTGCCGCCTTGTCGCTGATCGTGGTGCGCACCGGCTTGCCACGGATCACCCCGTGCAAACCCATATCGCGCATCAGTCGCTCGACTGTGCAGCGGGCTATGGTGAACCCTTCACGGTTCATCTGCCGCCAGACCTTGCGCACGCCGTAGACCGCAAAGTTCTCAGCAAACACGCGCGCGATCTCCGGCTTGAGCGCCACGTCGCGTCTTGCCCGCGCCGACAGGCGCAACGGATCTCGTCGCTGCGCGACATGCTTGTGGTAGGTGGAAGGGGCGATCGGCAGGACGTTGCAGATCGGCTCGACCCCATGAACGGCACGCTGATCGTCGATAAACGCGATCATCGCTTGAACGGGCGGTCGAGCTCCGCCTGCGCAAAATATGCGGACGCCTTACGAAGAATCTCGTTGGCCTGCCGCAGCTCGCGGACCTCGCGTTCCAGCGCCTTCAGCTTGTCTGCCGTATCGGTCGGCACGCCAGCGCGCTTGCCGCTGTCGACCTCGACCTTCTTCACCCACTCGTGAAGCGTCTGCGGTGCGCAGCCGATCTTGTCGGCAACCGACACCACGGCCGACCAGCGCGATGGATAGTCGCCTTCGTGATCCAATATCATCCGAACCGCACGGGCGCGAACCTCGGGTGAAAACTTGTTCGTTGTCTTGCTCATATCGGCTCCGCCTTCTCAGGAGTTGGAGCCTCCGACAATCCCGGGGCGGTTCA
>NZ_SGIS01000015.1 GCF_004208535.1 Sphingomonas populi
AACGACATCCGGCAACATCACCGATGACATCATCATGCGATATCTCGACAAGCACATCCACAAGGACCAATGAAGGCTTCAGCCCTCTCCGATGATCCTACCGGCGTCAGCCGGTATGTCATTCAGCCTCGTAGAACATCGGATTGCGCAGCCAGTCATTGACTGCGGACTCCCGCCAACCCGCACAGCGAACGGCGATGCGGATTTGTTTGGGAAAGGTGCCGGCCTGCACCTTTCGATACAAGGTTGCCCGGCTGAGGCCGGTACGATCGAGTACGGTGTTAAGGCGCAGAATGCGATCGGGAGCGTCGGTTGTCATGGCATGATCCTGGTTCGCGTGTGATCCAATGGTTCGGTGCTGTCAGGATTGAGATGCGTCGGCGCGGAGACAAGAGGTGCGGGACCGAGATGCACCGCAGTGCCTCAGAGAGTGCCCAACAGGCCCCATAAAATCAGAGAAGATTATAGGCTTCAGCCGTCCCGCGCTGGAGCGCGGCCGAGCTCTATGGCGCTGCGCGCCACCGAGTCGCCTTCGGCGTCTCGGCCGCAGGGCGGTTACGATCTCTTACGGGGATCGCTCGCGTGCGATCGATCCGGGCCGGGCGTGCCGCCCGGCCGGCGGTCATCGCGCCTCGGGCGCGATGGCGTTTGCGCCTCCGGCGTCGATCTGGCGGGGGAGCGTCGCTGCCCTGTAGGCCTGTCGCGGCAGGCCGCAACCGGGGCTTCGCCCAGGTCTTCCACTGCGTTGCAGCCCTTGGGACCCATCCCCATCGCTAGCGCGCTAGGGGCCCCTGCGGGTGCAGCCTGCCTCTGCCGACGGGCCTGTCGGTCCGCTCCTGCCGCTCCCCGCCATTCCGGCGCCGGGTGCGGTGTTTGAAGGAGTGAAGGCAATGGAACTCAAGCATATCGACATCGCCAATCTGTCTGTCTCGCCTGCCAACATGCGGGTGAAGGGCAAGCCCGTGGACCTGAGTAACATCCTGCCATCGGTGCGGGCACGCGGCGTGCTGGTGCCGCTGATCGTGCGGCAGAATGGAAGTTCTGACACCTACGAGATCGTGGCGGGCAAGCGACGCTATCACGCGGCGCTCGCGGTCGCGCAGGAAACCGGTGAAGCCGAGCCGCTGCCGTGCGCGGTGATGGCGGCGGGGGATGATGCGGCGGCGCTGGAAGCCTCGCTGATCGAGAACATCGCACGGGTGGACCCTGACGAGGTGACGCGCTGGGAGAGCTTTACGCGGCTGGTCCGCGAAGGCCGAACCCCGGAGGATATCGCGCTGACCTTCGGCCTCACGGAATTGCAGGTGAAGCGCACGCTCGCACTCGGCAATCTGCTGCCGCGCATTCGTACTCTGTATCGCAAGGGCGGGATCGATGCGGCGACGGTTCGGCACCTGACCCTTGCTTCGAAGGCGCGGCAGCGGGACTGGCTGGCGTTGCTCGACGATCCCGACGCCCATTGCCCCACAGGTTACCAGGTCAAGGCATGGGCGTTCGGTGGCGCGTCGATTCCGGTGCGGGCGGCGCTGTTCGACATCGACGGCTATCCCGGCGATATCGTGTCCGACCTGTTCGGCGACGACCGCTATTTCGCTGACCCGCAGACGTTCTGGACCGCGCAGAACGCCGCGCTTGCCGAGCGCGGCGAGGCTTACGTGCAAGCGGGTTGGCCCGATGTCGTCGTTTTGCCGACCGGCGAACCCTTTCACACATGGGAGCATGAGCGCACGCCCAAGCGCAAGGGCGGCAAGGTGTTCGTGGCCGTGGGGCCGCGCGGGGATGTCACCTTTCACGAAGGCTATCTGACCACCAAGGAAGCACGAAAGCTGGCAAGCGGTGCCACGTTCGCGGACAGGCCGGCCCGCCCCGAAATCAGTTCAGCGATCCAGAGCTATGTCGATCTTCATCGCCATGCCGCCGTGCGATCGGCGGTGGCGGCAAACCCGTCGGTGGCGCTGCGCGTGATGGTTGCCCACGCCATTGCCGGATCGTCACTGTGGCGCGTGTCGGTCGAGCCGCAGCGGACAACGAACGACGCCATTGCCGAGAGCGTCGAGACCTGTGCATCCGAAGCCGCGTTCGACGAGCGGCGCCGGGCGGTGCTGGCGTTGCTCGGGTTCGATCCCGATACTCCCACCGTTACCGGCGGCCATGAGGACGATCACGGCCTTGCTGGCCTGTTCGTCAGATTGCTCGGGCTGACCGATACTGCGGTTCGCGATGTCCTCGCCATCGTCATGGCCGAGACGTTGGAGGCGGGCAGTGCCCTCATCGAATTGCTCGGCGTCCATCTCGGTATCGACATGCGCGCACTATGGCAGGCCGACGATGCGCTGCTCGACCTGATCCGCGATCGTGACGTGCTGGGATGTGTCCTGACGGAGGTAGCGGGCGAGGGCGTCGCAACCGCCAACGAGGCTGCGACCGGCAAGGTGAAGCGTCAGATCATCCGCGATTGCCTGACCGGCGAAAACGGGCGGGCCAAGGTCGAGAACTGGGTGCCGCGCTGGATGACGTTTCCGCCTGCCGCCTACACGACGCGCGGCTCCGTGCAGACGGTCAGTCGCAGCGTGGCGTTTGGCGGCCTCGTCGAGGCGGTAACGCCGCAGGTCGCAACCATCGCGCGTGCGGCATGATCCGATCCCGGCGGCGCTTACCAGCGCCGCCGGCAAGGCCGCTGACCTTCTGCTTAGCTCAGGTTCGGACGGCGCGACGTGAGGTGGGCGAACGTCCTATTCTCGAAAGCTCAATCGTTGAAGTTGCCCATTTTCATCGCCGAGATTGGGCAATCCTCTCGACTATTTCGTCTAGCATAGCTGACGGACGAATCCCGAGGGCCTGAGCCATCTCAATGAACTCCACCACATCCAGCCGGCGCTGCGAGCCTTCCACGAGGCTAACCCAGCTTTGATCCTTCTTAATTCGTTTGGCTAACTCGGTTTGCTTCAAGCCGGCTGCTATCCGCGCAGCCTTCACGACTTCTACGACCACCACATTCTCGTCGCTGAAAATCGTCTTTGGCATCCGGCATTGATTTAAATGCCATTATGTCATATGCCGTTTTTCCATATCCTTTCCTAGCGGATGGGGATCAAACGTGTCTGGATCGAACAGCGACATCACTCTGCCTGTGGACGACGAGCAGCCGGGCTGGCGCGCGATCGAAGCGCTCTACCGAGACCATGCGGAGTGGCTCCGCGCTCTCGTAACGCGCCGCCTGCGCGCACAGCCGACCGAAGTCGACGACATCGTCCAGGACACGTGGCTCCGCGCCGCCGGCTGCAAGACGGACAACATCCAGCATCCCAAAGCTTTCCTGTCGCAGACGGCACTCAACCTGTTTCGCGATCGCAAGCGGCGCGAGGCGGTTCGCCAGCAGCATCGAGAGGGCGTCGCCGCCGACCGAGGTGGCGGTGACAGACATAGTATGTCCGAGCAGGAGGCCATTCTTGAACTGGAGCGGATCGTTCTCGACTTGCCCGAAAAGATTCGCGACGTCTTCGTGCTGAGCCGATTCCGGCATATGAGTAATGCCGAGATCGCGACAACGCTCGGTATCTCGATCAAGACCGTGGAGTGGCGGATGGGTAAGGCGCTGGCATTGTGCATGAGCAGATTGCGCGACTGAGCGACGGCACATACTTATGAACGATAATGATGCGAGCGGCGGCGATGCTTTGACGCAAGCCGCGCATTGGTACGCGCGGTTGCAAACGCTGCCGGTGTCGGCCCGAACGCTCGAGCAGTTCTTCGAGTGGCGAAAGGGCGAGGGGAATCGCGAAGCGTTCGACGCCGTCGATCGCCTTTACAGGCAGACCGGCACGCTTGCCGATCGCCCAGCGATCGTCGCGGCGACGGAACAGGCGATGACGCGATCCGCCGCTCCGCCTAGCAGACGATACCCGTGGTTGGGGACGATGGCAGCGGCGGTGGTTGGCGTGATTGCAGTCGGCCTGACGACCTTCGCGGTATGGCCCTCGGGCGGTGAGCAATATGCGACCAAGATCGGCGAGCAGCGCACCATCAGGCTCGCCGATGGATCGAAGGTGACGCTCGATACCGACACGGCGCTGACGGTTGCTTTCGCCAAAGATGCGCGCCGCATCTCGCTTGCCCGAGGTCAGGCATATTTCACGGTCGCGCATGATGCCGCGCGACCCTTCACCGTGGATGCTGGTGGTACGCGCGTGCTCGCGACGGGCACGCAGTTCGATGTCCACCGCAGCGGCGACCGGATCGACGTCACTTTGGTCGAGGGCAGGGTGCGGGTCAGTTCGGCGGAGCGGCCTGTGGCGCAGTTGCAAGCCGGGCAGCGGGTGATCGTTGACGGCTCCCGCACAAGTCCGGTTCAGGCGATCGACACGACGCCGACGATTGCGTGGACGCAAGGCCGGATCGTGCTCGACGGCATGACGCTCGAGCATGCGATCACCGAGGTCAATCGCTACGTAAATACGCCGGTTCGCCTCGATGCGCCGGGCTTTGCCGAGGCGCGCATCAGCGGCTCTGTCGAAACCGGCGATATCGGCAGTTTCACGGCGGCGGTTACCGCAGTGCTGCCGCTCAAGGCGCAGACCAACAACGATGGATCGGTCACGCTACGCCCGTGAATAGTGCCGATCGTGCCAGCGGCAGAAAGCGGCTCGCACCGCCCGACGAATGCCGGGCGGTGCGAGCACACCATCAGGCGTTTTCAGCAGCCTTGCGGCGCGTGCGCTTCGCCGGGGCAGGAGCGGGCGCAGACTCCACGCTCGCTTCGCTGGCGGCGGGCGTTTCGGCCGGCGTTGCTGCGCCCCCGCGACCCTTGCGGCCGAGGCCGATCCGCTGCGCCATTTCGCGGCGGGCCAGCGAATAGTTCTCCGAGACCATCGGATAATCGGGGCGCAGATTATAGCGCTCGCGGTACTGCACGTCGGTCAGACCATGCGTCGAGAGATGGCGGCGCAGCGTCTTGTAAGGCTTGCCGTCGACCATCGAAATGATGTGATCCTTCGAGGCAAGCGACTTGCGCACCGACACCGCCGGCGTGAACTCTTCCGCTGGAGCAGCTTCGCCGCCTGAAGCGTCCGCTGCCGATGAGCCAGAACCGAGTTCGACAATCGTAGTGTGCATCGTGCGCAAGAACGCCGGCACATCGTCAGCCGATACGCGATTGTTCTGGTTGCCGAGCCACGCGATCGTCAGTTCGGTTGCGAGTTCGACGGGGTTTGCGGTTTCTTCAGTCATATCAATATGTCCATATGTGTTGCTGCGATGTTTCGCTGCGACCAAGGGGGATATCCAGTATCGGACAACACCGCTGTGACGAAGAATCGCGATCAGCGCAAATCGTCATTGTTAGTATCATCTTCGAACGCGCGCTTGCCGCGACGTCGCCACAGCGTAACCAACGATTCTTTGTCTTCTCTGCGCAACTTCGATGCGGCCTCCACGAGAATGCCGAAGATCACCGCACGATCGTCGTCGGTGAGGTCGATCAGCCCGGACTTGGCGACGAGTCCGCCCAGCTCGATCAACTGACGCGTACGCTCGCGGCGCTTCACTTGCCACTCCCGCATATCATGCCGTGCGCGGCTCGCGATCAAGCGGTAACGTGCCGCCTTCAGCCGCCGAAGCTGATGCAGTGTTTGGCGCAGTCGCTCGGCGTTCGTTGCTTCTGGCTTTGCGCTGAAACATCGCCGAGCCAGCTTTCCGCCACGCCTCCTGTACTGGCGCGTCACTGCTGGAAATCGAGAGCAATGCACCCGCCAGAACATCGACCGGTACTGTATCGGCGCGACACGCGATCACCAATTCACCGAGCTGGATGATCTTGCGCTGTTTGAGCGCTTTCGCCTTCTGGTCGAGTGAGTCGAGTTCGGTGTCATAGTCACGCGGTTTTCGCATCGGGATCGTCCGTGTTGTGGCGTAAGGACGATCCAGTTATCGGGTGTGTCGATCGCCGTAAATGTCGTGATATGTTCTGGGACCACGCCGTCCCGAGACAGATGAAATCTTTCGAGGGCGCGCTTATACGTCGTGCCGACGTGCGCTTTCAGGTGTAAGTGGAGTGCCGTCATGGCGCTCTACCATTTCTCGGCAAAGATGATCTCGCGGGCCAACGGCTCAAGTGCGCTGGCATCCGCAGCGTATCGCTCCGCATCGCGGCTCCACGATCAGCGCCTCGACCGCCACCACGACTTCTCGAACAAGGCCGGCGTCGTGCATTCAGAGGTGATGCTGCCGGACGGCGCGTCCGAGCATCTCGCCGACCGCGAAAAACTGTGGAACGCGGTCGAGGCGGCCGAGGTCAGGAAGGACGCGCAACTCGCCCGTGAGATCGAGTTCGCGATCCCGCGCGAGCTGTCGCAGGAACAGGGCATCGAACTGGCCCGCGAGTTTGTCCGGCAAGAGTTTGTCAGTCGCGGCATGATCGCCGATCTCAACGTGCATTGGGATATCGGCGCGGACGGCGAACCCAAGCCGCACGCGCATATCATGCTCACCACCCGCAAGGTTGGCGAAGATGGGTTTGGCACCAAGAACCGCGACTGGAACCACACCGACCTTCTGGAGAAATGGCGCGAGCGCTGGGCCGAGCACGTCAACACGCGGCTAGCGGAGTTGGATATCGATGCACGGGTCGATCATCGCTCGTTGGCGGCGCAGGGCATCGATATCGAGCCGCAGCACAAGATCGGCCCAGCCGCATCGCGGATGGCCGAACAAGGTTTGGAGTCCGAGCGTCTCGCCGAGCACGTTGAGATTGCGCGCAACAATGGTGAGAAGCTGCTCGCCAACCCGGCGCTGGCGCTCGACGCGATCACACACGGGCAGGCGACCTTCACCACCCGAGACCTCGCGACGTTCGTGCATCGCCACAGTGATGGAAAAGAGCAGTTCGACCAAGTGATGGCGGCGGTTCGCGCCTCACCCGAACTGGTGAAACTGGGCAAGGACGGACGTGGTGAGGACCGCTTCACCAGCCGCGACATGATTGAGATCGAAGCGCGACTGGAGCGTGCGACAGTAAAGCTCGACGCCAGTCGTGGGCATGGCATGGACGAGCAACATCGCAAGTTGGCGCTTGCGCGTGCCGAAATGCATGGCCTGGTCCTGTCGAGCGAGCAGCGCAGCGCCTTCGATCATGTCACCAGCGGCAAGGATCTGGGCGTGGTCGTCGGCTATGCTGGCACCGGTAAATCGGCGATGCTTGGCGTTGCGCGAGAGGCATGGGAGAGCGCCGGCTACCACGTCCAAGGCCTGGCGCTATCCGGCATCGCCGCCGAGAATCTGGAAAACGGTTCCGGCATCGCCTCGCGTACGATCGCGAGCATGGAACATCAGTGGAAGCAGGGCCGCGACTTGCTGACCGAGAGATCGATCGTCGTCATCGACGAGGCCGGGATGATTGGCACCCGGCAGATGGAGCGGGTGCTTGCCGAAGCCGAGAAGCGCCACGCGAAGGTGGTGCTGGTCGGTGATCCAGAGCAGTTGCAGGCGATCGAAGCGGGTGCGGCGTTCCGTTCGGTCGTCGAGCGCCACGGCGCCACCGAGATCACCGACATCCGGCGGCAACGCGAAGACTGGCAGCGCTTGGCGACGCGACAGCTCGCGACCGAGCGGACCGGTGAAGCGCTATCGGCGTATCGACAGCATGATGCGATCCATGCCGCTGACACGCGCGAAGCGGCGCGTGCGGACCTGATCGAGCGCTGGGATCGGAAGCGCCAGCAAGCGCCGGGCGACAGCCGGATCATTCTCACCCACACCAATGACGAAGTGGCAGCGCTCAACCAGGCCGCGCGTGGGCGGCTGCGCGCACGTGGCGAGCTCGGCGAGGATGTGACCTTGCAGGTCGAGAAAGGCGAGCGGCAGTTTGCCGCCGGTGAGCGGGTGATGTTCGGGCGCAACGAGCGTAGCCTGGGCGTGAAGAATGGCTCGCTCGGCCGTATCGAAAGCGTCAGCGCCACCCGTATGGCTGTGCTGCTCGACGACGGGCGATCGGTCGCGTTCGACCTCAAGGACTATGCGGCGGTCGATCACGGTTACGCTGCCACCGTGCACAAGTCGCAAGGGGTAACGCTCGACCGCGTGCATGTGCTGGCGACGCCGGGGCTCGACCGCCACGCAGCCTATGTCGCGCTGTCCCGACACCGAGATGGTGTCGATCTCCATTATGGCCGCGACGACTTTGCCGATCACGGCAGGCTGGTGGCGACGCTGTCGCGCGAGCGGAGCAAGGACATGGCATCCGATTATGCCCCGGCCTTTGCGGCGCGGCGGCAGATCGTACTGCCGGCGCCGGCGCAGGAGCATCAGCTTGCTCCGAAGCGCGACATGTTTGCGGGGCTGAAGCTGCGGGTGCCGCCCGACCTTACTCCAGACCTGCTACCGACGCCCGATCCCGCGACCGCGCTGTCGCAGGCGGTGAAACGTCATGCTGTGATCGTCCGTGAGATGCGGCTCGCCCGTAGTATCGGGGCACCTTACACCGCAGAGCAACGGCAGACGTTAATCGCCAGCCGTGCGGCCCTCGACGCAATCCGGCCAAATGGGCGGATCGATCTGGAGACCGCGCTCGCGAAGAATCTGGGGCTGATCGAGGAGTCCGCGCAGGGCCGGACGACCGCGACAATCCGCGCCATGCAGATGGAAACCGAGCTTCGTGTTTCCGCTGAGGAGCGGGCCGACACGTTCGTGCAGCGCTGGCAGACGTTGGAGCGGCAGCGCGGATTGCTGATCTGCAAGTATGAAACAGCGTTCGCAAACGAAGTGGGCGACCGGATGATCGGCATGGCCAAGAGCCTCGAACGCGACCCACAGGTCGAGTCGATCCTGCGCAATCGCCGAGCACAGCTCGGGCTGCCCGAAGCAGATGTGCGCAGCATCGGTCAGGGTCTTGCGGACATGATCGGCAGAGGGCGGAGCAGGGGGCTCGGCATTGGGATGTGAGTAGCCATTCCGAAGAACGCCCTCCTTGCGGTCATGTCGGCATCCTCGATCTCATACCAAAAACGGAGGCATGTTAAGCAGCATCACGCGCCGATGGTCGAGCCGGTTAAAAGATAGCGCCAAACATCGCGAAGCGCCCTCGATAACTGATAACCCTCACTGATCGAGAGAGGAGGATAGGGAAATGTGCCAAAGCGACTCTCGGGATGGAGCGCTTTGATCCGGTCTTCGTAAAACTCTTCGAAATATCGCATGCCTGAAGGCTCATTTCCGAACGCATCTTCAATGAATGCTTGCGCATCGGGTGCCGTCGGGTTGTTGTTTCCCGAAGCTTTAAGATGACGGAGAGTCAGAGCGAAGGTCGCATCGAGTGATACGAAGAGCGTGTACAAGCCTTCTGCTCGAAAGGTGGTGCCGTTAATAAGCATTTGTGAACGCAGATACGCGCCGAGCCCTCGAACAACCAGATGATCTTTCAAATCGATGGCATTGTAGATCTGCCGCTGGAGATCGAACGGTACTGGATCGGCTCGCAGTTGGTAAGATGGGCCGCCGACACACTCAGGCAGAGGGAGTATGACAACTCTCCGCTCCGCATCGCGGATATTCATCAGACTCGCGCGAAGTTCTGTTTCCAGTTCAAGTATGCCGGCGTTGTCCCATTCGCATTGCTGCCGAAATTCGAGGCTCGCATGCATGGGGAACGGTAGCATTAGCCCGGCATCATATCCGAGAGGTAGCGAAAGGGCTGCACAAAGTCGAAACTCTTCCGCCCGAGGATCATCGAAGTCCGTATAGAAGTCGTTAGGCTGATGATCATCATCGAAGTGACATGCCGTGAAGATTAAATCTCCGGCGTTCACGTATGCTGCGTTTTGGAAATGCGAAGTTTCAGGCCAGTAAATTCCTGCCGGTGACATAGCGCGAACGATTGTGCCGCGGCTAATGCGTCGCTCTCCTAATGCGCTCGGCGGCAGTATGAAGCTGTGGGGTGAGCGTCCTTCCATCTTCTTCGGATAGTGCGTCAGCCGCCGTGATGCGACAAGCAGATATGCGAGGCTGGTCCGCTTCGCGCCTTAAAGTCGGTCGTTCCGCTTGAAACGATGCGTTCTCGGAAGCTGCCGTTCGTTCATCTGACTGCACGAGACGCAGCGAACGGCTGAGACTGGGAACATAGCTGCCCCTCCCGGCATCAACAGCGAACGACGGCTTGCGGGGAAAACTGACGTTCGGGCGATAGCCTTAAGGTGGCTTCAAATGGTAAGCTCGATCGGCAGCCAATCTCGGACGAACGGAAGTTGAGCTTCAAATCGATCACTAGGCTGCTTCTAGATGTACGAGGGAGGATGCAGCGGTTCACAAATTCCGTAGAAATTGCTAGAGGTTGCCTGCCGATCTTCCTGATCATCGCAAAGCTCAACTGCTTCACCGGAATCGGGGCTTGTTGGCCCAGCACAAGCGATCATACTCGACCACACGCGTAGATCGGATATATTCGGTCAAAGTGGAAAAATCTGCCGGAGCTACTGATGACAAGGAATACCCGTCTGTCGTTGAACGCAAAGCAGACAGCAGCCTTGATCGAAAAGGCAACGCGCGAGGGAGATGGCGACGCACTGGCCATCGCGAGATTCCTGCATCACGAGGTGACGAATACCTCGCGGGTCAGACAGATATTCAGGCCACCTAGCTTGTGGCGAAAGCTGCTCGCTGCCGCCCTCGGATGTTAGGCTTCACATCACTAACGCCGATGGATGGCGAGAATGGGGGCAGGCGAACGGTAGCTGGAGGTTGTTCCTGAAATGTGGTTATGGCGCGGCCCCCTCTGAATCTGATCCAAGGTCATTGCTGCCTTATATTGCCCAACGGGGTACCGCGCCTACAGCCGTCAGGCTGCAACTGGTAGAGGCTCGGGATCGCGAACCTCAGGAAAGGCTTCATACGAGCGACCGGTGCGCCACATGTTCAGCATGATGACGGCAAGTTTCCGGGCAACCGCAACTCGCGCCTTGGCAAACCCGATCGCCTCAGCCCGTTCCAATCCCCAGCGCCTCAGCGCCGTATCATGCTTCTTGGCGACGGACAGCATCACCGTTGCGGCACTGACCAAGTGCACGCGCGTCATGGGATTGCCCGCTTTGGTGATGCCGCCGTTCCGCTTACTATCGCCGCTCTCGAAAATCTTGGGTGTTAGACCGAGATACGCGGCGACATCGGTGGACCGGCGAAATCGAGTCGGGTCCTCAATCGCGGTGAAAAACGAGACTGCCGTGATGCTGCTGACGCCAGGTATTTCGGTGAAACGCCGGCAAAGGTCATTGGACATTACGAAATCGTGGAGCTCACTCTCCAAATTCGCGATTTCGGTCCTGAGCTTCATGGAAAGCTCAAGGAGCGGTTTCATATGCTGAGTAAGATCATGGCCGGTTTCGGCCCTGACTTCCTCAATGGCCCGCTCGACATGGAACCGGAAGCGGCTTGAGTTATGGCTCCGTTCCTTGATTCTAGTGCCATAAACCCGGAGCGTGGATTTTATCATCAGTTCTGTAGATACGCGCTGCCGGACCATATTGTGCCGAGCCACTAATTTGGACCGCGTAGAGTAGCACTCGTTGCTCTTGATATGAACTTCAACGAGAAATCCGCGCCCCAAACGCGCGACTTCGGCTATTCCCCGCGCGTCATTCTTGTCGGTCTTGTTCTTCCTCAGTTCGAGAAAGCGCCGCACGGCAAATGTGTCGTAGGCGTTGGCGTCGTAACCGAATGCCCGGAGGCCCTTCACGACCTGAAGGCTTGTTGAGCAGGCTTCCATACCTATTGCGCGGACACCTTCGGGAAAGTGTTCGACAAGCAGGTTCCTGATTCTGGCAGCTTTCGTGGGAAGTTCCTGCTGAATGAGGACCTTGCCATTGTGATCGATTGCACATAGCGCGGTCGAAGCAACTCCCGTATCGAGTCCAATCCAGATTTCTGGCTTCGTATTTTGCAATGCGGTCATCAATGCTCCCTCTTTGGGCTATCCCTCACAGGCCGAGTGCGGAGTCCGCCGGGGCTCCAAAAATTACTTCGAGGTGATAGCCTTCTCCGCGACCGCGAAGGGTCGGGGGGTGGGCTGATGATACCTTTACCTTATCAAAGGGTTAACGACATCGTCGGGTGTGTGTTGTTGGATTGGGGGAAGAAACACAAGGCCTTCGACAGCAACGCGCTTGTGGCCGAGTTGAACGATCGCGGTGCCAAGGTCGTCATCTCCCAGCATCCGGGCCGAGCGCAGAAGCTCAGGATCGACGCGGCCATCTACGCATGGCGGCATCTGATCGAAAACTTCTTCTGTAACCTCAAGGAGTTCAGCGTATCGCCATGCGCGGCTGCAAGACCGACCGGAGCTTCGAAGCCATGATCTACCTCGCTGCCGCAGTCATCCATTCACGATGAATCCGCACAAGCCCTAGGAGGTCGATCTCGCTCTTGGTGCGCGCGCCGAACGCGGGCGTCAGATAGCCGTCCGCCAGATGCGCCGCGAAGGCGAGCGCTTTGGCCGGGTCCTTGAGCGCCGCTGGAATGTCATAGGGCATGGCGCATCGACTCCGTGGTTCCGTTCAGCTTTGCACCACAGGCATCACGTCCGGGCAACTCGCCGCATGGCCCGACAGGACGGGAACCGGCGGGCCGGACCAGCCTACCGCGATCCCCTGCTCGTGCGTCGTCAGGTGCGATGCGGTCGCCAGCACCGGCTGGCCGGCGAGCCTCATCGCCGCCGGCGGCGGCGCCCAAGCGCCCTGCGGCCAGCCCGCGGAATTGTGCGCGGCGACAGCGGCGGCGGTCGGATGCGACACGCCCGTGCGGCCATGGGCATTGGCCGGCCCGAAGGAATAGAGCAGCCGCGCATAGCCCGGATGCGGGGAAGCGGGCGGGATGCTGGCCTTGCCCATGTCCGCGCCGTGGTGAGGCACCGCGACCGCGGTAAGATTGGCCGGCAAGGGGCCGGGCACGTAATTATAGGCGGCGTCGCCGGTGAGCAGCCAGCCGCTCTGCGTTCCATTGTCCTCCGCGATCAGCGCAAGCCCGGAGCCGTTGCGGTCGGTCCCCGTGCAGCGGCGCAGCTCGAAGGTCTGACCCGGGTTTCCCCAGACGAGCGGCGACAGCGCAGTGGGCACGATCAGTATCCGGCCGCCGCCCTTCAATATGTCGTTGCCGAGCGCCTTGTGTACTTTGCTGATTGACTGGCGGGGCGCGACCCAGGTCATGGCGAGCAGGCGCTTGTCGACCGTTGCTCCCGCCCAATGGTCCGCGTCCCAGTGCGACAGGATCACTGTCGGCGGCTCGTGCGTGCAGAAGCTTACCGTCGCCGGCATAGTCTTGGCGTTGCGGTACACCCCGCAGCCGACGTCGAAATAGCTGATCACATTGCCGCATTGGCAAACGAGCGCGGTTGCCGAGCCCTGGCCAATGTCGAACATGAGAAGCCGTTCGATCGGGCAGGCCACCCCGCCCAGGACCGCTTCCAACTCATCGCGGGTCGCGTCGGGCCAGTCTTCCATGCTGAACAGGCGCTCGAGCTTCACTGCAGGCGCGGCGGGGCGCGGCTTGTGCGACAGGCGGGCCGGCACCGCCGCCATGAATAGGCCGCCATAAACTTCGACCTCCTGGCCCTGCTCGGCATTGAGGCCGATCTCGAACCACTGGCCGTCCATGCCGAGCAGCTTCTCGGCGAGCGGGTCGTGGCGCCCCAGCGTGATGTCGATGCGGTACATCGGCAGCGCGTCGAACGGGTCGGGCCCATCGATGACGCGGTCGTCGGGCGGCGAGAATCGCGCCGCCCAGAAGCGGCTCAGCCGCGCCTCGGCCGCGGGATCGTCCTCCAGGCTCAGCATCTGCCCGCCCTCGAACCCCGGCCAGTCGGCATCCACCGCATCGAACGCGAAAAGAATCTTGCGGGCTTCTTCTGCATTGGGCGGCTCGACCTGGTCGAGTTTCGCATAGCTCCGCTTGGGAAAGTCGCGGCGGCCTTCGCCTGGGATGAAGAAGCGGTTCACCGCTCTTGCTCAGCGCAGGCGCGGCTGGCGGGCGAAACGCGCATCACGGCCGCCAGAACGCCAGCATCCGCTTGGACTCGCCGACCTTGCGGCGGCGCTGCCAGTCGGGATCGCGCGACAGGAACTGGAACGGATCACGGCCCTCGCGTTTCGACTCCTCGAGATAGGCGCGCCAGCGGTAATGGCTGTAGGTCTGCATCGCGTTGATCGCATAATGCATCGCGATCGTCGGCTGGCCGCGGATGACGATGAAATTCTCGTCGTTGTTGCCGCTCGCCGATTTCGAGAAATTGTGCGAGCCGGTGACGACGATAGGATCGTCGCCGAAGGGATCGATCACCAGCACCTTCGAATGGGTGATGGCGTTGCCGATATTGGCTTTGAAGTCGGCGGCAGTGCCTTCGACGGCCCACTCGCCGACCGACTGGCCAACCCCTGTGTCCTGCGCGGCGTCGAGGAAACATTCCTCCGGATTCTTCTTCAGCAGCTTGAAGGTCTCGGCGCCCGCGCCGGTGAACTGGGTCGCGACGCCCCGGACATAAAGGTCCTTCTCCTTCTGCATCTGGAGCAGCGTGTTGACCGGCTCGCTGCCCGGCTGGAACATCACGAAGAACACCCCTTGCTTCGCGCTCTTCACCAACGCGATCAGTTCGGCGATGTCGATCTCGCCGGTCAGCCGGCTGAACCAGCTGTCGACCGTCGCATTGCCGAGCGGAATGCCGCGCTTGGGCTTGTTGTTGGAGGCGAGGAGCTCAGGGCTTACCGTATCGCCGGACTTGGCCAGCAGCTGGAACTGCGCCTCGTACCGCTCCGCGATCCCGGCATTCTCGATCATGATGCCGTTGTTGAGCTGGGTGCACAGGCCCGTGGGGGTCCAGTTGGTGCTCCCCGTCCAAGCCTTTTCCGGCGTGAACTTGGCGCCGGCACGCCGGCCGATCACCACGAACTTGTTATGGCCGAGGGCCGCCGGCGACAGGAAGCGGTCGTGGACGACGCACTTGGCGTCCTTCAGGCGCTTGCGGCCCTTGGCGTTCTGGTCGTCGCCTTTCTTGTCGACGCTGCCATTGGCCAGCACGACATGCGCGCGCTTGCCGATCGCGGCGAGCGCGTCGATCAGCTCGGCGTCGCCGAACTCGTAGAGCGCCGCGTGCAGCTCGAGCGCGGGATCGTCCTCGACCGCCTTCATCATCGCGAGCATGCATTCCCGCAGCGTGCCGCCCAGGAAGGCGCGCGCTTCGCGGTCGACGTTGGCGCTGACCACCACGGCGGTTTTCTTGAGCTCCGCCAGCGTGATGTGCTTGCGCTTCATGTAGCGCGCCATGAACTGCGACAGGACATAGCCGCGGTTGAAATGGACGCTGACCCCGTCGCCGCAATCGGCGCTGAGCGTCAGCATCGGCGACCAGTCGCTGGCCGGGCCGTCATGCAGCTTGCCGTCGTCGCCGAGCACCCGGGCCACGATCCGGTAGGCGATCTCGTCGCCGAGATCGGCGGCATGATCGGTCCAGTCATACCGCTGGAACGGCCAGATCTGCGACGAGCGCTGCACCAGCTGCTCGCCTTGGGCGTCCGCTTCGGTGTCGTCCTCATAGCCCACGCGGTTGGAGAGCCAAGTGGGCTCGCCGTGCCCGCGCCGGCACTGGATCGCGAATCCGAGGCAGCCGGGAATGTCCTCGTCATGGTTCCAGACGAGGTGGACGTCGTCCGCGTTCGAGCAAACCTTGAGCCTGATGTCAGCCATTTGTACCCCCCTAATTCCGCGGCGCGGCTGGCCCGCCTCCCGCCTTCAACCTGCAGGACTCTCCGTCAGACGTGAGCCGTCCCGACGCTCCGAGATGTCCGTCCAACACGCTACCAAGCACGATCAGGAGCACGAGCTGCGACTTGGCTTGCTGTAGTCGGCAAGCTCTTTGGCCATACGCCTGAAGTTACGCCGAACAAAACACACGGGATCGGCGCAGGTCAGGAGGCAAAGGCTGCCGTCCACAAAGTCGTGCGACTCTCCAGATTTTACGGTCGTCAGTGTCTCGCACTTCGGATCGGGGTGCAACGCCAACTTAAGTCAGATTGCAGGAATATCCTCGCCCAGCGGTATCGCACCGCTGTCGCCACTTGTGCTACCTGACGGCAGGGAATGACGGGGGAAGCGTGAGCACGGACGAGCCATTTCGAGTGCTGTGCCTCGACGGCGGCGGGATGCGCGGGGCCTATACGGCCACCTATCTCAATGGCTTGGCCAAGAGCTTCGGGATCCGCCGGGGCGGAGTCGACTTCGATCTGGGCACCGGCTTCGATCTCATCTGCGGGACCAGCACGGGAGCGATCGTGGCGTGCGCGCTTGCCTGCGGCATCCCCATGGCTCGGGTCATCGATCTCTACGCGGCGAATGGCGGCAAGATATTCCCGCGCCGGCTGCCCAAGACCGCGGGCCTGGCGTTCGTGCGCGATCTCCTCCTGCGGTCCCGCGACCTGCGCTCGGGCGCCGCCGCATTGCGCGCAGCCTGACCGCCGAGCTTGGGGGGACGACCTTCGGCAATGTCTTTGAAGACCGCGGAATTGCGCTCGCGATACCGGCGGTCACCATCGCCAACCATCGCAGCTGGGTGTTCAAGACGCCCCATTTGTCCTCGACCAACCGCCGAGACGACGCGGTGACCCTGGTCGATGCCTGCATGGCATCGAGCGCGGCGCCAGTCTTCAGGTCGATCGCGGTGATCGGCGGGACCGTAACAGGCAGCAGAGCGAGCCAGGCCTTTGTCGATGGTGGACTCTGGGCCAACAACCCGGTGCTGGTCGGACTGATCGAAGCGCTTGAAATGACCTCGGCCGGCCGCCGCATCGAGATCTTCTGCCTTGGGACGGTGCCTGTCCCGACTGGGCAACATGTCACCGAAAGGGACGTCGACCGCGGCCTGGTCGGCTGGGGATTTGGGGGAAAGGCCGTGGGCCTCTCCATCGATGCGCAGCAATTCGCCTACGATCATATGGCGCGGATGCTGGCCAGGCATGTCAGCCGCGATTGCCGGATCTACCGTTTCCCCTCCGCGGCTGCGCCGGCGAGCCTCCTGCCGTTCCTCGACCTCGACGATGGGCGCAAGGAGGCCGTCGAAGCGCTGCAGCAGCAAGCAGGTTCCGATGTGAACATGACCAACTCGGCCTGCGCAGACCTTTCCAACGATGCGGGTCAGGCGATCTGCGCCCTGCTGACAAGCGAGCGCGTCAAGCCGGCAGGCACGGCGCCGCGCCTGGGCGCAGGCTGAGGCGATGTTCGGGGTGCGGCGGCCGCGGGTATCGAACTGCCATGTGGACCTGCTTGCACTGCACGCCAAAAAGATCGTGCTCCCGGCCTCCAAATATGACGAATTGCGGACCAAGCGGAACAAGGTGCGCATCATCATCAAGCGCCGGCTGCGCGAAATGGGCTACCTTCAGCCCATCGGCTTTCGCAGTCAGGGCAGCGTGGCAATGCGGACGGTCACCAGCGGCGGCTGGTACGGCAGCTTCGACATCGACGACGGCATATATTTCCATCGGCGCGCGCTGATCGGGCCGCAAGGCGGGGAAGTGTCTCCGCTCGCCGCCCGTCAGCGGATCTGGGAAGCGGCCTATCGCGAGCATTTCACGGATCCGCCCGAATATAGGAAGAATTGCGTCCGGGTCTTCTATGCCCGGGGCTTCCATATCGACATCCCCGTCTACCGCGTAACGACCAGACCGTTCGGCGCTCCGGCCATCGAGCTCGCGTCGAGCAGCTGGAAGCCTGCCGATCCGGCAGGGGTCACGGCCTGGTTCCAGCGCGCGAACGCCCGGAGCCCCGGGGTGTTCGGCGGGCGCCAGCTCGCCCGCATGGTGCGCTACCTCAAGGTCTGGACCAGATCCCGCTCAGCCTGGCAGGGCTATATGCCGAGCGGCTTCGCGATCACTGCGCTCGCGGTGGAATGCTACAAGCCATTCCCGGAGCGCGACGACCGCGCCTTGCTCCACCTCCTCACAGCGATTTTCGAGCGCTTGCAGTACCAGACGGCGATCGCCCATCCGGTGATACGCGGCGAATTTATCGTGCGGCCGGACAAGGATGCCACCGCTCGCTGTCTGCTATGGGGTCTCGAGCAGGCGCTTCCGCGCCTGGGACCTATCGCCGAGGGATGTGCGCGCGAGCAGGCGCTCGCGCGATGGGACGGCTTTTTCAACGAGGACTTCCTGCGCCGGCGGCCGCCGGTCACCTTTATCTGAACCGGTGCGGAGTGCGTGGGACGTCCTGCGCGGATATTGAGGCAGCAGGGCGCTGTCCAATCGCCGTGTTGATGAAGCCCAGCAGCCAGCGCAGCTTCTTCATCGTCGCCGCTGAGCGGCCCTCCTTCTCGACTTTACGCAGCCACTCGTCCGCAACGGCTTTGAGACTGTTCGATGCCTCGACCGTCGCAGCGATCCGCGCGCCGCACATGATTGATGCGCACAAGGGCTTCGACGGCTTCCGGATGAGACTCGACGAGTCCAGACAGACCATCACGGCGGTGGTTATTTTCGAGGATAAACCGGCGTAACCGGTGCGCTGGTTGTATGCTTTGTCGCGCTGGTCCAATAGCGCGGCACGGCTCAGCTTCGAGCCATGTCGAACCGCGTAGATCAAGTGAGGCCGTCGATCGCGATGCTGCAAATTGAAAACTTCCATGTCGGGAGCTTCCGCGGCCTCGAGGACGTGGCGCTCGAAAATGCCGGCCAAGTCAATCTGATCGTCGGCGGTAATAACAGTGGCAAGACCTCGGTCCTCGAAGCGCTCGCTGTCTACGCCTCACCGATGGACGTCGGCGCATGGGCGGATGTCGCGCGGATGCGCGAGGTTCGTGCGTTCATCAACCCTAAGCGCGACAGCAGTCTTTCCGCCTTAGACGCATTGCGCTGGCTGTTTCCGCAACGCCAGTCGGATGATTGGGAGCGGGGTCCGCGCCGCATGTGGCTTTCTGCCAGTGGCACGATTGATGTTCGCAAGGTCAGTGCCGAGTGCCTCCCGATCCACGGGATACCTCCTGAGCCGAGATTTGCTCCTGGCCGCATGGGGCGTGAACTCGAGTTGATCGAATCCGATGGCTGGCACCTCACGATCGAGGTCGAGGCGGAGGGGGGCAGTTTCGACCTTAAGTCTTCGAAGCAGCCGATCGATATCTATAGCTATCCCGGTGGCCAGCGTGCTCGACTCGAAGTCGACATGTGGGCGGCGAACGGCGTGCGCCTTCCATTCGCGCGTGCGAAGCCGGGCCTGCGGCATGAGACCCTTACGCCATATTCCCATCGTAATCAGCCGGTGCAGCTTCATAACCTGTCCCGCATCATCTCTTCTGGCAACAAGGCGGAGGTCATCGATCTTCTGCGCGGTGTGGATCGTCGTCTGCGAGATCTCGAGATCATCACCGAGGCGACTGGTCGTGCGCTCATCACTGCGCTTTTCGAAGATGGCAAACGCATGCCGATCACGATTCTTGGCGACGGCTTCCGCCGGGCGTTGGCGATTGCGATCGCCGTCAATCAGGTGAAGGGTGGCCTCCTGCTGATCGATGAGATCGAAACAGCGCTGCACGTCAGCGCGCTGGATGACCTGTTCCCGTGGCTGGTTCGGATCGCCGCGGAGCTGAAGGTTCAGGTCTTTGCGACGACACATAGTCTCGAGGCGATCCAGGCAATTACCAACGCGGCAGCCAAGGCCGGTGCAGACAGTCTGACCGCCTATCAGCTTGCAGGGGGTGGGCTTGGAAGTGGGCCGCCGCGGCGATATTCCGCAGCGATGCTCGAACGCGTCGTGCGGGATCGTGGGCTGGACATCCGATAGATGCAACGATTTCTCGTAATCGTGGAGGGGCCGCATGATGCGAGTTTCCTCGGGGTGGAACTGCGTGAGCGCGGGTTTAAAAAAGTGGAGTCGCTGGAAGACGTCGACGTCTTCTGGCGCATCCTGATCCCCAAAATCTTCCCGTCGAGCAACAAGCTCACACACGTTGTCGCATACCCCGATATCTTCCGTAAGGCTGCAGTACCCGAGCAATCTTGCGCGATCGTCGTAGCTGGCGGAGACTCTCGAATTCTAAGCGAATGCCGCGCCGTTCTAGAAACATTGGACGGGTCGCAACTCGATGGCATCTGCCTTGTCGCTGACGCGGACGACAACAGCGCCGAGCATCGCCACATCCAGCTTTGCAGAGGGCTCGAAGCGCTGAACGTGACTCACGGGCCCGGCGGCAAGGAGGGTGGTACATCCGGTTTGCCAGGGTTTCCGCTACCTATCCCGGCATTCGGTGCAATCGGCCCGGGTAAACCGAAGGTCGGCCTCTTCGTCCTGCCAGACAATGATAGGCCCGGGACGCTCGATACGCTCCTAATCGAATGTGCCCGGACGAGCTTTTCTGCCGTCGTGGCGCATGCAGAGACTTATGTAGTCGCAGCGAATGCTGCGGTCGCCGATGATGGCCGCTTCAAGGCACTTCGCAAACCGTCGGGGCAGGTAAAGGCCATGGCAGGCGTAATCGGCAATGTGCTCTTGCCGGGCTCGGCATTGAGCGTGGCGATCGACCGAGGTGCGTGGCACAATCCTCGTAAGGGTGATGAGAAGAGCCTTAACGCTTTTCGTGCGTTTCTGGACGCGTTCCTCGTTTAGGGTCAGGATCCATTGATGCGAGAGGCGCGATCTGATTCAGGCTCCGCAGGGAGGCCGACTGTGAGTGACCTGTACTTGCTGCCTGACGAGCAGATGGGGCGGCTCGAGCCGTATTCTCCAAGAGCCATGGCAGACGACGGGTCGACAATCGGCAAGTGTTGAGCGGGATCATTTTCGTCAATCGTGACGGGCTGCGCTGACGGGAGGCGCCAGCCGGTATCTAGTGCTTTCCGGATTTCATCGTGCGCGATCATCTTGCGCTGGGTGATGAGAGGAGTCGAGACGTTGAACGAGATCGTAGCGCTTGCCATCCATGACCTTGAACGCCGTGAAGGCGTCTACAAGGTCCAGGCCGCTGACAAGCAGCTCAGCGTCACGCCGACGACGCAGCGGCTGATCGACGAGCTGTATGACCTTTACAACCGTCGGGCGTCGAAGTCCCACGGCAAGTTCACGGCTGCGGAGGGGTATCCCACTCAGGCGCAGGTACGTGACTACGTGGATGATCCGGAAAGGGATTTCCTGAAGCTTACATCGCGGATGATGGAGACGCTGCGCAACCAGGCGCAGGCGCGGTCCGCGTCGACTGGCGGGCACGTGCTGTTCGCGCACTTCCGTCGCGAGACGCGTGACTATCTGCTCGTCGCCATCATCACCGACAAGCTCAGTGCCGCGCTCACGTCGCAGCGCGACGTTCAAGACGTGCGGCATCTCGACCTGGACGGCTTCCGGTTCGCCGGGCGCATCAACCTGACGGCCTGGGCGAATGGCGAGGAGCGCTACATCAGCTTTCTCAAGGGGAAGGGGGACGTGTCGGCGTATTTCCAGCACTTCCTTGGCTGCGATTCCGTCGTTCAGGACCGGGTGGACACGTCGAACCTCGTCACCGCGCTGAAGGAGTTCGTGGTCGAGACCGAGATGCCCGAGAAGGAGGGCAACGAGTTCCTTGGCAAGGCCAAGGCGATCTGCGAGCGCGTGTCCCGCGCGCGCGAGGAAATCGAGTTCGACGCGCTAGCGAACGAGCTGATGCCGAAGGATCCTAAGAGGCTGACCGACCATCTCGCCCACACCGATCGGGGGTTGAGCGACCGGTTTGTCCCGGACCGGCGCGCTCTCGCGTCGCTCGTTCGGTTCCGGGGTGGCACGAAGCAGTGGAAGGTCGAGTTCGACCGCGACGCGGTCAGCAACCGTTCGGTGATTTATGACGCGGCCGCGAACACGCTCACTCTGACGGGGCTACCTGACGACCTCGTTGAGCAGCTGAAGTCCGAAGGACTGGGCAATGGCTGACGTCGGCTTCGCCGACCTCGTCGACATATATCGACACACGCGCTTCGACGGGAACGGCGGAGGCACGCTCACTATCGCCACTCCGGGGATCGCCGCGACCCTGCGTGCGATCGAGGCGGATCAGTCCCTTTATGATCTGACGCAGGTCAGCCTCGTCGAGCCAGTCGATCCGGTGGTCGGCTCGCAGGTCGCCATCAACGTGGCCGCGCCGAACCTCAAGTTGGGCATACTCGCCGACACCTTCGAGAAGCTGTTCCTCGCGCCGGGCGCGGCGTTCGTGGAGCCGGTGAGCTACTTCGTGATCGACGGCGGGCATGCCAGCGGCGACGCGCCGGCGCCTCCGGTTCTCCTCGCCTATCGTGCGATGCTGGCCGTGATCGCGCTGCTCAAGGAGGCCGCTTCCTATGTGATCGAGCTTCAGCGCGAGCTCGTGTTCATCGGCGCCGAGAGCGTAGTCGTGCCGATCAAGTTTAGGGAGGCGGATCTCACGCCTTCCCTGACAGGCGCCGCGGGTCGGCTCGGGACCTTGTTCGCTGATCCGCTGCATACCCAGGAGAAGGCCGAACTGCTGGCGGCGGCCGTGATCGAGCTGGCGGGGGGGCAGCGGATCGATCGCCGCTTCCAGTTCATCGTCTCGAATCTGGAGCAGGTCTGCGACGAAGTCGAGAAGGGCTACCGTCTGTTTGTGTCGAGCTTTTCGTATTCGAAGATACGGAAGGAGATCGAGACTGCGCGGCTCGACTACATCAACAAGATCCACAAGACGATCGTGGACATACAGGGGCAGTTGCTGGGCATTCCCGTCGCGACGATCGTCGTCGTATCGCAGCTGAAGCTCTCGAAGGGCTGCGGTGTCGAGTTCTGGACGAATTGCGCCGTCCTGCTCGGCACCTGGATATTCGTCATCTTGCTATGGCTGGCCGTCAGGAACCAGTGGTACACGCTGTCGATGCTGGCCGGCGAGATTACGGGACAGCGGGCTAGGCTCGACGACGACTACGCGGCCGTGAGCGACGATTTCGTCGACGTCTTCGACGATCTCGACGCGAGGATCGAGTGGCACCGCAAGGTGCTGGTCGGCGTAAGCGGGCTGGCGCTCGCCGGCGCTGTGCTCGCGACTGTCGCCTTCCTCATGCTGACCAAGACCGGATCGGCTAGTTGCCTTGTCGGCGGTTGAACGAGCCGTAGAAAGGTCGGCGGATCAGAACAGCTTGTTGAAGACGGCAGGCGAACTGTCGAGCAACCGACGCAGCATCTGGTTCGCGTAAAACATGTCGGGTGACGCCTGAGCCGGCAGCACGATTACCGTGTAGTCGGGCGCCGCCTTGTCTAGCATGAACGTCACGAGCCCCACGCCGTGGATCGTGCAGAGCGCCTTCAGCCGGCTAAGGTCGTCCTCGCTGGTAGTCTTCGGGACCACGATGTAGCTCTTGTGAGAGAACAGCCGGTACGCGACGGCCTGGCCGAACGCGACGACTGGCTGGTTGGGGTCGATCTTGATTTCGGCCGAGACGATCTGCGGCTCGAACTTTAGGATGTCCTGCGCTCGGGGCTTCAGAACGCCGATCACGTCGGGAGTGCCCCATTTCCCCCGCAGCACGCTGCCGCCCAGCGAGACGGCGACGTTGACCTCTTCCGCGACGTCGGCGAGCCATACTGCGAAGCTCTCGTAGAAGTCCGATTCCAGTAGCGAGATCGTCACGTGCGATGCCGTCTCCAGAACCAGCGGTTCGTTCGCCACCGCATCATCCTGCGCGATCGCCGCGCTGGACTGGTCGTCCTGATACTTTCGCAGTTGATAGGTGCCGCGCGCGACCTTCACGATCTCGTCGGAACCCGAGAGAAGAACCTGCAGCGCGCCGTGGATGCTGTTCTGCGGCGTCTCGGGAGCGAAAGCATGGATCAGCTTCAACATCTCGTTCCATCGGATGCCGCCGGGTGTGGCCTCGAGTATTTCGAGCGCGTTGTCCTGAATCTGCCTTCTGTTGAACTTTGCCATCGTCCCCCCCGGGCGATCGTTCGCACGTCGTCGCGTCGATTGGCAAGTTCGGACCGGCTTGGCATAAGTCGTCGTTGCATCAATGAAAGGCCCCGGTATCTTCTCCGCAGCGGCATGGGGGATGTCATAAGGGGAAATTTCGTGGACGCGCTGCCGCAGTGGACATCGAAAATCGACAAACGCGGCCTCGATCCGCTCGGAATGCAGAACGCCGGCGTGGTCCTCTACCAGGCCCTGCTGCCCGGTATCAGCAACATCACGCTGCGGATGCGTTACTATGGCTTCTTCTGCTGGTTGAGCGACGCCTACGCTCGTCGGGGCGTGACCACCGACTTCGAGCTCTGGCGCCAGTGGGTGCGTCGCGCGGAGGCGCTGTTCGCCCTGGTGTGCGCGGACGCGACCGGGCAGGTCGGCGTCGGGGGCATCGACTGGGCGTTTCAGACGCTTCAGAACGGCGACGACGTGATCGACTTCTCGGTGGCGGCGTCGAACGACGCGAGCGTGAAGCGCTACCTCATCCAGAGCCTCGGCGTGTTCGGCGCGGCCTACTACACGCAGATGCAGGAGATGGGTCTCTTCGAACCCGGACCGAACGGCATCCAGCGGGTGACCGTCGACGCTGGGCTGGCGGCGGCGAACGCCTTCCGGGCCTCGATCGGGTCCGACCTCGAACGCATGTTCACGGACACGGTTGACGCCGCGCGCGTCGACCGCGCGACTCTGGCGGCGCTCCATCCGATCGTGCCGTCGCGCATTCCGGATCCGTCTGACGAGCGGGTGGCATACGAGGACACGCTGTTCGCCGCCGGGTCGGAATCGATGGCGACCGACAGGAGCCGCCGCGCCAGCCTCAGCCTGATCCTCGATGTCACGTCGCGGGAGGGCGAGCGGCCGACGCCTGAGAGCGTGCGGTGGGCCCTCTTCGACTCGCCGGCCGTCGCGCTGCCGGTCGATCTCGAGAGCCAGCGGCTGCTCTGGGAGTCCTACCAGTGCCAAGATCTTTTCCAGGTCGCCGCCGCCAGCCTGCTGGCGTGGGCGATCGCGGTCATGGGGGCAACGGAGGAGGGGGCCACCCTCGCCGAAATCCAGGCCGCAGTCGTGGCGCGGCTGGCGGACACCGACGCCGCGACGGCGGGCGGGACCTGGGCGGATCTGCGCGACGCGACGGACGTGGCAGCGTTCGCCTGGCGCGGGGCGTGGACGAGGCTGACCGGCAGGCGGGGATCGCCGGAGGAGAAGGCGTGGGACGCCGTCCGGCTCGTCGCGGCGCTCCATCGCCGCGTAGTGGTGCGCGACGACCTCAGTGGGACGATCCGGAAGGCGATTCCGGTCAACGGACAGGCGCGCTCGATCGTCACAGAGCTGCGCTGGTTTGACCGTCAGGATGACCGGTCCGTGGCGGAGGCGATCGGCGAATACGTCGTGCAGCGCGCAGTGCTGCGTCACAGCTGGGTCGCCATGCAGAAGCTGCGGCGACAGCGCGACTACACGTTTCTGTTCGAGGCGAGGGATGGCCGTCTGGTCAGTCTGAATGGATATCAGCCAGTGCCCACGACGCCGCGCCTCGCGCCGGCGATCCAGTTCCTCGAGGACGTCCATCTCGTCGCGCCGGACGGCCTGACGGCGCGGGGACGCGCGCTGCTGGGAGCGAACCGTTGAAGCTGCCCGAACGGCTAGGCCGTAGCTGGGGACGGGGCTTCCACTCCGCGTTCGCCACGAGCTTCGCGCTCGAGTTCGCCGCGTTCGAGGAGGTAATGCTGCCGCAGCTCTCGACCGCCGGCGCGACGAACGTCCTACTGATCGCCGACGGCCGCATGGCGACGATGGCGCTGAGTGACGGCTCGGCGTTGCCGGAGGCGCTTGGCCGGGAATACGTCCTACATTCGCCGCCAGTCGCGGACGGCGTCTTCCATCCGAAGATCGTCCTGCAGGTTGGCCGGGCGGGCGGTCGGTGCTTCGTGAGCTCCGCCAATGTCACGGGTGCCGGCCTCGGCGGGAACGTCGAGGTCGCGGTCGAGATCGAGTGCGGGGTCGAGCCCGGCGCGGAACGGGAGATCGTCCAGGCCGCGTGGCGGTATGTTGAGGCCCTCGTTCCGGCCGACGCCGGCGCGGCGCGCGAGGCGATCGTCTGGGCGCGGGACCGCGCTCCTTGGCTCGATGGAGCGGGCGGCGGGGGCGGGCCTCATATCCTGGAGGACGGGACGGCGATCGCCTTCCTCGCCAGGCCGGGCGTCGAGGGGATCGGCGCGCGGTTCGTCAGGATGATCGGCGGCGAGGCGGTCGAACGGATGCTGATCGCCAGCCCCTATTGGGACGAGGGGCTTGAGGCGGTCGTCGATCTGGAGCGCGCGTTGGAGCCTGGCCGCACCACGATCCTTCTGGACGTGGAGCGGCACGAGTTCCCGACGGACGCGCCGATGCCGTCGCATCGGGAGATCGTCGACATCTCGGGATGGCAGGCCAGCCGCTTCAAGCACGCGAAGGTCGTCGTCGCGGTGACGGAGGAGCACGACCACGTCCTGAGCGGCAGCGCGAACTGCACCGTCGCGGCGCTGGGCCGCGAGGGGTTCGCCGGCACCAACGCCGAGGCGTGCGTCTATCGACGGCTTCCGCGCGGAACGGCGACGGCGGCGCTCGGGATGGATGGCTGGCTGGAGGCGGACCCGATCGCCCTGTCGGATCTTCCCGACCCGGTCGAGACCACGCCGATACCGCTGGACGAGATGCACCTCGGCGGCGCCGGGGCATTCGAGGCGGAGGGCGGCCGGTTCAACTGGCGCCGGCCGCCCGGACGCTGGGGCGACGGCGCCGTCACGTTGACGAACGCGTCCGGCGAGGTCATCGCCGAGGTTGAGGTTGGCGCCTTCGCGGTGGAGGGCGACCGGCTCACGACGTGGGTGGGGGAGCCACCGCTTGAAGACGCCGCGTTCGCCCGCGTTCGGTCGGACGCTGGCGAGTCCCTGCGCGGCTACGTCGTTCACCGATCCGTCCTCCGGGCGCGTCGACGGGAGTTCGTGGGCGGGAGCGTCAGCAAGGCGCTCGCCGCGTTCGACGACGCTGGGGAGATGCAGCTGAAGATGCTTCAGGCGTTCGACGAGCTCGCCAGGGCGGACGTCGAGGACGAGGTTTCTGGCGACGGACCCGCCCGGGGCGGCCCGCGCGCCAAACCGGTCGAGTCGACTGCGGCGCCCAAGGTCGGCTTCATGACCTACGAGGAGTTCATGGCCGCGCGCCCGGCGCGCGAGGGAAGGGGTGGCCGCAGCGACAGCACTGTCGCGGGCACGCACTTCGACAGCGTCCGCGCGCTGCTCAACCGCCTGTCCGGCGTCGAGCAGAAAGAAGCGGGCGGCGGTGTTCCCCGCGACGACGGGTCCTGGATGGACCTTGGCGACGAGAGCGGCGAGCTCGGCGACGCCGTCGAGGAGGCGGAGGCCGAGGAGGCGGTGGCACCGCGCGTCCGACCCGCGCCGGACATGTCGGCCTACGACCGCGCGGTCAGGACCTTTGTCGAGGGCCTCGCAGCCGAGGGTCGCGCGATAGGCTCGCGCGACGTGTTGCGCCTCCGCCTCTGGATCGCGCTCGTCCTCTGGGAGGCGAGATGCGCGGCCGCGCCCAACGGGATGCCGGCGGCCGCCGACGACAAAGGCTGGCCCCGTCTTATCGTGCGCATCGTCTCGGGCTTCTTCGTCGGCAGGAGCTCGCCCGTCGGCAGGCTCGTCGTCTCGAGCGAATACGACGACATGCCGGTCGACTTCTACGAGTGCTGGTCGACCATCCTGTGGGCGCTGGACGCCATCGTCGCGTCGGTGCCCGACCAGCCGAGGACGCGCGAGTTCAGGCGGCGAATACCGGCGCTCCGGGCCCGCGTCGTCGCGGCGCTCGGCCTTACGCCGGAGGAGCTACAGGGCGAGCCGATGTCGACGCAGCGCCTGGGCCTCGACGTCGAGTTCGGCACCCGGCTCGGTCTCTCATCTGGTGCCGGTGCGGCGTAGCGTGTCGCGTGAGACCGCACCGGACCGATCGGTCCCTAACGCTCGCGCCGGGCTGGAGGCGGGCGCGTTGCCGTCCGGCGTCGAGCGCCTGTCGGAGCGGCTGCTGTCGCTGCTGACGCAATGGCGGGAGCATGCGGAGGGGAACACGCTCCGCCGCCGGCTGTCCCTGCTGTTGGAGACGCTTGCGCCCCTTCTCCGGGTATGCGCTGGCACGCCTCTCGATGCGGAGCAGCTCGGACGGTTGCTTCCGGCACTGTCGGCGGTGCTTGCGGAACGGAGGGATGCCGGCGAGGCGATAAACCCGTGGACCGTCTCCGGGGCCAGGCGCCGCGAGGTCCGCAATGCCGCCATCCTCGTGGCGCTGTGGTCGTCCGCCGAGGTCGGCGACGCGGGTCCGGAATTCCTGGGCGGGTTCCTCGACCGGTGCCAGGGGCGACTGGGACTCGGCCTGCCTGACCGGAACGAGCTCGCGCTCGGCTACCGAATGCGGGTCGAGAACTGCCCAGGCGTGGACGGGTCGGATCGCGTCGACCTCATCGTCGAGACCGCCCGGCACCTCATCGGCATCGAGATCAAGATCGACGCGAAGGAGGGCAAGGAGCAACTCAGGCGCTACGTCGAGGCGATCGACCGTTGCGCGCAGCAGCTCGGCAAGGACCCTCGGGTGATCCTCCTGGCTCCCTTCCCGCCGTCCCGCGACGACGTGATTCCGGCCGGCTGGTCAATGGTCAGGTCGGCCGCCGCCGCTGCGCTCCCCAAGCGCCGCTCCGAATACGGGTTCGCCCACCATCTCATCGCGCACTTCGCGCACCACGTCCGATCATTCTGAGGAACAGCCGATGTCCGATAGCAGGTCGCTCGATGCACTCGTCATACGCAACATCGCAGACATAGAGGCCGCGATGAAGCACGCTCAAGAGCGCATCGGCCCCCGGATATGGGAGGTGGCGTCTCGCGTGATGCAGGCTGCATGCGAGGCGCGCGACTGGACATCGGTTGCCGACATCAAGGACGAGGACGTCTGGATCGCTGACCCCGCCTGGCTGATGCCCGACCAGCGCAAGCCCAAGGCGGACTTCTTCCTCGGCCTCGACGAGCGGACCTCGGGCGACAATGACGGCGAGAACAGCTGGCTGGCGACGTTCGTCGCCAGCGGCCCCAATAGGGCAACCATGGCGTTCTGGCTCTGTCAGCGCATCCTCGGTGCGGGAGCATGGAAGAAACTCGTCAAGTCGAACGACCGGATCGTGGCGGAGCTTCGGGGCCTGGGCTTTTCGGTGGACGACGACGACGACCGCCGGCTCTACCTGCCGGTCGTGCTGGATCGGGAGCAGCTGGCCCGGGCGTTCGAGACCGACGACTTCGACGCTGTCATGGAGCCGGTTGGAACCGCCGTGGGGAACGCCCTGGCGGCCGCCGACGTTCTCGAGAGGCTTCGGGGCCTCGCCCGCGCCGCCGCGTAGGCACTCCCGCTCCATCGCTTCGATGAAGGCGCGGTGGGAGCGACGACGGCCTCATTGTAGGCGAGGCCTGCCTCGGCGCTTCGCGCTGCCTCCTCGAGCAGCCTCGGCCCGACGCG
Source organism: Sphingomonas populi (assembly GCF_004208535.1). GTDB lineage: Bacteria > Pseudomonadota > Alphaproteobacteria > Sphingomonadales > Sphingomonadaceae > Sphingomonas > Sphingomonas populi. The sequence continues at coordinate 29,477 of NZ_SGIS01000015.1, forward strand.
GTCCTCGACCGCGACCGGGAGGTTGCGGAAGAAGGCGGAGTTCGGTTTGCCGGAGGTGTCGGGACGCAGCATGGGCGAGAGCCTTGCCGATATCGTTGGTCGTGGTCGGGGTAGGGGGCTCGAAATCGGGATGTAGGCAAGTGGTCGTGGGCTTACGTATGCCGGCAAACTGGCCCACCTACATGGCTCGGCACCGTGCGCTTCATTTCGGGCCTGAATCTGAACCTTTTGGTGCAGGATGACCGGCAAGACGATCCTGTGCTGCGAGCGGGCTAAGTCGGGCACGATCATTAAGCCGCTTTGGTCTCCCGCACTTGGCGCTGCGCGCGGCGGAAGAAATGCTTTGTGATCTCCTCCCGCGCGTCCGGGTCGGTCATCATGGCGCTCTTCATTTCGTTATCCCGCTGGAACGCCCGAATGGCGCCCCGGAAGAACACGTCTCGGAAGGCGCGATAGACCACGTCATCGGAGTTATTCTTGAGCATCTCGATCATATTTTCGTCGAGGATCTCGCGATTTACACCCTCGAAGCGGATGAAATCGTCGATCGAAAATTGCGCACCATGCTTCTCATTGAAGTTCGTGATGATTTCGGACAGCGCCTTGTGTTCTTCCTCGCTGTACGGCTTCGCTGCGAACTCGCTGATCGGCGACAGTGCGTCGTGGTCGCCGGCCGATAGCGAGGCCGACCCCTTTTCCTTCTGTTCCACGCGGAAGGCCTGAAGGCGAAGCATTTCATCGGTGACTTCAATGTCGCCCGGTATCTCGCGATCGGGTAGTAGGCGGATCAACCACGACGTATAGGCATACAGCTTTTCGAGGTCTGTATCGCCGAGCATCATGATTTGGCTCAAGAAGCTGTAGAAGCGCATATAGCTACGCAGGAGCTGACGGAATTCTTCCTGACGGTCCTCGTCGTCGCCTTCGAAGCGAGCTACCGCTTGGCGTACCAAGCCTTCGAGGCGCGCACGGTCATGGCCGCTCAGATCGCCCTTGTAGAAGGTTTCAGCGAACCGCTGCACCTCGCCGTCGTCGAGGATGCCGAACTGCTTTAGCCGGCGCTCCAGGGTGTAGATCTGGTTCGGATCCGAGTTAGCCTCCAGCGCGGTCACCTCGAAAAATGGCCGGAATGCGTTCTGGATGTCCTCGACCGTGTTCTGGAAGTCGAGGATGTAGGTGTGGTCCTTCCCAGGAAATGTCCGGTTTAGCCGCGACAGCGTCTGAACCGCCTGCAACCCGGCGAGCTTCCGATCGACATACATCGCACTGAGCTTTGGCTGGTCGAACCCGGTCTGATACTTCTCAGCGACAATCAGCACCTGGTAATCTGAGCTGTCGAACTTTGACGGCAGCTCAGTTTCCGCGAAGCCGTTGACCTCGGCTTCGGTGTAGATGTTTCCGTCAACCTTCAGCTCACCCGAGAAGGCGACCAAGGCACGCATGTCGCCATAGCCGGCGTCGGCGATATAGGTCTTGATCCCCTGATAATAGCGCAGCGCATGTTCACGGCTCTGCGTCACCACCATGGCCTTGGCCTGGCTGTCGAGTCCGTCCCGAACATGCCGTCGGAAATGCTCGACCATCACTTCGACTTTCTGACCGATCGCGGCGGGATGCATTGAAGCGAAGCGGGCTACACGACGGCGCGCCTGCAGGCTGTTCAGTTCGGGATCATCCTCTATCGTTTTCTCGAGCTGGTAGTAGGCCTTGTAGGTCATGTAGTTCTGCAGAACGTCGAGGATGAAGCCCTCCTCGATCGCCTGCCGCATGGAATAGAGATCGAACGGGTGTGGTAGCCCATCCATCCCCTTGCGGCCGAAACGCTCCAGTGTCACGTTACGCGGCGTCGCCGTGAAGGCGAAGAAGCTGATGTTCGGTTGGGGGCCCCGCGCGGCCTGATAGTCAGCGACAATGTCCTCGATCGTGCGATCGTCGTCGGCATCCTCGCGAGACAGCGCTTCGGTCATCGCCTGCGCGCTCTTGCCGGACTGGCTTCCGTGGGCTTCGTCCACAATGATGGCGAAGCGCTTGTCCGCCATGCCGGAGAGGGTCGTCAGGTGCTCGGTTGAGAACTTCTGGATCGTGGTCACTACGATGCGCGCGCCAGACGCGAGCGCTGCCTTCAACTGCTTCGACGTGCCGTCAATCGTCTTCACGATGCCCGCAGTTTGGGCGAACTGGGCAACGGTGCGCTGCAGCTGACGATCCAGCACGATCCGGTCGGTGACGATGATGGCGGTGTCGAAGATCGGCCTGTCGTCGGCACTGTGCAGAGTGATGGCGTGATGTGCCGTCCACGCGATCGTGTTGGACTTTCCTGATCCGGCCGAGTGCTGGATCAAATAGTTCTGTCCGGTACCAAGGGTACGTGCGTCGGCCATCACCTTGCGCACGGCGTGAAGCTGATGGAAGCGCGGGAATATCATCGTCTCGCGCCGTTCCGGGACGTTGTTCTTGCCAGGTTTTTCCTCAACAAGCAGGTGCATGAAGCCGCCAATGATATCGAGCGTCACGTCTTTGGACAGGACGGCGAGGCCGTCCGGCTGGTCCGCCCAAATATAGGCGGTGCGGAAATCACCGGGGATGTCCCGGTTGCCGGCGCCGCCTTCGTCAGTGCCGCGGTTGAACGGCAGGAACTTCGTCTTCCCATTCATAAGGCGAGTGGTCATGGAGATGTTGGACTCGTCCATGGCGAAATGGACCAGCGCACCGCGCTTGAAGGTCAGCAGCGGCTCGTTCGCGGGCGCGCGATGCCTCTGATACTGCTTCTCGGCATGCTTGAACGTCGTGGCAGTGAGTTCGTTCTTGAGCTCGAACGTGGCGATCGGGATGCCGTTGATGAACGTGACGATGTCTATCTCGTTATCGTTCCGCCGGCTGTAGCGCACTTGCCTAGCGAGCGAGAGGATGTTCGCGTCATACAAGGCCGTTAGCCCCGGGTTGACGCTTGACGCTGGCTTGAAGGCGCAAAGGCGCAGCTTTATGCCGGGCACGATCTTGATGCCATGCCGAAGGACCCCCAGGGTGCCGACGTTCTTCAGGTTGGCGTCGAGTTGCTTGAAGAACTCCGACTCCGCAGAGGCGGAGTACTGACTCTCCAGTTTCGCCCATTCCTGCGGTTGGGTGGTGCGGACAAATTCGACGACCAGTTCCCTATCGACCGCCAGGTCGCGGTCGTAGTCCGCGCTGGTCCGCAAACGGTATCCCTGCTGAGTCGTGAGTTCGGTGCACATGTGCTGCTCAAGGACCGACTCGTGATGGACACCTTGAGGAGTGTGGGCTTTGGTCATTCGCCGATCTTCCGTGCCGTCGTGTTGGCTATGTCGGTGAGGCCCATCACTGCGGCCGTCACCAAGGCAGCGCGGTGTTCCTGTAGAAGAGCGATGGATGCCTGTGTGACGGCCTTCATCCTCTTCTCCAGCTTTATAGCCTGCTCTATGGCTTCCTGGAGCTTCATGCCCGGAACCGGGATTTTCTCCTTCGCGAGGCGGCCGGTGTTAAGCGGACGGTTTCGTCCAGCAGATCCGCGCGACGCCTCGTTGAGCAGGAAGTCGCCGAAGTTCGTTCGCAGAAGTCCTGTCAGATACGCAGACTTCACGCCGTTCTCACCCCGGTAAATCGGGTAGCGGTGGGAGACCACGCATCCTTCCTCATCTGAGCTGGCGAGAGCCACCGCGCCCTCCCATGCGAACTGTCCGCTGATGATGAGGTCGTCTTCCTTGACGAAGAAGAAGTCGGAGTCGCCCATGCCTTCCTCGTCGGTGGCGGGCTTCTTAAATATTCCCCGCCCTCGGTTGTAGAGGCCCAAGCGCACTAGGTTGGTGTGCTCCGACAGTGTCGCGGGCCGGTGGATTCGACGGGTGACGTGTTCGAAGCGAACACGCGGGACGTCGCTATCGGAGATGGCCCTGTCCACCAGCGCCTCAATACGCGCGGCCGAGCAGCGTAGGAACTGCTCCTTCTTCTCAATCAGCAGATCAATCTTGCCTGTCTCCCGATCGAGGAAGGCGGCAATCTCGCGTTGTTCATCTATCGGCGGGACGGGTAGGACGATCTGCCTGAACTGCTCCCAGTAGAGGCGCTTCCGAAAGTCGGCGATGCCCTTCGATCCGCGGTGCATCTCCCCGATGTAGATCGGCGTCCGCAGAAGGTACTGATAATACGCGCTGTGGATTTCGCCCGTTGGTTTCGCGACCACGTAGGCGGGGCTCACGGCGCCATCCACCGTCGAAACGCCTACGGCGCCCTGCCACGCGCGCATCATGTTGTATGCTAGGTATCCGGGACGCACCCTCTTGTAGGCGGAGCGGTCCTCGATCAGGACGGTCTTCCGGTCGCGCTCCTCCGCCGACAGTTCGTGCTGCGATATGCCGCTGTGGATGGATACCGAGAGCACCGGTAGATCGTCATTGTTGCGCTCCGACACCTGTTGGAACAGGAGACCAGCTCGGCGCTGCCGCCAGCCATGGGGCAGAACGCCTATTGGACTGGCGGCCGTATGCGACGGGGGCGGCGGCAACATGTCTGACGGGGTCACGAGGCGACATCCTGTAGGAGGGCCGCTATGCTGGCTTCGATCGTCTTCAGTTCTGCCGACAGTTCCTCAAGGGGCCGAGGTGCCTTGTAGCGATAGAAGTAGCGGTTAAAGTTGATCTCGTAGCCCACGCGACCAACCCCCTTGTCCGCGTGGTCGCGATAGCTCTGATCAACCCAGGCATCGTCGGCATACGGGGTGACCTCGCGGCCGAAGAATTCGACCCAGTGCTCCTTCAGCGGAACGAGCTCGTAGTCCCTTAGCTCTAGATCGGCCTCCGGGGCACCTTGATCGTCGAGACAGACGGTGGCCTGTTCGTCGCGCGCGGACAGCGCCGCGAGGATTGCCTTCTTAACGGGACCGCCGATCTTAATTCCGGCGCCTTTCAGCGCCTTGGCCAGTGCGTTCTCAAACGCGGGGCGATCGTTGATCCGGCTGGTCGGCAGGCGGCTTTCGACGCAGTCGATCAGGGCTTCTCGCGTCTCCGTGTCGAGCTTTAATAGGGCCTTGTCGCGGCAGAGTGCGGCGATGCCCTCTGGCGTCACCTGAAACACGAGACGGAGGGGGCGCTCGACCCTGATCTCGCGGTAGCCGAAGTCAGCGGTATCGAAGATCTTCGAGTATTCGCCCCATCCGACGGAGCCGTTCAGCATGCCGTCGAACATTCGGACGATCTCTTCCCGCGCAGCCTCGTGGATCTCGCGGCGCTTCGATCCAAGGTTTTTCCGCATGCTGCGCCAGAAACGATCGGCCGATGCGTCAATTAGCTGGACCTTACCCTGTCGGCGCTTCTCCTTGCGGTTGGTCAGGATCCAGGCGTAGGTCTGGATGCCCGTGTTGTAGAATAGGTCGGTCGGGAGCGCGATGATCGCCGCGACCAGATCCTGCTCGAACAGCCAGCGCCGGATTTCGCTTTCCCCCGAGCCTGCGCCGCCCGTGAACAAGGGGGAGCCGTTCATGACTATACCGATCTGCGACCCCAGCTCGTCGTCACGCATTTTGCCGATCATGTGCTGCAGAAACAGCAGCTGGCCATCCGATATCCGTGGCAGCCCGGCGCCAAACCGGCCCTCGTGCCCCAGATCCCTGGCTTCCACCTTGATGGGATCGGCGTATTTTTTCCAATCCACACCATAGGGCGGATTGGATACCAAATAATGGAACTTACCGTTCTTGTGGGCATCCTGCGTCAGCGTGTTGCCGAATGCGATCTGCTCAGGGTCATGCCCTGTGATGAGCATGTCCGAGCGGCAGATGGCGTAGGATTCGGGATTGATCTCCTGTCCGTAGAGTTCGACGCGGACGCTTTCGTTCAACTCCTTGATCTCGGCTTCGCAGATGGACAGGATGCCGCCCGTCCCGCATGCCGGATCATACACCGTACGGATGACGCCACGGCCGGTCAGCGCCTTGTCGTTGGCCAGCAGAAGTTCGACGATGAGGTGGATGACCTCACGGGGGGTAAAATGCTCGCCCGCCGTCTCATTTGACTGCTCGGAAAAGCGGCGGATCAGCTCCTCGAAGACATAGCCCATCTCAAGGTTCGATACGTCGGTCGGAGATACGTCGAGCTTCGTGAATTCCTCGAAGACGTGCCAGAGGATTTCGGCATCGCTAAGCCGCTTCAGTGACTCCGTGAACAGGAACTTGTCGACGAATATGTCCTTCACCCCCGCAGAGAAACCCATGACGTAGCTGACGAGGTTGCGATGAAGATCGCCGGGGTTCTGGCCCTTGATGCGGGCAAACGACAACTCAGTCGTGTTGTAGACCTTTGCGCCCGCGGCATCGAACAGGATCATATCCTTTGTCGCCCCGTCGATGCCATCGGGCAACGTGCTGGCCACGGCGATCACGTCGGCACGAGTGGGCTCAAGCAGTTGGTCGAGGCGGCGCAGGATCGTGAACGGCAGAATGATGCGGCCATAATCGGTTTGACGGAAATCGTGCCGCAACAGGTCCGCGATCCCCCACGTGAAATTCGCTAGCCGCCGGACCTTATCATTCAACATTACGCAACTGCCCCCTTTTTGCCGGGGTATAGGATGGCGCTTACCGAACGGCAAAGACCCTGTGGTTATGCCGGTGAAGGGGCATGAGCGACTTCTTCATCCGGGGGGATAGATGGTCAGTCCCAACCGCTTCATCGGATCGTCACAACGATCCTAGATGTGAGATTTCATTGGGCTCAGCCCCCGAAGGGATCGTCAAAGAATCGAAACCGATCGCTCACGGCATGCCAAATCATGCCACCAAAGCCGTAAAGAAGTGTGGGACGGAAAGTGGGAACAACTTTGAGCAGATCGCCGAAATCCGTACTATCTCGCCGCATTCCGCTTGACGATGGTGACCCCTACGGGATTCGAACCCGTATTTCAGCCGTGAAAGGGCCGCGTCCTAACCCTTAGACGAAGGGGCCATGCCTGTTGCCGGGCGGGCGTTGGGCGCTGCTAGGGAAACACGCGCCTTCGGTCAAGTCTCTAATCCGCCCAGGCGGCATCGTCGAGGTGCAACTCCGCCGCTGGCCTGGCGCCCCAGTCGTCGATCTTGGCGCGTCCGGCGAGCCACAGCTTGCGGTGCGGTGGTGCGCCCAGCAGCGCTTGGCCCAGCAATGTATCGGCGGCGCGGAACGCTACGGTCTTGAGCGGCCGGCCGTCATCGCCGCTGGCGATCGCGCGAACGTGGCCGTTGCCGACGATATCGGCCTTGATGATCCGCACCGGCCCGGCGGCGATGCGTGGTGCGGGCCAGCCCATGCCGTAGGGGCCGCCGGCCTCCATCGACTCGACCAGCGCCGGGTTCACCCCACCCGGCGCGAGCAGGGCATCGACCAGCAACGCGCGGTCGCCGATCGAGCGGGTCACCGCCGCTTCGAGTCGCTCCTCCAGAAAGTCCGAGAACGCCTCCAGCCGGTCCTCCGCGATCGTCAGCCCTGCCGCCATCGCATGGCCGCCGCCCGCCACAAGAAGACCGCTGTCCTTCGCCGCCAGCACGCCGGCACCAAGATCGACGCCGGTGATCGAGCGGCCCGATCCCTTGCCGACGCCCGCATCGTCCAGCGCGATGACGATCGCGGGCCGGCCGTATTTTTCCTTGAGCCGCCCGGCGACGATACCGATCACGCCGGGATGCCAGCCGCGCCCGGCGACCACCATCACCGCGCGGTTGCCCTTGTGGACCGCGATCTCCTCTGCCGCTTCCTGCACCTGCGCCTCGATCGCGCGGCGGTCCTCGTTCAAGCGGTCGAGCTCGGCGGCGATCGCCTCGGCCTCGGCGGGGTCGCGCGTCGTCAGCAGCCGCACGCCGAGATCGGATTTGCCGACTCGCCCGCCGGCGTTGATGCGTGGCCCCAGCGCGAAGCCGAGATCGGAACACACCGCCGCGCGCTTCATCCGCGCCGCGTCCGCCAAGGCGCCGAGGCCGATGTTACGACGTTGCCCCATCACCTTGAGGCCCTGCGCCACGAACGCGCGGTTGAGGCCCTTCAACTGCGCGACATCCGCGACGGTGCCGAGCGCAACCAGATCGAGCAGGTCGAGCAATCGTGGCTCGGCCCGGCCCGCAAAATACCCCCGCGCGCGCAGTGTCCGCACCAGCGCAGCGCCGAGCAGGAACGCCACGCCCACCGCCGCGAGGTGCCCGTGCGCCGCGCCCTCGGTCTCATCGAGTCGGTTGGGGTTCACCAAAGCATGTGCATGCGGCAGCGCCGTCGCGCATTTGTGGTGATCGACCACGATCACATCGACTCCGGCCACGCGCGCCATCTCGAGCGCTTCGAACGCCTGCGCGCCGCAATCGACCGTGACGATCAAGCTGGCACCTTCCTGCGCCAGCCGCACCAGCGCCTCGCCCGACGGGCCATAGCCCTCCATCAGCCGGTCGGGGATATAGGCACGCGCCTCCAGCCCGAGATCGCGCAGCAGCAGGATCATCAGCGCGGCGGAGGTCGCGCCATCGACGTCGTAATCGCCGAAGATCGTCACCTGCTCGCCGGCCTGCACCGCATCGGCGAGTCGCGCGGCGGCGCGGTCCATGTCCTGGAAGATCGACGGATCGGGCATGAAGGCGCGGATGCTCGGGGAGCGGTGCGCGTCGAGCGCGTCGCGTGGGCAGCCGCGCGCGAGCAACAGATGCGTGACGAGATCGTCGGGCGCGAAACCGGGGTCGCGCGCGTCCGCCGCCAGCATCCGCCAGCGCCACGGCTGGCCGAGGATCGAGCGGGTGATGTTGAGGACGGTCGGGGTCATCGCGCGCGGGGTAGGGGGCACTGCATCGCCGCGCCTTGCACCAAATCGCGGCGGGTTAACAGGCGCGCCCGCCGGTGTGGGATGAATATCACACTGCTTCGTAATCGCACCACGCAGGCGGGCGTAGGGCTGGCGCATGGCGCGATTTTGCGCGAAGGGCGCGCCGCGTTGATGAAAAGACCGCAAGGAGAGCAAGTGTTTACGGGGTTTGGCTGGCCGAACGGCAGGTCTCTCCAAAAGCAAAAGCGCTGTCATCAAAACTACACAATCCGATCCTAGCCGCGATGCAAGGGTCAGCCGCAAACACCATCGAACGCCTGTTCTTGATGAACCGGCGCGCGGTGGCGCGCGTGCGGACAAACGGCTTCGATCGCGTCGATCATTTTACCTTGGGGGTTCCCGTGTCCAACTTTACCATCCGTTCGCTTCTCTTCGTCGGCTGCGCCACCGCCGCGCTGTCGTTCGCCACTGCCGCCTCGGCGCAGGACGCGCCAGCGACCGCGACCGCCGCAGCGACCGACGGCACTTTGGGCGACATCGTCGTGACCGCCGAGCGGCGTTCGGAGAATCTCCAGAAGGTGCCGATCTCGGTCGGCGTGCTCCAGGGCAGCGACCTGCGCGACTATACCGCCGGCGGTAGCGACACGTTGCTCGAACTCGCCAACCGCGTCCCCGGCCTCTATGCCGAGACGACCACCGGCAAGATCTTCCCGCGCTTCTACATCCGCGGCCTCGGCAATATCGATTTCTACCTCGGCGCGTCCCAGCCTGTGTCGATCATCCAGGACGACGTCGTGCTCGAGCATGTCGTGCTCAAGTCGAACCCGGTGTATGACGTCGCCCAGATCGAAGTGCTGCGCGGGCCGCAGGGCACGCTGTTCGGCCGCAACACCACCGCCGGCATCATCAAGTTCGACACCAACAAGCCGACCAACGAGTTCACCGGCCGCGCGACCGCGTCCTACGGCACGTACAACACCGTCACGCTCGACGCGGGCGTCGGCGGGCCGATCGTCAAGGACGTGCTGAGCTTCCGCGTGTCTGGCCTGTACCAGCACCGCGATAACTGGATCACCAACACCTACACCGGCACGACCAGCGCAGACGGCACCACCGGCGGCAAGGATAAGCTGGGTGGCTTCGACGAGAAGGACATCCGCGTCCAGCTCGAACTGACCCCGCCGGACACCGGCTTCACCGGCCTGCTCTCGGCACATGCGCGCGATTACAGCGGTACGTCGACGATCTTCCATCGCGGCGGCATCCCCAAGGGCAGCAACGACGTAAGCAACACGCCGCGCGCGTTCGTCGGGCTCGACGAGGGCGCGGGCAACCCACAGGCGTACAAGACCTACGGCACCTCGCTGAACATGAAGAACGATTTCGGCGGCGTCACGCTGACCTCGATCAGCGCCTATGAGACCACCTCGGGCTACAGCCGTGGCGACACCGATGGCGGCGTCGCCACCAACTTCCCCGGCGGCCTGTTCTTCGGCGAGAGCCAGGGCCGGGTGCGCGATCTCGACCAGCTCACGCAGGAAGTCCGGCTGGCGAACAACAGCACCGGCCGCTTCAAATGGCAGATCGGCGGCATCTATTTCTACTCGCGTGACAACACCGAGTTCGATCAGCGCGGCTTCTTCCTGCTGCCGGGGCAGGCGGCACGCAACCCGAACAATTTCGTCCTGCTGCGCAACACCAACACGTCCTACGCTGGCTTCGGTCAGGCCAGCTATGAGATCGTCCCCAAGCTGACGATCACGGGCGGCGTGCGCGTCACCAACGACACCAAATCGACTCGCCTCGTCATCGGGCCGCACAACGCGGCTGGCGTCTCGACCTTCCCGGCGACCGCGCCGACGTTCGTCCGCCTGTCCGACACGCAGCCGAGCTGGGACGTCGCTCTCCGCTATCAGGCGAGCGACGACGTCAGCCTGTTCGCGCGCGTCGCGCACAGCTTCCGTGGGCCGACGATCCAGGGCCGCAACGCCGTGTTCAGCTCGGCGTTCGTGACGGCGGGTTCGGAAACGATCACCTCGTATGAGGCGGGCTTCAAGTCGAACCTGCTCGGCAACACGCTGCGCTTCAACGCGACCGGCTTCTACTACAAGGTCAAGAACATCCAGTTGAACGGCAACGACGCCAACAACAACGGCCTGCTGTTCAACGCCGATCAGGCGCAGGCATGGGGCGGCGAAGCGGAGCTGACCTGGCGTCCGGTGCCGAACCTGACGATGGGCCTCGGCGCGAGCGTGCTCCACACCGAGATCAACGACACGCGCGTCTACACCCCGGTTTGCAAGCTGAACGGGGTCGTCACCTGCACGGTGCTCAACCCGATGATCAATGTCGGGGCGGCGACGCTCGCGCAGATCAACGGTAACCCGCTGCCCAACGCGCCGAAATATCAGCTCGACGGCAACGCGCGCTACGACTTCCCGCTCGGCAACGGCGGCAAGCTGTTCGTCGGCGGCGACGTGACGTTGCAGGGCTACACCAGCCTCGTGCCGTACAAGACGGTCGAATACACCACGGACGGGACGTTCGAAGCGGGCCTGAAGGCGGGCTACACCGCGCCGGAAGGGGCGTATGAGATCGCCGTGTTCACGCGCAATGTCACCAACGAGAAGAACCTCAAGGGCGTGCTCGATAACTACAATGCAGCGGTGTTCAACGATCCGCGCATCGTCGGCGTGCAGCTCAGCGGCAAGTTCTGATGCCGGGCGGGGCCGTCCTTCGGGGCGGCCCCGCACTACCGCGCGACGGTGGTCAACACCTCCAGAAACGCGCGCACTTTCGAACTCGACAGCCGGCGCGTGTTCTGGAGCGCCCAGATTTCGACCGACCGGCCCTCATGCGCGCCGTGCGAGACGAGCCGGCCCGTCGCCACGTCCCCGGCGACCAGCAGCTTCGGCACCAGCGCGATCCCCGCACCGCCGATGACCGCGTCGCGCACCATCAGGAACGACGAGAAGCGTAGTCCGAAGCGCGGCGCGATCAGCCCGCCGGCGACGCGCCAGACGATGTCCGCCGGCGTGGCGATCAGCCCGACGGCCGGCACGCGTTCGAGCGCTTCGGCGCCTTCCAGTTGTAGCGTGACCGCGACACCCGGCGCGGCGACCAGCAAGCGGTCGTCTTCGAGGATGCGCCGCCCGACCAGCCGCTCGTCTGGGCTGGGATCGACCCGGATCACCAGATCATAATCCTCCTCGACCGGATCGACCTTGCGATCCTCCGCGACGATTTCGAGGTCGACTTGCGGGAAGCTGCGCACGAACGCGGCGGCGATCCCCGGCAACAGTACATGCGCCAGCACGGTCGGCGCGCTCACGCGCAGCTTGCCGGTCGGCACCGCCGCTCCCGCAGCGACCGCGCGCTCCGCCTCGACGATCTCCGCCAGCGGTCCGCGCGTGCGCTCATGCAGTGCGCGGCCTTCGGCGGTGAGCCGCAAGGTTCGCGAACCGCGATCGATCAGCCGCACGCCGAGCGCCGCCTCCAGCTCGGACACCTTGCGCGACAGGGTGGCCTTGGATCGCCCGCTGTTCCGGCTGGCGCGCCCGAAGCCGCCGTGTGTCGCCACCAGATTGAAATCGGCGAGTGCGGGAAGGTCCATCGCATGTTCCATATGTGATACGTTGCGTCCCGATCATGCCGCCTGCCCTCAGAAAACGGAACAGTTATCTTGCCTCCAGCGACATCGGGTCGCGGTTGGAGACACGAGATGGCGATTTTGGTGACAGGCAGCACGGGCCGGATCGGCACCGAGCTTTTGAACGCCCTCGACGGACAGGGCGCGGACGTTCGCGCGCTCACCCGTTCGCCCGAAACGGCACAGTTCCCGGCCGGCGTGACGGCGGTGAAGGGCGATCTCTCGGACATCGACAGCGTGCACGCCGCGCTCGACGGCGTGAGCACGTTGTTCCTGCTCACGCCCAATGTGGCCGATGAGCTGACTCAGGCGATGCTCGCGCTCAACGCGGCGCGCGATGCCGGCGTGAAGGGGGCCGGCGTGAAGGGTATCGTCTATCTGTCGGTATTTCCCGGCGAGGCATTCGCCAACCTGCCGCATTTCTCCAGCAAGGTCACGGTCGAACGCATGATCGCCGCCGAGGATTTGCCGGTGACGATCCTGCGCCCCGCCTATTTCATCCAGAACGATCTGCAGCAGAAGGACGCGCTGCTCGGCGGCGGGGTGTACGCCATGCCGATCGGCGGCAAGGGCATCTCGATGATCGATGTCCGCGACATCGCCGAAGCGGCGGCGAAGGAACTGCTGCGTCGCGAACGCGCGAGCGGACCGCTGCCGCCGGAGACCTATACGCTGGCCGGACCGGACGCGTTGACCGGTGACTCGGTGGCCTCGCTATGGAGCGCGGCGCTGGGCCGGCCGATCCATTACGCCGGCGACGATCTGACTCAGCTCGAGCAAGCGCTCAAGACGTTCGCGCCCGCCTGGCTGGTGTATGACATGCTGCTGATGATGCGCCGCTATCAGGCCGATGGCGCGGTCGCGAGCGACGCCGACATCGCCCGGCTGACTGATCTGCTCGGCCACGCCCCGCGCAGCTACCGCGATTTCGCGACCGCCGCCGCTGCGGGATGGGCGAAAGGCTGAGCCGGATCGCGGTGCAATTGCTTGTAATGTGCGGTCGGTGCCGCGAAAGGGAGCGGTATGACCGCGCCGACCGCACGCTATCCGATGAGCGAATTCGAGTTCGTCGCGTTCATCGCCGCGTTGATGGCGGTGAACGCGCTGGGTGTCGATCTGATGCTGCCAGCGCTCGCCGATATCGGGCGCGATCTCGCGATCGTCACCGCGAACGACCGGCAGTGGATCGTCACCGCCTATATCTTCGGCTTCGGCATCGGGCAGATTTTCTACGGCCCGCTGGCGGATCGGTTCGGGCGCAAGCCCGTGGTGGTGGTGGCGCTCCTGTGTTTCGTCGGAGCGGCGGTGTTCGCGGCGCATTCGGCGTCGTTCGCGGCACTGCTCGGCGCGCGGGTGTTGCAGGGGTTCACGTCGGCCGCCTCGCGCGTGCTGTCGGTGGCGATCGTGCGGGATCGCTTCTCCGGGCGGCCGATGGCGCGCACCCTGTCGGTCGCGCAGATGATCTTTTTCGTCTTCCCGATCCTCGCGCCCACCTTGGGCAGCGCCGTGCTCGCGTTCGGGCCGTGGCGGCTGATCTTCTACGCGCTCGCCACCTATACGCTGGTGGTGTTCGTCTGGGCGCTGGCGCGCTTCGCCGAGACGTTGCCGCAGGCGCGCCGCGTGCCGATTTCGCTGGCCGCCTTGCGCCAGTCCTACCGGCTGACGCTGACCGACCGTTTCTCGATCGGCTATGCGGTAAGCAGCGCGCTCACCTTCGGCGGGATCGTTTCGTTCGTCTCGTCGTCGCAGCAGATCTTCGTCGATGAATTCCACGCCGGCGGCAAGTTCACGATCCTGTTCGCGGTCTGCGCTTTCTCGATGGGGTGCGCGGCCTTTGCCAACAGTCGCCTCGTCGAACGGCTCGGCATGCGGATGATCTCGCAGAGCGCGGTGTTCGGGCTGATCGCGCTGTCGCTGGTCCATCTGGCTATCATCGCCAGCGGGCATGAGACGCTGGCCACCTACATCGTCTTCCAGGCGCTGAGCATGACGTGCATCGCCTTGTGCGGATCGAATTTCGGCACGATGGCGATGGAGCGAGTCGGTCATATCGCCGGCACCGCGTCTTCGGTGCAGGGCTTCATCGCCAGCGTCGGCGCGGTCGCGGTCGCGGCGGTGATCGGGCAATCCTATGACGGCACCACGCTGCCGCTGGCGCTCGGCTATCTCGGTATCGGCCTCGTCGCGCTGGCGCTGATCCTGTGGATCGAAGGCGGACGGCTGTTTCAGGCGCGCGCCGGCGCATGACTCTGCCGCGCCTTGATGTGCGCGCCGTCGGCAAGAGCGTGCCCGGCCCGCGCCGGCTGTTCGCGGGGCTCGATCTCGCGGTGCAGGGCGGCGAACTGGTCGCGATCCTCGGCGAATCGGGCGTGGGCAAATCGACCTTGCTCAACATCCTCGCCGGGCTCGACGACGCCGACGAAGGCACCGTCGCGATCGAGGGCATCACGCTCGGTCCGCTCGACGAGGCGGCGCGCACGCGGCTGCGCCGCGAGCGGATCGGCTTCGTGTTCCAGGCCTTTCACATCCTGCCGTATCTCACGCTCGCGCAGAACGTCGCGCTGCCGCTCGCTTTGGTGTCTTCCGACGCGCGCGCCGCGCAAACCCGCGCCGAGGCGATGCTGGAAGCGGTCGGCCTCGGCGGGCGCGGCGGCGGCTATGCGCGCGATCTTTCGGGCGGCGAGTTGCAGCGTGTCGCCATCGCCCGCGCGCTCGTCCACGCGCCCGCGCTGATCCTCGCCGACGAACCGACCGGCAACCTCGATCCCGAGACCGCCGCGCGCGTGCTGGCATTGTTCGGCAGCGCGGTGCGCGAGCGTGGCGCGGCCGGCGTGATCGTCACCCATTCCGATGCGACCGCCGCCATAGCCGATCGCGTGTTGACGCTGACGGCCGAGGGGCTGGTGGAGCGCCGTGGCCGCTGAACCGGGGCTTTGGTCGGGCCGGCTCGCGCTTGGCTGGCTGATCGGCGGCGAGTGGCGCTTCCATCCGGGCCGCTTCCTGCTGACGGCGGTGGCGATCGCGGTGGGGGTGGCGCTGGGCTTCGCGGTCCATCTCATCAACGGCTCGGCGCTTGCCTCGTTCGACGGCGCGGTGCGCGGGGTCGGCGGCGGCGCTGAGTTGTCAGTGCGCGCGACCAGCCCGCTCGGCTTCGATGAGCACCTCTACCCCCGCGTGGCGCGTGCCGTCGGCGTGCGCGACGCCAGCCCGGTGGTGAAGCTCGATGCGCGCATCGGCACCGCGCGGCTGACTTTGCTCGGCCTCGACGTGATCCGTGCCGCTGCCGTCACGCCAGCGCTGATCGGCATCGCGCCCGAACGGGGCAACGACACGATGTTCGCTGAAGATGCCGTGTTCCTGTCGCGCGCCGCGCTCGCGCAGGCGGGCACGCGGATCGGCGCGCGCGTAACCGTCACCGCCAACGGGCGAAGCGTGCCGCTGCGGATCGCCGGCACGCTGCCCGGCGCGGGCGATACCGCGTCGCTCGCGGTGATCGACATCGCCGCCGCGCAGTGGCGCTTCGGGCGGCTCGGCAAGCTCGACCGGATCGATCTCGCCGTCTCGGACCGTGCCGCCGCCGAGGCCGCACTCGCGAACCTGCCAGATGCGAGCCTCTCCGCCGCCGAGGCGCAGAACGCGCAGGGCGATGCTCTGTCGCGCGCCTACCGGGTCAATCTCGACATGCTCGCCTTGGTCGCGCTGCTCACCGGCGGCTTCCTCGTTTATTCGGCGCAGTCGCTGTCGGTGGCGCGTCGCCAACGCGCCTTCGCGCTGCTCCGCACGCTCGGCATGCCGCGCGGCGGCGTGGTCGCGGCGGTCGCGGTTGAGGGGCTGGCGATCGGCGTAGTCGGCGCGGGCGTTGGCCTCGCGGCGGGCTATGCGATGGCATGGGCGGCGCTGCACTGGTTCGGTGGCGATCTCGGCGCAGGCTATTTCGGCGGCGGCACGGTGCGGCTCGCCTTCCAGCCCGGCGCGGCGTTCGGCTTCTTCGCGCTCGGCCTCGCCGCCGCCGCGCTCGGCAGTGCCATACCCGCGCGGCTGGCGGCACGCGCCGCACCCGCCGCCGCGCTCAAGAACGCCGGCGACGTGCTCGATCCGCGCGCGCGTGTCGCATGGTGGCCGGCGGCGGTGTTGCTGGTCGTCGGCGGCGCGGTGACCTTGCTGCCGCCGGTCGGCGGGCTGCCGCTGTTCGGCTTCACCGGCATGGCGCTGCTGCTCGCCGGCGGTGTGGCCGGGGTGCCGTGGTTCGCGCGCGTACTGCTGACCCCGCTCGCACGGCGGAGCGGCGCCTCTGTGCCGCGCCGGCTCGCGATCCGCCACCTCCACGGCGCGCCCAATGACGCTGCGACGGCTTTGTGCGGCATCGTCGCTTCGACCGCGCTGATGATCGCGATGGCGACGATGATCACCAGTTTTCGCGGCGCGGTCGATGATTGGCTCGGTCAGGTACTCGGTGCCGACCTCTATCTGCGCACGAACGCGGGCGCGGTGTTCGATCCCGCCGCGCAAGCCCGGCTCGCCGCGACCCCCGGCGTCGCCCGCGCCGCGTTCAGCCGCCAACTCCCGCTGACGATCGCGCCCGATCGCCCGCCGATCACGCTGATCGCCCGCCCCGAGCAAGGCACGCGTGATCCGTTGCGCGTCCTGATCGCGCCCGCCGTGCCGCTCCCGCCCGGCGCGCGTCCGGTCTGGGTGTCGGAACCGGCGCAACGGCTCTACGGCTGGAACCCCGGTGACAGTCTGACCCTGCCGATTGGCGGCGGCGCGCGCTTCACCGTCGCGGGGGTGTGGCGCGATTACGGGCGGCAGACCGGCGCGGTGCTGGTCGATGCGCAGGACTATCAGCGCCTCACCGGCGACACCGGCCGCGACGAACTCGCGGCGATGCTGCGCCCCGGCGCCGATGCCGGAGCCGTAACCGCCGCGATACAGGCGCGGCTGCCGGCGGATCTGCGCGATCAGGTCGAGATCACCCGGCCAGCCACGCTGCGCCGCTTCGCGCTGACGTTGTTCGATCGCAGTTTCGCCGTCACCTATCTGCTCGAAGCGATTGCCATCCTCGTCGGTCTCGCCGGCGTCGCCGCGACCATCTCGGCGCAGACGATGGCGCGCGAGCGCGAGTTCGGCATGCTCCGCCACCTCGGTCTCACCCGCCGCCAGCTCACCGCGATGCTCGCGACCGAAGGCGCTTTGGTCGGGCTGACCGGCGCGCTCGCCGGCATCGCGCTCGGGCTGGTGCTGGCGCAAGTGTTGATCCACGTCATCAACCCGCAGTCGTTCAACTTCACGATGAGCACGCGAATTCCGCTCGGCACGCTCGCGGCGGTGGCGGCGGCGCTGTCGGGCGCGGCGGCGGCGACCGCGATCCTCGCCGGTCGTCGCGCGACCGCGCGCGGGGCTGTGCAATCGGTTCGGGAGGATTGGTGATGCTGCGCTGGATATTCGGCCTCGCGCTTGCCGCCGCCGCGCCGGCCGCGACGCCCTATCCGGTGGTCCAGCCCGGCATCGTGCTGCGTTTTCCGCAAGACCACGGCGCGCATCCCGCGTTCCGCACCGAATGGTGGTATGTCACCGGCTGGCTGCGCACCGCGCGCGGCGGCGATCTCGGCTTCCAGGTGACGTTCTTCCGCACCCGCCCGCAGACCGACCCGCGCAACCCGAGCCACTTCGCGCCAACGCAGGTGTTGTTCGCGCACGCCGCTCTGTCCGACCCGAAGACCGGCCGCCTGCTCCACGGCGAGCGCGCCGCCCGCGCCGGCTTCGGGTTGGCGCAGGCGCGAGCAGGGGACGCCGATGTCGCGATCCGCGACTGGCGGATGCGGCGGCTTCCTGACGGGCGCTGGGCGACTGAGGTCAACGCCGATGGTTTCGCGCTGACGCTGGCGCTCAGCCCGCCCCAGCCGCCGCTGCCGCAAGGGCAGGGGGGCTACAGCCGCAAGGGTCCGCGCCCAGAAGAGGCGAGCTATTATTACTCGATCCCGCATCTGCGCGTCAGCGGCCGCGTGACGCGGGGCAACGCGGTCGAGCCGGTGACCGGCGAGGCGTGGCTCGATCGCGAATGGTCGTCCGACTATCTGGCGCCGCAAGCGCAGGGGTGGGACTGGACTGGCCTCAACTTCGACGACGGCAGCGCGCTGATGGCGTTCCGCATCCGCCGCAAGGGGGGCGGCACGCTCTGGGCGGGTGGCGCCTTCCGCCGCGCCGACGGTATGCGGACGGTGTTCGCCCCCGGCGACGTGTCGTTCCGCCCGCTCGCCACCTGGCGCAGCCCCGCCACCGGCGCGACCTATCCGGTCGCGCAGCAGCTCAGCGTGCGGCTGGCCGACGGCATCCACCGCTGGCGCCTGCAACCGTTGTTCGCCGCGCAGGAACTCGACACCCGCCGCAGCGGCATGCCGGTCTATTGGGAAGGCGCGGTGCGGACGCAGGGCGGGCGCGGCTATCTCGAACTGACCGGCTACGACAAGCCGCTGGCGATGTAATCACCCCGGCGTCAGCAGCCGGTATCCCACGCCGAGTTCGTTCGCGACCACCGAACCGATCGCATCGGCCGCTTCGATCTTCTGTCGCAAATTGCGGATGACGATGCGCAGATACTCGATCTTGCGGTCATGATCGAGCGGCCACGCCGCCGCGAGGATGCGCTGGTGCGTCACCACGCGCCCCGGCGCTTCGGCGAGGCACGCCAGCACGTCATATTCCTTGCGCGTCAGATGCACCTCTTCGCCCGCGCGGCGGACGCGGCGGTGTTCGAAATCGATCTCGACGTCGCCAGCGCGCAGCGTCTTCGGCTTCGGACGATGGCCGGTGTGGCGCAACGCCACCCGCAGCCGTGCGAGCAATTCCTCCGAATCGAACGGCTTGGTGACATAGTCGTCGGCGCCGAGATCGAGCGCGGCGACCTTCTGATCGGTCTCGTCACGCGCCGAAACGACGAGGATCGTCGCCTCACCCATCTTGCGCAGCAACGGCACCAGCGAAAGCCCGTCACGGTCAGGCAGGCCGAGATCGAGCAGGATCGCGGTCGGCGCATGCCGTTCCGCCGCCTTGAGCGCTTCGCCGCCATTCGCCGCCTCGACCACAGTATAGCCGGCGCGTTCGAGCGTGTTGCGCAGCAGCCGGCGGATCGATTGCTCGTCATCGACGACGAGGATGGTGGCGTCGCTCACAGGATCAAATCTCCGTCGCTGTCGCGGACCAGCAGCGCTTTCGGGAAGATCAGCCGGAAGTCTGCGCCGGTGCCATCCTCGCGGTTGCCGGCGCGCACCGCCATGCCCATCGCCTCTGCGAACGCCTTGACGATGGCGAGGCCAAGCCCGGTGCCGCCGATCTGGCGGTCCGATCCCTGCAACCGCCGGAACGTCTCGAACACCTCGCTCTCGCGCCCCGGCGGGAGGCCCGGCCCCTGATCGAGCACCGACAGCGTCAGCGTGTCGTGGCGATGCACCCCGCGCACCGTCACCGGCGTACCCGGATCGGCATAGCGGCCGGCATTGTCGAGCAGGTTGAGCAGGCAATGGTGGAGCAATTGCGGATCGACCCGCACCAGCGGCAGATTGGGCGGCACCTCGAGCACGATCGCATGCCCCTCCAGCGCGCGCCGCGCGTCCTGCGCCGCGCCGGCGACGGCATCGGACAGATCGACCGGCTCGAGCGCCAGCGTCAGCGCGCCCGCTTCGACTCGCGCCATGTCGAGCAGATTGGCGACGAAGCGGTTGAGCCGCGCCGATTCGCTCTGGAGCGTGGCGATCAATTCGGGCGTCGCGCCCTGATCGAGCTGGCCGGCGGCGGCGATCATCGCGGTCAGCGGCGTGCGCAGATCGTGGCTCACCGAGGAGAGCAGGGCCGCGCGCAGCCGGTCGCGCTCGCGCAGGCGATCGACGTCGCGCATGTCCGCCTCCAGCCGCAACCGTTCGAGCAAAAGCGCGGCCTGGTCGATCAGCCCGGTCAGCAGCGGCAGTTGGTCGGCGCGCAGCGGTTCGGCGCTGTCGTCGCGCGCCATGCCCAGCACCGCCAGCGTCCGCTCGCCCGCGCGCATCGGCCGGAACAGCCATTCGGAGGCGGCGAGCGTGTCCGATCCGCGCCCGGCCGGCGTGCCGGTGTCGAGCGCCCATTGCGCGGCGGCGAGTTCCATCGTCTCCAGCCGCACCTCGGTATTGGCGGCTTGGAGGACGAGGCCGGTGCCGGTCGGGGCGGGGACGAGCAGCATCGTGCGGAAATCGAACAGCCGCCCGATCTCCTCGCAGATCGCGCGCGACAGCGCTTCGGCATCGTTGATCGCGCCAAGCTGGCGCAGGAACCCGGCGAGCGCGGCATTGGCGCGCGCGCTGGCGGCGGCGAGATCGGCCTGCGCGCGCACCCGCGAGGTAAGCTGGCTGGTCGCCAGCGCCACGCCGAGCAGCACCAGCACCGAGATGACGTTCTCGGGGTTGTTGATCGTCAGCGTGCCCGTCGGCGGCAGGAAGAAGAAATTATAGGCGAGCGACGACAGCACCCCCGCGAACAGCCCGGTGCGCAGCCCGAACAGGCTCGCCGCCGCCATCACCGGCAGCAGATACAGCAAGGCGACGTTGCCGAGGTTGAGGATGTGGAACAGCCCGTTGGCGAAGGCGGTGACGCCGCCGACCATCAGCGCGGTCCACGCATAGCCGGCGCGGCTGCCCCAATGGCCGGGGCGAAGCCGCAGCTTGGGTGCGGTCGCGCCCTCGATCGGCAGGACATGCACCGCCACGCCCGGCGTCTCGCGCACCAGCCGATCGACCACCGAGCCGTGGCGAAGCTCGAACCAGCGCGAGCGTACCGATTTGCCGACGACGAGCTGGGTCGCGCGCGCGTTCGCCGAAAACGCCTTCAGCCCCTCGATCACCGAAGCCGCCGGCACCGTCGCGGCGGCCGCGCCGAGCTGCGTGGCGAGGTTGAGCACCTTGGCGATCTGACGATGTTCGTCGTCGCTGAACCCCTGCGTGCGCGGCGTTTCGACATGCACGGCTGTCCAGGGCGCGTGCAGCGCGTCGGCGATCCGCTTGGCGGCGCGCACCAGCCCCTCGGCGCCGGGCACCTCGCTGACCGCGACGACGATCCGCTCGCTTCCCGCCCAGGTGCCGCCGACGCCGAGCGCGCGGACATGTTCGAGCATTTGCACATCGACCGCCTGCGCCGCACGCCGCAGCGCCAGTTCGCGAAGCGCCGACAGGTTCGATTTGGAGAAGAAGTGCGACAGCGCCCGCGTCGCCTCCTGCGGCAGATAGACCTTGCCATCCTTCAGCCGCTCGATCAGCTCGTCGGGCGGGATATCGACCACCTCGATCTCGGCGTTTTCGAGAATGCTGTCGGGCACCGTCTCGCGCACCCGCACGCGTGTGAAGGAGGCGACGACATCGTTGAGGCTCTCGACATGCTGGATGTTGAGCGTCGAATAGACGTCGATCCCGGCATCGAGCAGTTCGACGACATCCTGATAGCGTTTGGGATGGCGGCTGCCCGGCGCATTGGTATGGGCGAGCTCGTCGACCAGCACGAGCCGGGGGCTGCGCGCGAGGATCGCGTCGAGGTCCATTTCCTGGAGCGTCCCGCCGGCATGGGCGACGGGACGGCGCGGTACGATTTCATAGCCGCGCGTCAGTTGTTCGGTCTCGACCCGCCCGTGCGTCTCGACCACGCCGATGACGACGTCCACGCCGGCCTTGATACGGCTGCGCCCGTCGCTCAGCATCTCGAAGGTCTTGCCGACGCCGGGCGCCGCCCCGAGGAAGATCTTCAGCCGCCCCTTACCCTCCTGCGCCGCCTGGCGCAGCAGGGCATCGGGGGAGGGGCGGCCGGTCGTGTCGGTCAACGCGTGCGCCCAACACCATCAGGGGCGACACCATCAAGCGCGCGGTTGAGCGCGAGGACGTTGACATGCGGCTCACCGACCACGCCGAGCAGCGGTTGTTCGACATGATCCATCACGAGCGCACGCACCTTTTCGACCGGCAGGTTGCGTACCTTAGCGATACGCTGTGCCTGATACAAAGCCGCCTCGGGGCTGAGATCGGGATCAAGCCCCGAGGCAGAGGCCGTCACCAGATCGGCGGGGACTTTGGTCCCTGGTGCGGAAGGCTTGGCGGCGGCGACATCGGCACGCACGCGGTCGACAAGCGCCTGCGAGGTCGGGCCGTAGTTCGAACCGGACGAGGCGAGGCCGTCATAGCCTTTGCCCGCCGCCGAAGGACGTGTCTTGAAATAGCGATCGCTGGTGAAGGCCTGACCGATCACGGTCGAGCCGATCACCTTGCCGCCTTGCGAGATCAGGCTGCCATTGGCCTGGCTCGGGAAGATCGTCTGGCCGATGCCGGTCAGCGCGAGCGGATAGGCGATGCCCAGCAGCAGCGCGAACAGCAGGGTCATGACGAGCGCGGGACGAAGTGCGGATGTGATGTCGTTGCCCATGAGACTATTCCTCAGGCGAGACCGAGGCCGGTGACGGCCAGGTCGATGATCTTGATGCCGATGAACGGGGCGACGAGGCCGCCCAGACCATAGACGGCGAGGTTGCGGGCGAGCAGCGGGCCGGCCCCCATCGGCTTGTACGCCACGCCCTTCAGCGCGAGCGGCACCAGCAACGGGATGATGAGCGCGTTGAAGATGATCGCCGACAGGATCGCCGATTGCGGCGTCGCCAACCCCATCACGTTGAGCACCGCGAGGCCCGGATAGAGCACCACGAACATCGCCGGGATGATCGCGAAATATTTGGCGACATCGTTGGCGACCGAGAAGGTGGTGAGCGCGCCGCGCGTCATCAGCAATTGCTTGCCGAGACCCACGACCTCGATCAGCTTGGTCGGATCGCTGTCGAGATCGACCATGTTGCCGGCTTCGCGCGCGGCTTGCGTGCCGGTGTTCATGGCGACGCCGACATCGGCCTGTGCAAGCGCCGGTGCGTCGTTGGTGCCGTCACCGCACATCGCGACGAGGCGGCCACCCTCCTGCTCCTTGCGGATCAGCGCGAGCTTGTCCTCGGGCGTCGCCTGCGCGAGGAAATCGTCGACCCCCGCCTCGGCGGCGATCGCGGCGGCGGTCAGCGGGTTGTCGCCGGTGATCATCACCGTGCGGATGCCCATCTGGCGAAGCTCGCCGAAGCGCTCGCGGATGCCGGCCTTGACGACATCCTTGAGGAAGATTGCGCCGAGCAACCGGCCGTCCTGCGCGACCGCCAGCGGCGTGCCGCCGGCGCGGGCGATCTCGTCGGTGATGCGGCGCAATTCGGTCGCCGCAGCCGTCTCGCCCGCACCCGGATTGGCGCGCAGGATCGAATCGACCGCGCCCTTCTGGATCAGCGAGCCCGCGATCTGCACACCGGATATCCGGGTCTGCGCGGTGAACGGGATCACCTCGGCACCGGCCGGCAGGGCGGTGGTGGTGACCGCGAATTGCTCGCGCGCCAGCACCACGATCGAACGGCCTTCAGGCGTTTCGTCGGCGAGGCTGGCGAGCAGCGCGGCTTCGGCGAGGTCGGTCTGGCTCGCGCCGCCGACCGCACGGAATTCCGATGCCTGTCGGTCGCCCACGGTGATCGTGCCGGTCTTGTCGAGCAGCAGCACGTCGATGTCGCCCGCCGCCTCGACCGCACGGCCCGATTTGGCGAGCACGTTGAAGCGCACCAGCCGGTCCATGCCGGCGATGCCGATCGCCGAGAGCAACGCCGCGATTGTCGTCGGGATCAGCGTGATGAGCAGCGCGGCAAGCATCGCGACCGGGATGCTACCGCCGGCATAGCTGGCGAAACCGGGGATCGTGGCGACTGCGATCAGGAAGATGATCGTCAGGCCGACCAGCAGGATCGTCAGCGCGATCTCATTCGGGGTCTTCTGGCGCTCGGCACCCTCGACCAGCGCGATCATGCGGTCGAGGAAACCCTGGCCCGGATTGACCGTCACCCGCACCTTGATCCGGTCGGAGAGGACGCGGGTGCCGGCGGTGACGGCTGAGCGGTCGCCACCCGCCTCGCGGATCACCGGCGCGCTTTCGCCGGTGATCGCCGCTTCGTTGACCGAGGCGACACCCTCGACGACTTCGCCGTCGGAGGGGATCAATTCGCCGGTTTCGACCACGACGACGTCGCCGATCCGCAAAGCACTGGCGGCAACGTCCTCGACGCCCGCGCCTTTGACGCGCTTGGCGGTGAGTTCCGCCTTGGTCGCGCGCAGCGACGCGGCCTGCGCCTTGCCACGGCCCTCGGCGATGGCTTCGGCGAAGGTGCCGAACAGCACCGTCAGCCAGAGCCAGATCACGAGCTGGAGCTTGAAGCCGATGCCGAGACCGTCATGCCCGACCACGAGGAGCAAGGTCAGCAGCGTGGCGACGATCGCGGTGGTGAACATCACCGGATTGCGGATCAGCTCCTTGGGGTTGAGTTTGCGGAAGGCGTCACCGATCGCGGGTACGATCAGATCGGCGGTGAACAGAGATTTCGCAGGTGTGCGTGCCATGATGGCGGCCCCCGATCAGAAGGTTTTGCCGGCGATCATCGCGAGATGATCGGCGATGGGACCGAGCGCGAGGCTTGGCAGGAAGGTCAGGCCGCCCAGGATCATGATGATGCCGACGAGCAGACCGACCCACAAAGCGCCCGTGGTCGGGAACGAGCCGGCCGAGGCCGGCGTGTATTTCTTGGCGGCGAGGCTGCCGGCGATGGCGAGCATCGGCACGATCACGAAGAACCGCCCCAACCACATCGCGACGCCGAGCATGCCGTTGTAATAGGGCGTGTTCGCGGTGATGCCGGCGAAGGCCGAGCCGTTGTTGCCGACCGCGCTGGTGAAGGCGTAGAGGATTTCGCCAAAGCCATGCGGCCCCTTGTTGAGCGGCCCGGCAAGGCCATCGGCGACCACCGACGAGATCGCCGTCATGCCGAGAATGACGAGCGGTAGGATCGCGATCGCCAGCACCGCCAGTTTCACTTCGCGCGCCTCGATCTTCTTGCCGACATATTCGGGCGTGCGGCCAACCATCAGCCCGGCGACGAACACCGCCAGGATCGCGAACAGCAGGAAGCCGTAGATGCCTGCGCCGACGCCGCCGACAACGACCTCGCCCAACTGGATGTTGAACAGCGGGATCATCCCGCCGAGCGCGGTGAAGCTGTCATGCATCGCGTTGACCGCGCCGCATGATGCCGCCGTGGTGACGACCGCGAACAGCGAGGAGGCGACGATGCCGAAGCGCACCTCCTTGCCCTCCATATTGCCCCCGGCGACGCCGAGATGGTGGAGGATCGGGTTGCCGGCGGCTTCCTGCCAATAGGCGACGGTGGTGCCGGCGAGGAACAGGATCACCATCGCCGACAGGATCGCCCAGCCCTGCTTGGTGTTGCCGACCGCCTTGCCGAACGTCCACGTCAGCCCGAAGCCGATCACGAAGATCGACAGCATCTGGACGAGGTTGGTGAGCGCGGTCGGGTTTTCGAACGGATGCGCGCTATTGGCGTTGAAGAAGCCACCGCCATTGGTGCCGAGCATCTTGATTGCTTCCTGGCTCGCCACCGGGCCGATCGCGAGCGTCTGCTTGACGCCTTCCAGCGTCGCCACATCGACCGATCCGGCGAGCGTCTGCGGTACGCCGCTGGCGATCAGGAACAGCGCGTAGACGATCGAGAGCGGCAGCAGCAGGTACAGCGTTACGCGCGTGCAATCCGCCCAGAAATTGCCGACCGTCTTCGCCTCCCGCCGCGCGAACCCGCGAAACAGCGCGAAGGCGAGCGCGATACCGGTCGCCGCCGACATGAAGTTGTGGATCGTCAGCCCGAGCATCTGCGACAGGTTCGACATGGTCGATTCGCCGGAATAGCTCTGCCAGTTGGTGTTGGTGGTGAAGCTGATCGCGGTGTTGGCGGCGAGATGCTCGCTGGTGCCCGCGAAGCCGAGCGGGTTGCCGGGCAGCACGCCCTGCAACCGCAGGATCGCATAGGTGAAGAACATCAGCACCGCGTTGAACAGCAGCATGTGGACGGCATAGCGCCGCCAGCCCTGCTCCTGCGTCGGGTCGATCCCGGCGAGGCGGTAGAAGCCGCGCTCGACGGGTCCGAACACGGTGTGGAGCGGCGTGCGCCGTCCCTCGTAGAGCGCGTGCAGCCACAACCCCATCGGCTTGGTAAGCGCGAGGAGGATGCCGACGAACGCGGCGATGAGAATCCAGCCCTGGATGGTCATGGATGTGCTCCCTTCAGAAGCGTTCGGGCCGGACGAGCACGGCCACGAGATAGAAAAGCAGACCGATGGTGGTCAGCGCGGCGAGCCAGAGGTCGAGCGTCATCGCCGCCTCACGCATTGTCGCAGAGGCGGACATAGGCGAGCGTCGCCGCCACCAGCCCGGCCATCACTGCGATCCAGAGCAGATCCTGCATGCGATATTCCTTTCGAGATGCGAATGCGCGCATCGCGAAGCACGGCCCCACGCCGCACGTCGCGGTCGCGCGGGGTTCAGGCGGAGCGGACCGCCGGGAGGGTTATGGCGCAAAGCGGATTAGCGGCAGCGGCGTGGGCCGGCCGTACAATGGCACCTGTCATGATCGTCCTCGATCACGATGCGCCGCGCCCGACATCCGGCCGCGAACCCTCGTGAGGACGCCTAATTAGGCTCGACTCGCATAGGGATTCGAGATCGATTCCCGGAGGAACGCATAGGTTTTACATAGTATTTGCGCTGGGAGACGCGCTCACGGCGCGGGGTGGCGCGCGCCTCGCTCCTTCCCCGTTCGTCCCGAGCGAAGTCGAGGGACAAGCCCGGAGCGCAGGTGTCTCGACTTCGCTCGACACGAACGGATGGGGAGGAGCGTATGAATCCGCCCGCCCGCCCGCCCGTGCCGAGCGCAATCGGAGCAACGTGTCTGGTTTGGCAACAGCGCTCAGCGGTGTCGCGACGTTGAGAAGGCGAGACGGCCAAAAGCCACCCCACCCGAAATCACCTCACTCCGCAGCCACGCCCGCGCGCGAGAACATGTCCCCGCCCTGCTCGCCGGCATCCTCGTTCGCGGCCGGGCCGGCCTTGGCTTTCTTGCGCGTGTCGAACGAATCCCACACCTCGTTCCAGTTGCCGCGCGTCGCCGCCTTCGAATATTCGGTCGCGCGCTGTTCGAAGAAATTGGCGTGCTCGACGCCGTTGAGCAACGGCGCCAGCCAGGGCAGGGGATGTTCGTCGATCATGTAGATCGGCTTCATGCCGAGCTGCCCCAGCCGCCAGTCGGCGATGTAGCGGATGTACTTCTTGATCTCCTTGGGGGTCATGCCGTTGACCGGCCCCATCTCGAACGCGAGATCGATGAAATTGTCCTCGAGATGCACCGTCGTCTGGCACATGTCGCGAATGTCGGACTTGACCGACTTGGTGAAACAGTCGCGCTCGCGCACGAAGGTGTGGAACAGCTTGACGATGCCCTCGCAATGCAGGCTCTCGTCGCGGATCGACCAGGTGACGATCTGCCCCATGCCCTTCATCTTGTTGAAGCGCGGGAAGTTCATCAGCATCGCGAAGCTCGCGAACAACTGAAGCCCCTCGGTGAAGCCGCCGAACATCGCCAGCGTCTTGGCGATATCCTCGTCATTGTCGACACCGAAGGTCTGCAGGTAATCGTGCTTGTCCTTCATCTCGCTATATTCGAGGAAGGCGCCGTACTCGCTCTCGGGCATGCCAATTGTGTCGAGCAAATGGCTGTACGCGGCGATATGCACCGTCTCCATGTTGGAGAAGGCGGCGAGCATCATCTTGATCTCGGTCGGCTTGAAGATGCGGCCGTATTTCTCGTGGTAGCAATCCTGCACCTCGACATCGGCCTGCGTGAAGAAACGGAAGATCTGCGTGAGCAAATTGCGCTCGTGATCGCTGAGCTTCTGCGCCCAGTCCCGGCAATCCTCGCCGAGCGGCACTTCCTCCGGCATCCAGTGGATCTGCTGCTGACGCTTCCAGAAATCGAACGCCCACGGGTATTCGAACGGTTTGTACTGCTTGCGGGCTTCGAGGAGGGACATGGGGTACGCCTTTCGAGTCTTAAATCAGAAATTGGAAGAAACTGTCGCGGGGTTGCTCACGCCGTCACCCACGCCATCGTCGCGAAGCCGGCGAGGAACAGCGCCGCCGCCGCCAGCATCGCACCGCCGATGCGCTGGCGGTAGGTCGCCGCCGCGTCCGCCGCCCGGCCCGAGCGCGAGACCAGCGCCACGCCGCACACGAACGCACCGCCCGCGCACGCGTCGATCGCGATCAGCGCGCGTGGGATCACCGCCGCACCGTCCGCGTGACATAGACGGTGCGCGTGCGGTGCGAGCCGACGCCGAGGAACACGATGCCGATGAAATAGCCGAAATCATACCAGCCGCCCTGGTTCGGCACGGCATAGACCGCCACCTCCTGCACGAACAGCGACAGCACCCACGCCACCGGGAAGATGAAGCCATGCCACACCCCGAGCAGGAAGCCCGGCGTATCGGCGCCATGTTGCACCGAACTCGCGACGCGGTGCGCGCAGGCGGCGAGCGCGAGCGTCAGCGCCAGCAGTGGAATCAGGCGGTGTTTCATCTTGCTCCCTCGCTTGCATCGTTTCGGGCGCATATGCGTTCAGTCCCGGCAACCACAACGCAGGAGCATTCCACATGGCCGACACCAGCGCGATCAAAGAGCATATGGAAGTCATCGGCGCCGACGGCGTCCATGTCGGCACCGTCGACCATCTCGATGGCGACCGTATCAAGCTGACCAAGAAGGACAGCGGGCAAGGCAGCCATGAAGGGCACCACCATTACATCTCGCTCGGCCTCGTCGCCGACGTCGAAGGCGACAAGGTCCGCCTGAGCGCCAACGCCGACGTCGCTGTGACGTTCGAAGAGGAAGCCTAAGCCTTCTTTCTTCCCTCTCCCCTTGTGGGAGAGGGAGGGAGCCGCAAAGCGGCGGAAGGGTGAGGGGGCCGAGGCGAAGTTACGCTGCATCATTCCCCCTCATCCGGCCCTTCGGGCCACCTTCTCCCACAAGGGGAGAAGGAAGGTTGTCAGCGATCACCGCTATGACGCCTTCGATATTCGTCAGCACATCATTGTTCCAGAAGCGGATCACGCGATAGCCTTCACCTTCGATGAAGCGCGTGCGTTTCTCGTCCTTCGCGGCATCGTCGGCATGCTGGCCGCCATCGATCTCGATGACCAGCCGCGCCTGATGCGAGCAGAAGTCTGCGTGATAAACGCCAAGTGACACCTGAAACCGGAATTTCGCCTCGGGAAAGGCGTCCCGTAAGGCGCGGCGGACATGCTTCTCGGCTTCGGTCGCATCACGGCGCAATTGGCGCGATCGATTCGTGGTCGAAGCGGGCAGCAGTTGGCGCTTGGTCAAGCCGTCCGCATTGCCCCTCACTCTCCCGCGCTTGGTGCGAGCCGCTCCCTCTCCCACAAGTGGAGAGGGGTTTGAAAGGCGACCTACCTCAGCCACCTCACTGGCACGCCAGGCATTCGTCGTAATCCGTGCTCTCGCCCAGCTCGAACTTCGGCGCGTCGATCGTGTTGTCGGCTTCCACGCCGCCCGCGAAGCCGGCGCGCTGCACCGATTTCGAGCGCAGGTAATACAGCGACTTGATGCCCAACTCCCATGCGCGGAAGTGCAGCATCAGCAGATCCCATTTCTCGACATCGGCGGGAATGAACAGGTTGAGCGAGGTCGACTGGTCGATATACGGCGTGCGATCGGCCTGAAGTTCGATCAGCCAGCGCTGGTCGATCTCGAAGCTGGTCTTGTAGCAATCCTTTTCCTCGGTGGAGAGGAAGTCGAGATGCTGCACCGATCCGCCGCGCTCGAGGATCGAGTTCCACACCGCTTCGGCATTCTTCGATTTGTCGATCAGCAATTTCTCCAGATACGGATTGCGGATCGAGAAGCTGCCCGACAGCGTCTTGTGCGTATAGACGTTGGCCGGGATCGGCTCGATGCACGCGCTGGTGCCGCCGCAGATGATCGAGATCGACGCGGTCGGCGCGATCGCCATCTTGCACGAGAAGCGCTCCATCACGCCGCGATCGGCGGCGTCGGGGCAGGGGCCACGCTCAACCGCCAAGTGCATCGAGGCTTCGTCGACCTGCGCCTTGATGTGCTTGAACATGCGCAGGTTCCACGACTTCGCCATCGCGCCCTCGAAGGCGAGCCCGCGCGCCTGCAGGAACGAATGGAACCCCATCACGCCGAGGCCGACCGACCGCTCGCGCATCGCCGAGTATGCGGCGTGCTCCATGCCCGGCTCGGCACGGTCGATGAAATCCTGCAGCACATTGTCGAGGAAGCGCATCACGTCCTCGATGAAGCCCTTGGCGTCCTTCCACTGGTCCCACGTCTCGAAATTGAGCGAGGACAGGCAGCATACCGCCGTGCGATCGTTGCCGAGATGGTCCTTGCCGGTCGGCAGCGTGATCTCGCTGCACAGGTTCGAAGTCGAGACCTTGAGGCCGAGCTCGCGGTGATGCTTCGGCATGTTCTTGTTCACATGGTCGGCGAAGACGATGTACGGTTCGCCGGTGGCGAGCCGCGTCTCGACGAGCTTCTGGAACAGCGCGCGCGCGTTGACCGTGCTGCGCACCGATCCGTCCTTGGGGCTGACCAGATCCCAGTCGGCGCCGTCGCGCACCGCCTCCATGAAGGCGTCGGGAATCAGCACGCCGTGGTGCAGGTTGAGCGCCTTGCGGTTGAAATCGCCCGAGGGTTTGCGGATTTCGAGGAACTCCTCAATCTCGGGATGCGAGACGTCGAGATAGCAGGCCGCCGAGCCGCGCCGCAGCGACCCTTGCGAAATCGCCAGCGTCAGCGAATCCATCACGCGCACGAACGGGATGATCCCGCTGGTCTTGCCGTTGAGGCCGACCGGCTCGCCGATGCCGCGCACATTGCCCCAATAGGTGCCGATGCCGCCGCCGCGCGAGGCGAGCCAGACGTTCTCGTTCCACGTATCGACGATGCCGTTGAGGCTGTCGGGCACCGAATTGAGGAAGCACGAGATCGGCAGGCCGCGCCCGGTGCCGCCGTTCGACAGCACCGGCGTCGCCGGCATGAACCACAATTGCGAGATGTAGTCGTACAGCCGCTGCGCGTGGCCGGCATCGTCGGCATAGGCCGAGGCGACGCGCACGAACAGATCCTGGAAGCGCTCGCCCGGCAGCAGATAGCGGTCGGTCAGCGTCTCCTTGCCGAAATCGGTGAGCAGGGCGTCACGGGAATGATCGACCTCGACCGGATAGAGCTGTGCGCGCACCGCCTTCGAATCGCCGCGTTCAGCCAGCTTGCGGTCGGCGCCGCTGCTATCGACTTTCGTCGCTTCGATCGTGTCGGTCGCCATCTCTACGCTCACTTCCTGGGTGTCCCTGAAATCCATCGGTATCGCCCTGTTCAAACCATTTCTAAGGCGGACCGCGTTCCCGGTCCGTTCGAATCGGGGGCATGCCCCGATGCTATCATTGCGGGCGCTCGCCCGTGAGAACAAAATGAGGCCGCCCACGCGCAAAATGCCCGTGGCGACGGCTCTGTAATATGGGGTGCAAAGCCCGGCTCTACCAGTTCTTGGGTTCGCCCCCGAACCTTACCCCTACAGATTGTGCCGGATCGCGCCCGACCGCAAGACGGTAAATGACAGAACGGGGACTCGGTTCGTCGCTATTTTGATTCGGTTCATGGCGCGGCGGGCGGTGCGGGAAGGCGCGACGCGTGGACTTCCGCCGCGTCCGCGAAACGCAAGGGAACAGACCCGGAATTCCACAGATATTTCTTCGTCCGGCGGGATGTCATACATCCTGTGGCAAGCGGCAGCGCCTGCGGCTATTGTGCCGCGATGCTCGCACTGTTCGCCCATCCGCTGTCATCCTATTGCCAGAAAGTGCAGATCGCGCTGTACGAGCGGGGTTTGCCCTTCGAACACCGGCTGCTCGCGCCTGGCGAAGCGGAGAACGGCGCGACCTTCGCGGCGGCCTGGCCGATGGCGAAGATGCCGCTGTTGCTCGATGACGAGCGCGCGGTCGCCGAATCCTCGATCATCATCGAATATTGCGATCGGCTACCCTCCGGCGCGCCGCCGATGATCCCGAACGATCCCGCGACGGCGCTCGAAACACGCTTCATGGATCGCTGTTTCGACTGTTACGTGATGACGCCGATGCAGACGATCGTGTCCGAACGCATCCGCCCCAGCGGCCATCCTGACGCCTATGGCGTGGATCAGGCGCGTGCGGCGCTGGAGCGCGCCTATCACTGGCTCGACGTGACGCTGGCCGGGCGGGGTTGGGCGGCTGGTGACACGTTCGGCCTCGCCGACTGTGCGGCCGCGCCAGCGCTTTGGTATGCGCGCCATATCGTGCCGTTCGACAATCACGCGACGCTCGCCGCCTACCACGCCCGGCTCGAAGCGCGCCCCTCGGTCGCCCGCACCCGCGTCGAGGCGGCGCCGTATTGGACCATGTTCCCGTTTGCGGGCGGCGGGTAAGCCGCGAAAGCCAAAGCTACCCGGTTTTGCGCGCCGGTTGTGCGGCCTGTCCCAGCCGCTCCATGTTGAAGGCGCTGTCGAACTCCACGCCAGCGCGGCCGTCGGTTGCCCAGCGCAGCTTGGCGGGGAACATCTCGTCCTCGATCAACTCGATCATCACGTCCATGCCCACCGCGTCGCCATCGATGTCGATTCCGTCGATCATCGCGCCGCTCGGCGACATGTTGCGGATGCGAATCTCGCCGGTCGCCGCGCCGGCGCGG
Organism: Sphingomonas populi; assembly: GCF_004208535.1. GTDB lineage: Bacteria > Pseudomonadota > Alphaproteobacteria > Sphingomonadales > Sphingomonadaceae > Sphingomonas > Sphingomonas populi. The sequence continues at coordinate 62,646 of NZ_SGIS01000015.1, forward strand.
ATGCGCGCGGTGCGAATCATCGCGTGGCGCACCGGGCGGCTCTTGCGGTGGCCCGAGGCGAGCGCCTGGCCACCCTGCGCGGCGAGGTGCGTGCGGACCTCGGCCGCGCGCACCGCCTTGCCGTACACCCAGCCCTGGATGTGGCTGCAGCCAAGCTCGCGGATCAGCGCGATCTCGTCGTGCGTCTCGACGCCCTCGGCGGTCGTCTCCATGTCGAGCGCCTCGGCGAGCGTGACGATCGCGCGGATGATCGCGGCGTTACGGTTGCCGGCGATAGCCGCGCCGCGCACGAAGCCCTGGTCGATCTTGATCTTGTCGAACGGCGCCTTCCTCAAATAGCCGAGCGACGAATAGCCGGTGCCGAAATCGTCGAGCGCGAGCCGCACGCCGATCGCCTTGAGCGTCTTGAACATCTGCTCGGACGCGGTGGTCTCGTCGAGGAACACGCCCTCGGTGATCTCCAGTTCGAGCCGCCCGGCCGCGATCCCCGCGCGCGCCAGTGCCGAGGTGACGATCGTCGGCAGCGCCGGATTGGCGAACTGGATCGGCGAGACGTTGACCGCGACGCGCACGTCGCCCGGCCATGTCGCCGCCTCGATACAGGCGGTGCGCAACACCCATTCGCCGATCGCCTCGATCAGCCCGCAATCCTCCGCGACCGGCACGAATTCCGCGGGCGAGATCGCCCCGCGCGTCGGATGCTCCCAGCGCACCAGCGCCTCATACCCGACGATCCGCTCGCTCGCGGTACTCACCACCGGCTGATACGCGACATGGAACTGGTTGGAGGTGAGCGCCTGGCGCAGATCGTCCTCGATCTGCTTGCGGCTGCGCGCGCCGTCGAGCATCGCCGGCTTGAAGAAGCGGTGGATACCGCGTCCGTCACCTTTGGCGCCGTACAGTGCGAGGTCGGCGTTGCGCACCATCGTCTCCGCATCGGCGCCATCCTCGGGGGCGATCGCGATGCCGATCGAGCAGCCGATCGTGATCGCGGAGCCGTCGATCGAATACGGCTGCGACAGCGATTCGATAACGGTGCGCGCGATTCCGCTGAGCGCATCGCGGTCGGTGATTCCCGGCAGCACGACCTCGAACTCGTCCCCGCCGAGCCGCCCGACCAGCCCGCTGTCGCCGATCGCGCGCACCAGCCGCTGCGCGACCTGCTTGAGCAAAGCGTCGCCGGTCTGGTGGCCGAGCGTATCGTTGACCGCCTTGAACCGGTCGAGATCGAGCAGGAACAGCGCCGTGCCGCGCCCGCCGAGCGCCTGCGACAGCGTCTGGTCGAGCCACTGCCGCATGCGCTGGCGATTGGCGAGGCCGGTGAGGCTGTCGAACGACGCCAGCCGCGCGATCTCGGCCTCGGCGCGGCGGCGTTCGGTCAGGTCGCTGCCGTTGCCGATGAAGCCCTGGAACGTGCCGTCGGCATCGCTGACCGGCCGCCCCGACATCGACCACCAGCGCTCCAGCTTGCCCGCCACCGCCGGCCGCACCGAATAGTTGGAGAAAGCGGTGCGCGAGGCGAGGTGGAAGGCGATCGTCCGCTCGGTCTCGGTCGCGTTGGTATCGACCCGGAACAGCGAGCGGATCGGCGCGCCGATCGCGGGCGTGTCGGCGGTATCGAGTTCGGCGGCGACCTTGGCGGAGAGATAGGTGACGTGGCCCTCGCTGTCGGTCTGCCAGAACCAGCCGGTGCCCTGTTCCTCGAACTCCCGCACCAGCCGCGCCGCGACCCGGTCGGCCGAGGCGGTCGCGGGCACCGCCGGTCGCTGCCGAGGTCGCGCGGTGAGAAACAGCAGCACCGCGACCCCGCCCACCAGCATCAGCGCAACGGGTGCGGCGCGCCAGTCGCGACTCGCCACCGCGACCGCCGTCGCGACCGCGACGCACAGACACAGGGCGGCCGTACGGATTGGGCTGAGCGATGGCATCATGCGGCGGACCCTAGCCGCCGATCCTTGCCAATTGCTTGCCGGAACACGCCGTAAACGATTGCTCCGACAATTATCTCACTTGGCGCGGCGTTCACGCGGCTTCGGGCGCGGGACTTCCCCTTTCCGCGCGATGTGGTCTAGGTGCGGCCACCATTATATTCTTCGAGCGAGCAGCCATGACCACCATCATCCGCGAAGCCGACCTGATCGAGAGCGTCGCCGACGCGCTTCAGTTCATCTCTTACTATCACCCGATGGACTATATCCGCGCGCTGGGTGACGCCTATGAGGCCGAGCAGGGGCCGGCGGCGAAGGATGCGATCGCGCAGATCCTCACCAATTCGCGGATGTGCGCGGAGGGGCATCGGCCGATCTGTCAGGATACCGGCATCGTCAACGTGTTCGTGAAATGGGGCATGGACTGCCGCTTCGACGACACCAGCCGCTCGCTCCAGGAGATCGTCGACGAGGGCGTCCGCCTCGCCTATCTCAACCCCGAGAACAAATTGCGCGCCTCGGTGCTCGCCGATCCCGCCTTCACCCGCCGCAACACCAAGGACAACACGCCTTGCGTGCTCCATGTCGAGATGGTGCCGGGCGCCAAAGTGTCGGTCGATGTCGCGGCCAAGGGCGGCGGCAGCGAGAACAAATCGAAGTTCAAGATGATGAACCCGAGCGATTCGATCGTCGACTGGGTGGTCGAGATGCTGCCGCAGATGGGCGCGGGCTGGTGCCCGCCCGGTATGCTCGGCATCGGCATCGGCGGCACCGCCGAACATTGCGTGCTGCTCGCCAAGCAGGCGCTGATGGAGCCGATCGACATGGGGCCGCTGAAGGCTCGCGGGGCCAAGACGGATATCGAGCGGCTGCGCATCGAGATTTTCGACAAGGTCAACGCGCTCGGCATCGGCGCGCAGGGGCTGGGCGGCCTCTCGACCATCCTCGACGTCAAGATCAAGGATGCACCGTGCCACGCCGCCGGCAAGCCGGTCGCGATGATCCCCAACTGCGCCGCCACCCGCCACGCGCACTTCACGCTCGACGGCTCCGGCCCGGCCTTCCTCGAAGCACCCAAGCTCGACGAATGGCCCAAGGTCGACTGGAAGCCCGATTCCGCCGCGATCCGCGTCAACCTCGACACGCTGACGCCCGAGGATGTGAAGGGCTGGAAGCAGGGCGACCGGCTGCTGCTCAACGGCAAGATGCTCACCGGTCGCGACGCCGCGCACAAGCGGATCAAGGACATGCTCGACGCCGGCGAACCGCTGCCGGTCGAGTTCAAGGGCCGCGTGATCTATTATGTCGGCCCGGTCGATCCGGTCGGCGAGGAAGTCGTTGGCCCCGCTGGCCCGACCACCGCGACGCGGATGGACTCGTTCATGCGGATGATGCTCGATCAGGGTCTGCTCGCCTGTGTCGGCAAGGCCGAGCGCGGCGCCGATGCGACCAAGGCGATCGCCGAGAAGGAAAGCGCCTATCTGATGGCGGTCGGCGGCGCGGCTTATCTGGTCGCGCGCGCGATCAAGGGTTCGAAGGTGGTGGGCTTCGCCGATCTCGGCATGGAAGCGATCTACGAATTCGAGGTGCAGGATTTCCCGGTGACGGTCGCGGTCGATTCGACCGGCGCGAACGTGCATCAACTCGCGCCGCTGGTGTGGAAAGAGAAGATCGCGCGGGAGAAGCTGCTGGCGTGAGGTAGCCAAACACCGTCGCCCCGGCGAAGGCCGGGGCCGCCGCGTAATTTTGCGAACCGCGTGGCTAAAACGCAGCGGCCCCGGCCTTCGCCGGGGCGACGATATTTGCGACGGGGAGGGCGCGATGGGCGGCTTCACGTACATCATGACCAACAAGCCGTTCGGCATCCTCTACATCGGCGTCACCTCGGACATCGCCCGCATTCAGGCGCACCGCGAAAAGCGCGGCTCCGCCTTCGCGGCGAAATGGGATTGCACCCGGCTCGTGCTGATCGAACACCACGACCGCATCGAGGACGCGATCCTGCGCGAGAAGCGCCTGAAAGACTGGAATCGACTATGGAAATGCCGCCTGATCGCCGAAGCGAACCCCAATTGGGATGACCTCTGGGAAACGATCAACGCATAACCGTCGCCCCGGCGCAGGCCGGGGCCGCTGGGTAATTTGGCGATCCGGGTGGATAAAAACCCACGGCCCCGGGCAGCGCCGGGGCGACGCACTGGTATGATCACCTCCCCCATCTGGCTCCCCGTCACCCTCGTCGCCGGCGCGATGCAGGCGTGGCGGACGGCGGTGCAGCGGCGGGTCGGCAAGTCGCTGTCGGTCAATGGCGCTGGCCTTGTGCGCTATCTGTACGGCCTGCCGTTCGCGCTCGTCATGCTCGCCGCCTATCACGCGCTCGCGGCACCCGGCGCGTGGCCGGCGCTCGGCGCGTATTTCTGGCCGTTCTGCCTCGCCGGCGCGGTCGGGCAGATCGTCGCGACCAATCTGCTGCTGATGGCATTCGACGAGGGCAATTTCGTCGTCGGCACCGCCTATTCGAAGACCGAGGCGGTGCAGGCGGCGCTGTTCTCGGCGGTGCTGCTCCACGATCATTTGAGCATCCTGAGCTGGGCCGGCATCGCGCTCGGCGTGGTCGGGGTGATGGTGCTGGCGAGCGGGGGGCGGGCGATGGCGCCGGCTGCGTTCGTGCGCGCGCTCGGCGAGCGCGCCGCGCTCTATGGCATCGCCTCGGGCACGGTGTTCGCGCTGGCGGTGATCGCGATCCGCCGCACCACCTTCGAGGTCGGCACGCCCGATCACATCCTCGCCGCGCTGGTGACATTGCTCGCGACCGTCACCCTCCAGACTATCCTGCAAGGCGGCTATGTGCTGCTGCGCGAACGCGGCCAGATGACGCGCGTGCTGGCGAGCTGGCGCGTGTCGGGGCAGGTCGGGCTGCTCTCGTCGGTCGGCTCGGCGTGCTGGTTCACCGGCTTCGCCACCGCGCCGGTCGCGCTGGTGCGGATCGTCGGCCAGGTCGAGGTCGCCTTCACGATGGCGTTCGCGCATTTCTACCTTGGCGAGCGCATGGCGCGCAGCGAAGTGGCCGGGCTGCTGATCGTCGCGGTCGGCGTGGTGCTCGCGTTGTGGGGCGCACGCTGAGGCGACATTGCGGTTTCCCGGGCTTGCGTGACGTCGCGTGATCGCCCAACTGCACGACATGCGGCTTCTTCGTTTTCTCGCGGCGGCGGTCCTGTGGATCGTCGTGATAGTGTGCCTCGCGATCACGATCGTGCCGCGCTTCCTCGATGCGCTTTATTATCGCGGCGCCCCGAGCGCACATTTCGACGGCAAGCGCTTCGCCAATCCCGACGGCGACGACACGTTCGCGCCAGCCACCAAGCCCGGCGGCAAGCCCGGCCCGGCGCCGGGTGTCGGCATGATGGTCCGCTTCCTCACCGGCAGCGATGGCCGCCCCGCATGGCCCGATCACGTCGCCGTCCACCGTATCGCGCCGCCGCCGCGCGTCGCCGGCGATGCGATGCTCGCGACGTGGGTCGGCCATGCGACAATGCTGGTGCAGACGCAGGGCCTCAACATCCTCACAGATCCGGTCTGGTCGGATCGCGCCGGTCCGCTCGGCTTCGGCCCGAAGCGTGTCGCCGAACCCGGCATCGCGTTCGGGAACCTGCCGAAGATCGACGTGGTGCTCATCAGCCACGATCATTACGACCACATGGATCTCGCCACACTGAAACGGCTGTGGGATCGCGATCACCCGCGCGTCATCACCAGCCTCGGCAACGACAGCGTGATCGGGCAGGCCGGCGTGCCGGCCATCGCGCGCGACTGGGGCGGGCGGGTGCCGGTCAAGCCCGGCGTCGAGGTCATCGTCACGCGCAACCACCATTGGGGTAGCCGCTGGATCGCGGATCGCAACCGCGCCTTGTGGTCGAGCTTCGTGGTGCGGCTACCCGGCGGCAATCTGTTCTTCGCGGGCGACACCGGCGCGGGCGATCTGCGCTGGGCGGACGAGGCGGCGGCTTATGGTCCGGTGCGGCTGGCGCTGATCCCGATCGGCGCGTTCCGCTTCGTCGCCGGGCAGATGGCGTCCGGGAGCCACATTGGCCCGATCGACGCGGTCGAGGCGTATCGCCGGCTCGGCGCATCGACCGGCATCGGCGTGCATTGGGGCACCTTCCGCCTGTCCTACGAAGCCTATGACACGCCGCCGCGTCTGCTGGCGGCGGTGGAGGCATGTCGCGGCCTGAGCGGCTTCGGCACCGTAGCGCTCGGCCAGCCGGTACGCATCGCGCCTTACACGCCGCCGGTGGTGAAGCCGGTCACGCCGGCAGCGCAGGCGGCGTGCCTAGCCGCGCCAGCGGTGCGGGATTTGCCGTAGCGCTGGGCTCCGTCCGCCCTCGGCGTGACATCGAAACGTAGCGGCCTACTCGCCTCAGCCGTGCCATAAAGGTCCCGTTCTCCCGCGAAAGCGTGAGCCCAGAGCCAAGCAAAACACCGATTGAAGCTCTTGGCGCTCTGGACTCCCGCTTTCGCGGGAGAACAACAACGGGCTTTCGCACAGGCCTCGCGTCTGGGGTTGGCTGCACTGGCTCAATAGACCTCGGCCCGGCAGAAAAAAGCGCCGCCACCCCAAGGCGACGGCGCCAAAGCCTTACCGGTAGCGCCAGCCGCCGTGCCAGCGGTGACGGTGCTGCCAATAACGCCGCCCGTCCCAATAGCCCCGGCCCGCATAATAGCGGTGGACCACCAGCGGCCCGCGCTCGACCACGACCGGACCCCGATCGACGAAGACCGGACCATTGGGGCGGCAATGGCCCCAGCGGTTGCGATGGCCACCGGGGCCGCAACCATCGCGCGCCTCGGCGCTCGATACGGACAGCATCGCGACTCCGATCGCAAATGCGGCGGCAAGACGTTTACGCATACACACCTCCTCATTCGGAGGCAGTGGAACGCGCGTCCGTTGCCCGAGTTCCGCCGGCTAACCCGATACGGACGCGCCCGATCGGACGCGGGCGGGGCGCCTCAGGGCTTGGTTTTCACCGTCGTCCCGTTCTCGTCGCCGCGGCATTCGCCGGTGCGCTTGGCGTCGATCGTGATCGTCATCTTCTGCGCACCCGGGCCTTGCGCCGCGCCGGCGCCGGGCGCCTCGGTGGTCGACTGCATGTCGAAATGATAGCTGTCAGGCGTGTAGCTGCCTGCCATCGTCGCCTTCATCGTGCCGACCGTTTCCTTGCAGACCATCGCCGCGTCGATCTTGCCGCCAGCCATCGTGAAATGGTCGTACGTGCAGTGATTGTCCTTCGCGCCGGTGAAGAAGCCGCGCTTGGCCTTGACGTCCTCGGGCGTGACGCAACTGGTGAAGGGGTGCGGCTCGCTCATCCGTGCGGTCATCTGCTGCTGCACTTCGGGCGGCAGGCCGCTCATCTGCATGTCGTGCATTGTCATCTTGCCTTCCCAGCGGCCCGGACTGACGAGATTGGTGTCGCCGGTCGCGGCGGCCACCTTGGCCTGCACCTCGGTCGGGGTGGCGTTGGTCGCCTTGACGGTCGGGGTGTTGGTGGGGCCGCAGGCGGCGAGCGGCATACCCAGAACGGCAGCAAACACCAAACGCATGAACTCATCCCTTTGATACGGTTTGTTTTGTGCGACCCGTTCCCGCTTTGTTGCGGCTGGGCTCGGTACAGCCCATATTGGCAAACATGGCAATCCAGATTCGCACGACCTTGGACGAGCCCGAAACCGGGCAAACCTTCGTTCCGCACCGTCCGTCCCGCCCGCCCAAAGCGGAGGGGGGCAGGCCGTTCAAACTCGTCTCGGACTATAGCGCCGCCGGCGACCAACCCGCCGCGATCGCCGAGCTGGTCGCGCAGACTGAAAGTGGCGAACGCGATCAGGTGCTGCTCGGCGTGACCGGATCGGGCAAGACCTTCACGATGGCCAAGGTGATCGAGGCGGTGCAGCGCCCCGCGCTGATCCTCGCGCCCAACAAGATCCTCGCGGCGCAGCTTTACGGCGAGTTCAAGTCGTTCTTCCCGGACAATGCGGTCGAATATTTCGTCAGCTATTACGATTATTACCAGCCCGAGGCGTATGTCGCGCGCTCGGACACGTACATCGAGAAGGAAAGCTCGACCAACGAGGCGATCGACCGTATGCGCCACTCGGCGACGCGGTCCTTGCTGGAGCGCGACGACGTCATCATCGTCGCCTCGGTCTCGTGCCTGTACGGCATCGGCTCGGTCGAAACCTATTCGGCGATGATCTTCGATCTGAAAAAGGGCCAGAGCGTCGACCAGCGCGAGATCGTCCGCAAGCTTGTCGCGCTCCAGTACAAGCGCAACGACGCCGCCTTCTCGCGCGGCAATTTCCGCGTAAAGGGCGATAATCTCGAGATTTTTCCCTCGCACTACGAGGACACCGCCTGGCGCATCTCCTTCTTCGGCAACGACATCGAGGAGATCACCGAGTTCGACCCGCTCACCGGCAAGAAGGTGGCTAACCTTGACTATGTTCGCATCTACGCGAACTCGCATTACGTAACGCCCGGCCCGACGCTCAAACAGGCGATGGAAGCGATCAAGCACGAACTCGCCGAGCGGCTCAAGGAACTGATCCCCGAAGGCAAATTGCTCGAAGCGCAGCGCCTCGAACAGCGTACCAACTTCGATCTGGAAATGATCGCCGCGACCGGCAGTTGCGCCGGCATCGAGAATTACTCGCGCTTCCTCACCGGCCGCATGCCCGGCGAGCCGCCGCCCACGCTGTTCGAATATCTCCCCGACAATGCGCTGTTGTTCGTCGATGAGAGCCACCAGACGATCGGCCAGATCAACGGCATGTCGCGCGGCGATCACCGCCGCAAACTGACGCTCGCCGAATACGGTTTCCGCCTGCCGAGCGCGATCGACAACCGGCCCTTACGCTTCAACGAATGGGAGGCGATGCGCCCGCAGACCACCTATGTCTCGGCAACGCCGGGCACATGGGAGATGGAGCAGACCGGCGGCGTGTTCGTCGAACAGGTGATCCGTCCGACCGGGCTGATCGATCCGCCGGTCGAGATCAAGCCCGTCGAGGAGCAGGTGCAGGACTGCATCGTCGAGTGCCGCAAGACCGCCGAAGCCGGCTATCGCACGCTCGTCACCACGCTGACCAAGCGCATGGCCGAAGACTTGACCGAGTTCATGCACGAGGCGGGATTGAAAGTCCGCTACATGCACTCGGACGTCGAGACGCTGGAGCGTATCGAGCTGATCCGCGACCTGCGGCTCGGCGTGTACGACGTGCTGGTCGGCATCAACCTGCTGCGCGAGGGGCTCGACATTCCCGAATGCGGGCTGGTGTGCATTCTCGATGCCGACAAGGAGGGCTTCCTGCGCTCCGAAACGTCGCTGATCCAGACGATCGGCCGCGCCGCCCGCAACGTCGATGGCCGCGTTATCCTCTATGCCGATCGCATGACCGGCAGCATGGAACGCGCGCTCAACGAGACCGACCGGCGTCGTGAAAAGCAGCGCGCGTACAATCTGGAACACGGCATCACGCCGCTGACGATCAAGCGCAACATCGGCGACATCATCCAGGACGTGTCGAACCACGATCAGGTCACGGTCGAGATCGATGAGGACCGCCCGCACATGGTTGGCCACAATCTGCGCGCGTACATCGAGGAACTGGAGAAGAAGATGCGTACGGCGGCGGCGGACCTGGAGTTCGAGGAAGCCGGCCGCCTGCGCGACGAAATCCGCGCGCTGGAGGCGGAGGAACTCGGGCTGCCGGGCGCGGGCGACCGTGCGGTGGCGCCGGTGATGGGGCGGTCGAACGAGGGCAAACCGGGCACGCGCAAGACGCGGTATGGGAAGAGCCAGAAGATGCGGGGCGGGCTGCCGGGGGCGAGTAGGCGGGGACGGTGAGCAAAAAATTTGGGACAAGAACGTGCAATGTCCGCGCGCTAAATGTCTGTAATTACTGGTTCGTCGCAAAACCGGAAGTTAGACGACTAAGCAAATAAAGTTTGATTTTTAATATCTTAAATGAGGTATTTTTGTCGGATGGTGCGACAAAACTACTTGTTGGCTTGTCTGTTTTAAGTGTTAATAGCTTGCTTGCCTTTGAGTTGTTGAGGACGAGCAATGATCCGCACCTTCGCCGATGCTGAGACCGCGCGCATCTGGCGTGGTGAGCGCAGTCGAAAGCTGCCTTCTGACATTCAGGAGACAGCACGTCGCAAGCTGCGCTACCTCAACCGGGCCAAGGCTCTGCACGATTTGCGCGAGCCGTCGGGCAACCGGCTCGAGCAGTTGAAACGCTTTACACCCTTACGATATAGCATCAGGATCAACGACCAATGGCGGATCACCTTCCACTGGTCGGACGGAGGCGCGGATGATGTCCGAATCGAGGATTACCATCGCGGATGAAGATCGGCTGGGCAACGTCCATCCCGGCGACATTCTGCGTGAGGATTTTCTGATCGGTAGCGAAATTCCGGTCGCGGAAGTCGCGCACGGCGCCGGCATCGATGAGGCGCGGCTCGCTGCGCTGGTCGCGTCGAAGCTGGATGTGGATGCGGCGACCGACCTGCGCCTGACGCGATATTTTGGTGTTTCCGAAGGGATTTTCCTCGCCCTTCAGAACGATTTCGACCTTGAGGAAGCCAAGCGCGCGTTGAACGACGAACTCGACCGCATCATTCCCCGCGCCGCCTGATCGTCGCCCCCGGCGCAGGCCGGGGCCGTTGCGTAATTTGGCGAGCTAACCGCCCCCAAACCCAGAGGCCCCGGCCTGCGCCGGGGCGACGATCACTTCCCCCGCGGTTTCCACGTCACCACGCGCCACGCATACACCACCGCCACCGCGACCATGATCGCCACGCTGGCCGGGCCGAACCATGCCTCCAGCATGCGGAACCGTGCGCCGAGATACCAGCCGGACCACGCCAGCAAAGTATTCCAGATCGCCGCGCCCGCCGTCGTCCACAGGCAGAATTTCCAGTGTTTCATGCGCGCCATGCCGGCGGGTAGTGAGACGATCGTGCGGAAGGCGGGCATGAAGCGGAATACGAACACCACCCATTCGCCGTGGCGCTGGAAGAAGGCGTGGAGCCGCTCGACATCGTGCCATTCGATCGTCAGCCAGCGGCCCCAGCGCGCTACCACGGGCTTGAGCGGCGCCACCCCGAAGCGGCGGCCGAGCGCGTACCAGGCGTAATTGCCGGCAGTCGTCCCCAACGTGCCCGCGACGATCAGCGGCACCATCGCCATCTTGCCGTGTGCGACGGCGATGCCGCCCAGCCCCATGATGACCTCCGACGGGATCGGCGGAAAGATGTTCTCGAGCGCCATCAGCAGGAAGATGCCGAGATAGCCGCTGCGGGCGATGAGCTGAACGATGAGGTCGGTCATGATGGTTGAACGCCGTCCCTAGCCGCACGGGTGCGAAAGGGAACCGCCTTGAACAATTTGTATCGCGCGCGCCCCTCGTATACTGCGCCTCCACCCATGACCGATACGATCCTCTCTGATACGCCGCGCGACTGGCGCGAGACCGTCTTCCTGCCGAAGACCGACTTCCCGATGAAGGCTGGCCTTGCCGCCAAGGAACCCGCGATTCTGGCGCGGTGGGAGGAGCTCGGCCTGTACGATCGCCTGCGCGAACAGCGCGCCGGGCGCGAACGCTTCATCCTCCACGACGGCCCGCCCTATGCGAATGGCGATATTCACATGGGCCATGCGATGAACAAGGTGCTCAAGGACATCATCGTCCGCAGCCAGTCGCTGATGGGCAAGGACGCTCCCTATGTGCCGGGTTGGGATTGCCACGGCCTGCCGATCGAATGGAAGGTCGAGGAGGCGTATCGCGCCAAGAAGCTCGACAAGGATCAGGTGCCGGTCGCGCAGTTCCGCGCCGAATGCCGTGCCTATGCCGAGAAGTGGGTCGCGGTGCAGCGCGCGCAGTTCGAGCGGCTCGGCGTGATGGGCGATTGGACCGATCCGTATCTGACCATGAAGTATGAGGCCGAGGCGGCGATCGTCGGCGAACTGCTCAAGTTCGCTGAGTCGGGGCAGCTCTATCGCGGTGCAAAGCCGGTGATGTGGTCCCCGGTCGAGAAGACCGCTCTGGCCGAGGCCGAGGTCGAGTACGAAGACGTGGTCTCGACGCAGATCGACGTCGCATTCGAGATCACAGAAGCGCCGAACGCGCCCGAACTGGTCGGCGCGCATGCGGTGATCTGGACGACGACGCCGTGGACGATCCCGGTGAATCAGGCTTTGGCGTATGGGCCGGAGATCATTTACCGATTGATACAGTATGGCCCGAAGAAAGTTCTCATAGCTGACGAGCTTTGGGATACATTTCTTCAACGTGTTGGCGATCTTCCGTCCTTGCAAGAAGAATACGAAGAGCAGGAGCAAGCTGACTGGGAGCGGCGTCAAGGTATAACGAGGCAGCCGCCGGCGCCCAGCGCTGAATTCTTGTCGCTTCTTGAAATGGATATGTCGAGCGTCGAAACGCCGCCTACCTTTACTGGTGTACAACTCGCCGGAGCCATCGCGCGCCACCCGATGCATCATCTCGGCGGGTTCTTCGCCAAGCCTCGCCCGTTCCTCGCGGGGGATTTCGTCACGACCGATGCCGGCACCGGCCTCGTCCATATGGCGCCGGATCACGGCGAGGACGATTTCCTGCTGTGCAAGGCCAACGGCATCGATCCGGTGTTCGCGGTCGATGGCGCGGGCATGTACCGCGCCGACTGGCTGTGGCTGGGCGGGCAGGGCAGCGTCATCAACAAGAAGTTCGTCAGCGCCGACGGGCCGATCTGCACCGATCTGCGCTCGGCCGGCGCGCTGCTCGCGGCGAGCGACGATTTCGCGCATTCCTATCCGCATAGCTGGCGCTCGAAGGCGAAGGTGATCTTCCGCGCTACGCCGCAGTGGTTCATTCCGATGGACCGGAGCGAAACCGAGTCCCCCTCCCGCGTGCGGGAGGGGCTAGGGGAGGGCGTGTCCGCAAACGCGGTGTCCAGCGGCGACAGGCCCTCTCCCGACCTCGCTGCGCTCGGCCACCCTCTCCCGCAAGCGGGAGAGGGCAACATGGCCACGCTCCGCGAGATCGCGCTCGATGCGATCGAACATACCCGCTGGGTGCCCGAGCGCGCCAAGAACCGCATCAACGCGATGGTCTCGCAGCGGCCCGATTGGGTGATCTCGCGTCAGCGCGCGTGGGGCGTGCCAATCGCGCTCTACGTTAACCGTGCGACCGGCGACTATCTCCGCGACCCGGCGGTCAACGCGCGCATTCGCGACGCGTTCACGGCGGGCGGCGCCGACGCGTGGTTCTCGGCCGATCATCAGGCGTTGCTCGGCGCCGAGTATAACGCCGCCGACTATGAGGTCGTCACCGACATCCTCGACGTGTGGTTCGATTCGGGTTCGACGCACGCCTTCGTGATCGAGGCGCGCTACGGCGAAGGCACGCGCGCCAACCTGTACCTCGAAGGCTCGGACCAGCATCGCGGCTGGTTCCAGTCTTCGCTGCTCGAAAGCTGCGGCACGCGCGGGCGTGCGCCCTATGACGCGGTGCTGACGCATGGCTTCGCGCTCGACGGCAATGGGCGCAAGATGTCGAAGAGCCTCGGCAATGTCGTCGATCCGTTGAAGGTGATCGGCGAAAGCGGCGCTGACATCCTGCGCATGTGGGTCGCTTCGGTCGATTATTTCGAGGACGTCCGCATCGGCAAGGAGGTGCTCAACACCACCTCCGACGCCTATCGCAAGCTGCGCAACACCTTCCGCTACCTGCTCGGCGCGCTCGACGGGTTCGACGATGCCGAGAAGCTCTCCCCCGCCGAGATGCCCGAACTGGAGCGCTACGTGCTCCACCTGCTCGGCACGCTCGACGTCGAGCTGAAGGCGGCGGCGGAAGCCTATGAGTTCAACCGCTACCTGCGGTTGCTCACCGATTTCGCGCAGGAAGATCTGTCGGCCTTCTATTTCGATATCCGCAAGGATTCGCTGTATTGCGATGCGCCGTCGGACCTCAAGCGTCGCGCCGCGCGCACCGTGTTCGACATCCTGTTCCATGCGTTGGTGCGCTACGCCGCGCCGATCCTGTGCTTCACCGCCGAGGAAGTGTGGCAGGCGCGCTACCCGAGTGAGGATGGCTCGGTGCATTTCCTCGAATGGCCTGAGTTGCCGGCAGTGCCGGGCGACGACGGCGTGTCGACTTTGTGGGCCGAGGTGCGGGCCTTGCGCGCACAAGTCACCGAGGCGATCGAGCCGCTGCGGCGCGAGAAGGTCGTGCGCTCCAGTCTTGAGGCCGAGGTGACGGTGCCGTCGCTGCCGGTCGATGCGGCGGAACTGGCCGAGGCGTTCATCGTCGCGAAAGTGTCGAAGGGCGAGGGGGTGTCGGTGACCCGCACCGATTACCACAAATGCGGCCGCTGCTGGCGGTTGTTGCCCGAAGTGACCCAAGACCTCGCGCTGTGCGACCGCTGCGAAAGCGTCGTGGCATGAGCCGCTTGCCTGTCGCCGGCTTCGCCGCCGCCGCGTTGCTGTTCGTCGCAGATCAGGCCGCGAAATACGGGGTCACGCATGTGCTCGGTCTCGATGAGTTGACCAACGCGCGTGAGATCACGCCGTTCTTCAACCTGCAATTCGTCGCCAATCGCGGCGTCTCGCTCGGGCTGCTGCATGCGAGCAACGACACGTCGCGCTGGTTGCTGGTGGCGATGACCGGGCTGATCGCGCTCGGCGTGCTGGTGTGGATGCTGCGCGAGCCGAAGCGGATCGAGCAGATCGCGCTCGGCTGCGTGTTCGGCGGTGCGCTCGGCAACATCCTCGATCGGGTTCGGCTCGGTTATGTCGTCGATTTCGCCGATTTTCATATCGGCGCATGGCAACCGTTTTTGGTCTTCAATGTCGCTGATGCCGCGATTACGGTAGGGGTGCTCGTCTTGTTCGTCCGCGCGCTTCTGGTACGCGACAAGCCCCGGGCGGAACGAGCTTCTGTGGAGAATTCTGGCAATGCGTAAACTGGTTTGTGTGGCGAGCGTATCGAGCGTCGCGCTGTTGCTCGGCGGCTGTGGCCATTCGCGGCTCGGTCGCCCCGGCGGGCCGGACGAATTCGCCGTCGCGCGTCAGGCGCCGCTGGTGATCCCGCCCGATTTCTCGCTGGCGCCACCGCAGCCGGGTGCTGCGCGTGCCAACGATATCAGTCCCAATGCGCAGGCGCTCGATGCTCTGTTCGGCGGTCCTGCAGCGCGTGGCGCGGGCGAGAGCGCGACGATCGCCGCGGCGGGGGTCGATTCGGACGATCCCGGCATTCGCTCGTCGGTCGACGATCCGCAGACCAACGTGGTCGACAAGGGCGCCTCGACTCGCGACGTGGTCGCAGCACCGGAAGGCGATGGCCAGAGCGCGCGCGCGTCCGCGCCGAGGTGATATCGCCGGCCTTCGGGCCGGTCGCATCGAGACACAAAAAAGGGAGCGGCGCACCGCTCCCTTTTTCTTTGCGCGCGCGGAGGTTTAGAAGGCCGCGCCCAGCGACACCACCACGCCGCCCTTGGAGATGTTGCGCGTCTCGTTGTGCTGGTCGGTGATGAACGAGTCCTTGTTGGTATCCACATAGCTCACGCCGAGCGTCAGGTGATTCCAGGTGTAGGAAGCGCCAAGGCCCCAATCGGTATATTCGTTGCCGATCGACAGATAGCTCGGCCCGAAAGTGTGGCCCAGATGCGCGGTCAGGCCGAATGCGGTGTTCGGAATCGATGCCGCGAGATCGCCTGCGAGATAGACGTTCGATTCCGCGCCGTTGCCGACGCTCAACGCCTTCTGCTTGGGCGCGTAATTGACCGTGACCTTGCCGTTGACCGGACCCATCTGGGTCGAGATGTCGAAATACGGCTCGGCGAAGTCGGTGTTGGCGTGGCCGCCGCCCGGATAGTAATAATAGAGCACGCCGCCGTCGAGCTTGATGCCGTTGATCGTCTTCGTATAGCCCGCGATCAGATCGACTTCCTGGTCGCTGCCGTTGGCGACGTAATCGTCGATCGAGGAACCCCAGACGGTCGCATAGAGGCCGGACTCGTGCGAGACCGTGAAGGTGCCCTGCAACGCGACCTTCTTGTCGGTCTGCGAGATGCCGCGGAACCGATAATCGGAGATCAATGTCGCGCCGCCCGAAACGGTGAACGCCGGAGCGGGAGCGGTCGGTGCGTCGTCCGCGAAGGCGGGCGTGGCGGAGGCGGCGAGCAGCAGCGCGCCGAGTGAGAGTGTGGAGAAGCGCATCGTTTTCCTTTCGAAATGCGTCGTCCCCGCCTGCTTCCGCGAGCATGTGCGTCTGTAAGGGCGAACCCTCCGCGCAACTTGCCGTTGGAGGCTTTCATGTGCCGCTGCTCATGGTGCAGTACAACAAAATTTTGCTGGTTTGTGTCTGTTTTGTTGCTCGTGTTGTGCCCGAGCAACAGGTCCCCTTTCAGAAGACGTGCGCCCGAAACCGCGCCAGCCCCGCGTCAAGATCGGCGATCAGATCGTCGGTATCCTCCAGTCCGATCTGGAGGCGGACGATCGGCCCGGCATCGTCGCGGCGTGTTGCGGTGCGATGGCGCGCGGGATCGACCGGCAGCGCGAGGCTCTCGAACCCGCCCCAGCTAAAGCCGATGCCGAAATGCTCCAGCCCGTCGATCAGCGCGGCGCGTGCCGCGTCGTCGCCGCCGTTCAGCACGAACGAGAACAGCCCCGACGATCCTTTGAAATCACGCGCAAAAATCTCGTGGCCGGGGCAAGAGGGCAAAGCGGGGTGGAGCACGCGCGATACTTCCGGGCGAGTCGCCAGCCACTCGGCGATCCGCAGCGCGCTCGCCTGATGCTGGCGCAGCCGCACCGCCATCGTGCGCAGGCCGCGCGCGCCGAGCCACGCATCATCGGGGCTGGCGACCTGGCCCAATTGAAAGCTGGTATCGCGCAACTTGCTGAAATGCCCGGGCGCCGCCGTCACCGATCCGAGCATCACGTCCGAATGGCCGACGACGTATTTGGTGCAGGCGAGGATCGACAGATCGACACCATGCTGGATCGCCGGAAAAAACAGCGGCGTCGCCCAGGTGTTGTCGAGCAACGTTACCACGCCGCGCGCCTTCGCCGCCGCGCAGATCGCCGGCACGTCCTGCACTTCGAAGGTGAGGCTGCCGGGGCTTTCCATCAGGATCGCGCGGGTGGCGGGGCCGATCAGTTCGGCAATGCCGGCACCGATCAGCGGATCGTAGAAACGCGTCGTAATGCCCATCCGCTTGAGCAACGTGTTGGCGATCCCGCGTGACGGATCATAGGCGCTATCGACCAGCAGCAATTCGTCACCGGGCGACAGCACCGACAGCAAAGCCGCAGCGATCGCCGCGACGCCGGAAGGGTAGAGGAAGGTCGCCTCGGCGCCCGGTTCGAGTTCGGTGAGCGCATCGGCGAGGCTCCACTGCGTCGGCGTGCCGCGCCGGCCGTAGAAAAGCCGGTGGTGCGTGTCGCTCGCGCCCGAGGCGCGCAGATCGGCGACGCTATCGTAGAGGATGGTCGAGGCGCGCCAAACCGGCGTGTTGACGATGCCCTGAGTCCATTGCTTGCGCCGCCCCGCACCGACGACGCGGGTCGAATCGCCCTTCTCGTTCGCGCTCATGCTTCGCCCGTCGCCTTGGGGGTGGCGGGATCGGCGCCCCATTCGGACCAACTGCCGTCATAGAGCGCGCCGTCTGCGCCGAGCAGATGCGCGCCGAACAGCAGCCCGGAGGCGGTGATGCCCGATCCGCAGGTGGTGACGAGCGGTTTCGTCAGATTGATCCCGGCAGCGTCGAACGCGGCGTGTAGGGCCTCGCCGCTCTTCCACGTATTGTCGGCGTTGAACAGCGTCGCATAATGCAGATGCTTCGAGCCTGGAATATGGCCCGATGCCACGCCGGGGCGCGGATCGGCTTCTTCGCCGGTGAAGCGGCTCGCTGAGCGGGCGTCGAGCACTTGCTCGGCGCCGCTGTCGATGTTGGCGCGCATCGCCGCCAGATCGCGGACGTCGTCGCGTACCGAAGTGATGGCGAAGTGGCGGTGGCGTGGCATTGGCACGCCGCTTTCAGTGGCGCGGCCCTCGGCACGCCATTTGATGAAGCCACCGTCGAGGATCGCGACATCGCGCACGCCGAAGTGGCGCAGCATCCACCACGCCCGCGCCGAAGATCGCACGGGTGAAGCGTCATAGATCACGATCCGCGTGCCATCGCCAAGGCCGAGCGACTGCATCCGGCTCGCGAACTTTTCGGGCGCGGGCAGCATGGTGGGGAAGGGACTCGCTGTGTCAGCGACCTCCGCGAGATCGAGAAACACCGCGCCCGGAATGTGTGCGGCTGCGAACTCGGCCTGCGCATCGCGCTTATGCTCGGCGAGGTAATAGCTCGCATCGACGATGCGCAGATCGCTCGCGCCAAGTTCGGCGGCGAGCCATTCGGTCGATACCAGCGAGTCCATCTGTGTTCTCCGTGCCGTTCGCGGCGGTTCCTAGCCCTTCGCCCCGAGCGAAGTCGAGGGGGTGGGGCGAACGGAGCCGGTGGCGATCCGCGCCCGCCATCCCTACATAGTCCGCATGACCCCAACGCATCTCGGCCAGACCAGCGTGCTGCCTTCCTCGCCTGAGGAAGCGGTACTCGATTACGTTCCCAATCCGCGTCGCGGGCGCCCGTATCTGGTGCGCTTCACCGCGCCCGAATTCACCTCGCTATGCCCGGTGACGGCGCAGCCGGACTTTGCGCACCTGGTCATCGACTATGCGCCGGACGACACGATCGTCGAGTCCAAGTCGCTCAAGCTGTTCCTCGGCGCCTTCCGCAACCATCAGGCGTTCCATGAGGATTGCACGGTCGGCATCGGCGAGCGACTGTTTGCCGAAATGCAACCGCTGTGGTTGCGGATCGGCGGGTATTGGTATCCGCGTGGCGGCATGCCGATCGACGTATTCTGGCAATCGGGCGCACCGCCGGAGGGGCTGTGGCTGCCTTCGCAGGACGTGCCGGGCTATCGCGGCCGAGGCTGAACAAAAGGAAAAATGTTGATTCAAATCAATGAGATTGATCCGCCGCACTGCAACAATACTGCAACCTTATCGCCACCGAGCCGTTTAACGGGCACAACGGGCATTAAGCCCAGGTTCATGCAGGATGGCCTACGATGACACGATCAGCAGACGTGCTTCCTTCGGTCGATCACATTGCCTTGATCGGCAATTTCCTTCCGCGCAAATGCGGCATAGCGACATACACGACGGATACGTTCACCGCGCTAAAGGGTCGGTTTCCTGATCTGAAGATCGACGTCTATGCGATGGACGATCATCCCGGCCGCTACGTATACCCGTCCGAAGTGACGATGAGCATCCCCGAGCAGGATCGCATCGCCTATTCCGAGGCCGCCCGCGCGATCGAGCAGAGCGGCGCGCAGGCGTTGTGGGTCCAGCACGAATATGGCATCTACGGTGGCCCGGCGGGCGAGCATCTGCTCGCCTTGCTCGACCGTGTTTCAATTCCCGTCATCGTGACGCTGCACACCATCCTCGAACGGCCGACCGCCGATGAGCGGCGCGTGATGGAAGGGCTGCTGCGCCGCGCCGCCAAGATCATCGTCATGGCCGAACGCGGTCGCGAGATCCTCGAACGCGTCTATGGCGCGAGTGCGCGCACGGTGGCGATGATCCCGCACGGCGTGCCCGATCGCGATTTCGTCGAACCCGATACGCTCAAGGCGCGGTTCGGTTGGCAGGGCAAGCGGGTGATCTTCACGTTCGGCCTGCTCGCGCCCGGCAAGGGCATCGAGACGATCATCGATGCGATGCCGGCGATCACCGAGAAGCATCCCGATGCGCTCTACGTCGTGCTTGGTGCCACGCACCCCAATCTCGTCGCACATGAAGGCGAGGCGTACCGTGATCGGCTCAAGGCGCTTGCCGCCGAGCATGGCGTCGCGGATCAGGTCGCTTTCATCGACGAGTTCCTCGAGCATGACGATCTGATCGACTATCTCCAGGCCGCCGACATCTATGCGACGCCTTATGTGAACCCGGCCCAGATCACCTCGGGCACGCTCTCCTACGCCGTCGGCGTTGGCAAGGCGGTGGTGTCCACGCCCTATGTCCACGCCACCGAGATTCTTTCAGATGGGCATGGCGTGCTGGTCGATTTCGGTGACAGCGAGGCATTCGCGCGGGAAATCAACGCGCTGCTCGGCAGCGATCGCAACCGCTTGCGCCTGTCGCAGCGCGCCTATGAGCGTGGCCGCACGATGATCTGGCCGCGCCTCGCCGAGCGGGCGATGCGCGAGATCGTCGGGATGATCGCCGCGCGCCCGCGCCGGATTGCCGGGCCGAGCGCGTCGCTCAGCCCGCTCGACCCGGATTTCTCCGCAGTCGAGCGGATGAGCGATTCGACAGGCATGTTCCAGCACGCGATCTTCTCGGTGCCCGATCGCCGCCACGGCTATTGCATCGACGACAATGCCCGCGCGCTGATGCTGACCTGCAAGATGAACTCGCTTGCCGACGACACGCGCGACAAGTGGATGACGATCTACGAATCGTTCCTGCAATATGCCTGGAACCCTGAGGCGCGTCGCTTCCGTAATTTCATGCGGTTTGATCGTTCGTGGTGTGAAGAGGTCGGTTCTGAGGATTCGAACGGTCGCACGCTCTGGGCACTCGGCGTCACCGCGCGCGATGCACGGCACGCCAAGCATCGCGACTGGGCGGTGGCGATGTTCGACATGACCGCCTCGCTGGCTTTCGAGTTGGGCAGCCCGCGCGCGCACGGCTTCGCGATGCTCGGCGCGGCGGCGATCCTCGAGGCGTTTCCCGGCCACACATTGGCGCGCAGCATCCTCACGCGCTTCTCAGCCGAGTTGCTCGCACTTCTTGAGGAGGCGCGTCGGCCGGAATGGGAATGGTTCGAGATCGTCCTCGCCTATGACAACGCCCGTCTGCCGGAGGCGCTGCTCCGCGCCGGCAAGGCGTTGCACCGTGACGACCTGATCGCTTGCGGCAAGGCCACGCTCGACTGGATCATCGCACAGCAGACCTCGCCCGAGGGCCGCTTCCGCGCGGTCGGCAGCGAGAGCTTCAACCGGCCGTATCAGCCGCCGTTGCCGTTCGACCAGCAACCGCTCGAAGCGCAGGCGACCATCGAGGCGTGCGAAGCGGCCTTCGAGGCGACCGGCGAGCAGCGCTGGATCGACGAGGCGATGCGGGCATATCTTTGGTATCTGGGCGTCAACGATCTCGATCTGCCGCTCGCCACGGTGCAAGATGGCGGCTGTTTCGACGGACTTATGCCGACCGGACTCAACCGCAATCAGGGTGCTGAGTCGATTTTGGCGCTGCAACTTGCCTCTTGCGCGATTTCGGGGCTTTCAAAACGGGCCGAAAGCGTGGCAGGACCGGATCGCGCCGTCGCGTAGCCTCGCTCGCGACGCCGCGAGTGCGGACGATTGCGAGGCTGAAGCGTGATAGATTTGTTCCACCATGCACTGCGGCTGCATGCCGATCCGTCGCGGGTCGTCGTGCGTCCGTTCCACCTTGCCTGGGCGAATAACGGGCAGGGGCCGAGCCGCACCGAGCGGATCGTCAACGCCGTCCTCGAACTCAACGCCACGGAGACGAGCGCCGAGTTGGAGGTTGTGCTCAAGGATTTCGAGGCGCGGCACTGGCAGACGCGCCGCGTGTTCATGACGCGCTATGACGAGATCGAAGGGATGCTCGGTCTCGACGGTGCGGCGATTGACGACGAGAAGCGTCAGTTGATCGGCGCCTATTTCTGTCACGAATACAGCTACGCCGCTGCCGCGCTGATGAACCCGAGCGCGGTGCCGCATCACGACCAGTCCGGCATGCCGCCGGGATCGCAGCGCATCCTCATGTCGCTGCGCGCGGTGGGTGAGGGGCACATCTCCTCGGTCGCCTTCCGCGAAGGCATCATCACCGACAACAACGAGTTGAAGCTCGCGCCAGAGCCTCCCTTCGCGACCGCCACCGACATGGTCGGCGTCGATGAGGAGCATGTGCCCGAGGGGCCGGTGACCGTGTATCGCCACCGCGACTCGACTCTGTCGGGCACGGTGATCTTCCCGATCACCAACGCGCAGTCGAAGGGGCTGGAGGATCTGCGGCTCGTCCATTTCCAGCACGAAGACGGATCGTGGGAGTGGCTCGGCACCTATACCGCCTACAATGGCTCGGTGATTCAGTCCGAGTTGATGCGAACGCGCGATTTCCGCGCGTTCGATCTGGTGCCGATGACCGGCCCGGCCGCGCGCAACAAGGGTATGGCGCTGTTCCCGCGCAAAATCGACGGGCAATATATGATGATTGGCCGGCAGGACGGCGAGAACCTGTTCCTGCTCAAGTCGGACACGCTCACGCATTGGGAAGAGGGCGAGAAATTGCTCACCCCCGAACTGCCGTGGGAACTGGTGCAGATCGGCAATTGCGGCCCGCCGATCGAGGTCGATCAGGGCTGGCTGCTGCTGACTCACGGCGTCGGCGCGATGCGCAAATATGCGATCGGTGCGGTGCTGCTCGACAAGCACGATCCGTCCAAGGTGCTTGGCCGGACCAAGGAACCGATCCTCGCTGCCGCAGATCAGGACCGCGAGGGCTATGTGCCCAACGTCGTCTATACCTGCGGCGCGATGAAGCACGGCGACAAGCTGTTCGTGCCCTACGGCGTGGCGGACAGTTCGGTGGCGTTCGCATTCATCCCGATCGCGAGCCTGCTCGCGGCGATGTGACGCGGTTGGCCGGTCAGCGGAGCTGATCGATCAGCGCGCGGAAGCGCCGGGCGCGGATGTCGAAGCTGAACTGCTGTTCGTAGAGCGCGCGGCCCTGGCCGGCGATGGACGCGCCGAGCGCTCGATCGGTCAACACCGTGTCGATCGCGCGTAGCCAGTCGGCGGGATCGTCGGGATCGCACAGCATCGCGCTGTGGCGATCCGCGACCATGCGGGTCACCGAGGGGATGCGGGAGGCGACCACGATCCGCCGCGCCGATAGATATTCGACGATCTTGAGCGACGAGAGATCGTCCGCGCGCACGAACGGCGATCCATCCCCGCCGAAGCCGGCGCGGTCATAGGGCGCGAGACCGACCCGGAAACTCGCCAGCGCCGCGGCGACCTCGCTTGGGTTCACATAGCCGGCGAGCGTGACGTTGGGGAGCGCCGACAGCCGCGCTGCGGTGGGTGGGTCGCGTGAAGGATCGCCGTACAGGACGACGCTATAGTGCGGTGCGAGCTGAGCGATGGTCTCTACGAAACCGACGCCTTTGCCGGGCATGAAGCTGCCGATGAAGCCGATATCGTACAGCGGCTCGACTTTGCCGTCTGCGCCGAAGTTGCGCGCCGCGCTGGCGATGATGGTGGGTTCGCCGCCCTTGGCGCGAAGCAACGGATCGAGTTCGTCGACCACCCCTTGTGACAGCGCGGCGATACGCAGCCGGTTCGGCCGGACGAGATGCAGCAGCCGGCGCCACAGCGCCCAATGTTTGAACGTGTTCGAATGCTGGTGCAGTTCCAGCACGGTCCGCCGCCCTAGCAGCGCGGTCAGGATCGCGACCTGCGGCATGCGAGTGATGACGATCGCCCGCGCGAACTCGGCCCGGCCTGCGGCGGCGGCAAAGGCCGGATACCGTCTGGCGCTATCGGGCACGTCGAGATGCTGAAACGTCACACCGGAATGCGGCTGGTAGGTTGCGGCGATCTCCGCCGACGTGCCGCCAGTGGGGGATATCACGCACACGCGTTCCCCGGCGGCGGCGAGCGCGGAGCATAGCCCGATTACCGCACCCGAGTTGGCGGCCTTGTTGGGCAAGGTCTGGCCGTAGAGATAGACGATCGTCGGCGTGGTCACGCGCCGCGACCGCGCGTGAGGATCATGGTTCGCAGGGTGCGCTCCACCAGCCACGGCGGCGCGGCGAGCAGGATCGCACCGATGAATCCGACATCCGCCGCCGCGACCAGCACCTCGCCGGGCCAATAGCTCAGACGGGTGACTGCGAACGATATCAAGACATGGAACGCCACCAGAAGCGTAGCCAGCGCGGCGGCGCGGGCGTGGATCAGGACCACGCGGCCAAGACTGGCGTGGACCAGCCGGACCGCCTGACTCAAAGACAGCAGATAGAACAGCCACACCGCGACCGACGTACTGAGTGCGATCCCGGTGGATTGCCAGCGCACTGCGATCAGCGCGCCCGAGCCTAGCGCGACGAGATAGAGCAACTGGCGCACCGCCGCCGATCGCGCGCGGCCGAACCCGACCAGCACGCTTTCCGACACCTTGTAGCCGCAGCGCGCGACCAGCGCCGAGAACAGGATCTGGACGAGCGGGATCGTCTCCAACCATTGCGTGCCGAGCAGCGCGCGCACGATCGCCTCGGCATGGAGGCAGGCGAGCGCGCCGGCGATGGCGAAT
The DNA here is from genome assembly GCF_004208535.1 of Sphingomonas populi. Lineage (GTDB taxonomy): Bacteria > Pseudomonadota > Alphaproteobacteria > Sphingomonadales > Sphingomonadaceae > Sphingomonas > Sphingomonas populi. The sequence goes on from NZ_SGIS01000015.1 coordinate 87,044, forward strand.
ACCGGCACCGCCACTGCCAGCGCACGTTCGAACGTGTCGCGTGCTGCGCCGCCGCCGTCCTGTAACCCCGCGAACACCGGCACCAGCACGCGCTGCATCGGCCCGCTCGTCGCGGAGACGGCGATGTCGAGCAGCCGCCAGCTTCGCGAATAAAAACCGAGCTGGGTGAGGCTGAGGACATGCCCTGCGATAAGATTGGTGCTGGAGAGCGCCGCCCAGTTGAGCAACTGGTTGAGCGCGAAAAACCCCTCGGTTGCGCCGAGTTCGGACAGGCCGGCGCGCGATATGGTGATCCGCCACGGCAGCCGCGCCTTGCGCGCGACGATCACCGTCTCGACAAGGCCCATCGAGATCGTCCCCAGCAGCAGCGACCACGCGCCATAGCCGGCGACGGCGAGCGGCACCGACACGATCAGCGATCCGAACGGCGCCGCGACCAGCGAGGCGAGCGAAATCTCCTTGTAGCGGCGCTCGCGCTGCAACACTGCGCAGGCGATCACGAACACCGCGCGCAGCAGGATCACGATCGTCGCGGCGGCGATCAGTTCGGCGAGCTGGTCAAAATGGAAGAAGCGCTCGATCAGTGGCGATCCGGCGATCAGCGCCACCGTCAGCACCACCGCGACGAGCAGGCAATTGCCGAGCGCGACCCGCACCCGTTCGCGGTCAAGCTGCGGGCTGCGGATGATGCCGACCCCGAACGTACCGTCGAACACCGCCATCGACAGCGAGATGACGATCATCACCGGCACGAGCTGGCCGAATTGCTGCGGTGTCAGGAAGCGCGACAGGATCCCGGTGGTGACGATCGACAGCGCGATGTTGCTGGAACGCCCGGCGATCAGCCAGGCGAGTCCGCCTGCCGCGCTCTGTGATCGCTTGGGAGTGCGGGCCGTCCTGCCTGGAGCCACCGCTTCGAGTATCGTCATGCACCTATCCGGTCTGCGGTTGCGTCCCGGTCTTAGATGCTGCGCATGCGAACCGGAACGCCGCGACCCGGCGAATCGCGGGCAGACGTCTCCGAAATGGTCGTGATTGCGGGCGCTACCGCGCGACCGCCATCGTCCGCCGATATAGGCCAGCCGCCAGTGCGATGAAGCACAATGTCCCGGCGATCAGCGCGATGCCGGCAAAGCCCGGCCCGACCAAAGCGAGCGGCGCGTCGCTGCCGGTCAGATACACGATGAACGCGAACGCGACGCCCCACAGGCTCTCGCCGACGATCAGCCCGGTCGCGGTCAGCGTGCCCATCCGCTCTGCCACTTCGGGATTGCCGCTGCGGCGCGCCCAGCGATCGTAGAAGAAACCAACCACGGAGCCGGTGACGGTCGGCAGGATCACCGACATCGGCAAATAGATGCCGAGCGCGACGCCGAGCGGCGGCAGCCGCAGCAGCTTGAGCTGCCCGAGCAGTTCGTCGAGCACGATCAGCGCCACGCCCGCGAGTGCGCCGTAGCCGAGCATCGTCCAGTTGGCGTCGCCCGACAGCACGCCCTTGGCGAGCGCCGAGATCAACCCCGCTTGCGGCGCGGCCAGCGCGTTCGGCCCGGCGCCCGGCGCGCCGACGAAGCCGATGCCGGTGTTGAGGACGTTGAGCACCGGCGGGATGATGAGCGAGCCGAACACCACGCCGATCACCAGCGCGACCTGCTGCTTCCACGGCGTCGCGCCGACGAGCTGGCCGGTCTTGAGATCCTGAAGGTTGTCGTTCGAGATCGTCGCGACCCCGAACACGATGCCGGTGACGATCAGCGCATAAGCGATCAGCGCGCGCGTGGTGTCTTCGCCGGGATGCTGGCCGAACAGCCCGACCAACAGCAGCGCCGAGCCGATCGCGGCGAGGATGCCGATCCCCGACACTGGCGAATTGGACGCGCCGATCAGCCCGGCCATATAGCCGCACACCGCCGCGATCATCAGCCCGGCGACGAGGATGAAGACGAGCGCGCCAGCGATCAGCAGCACCGCCGATCCCGACAGCGCGCCGCCCGCCAGCACGTCCCACAGCAGCCACACGATCGGGAGCAAGGTCAGCAGCGCGGCGGCGCCGACCCACAGGATCGGCAGGTCGCGTTCTTCGAGTGCCAGCGTCTCGCCGCCTTTGCGCGCGGCACTCGCCGCCAGCGCGGAACGAACACCGCCGAGCACCGGGCCGGCAATCCGCAGCAGCGTCCAGATCGCCGACACGCCGATCACGCCCGCGCCGAAGAAGCGCACCTGCCCCTTGAAGATCGCGCCGACCCAATCGGCGACGTCGCCGGGCATCGGCTGCGCGGCGGTCATCAGTGGCACCAGCACGAACCAGCCGATGACGAGGCCGAGCCCCATCGCCGCACCGACCGAAATGCCGACAAGATGGCCGACGCCTAGCAAAGCGAACGAAAGGCTCCCAGAAATCCCCGTCGCGCCCGCGCCAACGCGGAAAGCGGTGGCGGCGGTGTCGGTGATGATCTTGGTCTGCGTCGCGATCGCGAAGCCGGCAGAGGCGAGGCTGTTGACGACCAGCACTTTCAGGCCGGCGGCACTTTCCTCGCCGCCCTCGCGCGATCCCGCGCCGACTTCGAGCACTTCGGCGGCGGCGACACCCTCCGGGTAGGGCAGGTCGGTATCGACCACCAGCGCGCGCCTGAGCGGCACCGAGAACATCACGCCGAGGATACCGCCCGTCGCGGTGATGAGCGCGGTCTGCACATAAGGGAAGCCCTGCCACCAGCCGATCATGACGAGGCCGGGCAGCACGAAGATGATCGCCGACAGCGTGCCCGCTGCACTCGCGATCGTCTGGACGATGTTGTTCTCCAGAATCGACCCGCCCGGCAGCAGCCGCAGGATCGCCATTGAGATCACCGCCGCCGGTATCGAGGTGGCGAAGGTCAGCCCGACCTTCAGGCCGAGATAGACGTTGGCGGCGGTGAAGAAGAGCGTGATGATCCCGCCGAGGATCACACCGCGAAAGGTGAGTTCGGCGAGCGGCTTGGCGGTGGTCTGCATCGTTCGAGGTTGCCCGATCGCAAGCCAGAAGCACAGCCCTTTTTCTCCCTCCGCCTTCGGGAGAGGTTCACCGAATGGGGCCTTTTTCGCCTCCGCGCGTTGGCGCGGCATGAAGAGCATCTGGTTCATCACCAACCCCGCGTCCGGCTCGGCCACCGGCGCCAAGGTCGATGCGCTCGTCGCGGTGTTCGAGGAGCGTGGGCTGGCGCTGGTCGGCCGCACCGCATTCCCCAAGGACGACCTGCCGACCGGGGACGCGCTCGACGCGGCCGGCGCCGATACCGTCGTGCTGTTCGCGGGCGACGGCACGATCAACGCCGCCGTCTGCGCGCTCGCCAAATGGGACGGCGCGATCCTGATCCTGCCGGGCGGCACGATGAACCTGCTCGCCAAGGAACTGCACGGCGCTGCCGACCCCGCCACGATTATCCATGCCGCGCACGAGCGCGGCGAGATCGTGTCGCTGCCGTTCGTCGAGGCCGGGCGGCACCGCGCGCTGGTCGGGCTGATCCTCGGCCCGGCGACGAGCTGGGTCCACGCGCGCGAACTGGTGCGGTCGGGCAAGCTGCGCGGGCTCGTGCGCGCGCTGCGGCACGGGATACGGCGCACCTTCTCGCGCGGCATCCGGCTGGAGGGCGTGCCGGGGCTCGAGCATCACGCGCAGGCAGTGTTTGTGCGACCGGGCAAGGAACGGCTCGATATCGCCGCAGTCGATGCGCGCGATTTCCGCTCGATCGCGGCGCTCGGCTGGGAGTGGCTGACCGGCGACTGGGTCGCGGCGCGTGCGGTGACGCAAGTGTTCGCCGAGCGCTTCCGCATCGGCAGCCGCAAGCCTGTCCTCGCCTTGTTCGATGGCGAGCCGGTGATGCTCGACCCCGCCACGGAGATTTGTGGCGGCGAGACGAGGAAGATGTTCGTTCGTACGCTGAAGGCAGGTTAACCGGGGAAATGCGATGATCCGACTGTTCCACGTCAGCGACGTGCATTTCGGCCGGGAGGACCGCGAGGCGATCGCGTGGTTCAATGACGTCGTCCACAAGGAGCAGCCCGATGCGGTCGTGATGACCGGCGATCTGACGATCAGGGCGCGCCGCCGCGAGTTCGCCGATGGTCTCGCCTGGTTGCAGGGGCTTGGCGTGCCGGTGACGGTCGAAGTCGGCAATCACGATCTGCCCTATTTCAATCTGTTTGAGCGGTTCTTCCGTCCGTATCAGCGCTATGCTTCGGTGGAGCGGATGATCGAACAGCCGCTCGAACTGCCCGGCGTGACGATCGTGCCGATGGTGACGACCGCACGCTTCCAGTGGCGGTTCAACTGGTCGAAGGGCTATGTCGCGCGAGGTGAACTCGCCAAGACGCTCGCGCTGGTCCGCGCGGCCCGGCCGGATACCCGCGTCTTCATCGCCTGCCACCACCCGCTGATCGAGCCGCACACGCGCATGTCCGCGCAGACGCATCGCGGTGCCGAGGCGTTGCAGGCGCTCGCCGAGGCCGGGGCGGACGCGGTGCTGACGGGGCATGTCCACGATCCGTTCGATATCGCCCACGACATCGACGGCCACCCGATCCGGCTGATCGGCGCGGGGACGCTATCGGAACGCACCCGCGAGACGCCGCCGTCGTTCAACGAGATTCGCGTTGGCGCTGACGGCTTTTCGGTCAAGGTTCGCACGCTCGCGCCGGAGCCGGATGTGCGATTGCCGGTGGAGCAGGTGGCGTAGCGGTTTCTCCTTACGTCACCCCAGCGCACGCTGGGGGTCTTTGTGGGGCGAATTTAGTGGAAGACCCCAGCTTGCGCTGGGGGTGACGAACTCTGCCGGGCGTGGAGGTCAAATCCGGTCGAGCAGCCCCCGCTCGGTGAGATAGCCGGTTACCAGCCGCGCCGGCGTCACGTCGAACGCTGGATTGGCGGCGGACGACGCGGTGACGCGGATTCTGCCGCCTTCGCCTGTGACATGCGTCACCTCGGCCTGCTCACGCTCCTCGATCGGGATGTCGGCGCCGGTCGCGGTGTTCGCATCGAAGGTCGTGTAGGGCAGCGCGACGTAGAACGGCACGGCGTTGTCGTGCGCGGCGAGCGCCTTCAGATAGGTGCCGATCTTGTTGCAGACGTCGCCGTTCGCGGTGACGCGATCGGTGCCGACGATCACCGCATCGACTTGCCCCCGCATCATCAGGTGCCCGCCGGCATTGTCGGCGATGACGGTGTGTGGAACGCCATGCCCGGCTAACTCGAACGCGGTCAGCAAAGCGCCCTGGTTGCGCGGGCGAGTCTCGTCGACCCAGACGTGGACTGGAATGCCGGCATCGTGCGCGAGATAGATCGGCGCCGTCGCGGTGCCGTAATCGACCGTGGCCAGCCAGCCGGCATTGCAATGGGTGAGGATGTTGAGCGGGCGATCGGGGTGCCTGGCGTGCAGATCGCGCAGCAGCGCGAGGCCGTGCTCGCCGATCGCCTTGTTGAGCGCGACATCCTCGTCGCAGATCGCATCGGCGCGCGCGAACGCGGCGTGCGCGCGGTCGCCGGGCGCGAGTGGGCGCACCGCTTCGGCGACCTGTTCCAAAGCCCAGCGCAGGTTGACCGCGGTCGGCCGCGCCTCAGCGAGCAGCGTGAAGGCGGCGTCGAGGCTTGCGTCCGAACCATCCTGGGCGAGCGCCATCGCTAGGCCATAGGCTGCGGTGGCGCCGATCAGCGGCGCGCCGCGCGTCCACATCTCGCGGATGGCGATCTCTGCGTCGCGCGCCGAGCGAAGCTCGACCCAGACGATCTCCCACGGTAACCGCCGCTGGTCGAGGATGCGCGCGCCCTTGCCGTCGGCGGTACGGGTGATCGAGCGTTGATGCGTGTTTTCGAGGATCATGTTGCTATTCCCTCCACCCGTTCCCCCGCGAAAGCGGGGGTCCAGAGCCAAGAACGGCATCGCTGCTTGGCTCTGGACCCCCGCTTTCGCGGGGGAACGGGTTCAGTGTTTCTCAAACGGATACCTCGTCGAACGTCGCGATATCGCCAGCGCCGCCGGCGCGGTCGATCAGCAGCGCCTCCATCCCGGCACTCCGCGCCGCGGCGATCTCCTCCGCGATGTCGGACAGGAACAGCACTTCATCGGCCGCAACGCCGATCGCGTCGGCGATCTTCGCATAGGACGCCGCTTCGCGCTTTGGCCCGGTCGTCGTGTCGAAATAGCCTGAGAACAGCGGCGTCAGATCGCCCGCATCGCTGTACCCGAACAGCAGCTTCTGCGCAGCGACCGAGCCGGAGGAGAACACGTACAGCGCCACCCCCGCCGCATGCCAGCGCCGCAGCGCCGCCACCGCATCGGCATAGACATGGCCGGTGAAAGCGCCGCTCGCATAGCCGTCCGCCCAGATCATGCCCTGCAGCGTCTTGAGCGGGGTCGCCTTGCGGTCCTCGTCGATCCAGCGCAGCAGCGTGGCGATCGGATCGCCGGGCTCAGCCGCTTCGACTTCAGCGAGGATTGGCGCGGCTTCCGCCGGGTGTGCCGCCACATACGCCGGCAGATGCGCGCGCGCATAGGGGAACAGTATGTCCGCGACGAACGACAGGCTCGTCGTGGTGCCCTCGATATCGGTGAGGATCGCTCTCACGCGGTCGCCGGTTCGTGGCGCGGGAAGCGCTCGGCGATGGCGTCGCCGGTGAAGCGCGCGATCCAGCCATCGGGGTTGCGGAACAGCCGGATCGCGGTGAAGCTCGGGGCTGGCCCCATGTCGAACCAGTGCGGCATGCCCGCCGGCACCGAGATGAGATCGCCCTGCGTACAGAGCATGTTGAACACGCGGCCGCCCGCGTGGAGCGTGAACAGCCCTTCGCCAGCGACGAAGAAACGCACTTCGTCCTCGCCGTGGGTATGTTCGGACAGGAACTTCTGCCGCAGCGTGGCGCGCTCGGGATGGTCGGCGGTCATCGTGATCGTGTCGACCGAGAGATAGCCGCCCTCCGCCTTGAGCCGCGCGATCTCGGGCGCATACGCGGTGAGGATGTCGGCGCCGCCGGTTTCGCGTGTCGCCCAGCGCTCGAACCGCACGCCGACCAGCGCCAGTTCGGCGGCGATCCGCGCGCCGTCCTCGGTACCGAGCAGCGCGGTGGCGCCATCGGCCTCGTCGAACACCTGCAAGCGGCTCATGCCCTGAAACTCCTCTCGGCGCGTTCGGTCGCGACCATGAACTCGATCGCTTCGATCACGCGCTCGGCCTCCGCCATGTCGCTGCCCCAGCCGTACAGGCCGTGGCTGCGGATAAGATAGGCCGGCGGTGCGCCCGCCGCCAGCAACGCGGGCGTGATCGCGGCATCGATCACCGCCATGTCCTGGCTGTTGTCGACGATCGGCAGGACCACGGAGGCATCGTGCGTAACATTGCCCGGGAGCGCCTTGAGCATCTCATGCCCGGTGAAGGTGAAGCCATCGCCCGCCACCGCGCGGCTCAGCCCGACGCTATCCGGGCTGTGGCTGTGCAGTACCGCGCCCGCTTCCGGGAACGATCGGTAGAGGGCGAGGTGCAGCGCGGTTTCCGCCGAGGGCCTTTTGCCGTCGAGCGACGCGCCATCGGCGGAGACGCGCATCACGTCGTCCTCGCTCAGCCGCCCCTTGTGCCGCCCCGACACGGTGACCGCGAAACTGCCGTCGTCGAGCCGCACCGAATAATTGCCCGAGGTTGCCGGCGCCCAGCCCTTGCCGTCGAGCCAGCGCCCAACCGCGACGATCTGCCGCCTCGCCTCGGCGAAGGAGATGGCGGTCATGCGTGTGGCTCTACCGGAAAAGGTGGAGCGGGTAACGGGAATCGAACCCGTGTATTCAGCTTGGAAGGCTGCTGTACTACCATTGTACTATACCCGCGTTGCGCGGGGAGATACCGGCAAGCCGCCGGCTGTGCAAGCACCCTCGAAGAGCTTTACGCGGCGCTAACCCTTGCCGCGCTACACGCCGCGATGATGTTTCACGATACCGACCTCGCGCGCGCCGCGCGTCTCGCCGATCCCCGGCCGCGGTCTGCGGTGAGCACCGGCTGCGGGCTGGCCGGCCTGGCCGGACTGTTGCTGTGGGTGGCGCTCGCGCGAACCTACGGCATGGACGGGCCGTATGCGGCGCTGCTGAACGTCGTCGCGTGCGGGCTGCCGATGGTGGTGTGGTCGGTGTTCGTCGACAAGGTTCACCGCAATCCCTCGACCGGGATCGACTGGTCGGCCGCCAAGCCTCTGCGTGAAACCTATGAGATCAGCCTGACCAAACTCGCGGGGCTGTGGCTCACCTGGGCGGGAATCGGCGTGGTTTATGGGCTGGAACGCTTCTATTGGGAGGGGAATTACAGCTTCGCGATGGGGTGCCTCGGCATCGCCGCGCCGGTGCTGTTCGCTGCGTCGATCCCCTATGTGCTGGTGCTGGACCGCTATCTGGTCGAACCCAGGGATGGTGCGTGGGCGCTCGGCGCGTGGTTGATGGGCCTCGATGAGCCGATCTCCGTGCAAGCGATCTACGCGCATCTGCGGAGCTGGGCGGTGAAGGGCTTCTTCCTCGCCTTCATGCTGGCGATCGTGCCGCCCGGCTTCGGTGACTTCATCCGCGCCGACACGGGGCTGGTCCTCCACGATCCGGTCGCGCTTGCCAACTGGCTCATCACCTTCATGTTCGTGATCGACGTCGCCTTCGCGACGGTCGGCTACATCCTGACGCTGCGCCCGCTCGATTCGCACATCCGCAGCGCCAACCCGTTCGCGGCGGCGTGGACGGCGGCGCTGATCTGCTATCCGCCGTTCGTGCTGATGGCCGACGGCGGTGTGCTCGATTACCATCCCGGCACGCGCGGGCCGGACGGCTGGACGATCTGGCTGGGCGGGCACCCGGTCCTGCTCGCCGCGACCGGCGCGGTGCTGGTCGCGCTGACCGCAATCTACGCCTGGGCGACGGTGGCGTTCGGCCTGCGCTTCTCGAACCTCACGCATCGCGGCATCCTGACGCACGGGCCGTACCGCTTCACGCGGCACCCGGCCTATCTGTCGAAGAACTTGTTCTGGTTCATCTCGACTTTGCCGTTCCTCACGACGGGCAACTGGGTGGACGCAGTGCGCGCGACCGGGCTGATGGCGGTGACGGCTGGCGTCTATTACTGGCGCGCGAAGACCGAGGAACGGCATCTCGGCATGGACCCGGACTACCGCGCCTATTCGGAGTGGATGGCGCGCAATGGCGCGGTGCCACGCTTCTTCGGCTGGGTAGCGGGTCGGCGGAGCGCCTAGAACTTCATATCCTCGTACACCCGGCTGACATCGCCGCCCCAGGCGCCGTGATACTTTTCGAGCAGCACTTCCGCCGGCACCTTGCCGCTCCGAACGATCTCGCGCAGCGGGTCGAGGAAGCCGGTTTCGTTGCTGCCGCCCGCATCGAGCCGCGCGCGCGCCGATAGGCCGGCATGGGAAATGTCGAGCACGTCGCCGGCGATGTCGCGCAAGCGTCGTCCGCCCGCGATCGGCGCATCGAGGCCGAGCTTGGGCACCGACGAGCGTAGCGTCTCGCGCTCTTCCATCGTCCAATGCTTGACCACGTCCCACGCAGCGTCGAGCGCGGCATCGTCGTAGAGCAGCCCGACCCACAAGGCCGGCAGCGCGCAGATCCGGCCCCACGGCCCGCCATCGGCACCGCGCATCTCCAGGAAGGTCTTGAGCCGCACTTCGGGGAAGGCGGTCGAAAGGTGATCGTTCCAGTCGTCGATGGTCGGCAGTTCGCCGGGCAGCACCGACAGCTCGCCCTTGAGGAAATCGCGGAAGCTCAGCCCGGCAGCGTCGATATACTTGCCTTCGCGGTAGACGAAGTACATCGGCACATCGAGCGCATATTCGGCGTAGCGCTCGTAGCCGAAGCCGTCCTCGAACACGAACGGCAGCATGCCGGTGCGCGCCGGATCGGTGTCCGACCAGATATGGCTGCGGTACGAGAGCATGCCGTTAGGCTTGCCTTCGGTGAAGGGCGAATTGGCGAACAGCGCGGTCGCGAGCGGTTGCAGCGCGAGGCCGACGCGGAACTTCTTCACCATGTCGGCCTCGCTCGCATAGTCGAGATTGACCTGGATGGTGCAGGTGCGCAGCATCATGTCGAGCCCCATGCTGCCGACGCGCGGCATGTGGCGCAGCATGATCGCATAGCGGCCCTTGGGCATGATCGGCAGCTCGGCGCGGGTTTTGTCGGGCCACATGCCGAGCCCGAGGAAGCCGATGCCGAGCTCGTCGCCAACTGCCTTGACCTGTTCGAGATGGCGGCCGGTCTCAGCGCAAGTCTGGTGGAGGCTGTCGAGCGGCGCGCCCGAGAGTTCGAACTGGCCGGCGGGTTCGAGGCTGAGGCTGCCGTCCGCGCCCGACATCGCGATAACGTTCCCGTTCTCGATCACCGGCTCCCAGCCGAAGCGCTGGAGGCCCATCAGCAAATCGCGGATGCCACCCTTTTCGTCATAGCTCGGCGCATGATGATCGGAGAGCGCGTAGACGAACTTCTCGTGCTCGGTGCCGATCCGCCAGCGGTCCTTCGGCTTTTCGCCCTTGGCGAAACTCGCGATCAACTGGTCGCGGTGCTCGATGACCGCGTGCTTGGCGGAAGAGGCGGTCTTGGTGCTCATCGCCGCGCCTTAGCGGGGCGTGGAGGGCGGCGCTAGAGGGTGGCGAAACGATCGGTACAGAATCCATGCTATCGTCACCCCAGCGCAAGCTGGGGTCTCGTGCGGCAGTCATGCGCCGACGGCAAAGCCGTCGGCCGGGTTCAGGGCTTCGCCTGACCCGCCGGCCGTTCGCGGCGATGCGCTGGTGCGCAGCGGCGCGTGGACGCGCCTTCGCCGCGAATCACCAATCCCCCTTTGCCGCCATCCACAGACTCACCGCCGCCGCCGCCGCCGTGTCGGCGCGCAGGATGCGCGGGCCGAGCGATATGCCGATCGCTTGCGGCAGCGCGCGGATCGCGTCGCGTTCGGCGTCGTCGAAACCGCCCTCGGGGCCGATCAGGATCGCCGCCGCCGCGCCGCCCGCCTGCATCGCCGCCAGCGCGGGCACGCCGCCGGCCTCGTCGGCGAAGAACAAGGTGCGGTCCTCGGGCCAGTCGCGCAGCAGGCCGCTGAGCTTCACCGGCTCGGCGAGATCGGGGACGGCGGTGCGGCCGCATTGCTCCGCCGCCTCGACCATATGCGCGCGCAGCCGTTCGAGGTTGAGCCGATCGACTACGGTGCGCCGCGTCAGCGTCGGCATCAGCCGCGCGACACCAAGCTCGCAGGCTTTCTCGACGAGCCAATCGACCCGGCCCTTCTTGAGCGGCGCGGCGCAAAGCCACAGATCGGGCACATGTTCGCGCTCGCGCAGCCGCTCGGTCACGTCGAGCAGCAGATCGCGTTTGCCGACCATGCTCGCCACCCCGAGCCACTCCCCCGACACGCCATCGAACAGCTTGACCGGATCGCCCACCTTGGTCCGCATCACCGAGACGAGATAATGCGCCTGCGCGCCCTCGATACGGATCTGGCCGGGGCCGAGCGGCTGTTCGACAAACAGCCGCGGCGTCGATTGCGGTGGCCAGGCGGGCGTGGCGACCATCAGCGGCGTTTGCCCTGATGGCGGATGTTCGCGGGACGCCCGCGCCGCTTGATGACGCGCGGGCCGGCGCGGTCCTCGCGGGCGGGGCGGCTTTCGCCCTCGACCATCTCGAAGCGGAGAGCGCCCGAGACCGGATTCGACTCGGCCAGCCGCAACTTCAGCCGCATACCGCTGGCATATTCGGTGCCGGTATCTTCGCCGACCAGCCGCTTGCCGGCGTCGTCGTAACGGAAATATTCGCGGCCGAGATCGCGCACCGGCATCAACCCGTCGCCGCCGATCCCCTCGACCGTGGCGAAGAAGCCGAAACTCGCCACGCCGGTGATCCGCACATCGACGATCTCGCCGATGCGGGTCGCCAGGAAGGCGGCGACATAGCGGTCGATCGTGTCGCGCTCGGCCTCCATCGCGCGGCGTTCCAGCATCGAGATCGACTGACCGATCTTCTCCATTGCCGCCGCCTCGCCCTCGGTCAGCCCGCCGGGCCCGAGCTTGTACGCATCGACCAGCGAACGGTGGACGAGCAGATCGGCATAGCGCCGGATCGGTGAGGTGAAATGTGCGTAAGACCCGAGCGCGAGGCCGAAATGGCCGTGGTTGCCCGGCGCGTAATAGGCCTGGGTCTGCGTGCGCAGCACCTGCTCCATGATTTGCGGGCGGAAATCCGCGTCACCCAGCTTGTCGAGGATATGGTTGAACGTGCCGGGCCGCACGACCTGGCCGAGCGCGAACTCGACGCCGAAGGTCTTGAGATAATCCTTGAGCGCGACGAGCTTCTCGCGGCTGGGCGGCTCATGGACGCGGTACATCACCGGCGCCTTCTTCGCCTCGAGCGCCTTGGCGGCGGCGACGTTGGCGGCGATCATGTAATCCTCGATCAGCATATGCGCGTCGAGCCGCTCGCGCGGCGCGACCGAGAGGATGCGGCCCTTCTCGTCGAGCATCACCCGGCGTTCGGGGAGATCGAGATCAAGCGGCGCGCGCGCGGCGCGGGCTTTGGAGAGCGCTTTCCAGCAACCCCACAACGGGGTGAGGATCGGCAGCAAATCCCCCTCCCGCTCGCGGGAGGGGCTAGGGGAGGGCGTGTCCTCGCTCGCGTCCGTCTGCGGGGACAGGCCCTCCCCCGACCCCTCCCGCGATGCGGGAGGGAAGGAGGTTGCGCTATCCATGATCGCCTGCGCGTCCTCATAGGCGATGTTCGCGACCACCCGAATTACGCCGCGCGTGAAGCGCCAACTCGTCAGCGTGCCCTTCTCGGCGATGCACAAATGGCAGACCAGTGCCGCGCGATCGACGCCTTCTTTCAGCGAGCAGATGTCCGCCGACAGTTCCTCAGGCAGCATCGGTACGACGCGGTCGGGGAAATAGACGCTGTTGCCGCGCCGCCGTGCGTCCTTGTCGAGCGCGCCGCCGGGGCGGACGTAGAAGCTGACGTCGGCGATCGCGACGATCGCCTGCCAGCCGCCGGGGTTGGCGGAATCGTCGTCGGGCGCGGCCCACACCGCGTCGTCATGGTCGCGCGCATCGGCGGGGTCGATTGCGACGATCGGCAGGTGGCGCAGATCTTCACGATCCTCGCCCATATGAAGCGCGGCGACGCGGTGGGCTTCGTCGATGGCCTCGGGGGCGAAGGCTGTTGGAATACCGAGTTTGTGGATCGCGATCATCGAGAAGCTGCGCGGCGCGAAGGGGTCGCCGAGGATCTCGGTCACGCGCGCGGTGATGCGCGGCGGGCGGCCTGCCTTTTCCGCCAGCACGAGATCGCCGGGCTTGGCGCCGCCTGCGTCGGAGACCTGGAACTCACGGCGTTCCTTCTTCTCGACGCCTTGCAGCCAGAGCTTGCCGCCCTCTTCGTGGAGCACGCCGAGGATCAGTTCCTCGCCGCGCGCTAGAGCTTTCATTGGATGTGCGATCCAGCCGTTGCAGGCTTCCTCGGTGCGCGCCAGCACGCGATCCCCCACGCCGAGCGCGCCGTGCTTGCGCTCGCGCACGCGCAGGCGGGGGGCGGGCGTTTCCGCCTCCCAGCGCTCGGGCACCGCCCAGACGTTGCCGCCGTCATCGACATCGGCGATGCGCAGCACGGTGACCTTGGGCAGACCGCCGAGCTTGTGGAAGGCGCGACCGGGGGCGCTGTCGATCAGCCCCTCGTCGGCCATGTCCTTGAGCAGCGCCTTGAGCGCGATCTTGTCCTGCGCGCTGAGGCCGAAGGCGCGCGCGATCTCGCGCTTGCCGGCAGGCGTGGGGGAGGAGGTGATGAAGTCGAGAACCTGCTCGCGCGTGGGCAGGCCGGGCGGGGTACGCTTGGGCATCGGCCAGAGATAGGGTGGTTACGCGCCCACGTCACCTTTTCCCGAAGGGTCATCGGCATGGGCGAGATGCAGCGCGACCAGCCGGGCGAGCAACGTCGCCGGGAAGAGGTGCCCGAACACCGATTCGAGATTGACGAGGCTGCGCGCGATCGGGTGCATCGGCACGATATCGCCGAAGCCGGTTGTGGTGATGGTGACGAGGCTGAAATAGGTGAGCGCCGCCGTCCGCGCGCTGGCGGGGTTGGCGAAGCGTAGCCCGTCCGACATGACGATCGCACCCGGCGCGCGCGTCTCGATCAGGCCATAGGCGATCGCGAACAGTTGCGCGACGTTGAGATAGACCAGCACCGCGCCCTGCAACCGATGGCCGGTGACGCGGCCCGGGCCGAAGACGTGCCGCGCGATCAGCGCCGTCACCAGTCCGTTGAACACGAACGCGGTCAGCGCGATCGATTCGTGCATCGTGACTGCGGCGAGGCCGCGCGACGCGACCGCCTGTTCGCCGAGGATCGGCCCTACCGCCAGCGCCGCCAGCACGGCGAGCAGCAGCGCGCGCATCATCCGGTTGTGTGCGAGCACCGCGACCGAGACGGCGGCGAACACGAGATGCCCCGCGTCGAGCACGACATGCCAGCCGGGATGCTGCGCCGATAGCGGGATCGCCACGAACAGCGACACCGCCTGCACGATCAGCAAGGCGCTGAGCGCGCGGTCGGCGTGTGGGGGTGGGGTGGAAGCGGAGGGCGCGGTCATGGTCCGCGCTTATCGCCAATGCCAACGAATGGGGCATGAACGAAGCGCGTCGCCCCGGCGCAGGCCGGGGCCGTTGCGTAATTTGGCGGAACGACCGTTCCACAACCCAGCGGCCCCGGCCTGCGCCGGGGCGACGAGGATTACGCCGCGCTTACGCCGTCGCGTCGGCGGCTTTGGAGCGTTTCGCGAAGCTTTTGCGCAGCTTGGCAAGCTTGGGCGGGATCACCGCCAGGCAATAGGGATTGCGCTGGCCTTCGCCTTCCCAATATTCCTGATGATAATCCTCGGCCGGATACCAGTGCGAGGCCGGCTCGATCGTCGTGACGATCGGCTTGGGCCAGTCCGCGCTCGCGCGTTCGATCGCGGCCTGCGCTTCCTCGCGCTGGTCGGGCGAGGCGGGGAACAGCGCCGAGCGATATTGCGTGCCGACATCATTGCCCTGGCGGTTGAGCTGCGTCGGATCGTGCGTGGCGAAGAAGATGTCGAGCAGATCAGCATAGCGAACCTGATCCGAATCGAAGGTGACGCGGATCGCCTCGGCATGGCCGGTATCGCCGCCGCACACCTGCTTGTAGGTCGGGTTCGCCACCGAGCCGCCGATATAGCCGCTCTCGACCTTCTCCACGCCGATCACGTCGGCGAACACGGCTTCGGTACACCAGAAACATCCGCCCGCGAATGTCGCGACTTCGCTCGCCATTATCTGCTCCTTCTTGATTACAATGAAGATAGGGAGCGATTGGCGCGGCGCAATCTCCGGTGGTAGGCGCAGGCACGGGTGCGATGCAGCATAGGGGTGATTCGATGATCGACGGCGCGGTGCTGGTGACGGGCGGAGCGGGCTATATCGGCAGCCATGCGGTGTTGGCGCTGCTCGATGCGGGCTATCGCGTCGTGGTGGTCGACAATCTCGTGACCGGGTTCGCCTGGGCGGTCGATCCGCGTGCGATGCTGGTCGAGGCGAACATCGAGGATGACCATGCGGTGCGCGCCGCGATCCGCGACCACGGGGTCAAGGCGATCATGCACTTCGCGGGATCGGTGGTGGTGCCTGAATCGGTGAGCGATCCGCTCAAATATTATCGCAACAACACCGTCGCGACGCGCGCTTTGCTCGAAAGCGCGGTGGCGTGTGGCGTGCCGCACTTCATCTTCTCCTCGACGGCGGCGACCTATGGCACGCCGACCAAGATCCCGGTGGTCGAGACCGATCCGACCGTGCCGATCAACCCCTACGGCATGTCCAAGCTGATGACCGAGGCGATGCTGCGCGATACGGCGGCGGCACACCCGATCAACTATTGCGCGCTGCGCTACTTCAACGTCGCGGGCGCCGATCCGCAGGGCCGCTCGGGCCAATCCACCGCCGGCGCCACGCATCTCATCAAGGTCGCGGTCGAGGCGGCGACCGGCAAGCGCGCCTCGGTCGGCGTGTTCGGCACCGATTTCGACACGCCCGACGGGACCGGCGTGCGCGATTACATCCATGTTAGCGATCTGGCGGCGGCGCATGTCGCCGCGCTCGACCTGCTCACCGCCGATCCTGCCAAGAGCCACACGCTCAACTGCGGCTACGGGCGCGGCTTCTCGGTGCTGGAGGTGCTCGACGCGGTCGATCGTGTCACCAACGTGCATATTGAGCGCAAGATCGAAGGCCGCCGCGCGGGCGACCCCGCCGCGCTGGTCGCCGACAACAGCGCGATCCTCAAGGCGCTCGACTGGCGCCCGCAGCGCGACGACCTCGACCTGATCGTCCGCGATGCGCTGGCGTGGGAGCGCGTGCTCGCCGAACGCGACGCGTAGACCTTACACCCTGTCGGGCGAAGGCGAGCCCCCGCGAACTCCTGTTCTCCCGCGAAAGCGGGAGAACAGGGTCGGGACCGTCGCGGGTTGGGGTTTTGCTTGGCGCTGGATTCCCGCTGTCGTGGGACGCGAGAGTATGATCCGGGGTCGCAGGCCTCCCGCAGCGGTATCGCCTGCGCGGTTTCGCTCGACTTTTCTGCCCGCCGCACGCTAGCCTTTGTTTTTATACCAAAAGGGGCGGGGCGGATGCGAAGGATGGCGATGGCGCTCGGGTTGGGCGCGGCGATGCTTCCGGCGACCGCGTCGGCGCAGGCTCGGCCCGATCAGCAGCCGTTCTTCACGCTCTACAAGGAGCTGGTCGAGACCAACACCACGCTCTCGACCGGGAGTTGCACCGACGCCGCCGCCAAGATCGCGGCGCGGCTCGAGGATGCCGGCTATCCGGCGCGCGACATCACTTTGTTTTCCGCGCCCGACCACCCCAAAGAGGGTGGCATGGTCGCGAT
This sequence comes from Sphingomonas populi, assembly GCF_004208535.1. GTDB lineage: Bacteria > Pseudomonadota > Alphaproteobacteria > Sphingomonadales > Sphingomonadaceae > Sphingomonas > Sphingomonas populi. The sequence goes on from NZ_SGIS01000015.1 coordinate 103,987, forward strand.
CCTGCCGGGCAGCGACCCTTCGGTGAAGCCGATCCTGCTGCTCGCGCATCTCGACGTGGTCGAGGCCAAGCGCGAGGACTGGCAGCGCGATCCGTTCAAGCTGGTCGAGGACGGCGGCTATTATTACGCGCGCGGCGCTGCCGACGACAAATCGATGGCGGCGATCTGGGCGGACAGTTTGATCCGCTTCCGCCAGTCGGGCTATCGCCCCAAGCGCACCATCAAGCTCGCGCTGACCTGCGGCGAGGAGACGACCTATGCCTTCAACGGGGCGGCGTGGCTGGCGAAGACCAAGCCCGATCTGATCGCCGCCGAGTTCGCGCTCAACGAGGGCGGCGGCGGGCGCTACGGCGCGAACGGCAAGCCCGAGGTGCTCGCGATCCAGGTCGGCGAGAAGGCCGCGCAGAACTACACGTTCGTCACCACCAACCCCGGCGGCCACAGTTCGCAGCCGACCGTGGACAATGCGATCTACCAACTCGCCGACGCGTTGAAGGCGGTGCAGGGGTATAGCTTCCCGGTACGCTTCACCGACACCACGCATGCCTTTTTCAGCGCGATGGCGGCGACCACGCCGGCGCCCGTGGCCAACGCGATCCGGCGGTTGCTCGCCAACCCCGACGAGGCCGAGGCGGCGGCGCTGCTGGCCCGCGACAAGACGTTCAATTCCACGCTGCGCACCACCTGCGTCGCGACCTTGCTGTCGGCCGGCCATGCCGAGAACGCGCTGCCGCAGCGCGCCACCGCCAACATCAACTGCCGCATCTTCCCCGGCGAGACGGTCGAGGGCACGCTTGCCAAGCTGAAGGAGCTGGCCGGGCCGAGCGTGACCGTCTCCGCCAACGCGCCGATCCGCCCGACCGCGATCCCGCCTGCGCTCGACCTGAAAATCCTCGGACCGGCCAAGGCGGTCGCCGAGCGGCATTTCCCCGGCGTGCCGATGCTGCCGCTGATGTCGACCGGCGCGACCGACGGTATCTTCTTCGAAGCGATCGGCATTCCAGTTTACGGCGCGCCGGGGTTGTTCTTCGATGCCGATGGCAATGGCATCCACGGGTTGAACGAGCGGATCGGCGTGAAGTCGCTCTATGAAGGGCGCGATTATCTCTACGATCTCGTCAAGGCCTATGCGGGCTAGGGGCGTTTAGCGTGGGTTCAGCCGAGGGGGTGTAAATCCGCCGCGTGCCACCGATATCGGTGGCATGGAGAATTTGGCGATGAAGACCGTGCTTGCAGGATTGAGCGTCGCTGGCATTGCGACCTTCGCACTCTCGGGTGGCGCAGCGAGCGCCGAGCGCGCGGTGCCGGTCCCGGCGGCGTTGCACGACGTCGCCAAGACCGGCGGTAGCCAGGTGGCGGTGCTGGCGGGCGGTTGCTTCTGGGGCATGGAAGCGGTGTTCGAGCATGTCAAAGGCGTGAAATCGGTGACGGCGGGCTATGCCGGTGGCACCGCGCGCACCGCCACCTACGAACAGGTGAGCAGCGAGACCACCGGCCATGCCGAGGCGATCCGCATCGTCTATGATCCCGCGCAGGTCAGCTACGCGACGCTGCTACGCGTCTATTTCTCGGTCGCGCATGATCCGACCACGCTCAACCGGCAGATGCCCGACAGCGGCACCAGCTATCGCTCGGCGATCTTCCCGCAGACCCCGGCGCAGCGCGCGGTCGCGGCCGATTATATCGCTCAGCTCGGCCAGGCGCATGTGTTCAAGGCGCCGATCGTGACCAAGCTGGAGAGCGGCGGTTTCTTCCCGGCCGAAGACTATCACCAGCATTTCTACGACCGGAACCCGACCTATCCGTACATCGTGCGGTGGGATAAGCCCAAGGTCGCCGCGTTCAAGGCCGGTTTCCCGTCGCTGGCGACCAAGGCGGCGTGAGCTAAGGACCGGCGATCGTCGCGATCGACAGCCGGTCAGGCGCGGCGGCGCAACGTCATCCATGCCGCTGCCGCGACCGCGATCAGCACTGCGGTTTGCGACAGAAGCACCGCCGGCTCACCTCCAGTCGGGGCGAGCGCGTGCAGCGCGGGAATTTTCTGGTAGCTCTGCACCACCAGCACCACCATGTTGAGCCACTGCGCGATCAGCGTCGTGGCAAGATAGACTCGCCGCCACCCGCCGCCGAGCCGGGCACCATACAAAGCGTATAGCGCGACCGCGAGCAGCACGAGCGACACCGCGCCAAAGATGTGCGGCGGCCCGATCGGTTTGGGCGGGAACAGGAAGCCCGTCGCGCTCGTCAGGATCGTGAAGGCGAGGAACACCGCGTTGACGGTGCCGGGCCAGCGCCCGCGTGACACGGCAATGAAGAAGATGATGCCCGCACCGATCGCGATCAGGCTGATCGCGACGTGGAGCAGGGTGAACGCATGTACCGAAAGCCCGAGAACCATCTGCGTTCCTTTCGATCGTACGCTCCAATCATAATCGAAATCCACCCCTGAAGCGAGTCAGTTATGAAGGCGTAACGAATGCAGATATGTTTATAATGGCGGGTATAAAATATTATTTTACCGTGACTTAATCGATTGTCGCCGATATGGACGCAAAAAAAAGGCGTCCATGTGTCGTATAAAATGGCCCTCGGTGCTGGGTTCCTCGTCGTCGTCGCGGTCGCAATCCCCCATCTAGCCATGTTGGCCGCGCCGGGCGCGGACGTGCGGCCCGTGTTGCGGGTGGTGGCTTCGACCGCACGCCTGCCCGCGTTCGTTCCCGCGCCGGTGATCTCAGCGCCAACCGCGGTCGCAGCGGATGGCGGCCTTCCCGAATCCGACACGGTCTACGGCGATGCCAAGACCGCCGATTTCGATCCCGAACATCCGCCCGCGCGCATGGGCGAACCCGGCTGACGCTTGCGTGTTGACAGGCGCGGTGGCGATCCGCCAGCAAGCGCCGAGATGAGCGACCGCATTACCCTCCATCCCGAGTGGCGCACCGCGCTGCAAGCCGAGTTCGACAGCCCCTATATGGCCGAACTCAAGGACTTCCTCGTCGCCGAGAAGGCGGCGGGCGCGCGCATCTTCCCCAAGGGCGGCGAGTGGTTCCGCGCGCTCGACCTGACCGCGCCCGCGTCGGTGCGCGTCGTCATTCTCGGGCAGGACCCTTATCATGGTGAGGGGCAGGCGCATGGCCTGTGTTTCTCGGTGAAGCCCGGCGTGCGGACGCCGCCGAGCCTCGTCAACATCTACAAGGAAATGCAGGCCGATCTCGGCATCGCGCCGGCGCGGCACGGGTTTCTGGAGCATTGGGCGAAGCAGGGCGTGTTGCTGCTCAATTCGGTGCTGACGGTGCGGATGGGTGCTGCCGCCTCGCACCAGGGGCGTGGTTGGGAGCGGTTCACCGATGCGGTGATCCGCATTGTGGCGGCATCGCCCGAGCCGATCGTGTTCCTGCTGTGGGGCGCCTATGCGCAGAAGAAGGCGGCGTTCATCGAAGATGTGACGCGCGGCGGGCGGCATCTGGTGCTCAAGTCCGCGCATCCCTCGCCGCTGTCGGCGCATAACGGATTCCTCGGGAGCCGGCCGTTTTCGAAGGCCAACGCTTTCCTGCGCGAACAGGGCCGTGAGCCGATCGACTGGGCTTTGCCGGCTATACTCTAACAATGCTCTCACACCCGTTCGTGTCGAGCGAAATCGAGACACCGGCCACAGCGTTCGTGGCTTGTCCCTCGACTTCGCTTGTGTGTTGGAAATGTGCATACTGGCGATTGCCGGGACGGGGTGGCCACCCCGTCCCGGCGGCGGATGTGAGGCCGTTCGACTTCGCGATCTTGCAAGATCGTTGCTGAGCAGGG
>NZ_SGIS01000150.1 GCF_004208535.1 Sphingomonas populi
TGCGGATTCCGACGAAGCCGGCCACCTATTCCGACGTGAAGCCGGCCATCGTTCCGATCTGAAGCCGGCCACCTGGAGCGTCTGCACAGGTCGTTTGGTTTGATGGTCTGATAAGGGTCGGACAGTCAAGTATCGAGTGTCTGGGTGAGCCGCTTGCGGAGGCTCTCACCGGCAAGATCGATGCGATAGGCGTTGTGTACGACGCGGTCCAAAATCGCATCGGCGAGCGTGGGGCTTCCGATGATCTCGTACCAGCGGTCGACGGGGATCTGGCTGGTGATGAGAATGGAACCGCGGTCGTAGCGGTCTTCGACAATCTCAAGCAGGTCCCGACGCCGATCGGCGTTGAGCGCTTCGGGTCCCCAATCATCTATGATGAGCAGGTCAGTGCGCGACAGGGCACGCAGCATCCTGGTGTAGCGACCATCGCCCCTGCCGAGCGTCAGCATGGCGAACAGCCGCGAGGCGCGATGATAAGCGACGGACAAATCCTCGCGACATGCTTTCTGACCGAGCGCGCAGGCGAGATAACTTTTGCCGACGCCACAGGGCCCTGTAATGAGCAAATTGCGGTGCGAGCGGATCCAGTCGCATGAGCCGAGCTTAAGGAAGAGGCTGCGGTCGAGACCGCGCGGCGCTTTATAATCGACGTCCTCAAGGCAGGCGTCATGGCGCAGCCGAGCCGATTTGGCGCGACTTTCGTATCGTTTTTGGCGGCGCACGGTCACTTCGCGCTCGAGCAGGAGAGCGAGCCATTCGGCATGGCCGAGAGAGCGGGCCTCGGGTTGCGTGTCCAAATCCTGCAAGCCCTTGGCCATGCCGGTCAGGCCGAGCGTGTTGAGCAGATCGAGTGTAGGATGCAGCAGCATGGGATGTCCTTTTATTGAAAATAACGAGGGCCGCGCACATTGGCGTGACTGTCGACGCCGCGACCTTCCTCGGCAGGCACGGCGAGATCGAGTTTGGAGGTGAGGATGGAGGCGACGCTTCTGGAATTCAGCGCGCCAACCGCGAGCGCGTAGGCCGAGATGCTTTCGGCGCGGGTAGGGTCGAGACCCTTGTAGATCTGCAAAATGCCCATGCAGGTGCGAAAACCCTGCTCCGGGTGAGGGCGTCGGGCCAGAATGGCGATGACCAAGCCTTCGGTTTCGGGACCGATCTGCGCGGCCCAGCGCTGGAAGCGTTCCGGTGACCACTCGGCATAGTGCCGGTGGTTGGACGGCATATGATCCAATTGGGTGCCGTGGCGCGTCGCGCCGCCATAGCGGCGTTGATGGGCTGCGACCCGCTGGCCTTTGTGGAAGAGTTCAA
>NZ_SGIS01000151.1 GCF_004208535.1 Sphingomonas populi
GGCGACCACCGACGCCAACCGCGCCGCATCTTCAGAGTTTACGATCACACATACGATCTGGGACATCCCGCCAGACTCGCACGAAACTAACCGATTGTGAATCACCTGATTGGGTCAGTGCACTAGACATGCCTCAGATTAGCGAATATACTGATAAATGGATATCCGCGAAAGATCTTGATCCTATTAGGGGTAAGGAGTTCAAAGATCTTCTTCTTGACCGCGTTTCGCGACCACATATCCGCAGCCTCGCGCAGAACCCGATGCAGCTTGCTATTCTCCTAAACCTGATCAGTACGAAGGGGTTATCTCTCCCAGACAAAAGAACAGCCTTGTACGAGAGCTACATGGATTTATTTTTTGGTCGAGAAGCAGAAAAGGACGAAACCGTAAGAGAAAACAGAGATGTATTGATCCAAATTCATGAACACGTAGCTTGGCTTCTTCAAACTGACGCGGAACGTCCAGGTGGAGCTGGTTCGATCACGCAAGATGGCCTCGCAGAGCTCGTCGAACGGTTTGTAATCTCTAAAGGCCATGATATTGATGTCTTGAAGCTCTTTCAAGGAGCGGTTGAAAGAGTGGGTGCGCTTGTTTCCAGAGTTCAAGGAATGCTTGAATTTGAAGTGCAACCTTTGCGTGAATATTTCACAGGAAAGTATCTATACACAACAGCACCTTACTCTACTCTTGGCCGAGAACGTGGAGGTACGCGACCGAGGAGATTTGATGCACTTGCAAAGCGTCCATACTGGTCGAACGTAGCCCGGTTCTATGCTGGTTGTTACAACTCTGGGGAACTTGCGTCTCTTTTAGCAGGTCTAGAAGGTGTGCATGACGATGCGCTGGTTGGACCCACTGGGCACGCACTGCAATTGGGCCTCCTTCTTTTAAACGACTGGGTCTTCTCTCAAGAGCCTTGCGTTGTAAACGCTGTTGTGCAATTTTTAACTAGATCGGAAAACTTTAGACAGTTGCTGGCTAGCCCTGTGACGTGGGAAGAAGATCGTACCACGCTACCTGCAAAGTGCGGTCGTTCGGAGCTCGGCAGTATGGCAACAGCTGCGTGCCTTGCATCGCATGAGACAGGGTTCATTACACGGTTGGGCATGGTAAGTAGGGCAAACGTCGCGTTCGACGAACGGCTCTCGCAGTGGGAAGCGTTGCGACCGTCTGATCCAACTAGTGGATTGATCGTGACGGATGAGTCCTTTTGAGGATTCCGCCTAGCGCTGCATTGTGCGACCAAGGGGTATGCGTAGCGGTATCACCTTCGTCGTCACGGCACCGGATCGGGCGCGGCTTGAG
>NZ_SGIS01000152.1 GCF_004208535.1 Sphingomonas populi
CCTATGACGACATCGTCGACCATTGCTGCGACGCCTGGAACAAGCTGGTCGACCAGCCCTGGAAGATCATGTCTATCGGCCTGCGTGATTGGGCTCGCGAGTTCTGATCAGTGAATCTTGGTATAACCCGTCCTTGCGCAGTCGATATTGTCAAATTACGTTGACGGCCCGATTGCTGCTCAGTTGCCCGGGAGAGGATTGATGATGGACCGGTAGTGGCTGATGTAGACCATATCCTCGTCAGCATTCGCGATATGGCAACCGGCGCATTCAGCAATCGGCTTTTCCGCCGCTGCGGGCAGGTATGGAGGTGGGGCATGATTGAAATTGAAATAGCCCCAATTTTTCGAGGCCCCAAACCGCTTGCTGTCTTTCACTGCGACATCCAGGCCGTTGACCGCGCCCGGAAAATATCCGCGGCCAGATGGTTCGAAGTGTGAACCATCTGGAAATTCGGCTTTCCCGCCAAGCAACTGCAACTCTTTTACCATCATGGTGCCCTCGGGCCATTTCCCCGTTGCGCGATAGACGGCAAGAGCGGAGCGCTGCACGTAGACGTTGTGGAACTCCGGGAAAGGGGCCTTGCCATTGTTCAAGCCATGGGGCGTCACCGGCGCACCAAGAAAATACCAATCGCGAAAGTTCTTCGGCTGCACGAGTTTACCGGCCGCATCCCACACCGGCGGGAGATCGACCTTGGGGTAGTTCGGATCGGCAGCGGCCGTTCCCGCTTTAGCTGCGGCCTCGGCAGTAGCCCCGTTAAGGCCGGAAAGGCAGATCGCGGCAATAGCAAATGTAGAGCAGGCTCCGATGGCCCAGAGGTTTTTGGTAGTTGCCATGTTATTTGCCCCTGCTTAAGCCGACCCCTCGGCTATAGGTTCACAGAATAGCAGGAGCGGGAACACTTCGTCCAATAGACCAGTTGTATACTTTCAATACGCGAAATGTATGGACCATTGCTCCCTGGCAAAGCTCGCGACCTTAGTTGCGACGTAGCGATCCACTCGTTTCTCGGATCGAGGATGGTCTGCAACATGTTGGGACACACGGCATCTTTTGCTCGTTGGCGCCCGCCGAGGTCGCGCACCGCCTCGGCCGCTAGCCCTGAGGAGATCAATGCCGCCGAGCCGCTGTGGAAGCGCAAGCTTTCAGAGGCGAGAGATCAGGCTCAATCGGAACTAGTGCAGCGAGTCAGACGGAAGATGCAGGCAGTCTGGCGAGCTTGTCGAGGATTTGAGCGGCGGGCTTGGTCCAGACGAAGGGCTTTGGGTCGGCGTTGTGTTCCTTGAGGTAGCGATTGATG
>NZ_SGIS01000153.1 GCF_004208535.1 Sphingomonas populi
GAACGTCTGGTGAGCAAAAACGGGCAGCGCTATCCCGAAAGCAGCGCCGTCCCGGTGCGGCCACCTCTCAGATTCTCGAAAACCGTTCTCAAAATGCTTTTCTCACGATCCGCATTTTAGACGGAGTTATGAGAAGGGATCGACATACTCATCGGCCATGCTCGGGCGGCCTACGTTAGTTAGCCTCGAATATTAGTCGCCGTGACGGCGACCTCCGCCTGAGTCAGCGCGGCATCTGTCGTATAGATCTCTGCGTCCAGTTCGATCGCCAGGGCCAAACACGCTCTATCTCCCAGCGAAAGGCCGAGAGGCCGCGTCGCAGGGCGCAGGTCTCCAATCAGCATTGCCTGTGATTGCGATAAAGGCCGAACGTCGAGATGTAAGCCACCCAAGGCCTCTCTCACCTCATCCAGTGATAGGCCACGCTCACGCAGTTTCGATACAACCTCGGCATAGTTCGTTGCGCCTATAAGCGATCGGGGCAGTATCTCTGCAACCCGGTCGGCCCCCGGCTCATCGTTTAGCATGCAGAGCAAAGCTGAAGCATCGAGTACGATTTTGTCACTCATGCTCAGCCTCGGCACGCCGGTCCGCAGTCAGTTCGTCGGCGAGATTGGCGCTCTCGGGAATATGCCGTCGCAAGATCGCACGAGCCCGTTCAAGCGCCTTTGATAATGATCGCACCCGCAACTCACCATCGTCGATGTCGACCATAACGGTATCACCCGGCACAATCCCAAGCTCACGACGCATTAGGGCTGGTATCACCAGTTTTCCACCTTCTACGATTTTAACCCGTTGCGCTTCCATTCCACCCGTCCTCGCAATCTGACCAAAGCCGCTTATAGGTATCATATCAGGCGATAGCTGTCATTGTCGTAGTGGTACACATTGCGGCATTTCGTGTCGGAAGACACATCGAGACATTCAGGAGCTCGCGCCTAGCTCAAAGAAGCTGGCTAGGTTGGCTAGGCTACGCAGGACCGCGCGTTGATATTTGTAGCTAGATGTCCTTGGAGCGGCTATTACGGGTATACCCAAGGGAGCCAAGACCAAGTGAGCCAGAACGAAAACCGGAACGTGGTCAAGGCAGCCAGGGTGTACCTACGGGTCAGCACCGAGGAACAGGATCTCGCGCGACAGGAAGCGATTGTCGCAGGAGCGAGAGCGGCTGGCTTCTATGTGGCGGCGGTTTACCGGGAGAAGGC
>NZ_SGIS01000154.1 GCF_004208535.1 Sphingomonas populi
GCAGGGCTATCGCATTTGAGCGAGGAGAGAAGAGAGATAGTCGTCGTGCCATCCGGCGTGTTTAAATTTTCTGCGGATGGAGAGTTTTCGGGTGTCGTGCTGGAGCAAATTGAGGGCGAGGCGTCGTAACAGGGCGATGTTTTGAGCGCAGTGATCGGATCTGGTGAAGATGCGATCTTCGCCGAGGACGACATCGAGCAGCCAATGTTGTTGGTTCTCGATGGTCCAATGAGCGCGGATGACGCGTAGAACCTCGCTTGGTGGCAAGAGGGAGGAGAAGACGGCGTAGCGCGTGTCGGTCTGCTCCTGCCCTTTTATGCGGCGCGTGCTGTCGATCCGGGCGACGGCGCACAGATCCTCGAACTCATATTGCTCGGCCCAGCCGGCAGGTGTCGGGACCACCCACGCGCGGCGCTCTTCATCGCGGCCATGGGCGGTTTCACTCGTACTGGCGGCCCGTTTGGGATCGGGGTTTGCCAGCAGCGTCTGGATCGCCTTGTGGAGCGGGCCGCGATTGCCTTTGATGACAAGGGCATAGTCGCCACCCCGGGCCCGGATGGCGGAGACCGTCTGACGGTTGCTGTGCAGGGCATCGGTCGTCACGGTGCAGCCCGTCAGATCGAGCATGGCGATGATCTCGCGGGCGGCCGTGACCTCGCTGCGGTTCGGGGCATGGCATTGGCTGAGCACCAGCCTGTGGTCCGCAGCCCAGGCCGTCACGAGATGCAACGGCATCGTACGCCGGGCCGTATCGACCGCTCCGCGTAGCGACTTGCCGTCGATGGCAATGATCGGCCCGGTCATGCCATGGCTTTCCAGCGTCGCCGCAAAAACACCCGTGAACGTGCGGAACGCCGCCTCGAAGGCGGGAGGATCGAGCAGCCGGAACACCCGGCTGAAGGTGTCATGGCTCGGCGTCCCGTGATCCAGATCCATGAACTGGCTCAGCAAATCCTGCTTCGCCTCGCCGAAATCCGCCATATCCACACACGTCTCGGCGCCGCACAGCATCGCCGCGAACGCTATCAGCAAAATATCGGGCAAAGCGTGGCTGACATTCGCTCGCCGCGGATCTGGCACAACTTCGAACAACTCTCGAAAACCACGCACCTGCATCTCCCGGTCTTTCCAGAAGACGCTTCAGAATCCTTTTTCCTGCCCGGCGCTACTCCCTCCAGCTCAAATGCGATTCCCCTGC
>NZ_SGIS01000155.1 GCF_004208535.1 Sphingomonas populi
ATGGCCGATCTCGTCCGCTCGACGCTGCGCCTGCGTCCCGATCGCATCATCGTCGGCGAGGTGCGCGGTCCCGAAGCACTCGACATGCTGAAGGCCTGGAACACCGGCCATCCCGGCGGCATCGCCACTGTCCATGCCAACAGCGCGATATCCGCGCTCTACCGGATCGAAGGCCTTGTCCAGGAAGCGGTGGTCACCGTTCCGCGCCGGCTCATCGCCGAGGCTATCGACATCATCGTCTTCATCTCCGGGCGCGGCCTCCAGCGCCGCATCTCACAGATCGCGCGCGTCACCGGGATCGACCCCGACACCAGCAGCTACGCGCTCGCTGACTTCCTCTTCCCCCTCAACCCCCAAGGAGAATGACCATGCAGCTTGCCAAAATTCCCGTACACGGTTCTCGCCTTTTCATCGGCGCCGCCGTCGGCCTGAGCCTCGCTCTGACCAATGTCGCGCAGGCGGCGGGGTCGGGCATGCCCTGGGAACAGCCGCTCCAGCAGGTTTTGGAATCCGTTCAGGGTCCGGTTGCGAAGATCGTCGCCGTCATCGTGATCATCACTACCGGTCTCACGCTGGCGTTCGGAGAAAGCAGCGGCGGCTTCCGACGCCTCATCCAGATCGTGTTCGGACTGTCGATTGCGTTCGCCGCGTCGAGCTTCTTCCTGAGCTTCTTCAGCTTCGGTGGCGGGGCGCTAATCGCATGATCCCGGTCCCGCTCGGCACCGGACAGCATCTCGCAGGCTTCGAGGCTCCCATCCACGGGAGCCTCGGGTCGCCGATCCTGCTCGGTGGTGCGCCCCGCGGGATTGCGATCGTCAACGGGACGATCGCCGCAGCGGTCGGCCTTGGCCTCCAGCAATGGTTGGCCGGCCTCGTGCTTTGGGCCGCTGGACACAGCATCGCCGTGTTCGCCGCGCGGCACGACCCGGACTTCGCGCCCGTGCTGATCCGCCACCTCCGCCAGAAAGGCTATCTCGCGTGCTGAACCTCGCCGAATATCGCCACCGATCCGATCGGCTGGCGGACCATCTCCCGTGGGCAGCGCTGGTCGCGCCCGGCATCATCCTCAACAAGGACGGCAGCTTCCAGCGGACGTTGCGCTTCCGCGGTCCCGATCTCGAATCCGCGACCGAGGCCGAGCTGATCTCAGCCTGCGCCCGGGCCAACAATGTGCTGAAGCGGTTCGG
>NZ_SGIS01000156.1 GCF_004208535.1 Sphingomonas populi
CTAGTGGATTGATTCCAACGTTTGATGCCCGCGCCTGACGGCTGCGATAATCTGATCGGGATTGGCCTTCCAGACGAACGGCTTCGGTTCCTGATTATGCTCTTTTATGAAGCGGTTGATGGCGGCCTGAAGATCGACGACGGAGCAGAAGACCCCGTTCTTCAGGCGCCGGCGGGTCAGCTTAGCGAAGAAGCCCTCGACGGCATTCAACCAGGAACACGACGTAGGCACGAAGTGGAAGGTCCAGCGCGGATGCCGGGCCAGCCAGGCGCGAACCTTCGGCTGTTTGTGGGTGGCGTAGTTGTCGAGGATAACGTGGACGGCCTTGTCGGACGGCAGTTCGGCCTCCACCGCGTTCAGGAAACGGATGAACTCCTGGTGCCGATGCCGCTGCATGTTACGCCCGATCACCGAGCCGTCGAGTACGTTGAGCGCTGCGAACAGCGTGGTTGTCCCGTTACGTTTGTAATCGTGGGTCATGGTCGCGCCCCGGCCGCGCTTGAGCGGCAGCCCGGGTTGCGTGCGGTCGAGCGCCTGGATCTGGCTCTTCTCGTCCACCGACAGCACGATCGCGTGCGCCGGTGGCGAGACGTAGAGGCCGACCACGTCGTGCAACTTCTCGGCAAACGCCTTGTCGTTGGACAGCTTGAAGCTGCGCCAGCGATGCGGTGCCAGGCCGTGGTCGTGCCAGATCTTCACGACCGAGGACGCCGCAATGCCCATTGCCTTGGCCATCGCGCGCACGGTCCAGTGCGTAGCCTCCTGAGCCGGTGGCTCGAGCGTCAACGCTACGACCTTGTCGACGAGCGTCGTCTCGAGCGGTGCGATGCCAGGGGGACGGGTTTTGTCGCGGAGGAGACCATCGACGCCTTCGGCCATATACCGCTCTTGCCATCGCCACACGCAAGTCTTCGACTTGCCCGTCTCCGCCATGATAGAAACGGTACCCAGCCCGTCATCCGTCAGAAGAATGATCCGCGCCCGCCATACGTGCTTCTGCGGGGAACCACGTGCCGAAACGAGGGCCTCAAGCCGCGCCCGATCCGGTGCCGTGACGACGAAGGTGATACCGCTACGCATACCCCTTGGTCGCACAATGCAGCGCTAGGCGGAATCCTCAAAAGGACTCATCCGTCACGATCAATCCACTAG
>NZ_SGIS01000157.1 GCF_004208535.1 Sphingomonas populi
GGCCGCCATCAACCGCTTCATAAAAGAGCATAATCAGGAACCGAAGCCGTTCGTCTGGAAGGCCAATCCCGATCAGATTATCGCAGCCGTCAGGCGCGGGCATCAAACGTTGGAATCAATCCACTAGAGTTTCGAGATTGTAATCCATCGATAATCCCAGCCATCTTCGTTGCCTACTACGGGGCGATAGCAACTATCTGTGGATCAAGTCGATGGGCTAGTGGCCATAGCTTGCTGTTATGGCGCGCGCCCCGCCTGCTGATATGCCGGAAATGTGAACTTCGATGCGGCGGGGCGACCACCGGCTACGTTTCGCGCCGAAACGCAGGCGCGTCGAATGTGGGCGCGATGTTGCTGAAATTCGTTAGATGCTAATTTTGCCGTTCATAATCAACAGCTTGTGAAAGAGTTTAGCGGAGCGGGAGGTAACCGTACCCGCTCATCCGCATCCTGCTCGGACTGTGAGACAAAACTGTGAGATTTTCGGTCGATCTCACCACCTAAGTTATTGAAAAACAAAGGATGGTGACCCCTACGGATACCGTTGTGAAATTCCAGGAACCATCATTACGTCCCAGCTTCTTGATCTTATTGCGAATACTTGAAAACTGTCGAGCCAGTGCGTCCCACAGTTTTCCGCTAAATCCGGATCAAAGTGTGGGACTTGATGTGGGACTTCATTGCGGAGTTTCAGATGGCGTTGACTACTCTCAAGGTCAAACATGCAGGTCCCGGCAGACATGCCGATATGCACGGTCTCTACCTCCTCGTTCGCGACAGCGGAGCGCGATCCTGGGTGCTGCGGATGCAACACGCGGGGCGACGTCGCGATTTCGGCCTTGGACCTGCGCAGGACGTTCCTCTTGCCGATGCACGGATCCTCGCCGCGAATTTGCGCAAGGCCGTTCGTGCGGGCGAAGAGCCTGTATCACGGCGTAGGGCAGGGCATAGGTCTGCACCGACCTTCGAGAAGGTCACGCGCGATTGCTACG
>NZ_SGIS01000158.1 GCF_004208535.1 Sphingomonas populi
ATACCAAGATTCACTGATCAGAACTCGCGAGCCCAATCACGCAGGCCGATAGACATGATCTTCCAGGGCTGGTCGACCAGCTTGTTCCAGGCGTCGCAGCAATGGTCGACGATGTCGTCATAGGAGCTGAACACCCGGTTGGAGAGCCAGTTGTCGCGCATGAACTGCCAGACGTTCTCTACCGGGTTGAGTTCTGGGCATTTGGAGGGGATCGCGACAATGGAGATGTTGGAGGGCAGTTCCAACTTCGGGGTCAGGTGCCAGCCAGCCTGGTCCATGAGCAACACGGCGTGAGCACCTGGCGCGACGTGTAGAGATATCTCCGCGAGATGCAGGTTCATCGTATCGGTGTTGCAGAACGGCAGGACGAGGCCAGCGGCTTTCCCCTCTTGCGGGCAAATCGCACCGAAGATGTAGGCGGATTTGGTACGCTGATCGTGCGGCGCCGAGGGCCGCGTTCCCCGCTTTGCCCATCGCCTGGTGATCTTGTTCTTTTGTCCGATCCGGGCCTCGTCCTGAAACCAGATTTCTAGCGGTGTGCCGCGCGCGAGAGACGTTTTGACCTTGTCCAGCTCGGCGGCAAAGCCCCCTTTTTAAAAGCCTCGATAGCGTCTGGGTCCTGAGCATGATGCTTTGGCCGCGCTGACAGTTTGCGATAGCCAAGCGCTTTCAACTCGCGGCTCAGCGTTGGTCTCGAAACCGAAATCGCGTAATCGTCCCATAGCATCTGCGCCAGGTCGATGATCCGCCAGCGCACCACGCCGTGCGCGGCGGGGATTGGACCCCGCTCGATCGCCTCCACCAAAGCTGCGCGATGCGTCGCGTTCAGGAGTGCCGGCTTGCCCGGCGCCTTCCGGTCGATCAATCCCTCGGGTCCGGCCGCGTTGAACTTCACCACCCAGTCCCGCACGATCTGCAACGTGACACCGCCGATCCGCGCAGCCTCGGTCCGGCTCGAGCC
>NZ_SGIS01000159.1 GCF_004208535.1 Sphingomonas populi
GAACACAACGCCGACCCAAAGCCCTTCGTCTGGACCAAGCCCGCCGCTCAAATCCTCGACAAGCTCGCCAGACTGCCTGCATCTTCCGTCTGACTCGCTGCACTAGCGTTGACTTTCCTCATAGAAGGCCGTCCACCCCAACACGTCTGGACGATCGCATCGGGGAACACCGCCGTAATCGCCTCGGGGAAGCCCTTGAGGCCATCGACGACGGCGAGAAGGATATCCTCGGTGCCGCGGTTTCTGAGCTCGTTCATCACCCGCAGCCAGAACTTCGCGCCTTCGTTCTGCTCGAGCCATAGGCCAAGCACTTCCTTGGCGCCGTCGGCGCGGACGCCCAGCGCGATGTGGATGGCTTTGTTGCGCACCATGCCCTCGTCCCGGATCTTGACCCGGATCGCGTCGAAAAAGACCAGCGGGTAAACCGGGTCCAGCGGTGGTTGCTGCCAGATCGCCACCTCGTCGAGCACGGCGTCGGTCACTGTGCTGATCAGGTCGGGCGAGACGTCGATCTCCGCGTTCAACGCGCGCTCGGTCAGCGCCTTCTTCAGCGAATCGAGTAATCCGCCTTGGTCAAAGGCCGCACTGGCGGCACCGCCAGCCAGAAGCTGGTCGAGAAGCTCGTTCGGAATCACAGGCTCTTTGCGGTGAGACATATGGGATCTCCTTTTTACCCATTATGCCCGCCCACACACGGAAATCCTGACAGTCCCGATGGCCACGGGCCGGCGGTTCCGCATCGCTTGCGTCTGGAGACCGCGACAGAAGCCGGGTCAACTACGTGGCTCTCGATACCTTCGGACATCAGCACTCTGTGCAGCCAGAAGCCATCTAGAGCATTTTTCGATCAAAAAGCATCATATCCGCAGTGAGCGAAGTAATTTTTGCACTCTGCGGGGGTGAATTCGTCGATAGATTGGCCGATAATGCGCCAGAGGTCATCAACCGTTCTGGCGGCG
>NZ_SGIS01000016.1:0-67748 GCF_004208535.1 Sphingomonas populi
ACGACGCCTCGCCCTCAATTTGCTCCAGCACGACACCCGAAAACTCTCCATCCGCAGAAAATTTAAACACGCCGGATGGCACGACGACTATCTCTCTTCTCTCCTCGCTCAAATGCGATAGCCCTGCTTCCAGGGAGGGGAGACGTAAGGAACAACCTTCACCCTCGCGCTTTGAGCGCTCGAACAAGGAGACTCATATGAACTTCACCACCCTTATCGGCGCAGCGATCGGCGCCGCCATCGATGGTTCGGACGGCGAGGACAGCACCGTCGATGGCGCGATCGAGGGTGCCATCGTGGCGACCGTCGTGCGCGCGGCGATCCCGCTCGCGCTGACCTTCGCGACCGGCTGGCTGGTGCTGCGCGGCATCGGCAAGCTCAAGGATGCCGCGTTCGGCACGTCGGAACCGCAAGCGTAAACCGTCTTGGCGGGTTGACGGGGCAGGGCCGGGCGCGCCAGTAGCGCGCGATGAGCGTATACAACCCCGCCGACCCGCACGGCTTCAAGCGCCGTGGCGTGCTGTTCGTCCTGTCCTCGCCGTCGGGCGCGGGCAAATCGACGATCGCGCGCAAGCTGCTCGCCGCCGAGACCGAGCTGCACATGTCGGTCTCGTACACCACGCGGCCGATGCGCCCTGGCGAGGTCGATGGCGTCGATTACCATTTCGTCGATCTCGAACGCTTCCGCGAGATGGTCGCGAATCACGAATTTCTCGAATGGGCGCACGTCTTCGACCACCGCTACGGCACGCCCAAGTCGCAGGTCTGGAGCGAACTGGGCAAGGGCCGCGACATCCTGTTCGACATCGACTGGCAGGGCGCGCAGCAGCTCCACCAGCTCGCCGGCGGCGATATCGTCCGCATCTTCATCCTGCCGCCCTCGATGGAGATCCTGCGCGAACGGCTGGAACGCCGCGCGACCGACTCGATGGCGGTGATCGACGCCCGCATGGCCCGCGCCGCCAACGAGGTGAGCCACTGGGACGGTTACGATTATGTGCTGGTCAACGATGACGTCGAGGAATGCTTCGCCTGCGTGAAGACGATCCTCGCGGCCGAACGGCTCAAGCGGTCGCGCCAGACCGGCATCATCGGGTTCATCCGCAAGCTGTTGCGCTGATTACGCCAGACGGAGAAGGTCGAGCAGCCGAACGCCCGCGTCGAAATCGCGGCGCCGCACCGCGCGCGCGCCTTCGGCGAGCGGGTCGCGGCCCCAGCGATCGGCCTGGAACTCTTCGTCGACGATCGCTGCCGTCCACACGTCTTCCGCGCTCGCCGCGCCTTCGATCAGCGCGAGAGCCGCGATCAGCGAGCCACTGATCGTCACGATCGGCGACAGCGCCGCCAGTTCGAACGCACCACGCGCCGCCACCGCTTCACCCAGCCGCGCCAGCGTCGCGGGCGGCTGCGCGCGATGCATGATGCCGGTGACGACCTCGAAATGCACATCGTAGCGGTGGCGCGCCCAATCGAGCAGCGGCTCCCACGCCGCCGTCTGCCGCCCGGCCAGTTCCTCGGGATCGTCGGCGCGGTAGCAGAGCAGGTCGCTTTCGCCGTACGCCGCGAGACCGGCGGCGAACAGCATCGGATCGCCGGCGATGCGATCGATCGCCGCGTTGCCGAGTCCGGTCAGCGGCATCGCGCCCGGATCGACCGTCTCGCCACACGCGCGCCATTCGTCGGCAACCGCCTCGGCCAGTGCTTGGGTAGGTAACAGCAGTGGTACGCGACCGGGCGTGCGCAGCGGCTTGCCGTCGAGCCGGATGCCGCGTTCGGCATCGACCGTCACGACTTTCCAGAAACGCTTCATTCGGGCGGCGTCCGCCAGCGGCGCGCAAGCGCGCGCGGCACCACCGCCATCATGAAGAGCGCTGACAACACCAGCGCCGTGCCGATGATCTTGGGAACCAGTGCATCAGTGCGCGCGATCAGGATCAGCCCGAGCACTGCGCCGGCCGTCGCCGCCAGCCGCGCGCCGACGATGATCGACCAGTGTTTCGCGTCGTCGTTCATGTTGCCATCAGCCCAACCAGTGCGGGCACTTCGGTCGCAACCGCATGCGCGCCCGCCGCATGCAGTTCATGTGGGGGATGATAGCCCCAGCCGACGCCGAGCGCGCGCGTGCCGGCAGCGCGCGCCATCAGCATGTCATAGCTGGTATCGCCGATCATCACCGTCGTTTCGGGCGACGCGCCGGCATCCGCCATCGCCTGTTCGATCATCGAAGGGTGCGGCTTGGAAGGGTGGCGATCAGCGGTCTGGAGCGTGATGAAGCGCGCGGTCAGCCCGTGCGCGGCGAGAACATGCGCGAGGCCGCGATCCGACTTGCCGGTCGCGACGCCGAACAGCCAGCCGTCCGCCTCAAGCTGGTCGAGTACATCGGCGATCCCGTCGAACAGCGGCTCGTCGGCAAGCGCGCCGGTGCTGCGCATTGCGAAGAACCGTGCCTTGTATTCGGCGGCGAGCGCTTGGTGTTGCGCGGCATCGGCGTCGGGAAGCAGCGCCTGCATCGCTTCGACGAGGCTGAGCCCGACGATCCGCCGGATCGCATCGCGCTCCGGCACGTCGAGCTGGTGCAGCGTGAAGGTATCCTCGACCGCGCGGCAGATATTCGCCTGGCTATCGACCAGCGTGCCGTCGCAGTCGAACAGAGCGAGCCGGTTCATACGCTGCGCATCCAATCCGCGATGCCGCGCCGACCGGACGCCTCCGCACCCTCCGCCGCCGCCAGTCGTGCCGCTTCGGGCTTGTTCTGCCCGAGTTTCCGCGTGCCGCGCCACGCCTGCACCTCAAGCGTGAAACCGACGATCCCCCGCGTCATGCGGTCGAACAGTGCGCCGTCCATCTTATTCCGCGTCCACGGCGCTTTCGGCGCGAGCCGTGCCTCCTGTTCGGCGGAAATCGCGTCAACCTGGGCCACCAAAGCATCCTGCTCCATGCGCCGCATCCGCCCCTCGAGTTCGATCGCGACATAGTTCCAGGTCGGCACCTGATCCGCGCCCAGCCCGTACCAGTCGGGGCTGATATACCCGTCCGGCCCTTGCACGACGAAGACAGCGGTCGCGCCGTCGAGATGACGCACGATGCCATTTCCGCGCGCCAGATGCAGGCCAAGCGTCGCCTCGCCGAGCCATACCACCGGCACATGCGCGACGCGTGGTCCATCCGGCGTCGCCACGAACAGCGTGCCGAAGCCGCGCTCAGTGACGAGCGCGCGCATCGCCTCGCGGTCTTCCCAGCGGAAAGCGGACGCGGGGTGCATCACATCGGCCGCGTGGGGAACTGCATCAGGTTGATCATGCTCATAACCATGTCGCCCTGCTGATCGGTCACGGTCGTCCGCATCGTCACCGTGCCAAGCTGCGGCTTGCTGGCGGAGCGCCGTACCGCGACGATCTCGCGCCGCGCGATCAGCGTGTCGCCCGGCCGCACCGGCTTCAGCCAGCGCAGTTCGTCCACCCCGATGCCGAGCAGCGGCGTGTCGCCGAACGGATTGTTGGCGATGAAATCGCGCATCACCAGCGCGGCGACATGCCAGCCACTGGCGATCAGCCCGCCGAACCGGCCGATGGCGGCCGCTTGCGGGTCGATATGCATCGGTTGCGCGTCGAATTCGCGCGCGAACCGCACCACATCCGCTTCTTCCACCGCGATCGGCGCGCCGGTCCAGGCATCGCCGGGGGTGAGATCGTCAAGGTATAGCGCGCTCATTTGTCCGGGGCACCGCGCCGCCGGCGTTCGCCCTTGCGGTCCTTGCGCATCGTCTTGGCGTGTTGCTTGGCCTGCTGTTTCTTCACCGCCTTGCTAGGGGGCGGGGGCGTGTCGAGCGGCATGTTGTCGCCGAGCATCTCCTCGAACCCGAAATGCTTGAGGCTTTCGGCGAAGTGGCGCGGCAGTTCGGCCTTGACGTCGATCACGCCGCCATCGGGATGGTCGATGCGAAGGTTGCGCGAATGGAGGTGCATCTTGCGGCTGATGCTGCCGGTGAGGAACGCAGCCTGTCCGCCGTATTTGCCGTCGCCGACGATCGGATGGCCGATCGCCGCCATATGCACCCGCAACTGATGCGTGCGCCCGGTGTAGGGGATCAGCTCGACCCACGCGCAAGTGGTGCCGGCGAGTTCGATCACGCGGTAGCGCGTGCGGGCGGGAGCGCCTTCGGCCTCATCGACGTGCATCTTCTCGCCACCCGAGCCGGGTTGCTTGGCGATCGGCAGCTCGATCATGCCGTCCTCGATCGAGGGCACGCCCACGACGAGCGCCCAGTAGATTTTCTTGGCGGTGCGCGATGAGAACGACTTCGAGAAGAACGCCGCCGCGCGGCTGGTCCGCGCGATCAGCAACGCGCCGCTGGTATCCTTGTCGAGCCGGTGGACGAGCTTGGGGCGCCCATCGTAATCGTCCTGATAGGCGTCGAGCAGCCCATCGACATGCTCGGTCGTCTTGGTGCCGCCCTGCGTGGCGAGACCGGGCGGCTTGTTGAGGACGATCGCCTGCGCATCGCGGTGGATGACGAGTTCGCGCGCGAAGGCGATCTCGTCCTCGCTGAGTGCGACGCGTTCGCGCTTCTGCGGTGCGTCGGCGCGGACCGGCTCGGCCGGCGGCACGCGGATCGTCTGGCCCGGCACGATGCGGTCGCCCGGCGTCGCGCGCGCGCCATCGACGCGAAGCTGGCCGGTGCGCGCCCATTTCGCGACGGTGGTGAAGCTCGTGTCGGGCAGATGGCGCTTGAACCAGCGATCGAGCCGGATGCCGTCGTCGTCGGCCTCGACGCGGAAGCTGCGGACATCGCCTTCGGTTCGCGGGGTCTCGCTCATGCCACGGCTCGTACGAAAGACAGGCCGCCGATCACAGTGGCGGCCAGCGTATCAAAGCGAAAGCTCACCCCGAACAGCGCCGTCATCAAGCGGCCAACATGCCGCCGCTCGACGGTGCCGATCGCGCCGCGCGTAAAGACCAGAAAAAAGTGTGTCATGCCGCCCGTTAGCGCGGTTCGGCGCGAAAGAGAACCTGTGCTTAGGCGTGAGCCGCGTCAGCTTCCGTTGTTTGCCACCAGATCGACGTCCGTCCCGCCATCGCGGCGCGTGGTGAGGAACAGCGCGAAAGCTGCGCCATCGCGCCCGCGCGTGCCGCCCAGCACATGCTGGCTGCCGTCGGCTTCATGCTCGGCGGCGAAGCCCGCGCCCGATGCGCGCGTGTAATACCAGTCGATCACGGTCTGAAGCGACGCCGCAGTCGCGAAGCTGACGGCGCGGAGCGCGCAGCCGTTTTCGGAGGCGCCGGCTGCCTCGCTGACGCGGGCATCCGGGTAAAGTGGCAGGTCGCTCGGGAGTCGCGTCGCCCAGCTCGCCGAATAATGCATCTCGCCCGCGCAATTCGCGGTGCGCTTGTCCTTCTGGCGCGACGCCAGCGCGCCGAGCGTCAGCGACTGGCGCGCCGCCTCGCATTGCGGGCACGATCCGTCGGCCTTGGGGGCTGGTGCGGATTTGAGCGTCTCGCTGGTGCCGGCACCAGCGCCGGTGGCGGCGGTGCTCGCGGCGGCGGTGACGGTATCGGCCGGGACCGCGCCCGAATACGGCTGGGCAGGCGGACGCACGGCATTGTCATTGGCTTGCTGCGCGAGCGCGGGATCGACCATGATCTGATCGTGCAGCGCCGCCATCATCGCCGGATCGCGGCCATTGCCGCTACCGGCATCGGCGAGCTGGTTGTCGAGCGAATCGAGATTGCTCTGCTCGGTGTTGCGCGCGCCGCAGCCTGCGGTCGCCAGCGCAAGCGCGAGTAAGGCGATCAGCCGGTTATCAGGCATTCCAGGCGCTCCCATTTCCATTCGGGCGGACAATGCGCGCGCATGACGTATTTTCGGTTAAGGCGGAACGCGGGAACGCGGTTAATTGCCGAAATCGCCGTTAACCAGGTGCGGCGCGCTTGCGTTACGGTGCAGGCAAAGTCATCCTGCCGCTTATGCTCAACCTGCTTTCCATATTCGTCGGCGTGCTCGTCTTTTTCGGGGCGATCATCGGGTTCATCCCGTTTTTCGGCTGGTTCAACTGGCTGCTGATCCCGCTGGCCCTGTTCGGCGTGGTGCTGGGAATGCTGTCCTCGCACCGATCCGGGCGCAATCTCAATATCGTGTTGATCGTGTTCTGCGCGCTTCGGCTGATGATCGGCGGCGGGCTGTTCTGAAACAAAAAGCCCGGTGATCGCTCACCGGGCCTTTCGCGTGTTCGTCAGGTCGCTCCGCTCAGCGGCAGGTCACCTGGCCGCGATCAATCGACGTGCCAAGCGCCGCACCGCCAGCGACGCCGAGCAATGTGCCTAGCGTGCTCGACCGGCCATTCGATAGCGCGTTGCCGAGCAATCCGCCGGCAAGCCCGCCGACGATCAAGCCGGTGGTGCCATCCGAGCGGCGGCAATAATAGCGGCCGTTGCCGCCGCGATAGATGCGGTCATAGCGGCCGAGCCGGCGCGGCTGGTAATAGCTGCCGTCGCGATAATAGCGGTCAGCGTAATAGGCGCGCTGGCCGGGTTCGGGGCGGTTATAATCGTAACCGCGATACTGGCGCCAGTCGCGACCGGGGCCACGCCCATTGCCGCGCCAGTCGGCACGATCATGATCGCGGCCATTCGGACCACGTCCGTCAGGGCCACGGCCAGCGGGACCGCGCCCGTCAGGACCGCGCCCATCAGGGCCACGACCATCGGGGCCGCGCCTGTCGCGATCGTCGTGGCCCGGACGGCCATTGTCCCAATGGCGATCCTGCGCGGTGGCGGGGATGGCGGGGACCAGCGTCATAGCCGCGACGGCGGCGAGTATCAGCCTGCGCATATCGATATCCTTTTCGTGCGATGGACCCAGAACCCCCGGCACCGAGCAGAGGTTGCGTGAACGGAAGACACCCTTCCGATCACGCAACGTCGATGGAGAGGGTCAGCCGTTGAGCGTGTGCGTCAGCGTGATCTCGGCATTGAGAAGCTTGGAAACCGGGCAATTGGCCTTGGCGTCAGCAGCGATGCTCTCGAACTGGCCGGGTTCGATGCCGTCGATCGTGGCGGTCAACGCGAGGTCCGAACGGGTGATCTTGAAGCCGCCGTCAGCCTGCACAACCGTCACCTTGGCGGTCGTCTCGAGCGTTCCCGCGCTATACCCGGCCTGCGCCAGCGCGAAGCTGAGCGCCATGGTGAAGCAACTCGCGTGCGCGGCGGCGATCAGTTCTTCCGGGTTGGTGCCGGGTTCCTCGCCGAAGCGCGTGGTGAAGCTGTACGGCGAATCGGAAAGAACGCCCGACTGGGTCGAGACATGGCCCTGGCCGTCTTTGCCAAAGCCTTCGTAACGTGCGGAACCGGAACGAGTCGTCATGATGCGTCTCCTTGTCGTGAGGCTTGCCCCGCCGGTGATGTCGCAGCCTGGTTACGGCATGACGGCACCAGAAGGATCAGTGCGGAGGCGAAACGTTCGCGCGGCGCACGGGTTTCATGGCTGGCAAAACAAACCGGATTACCCGCCCGCGAGCACCACCCGCGCCCGGTCGCAATCCGCTGCGATCGCGTCTGTGAGCGCGTCGAGCGTGTCGTACTTGGCCTCTGCGCGAAGAAACTCGATGAGCTCGACCGCGATCGTCTGTCCGTAGAGGTCGCCGGCAAAGTCAAAGAAATGCGGTTCGAGCAATTCCTTGGGCGGATCGAAGCTCGGTCGCACGCCGAGGTTCGCCGCGCCGCTGAGCACACGCCCATCGGGAAGGCGGCCGCGCACCGCATAGATGCCGTAGGTCGGCCGCAGATATGTGCCCATGTCGAGATTCGCGGTGGGAAAGCCGATCGTCCGGCCCAGCTTCGCGCCGTGCATCACCTCGCCCTCGATCGTGAACGGGCGGGTGAGCAGCCGCGCCGCGCCGCGTGGATATCCGCTGGTCAGCGCCGCGCGGATGCGGCTTGATGAGACCGGCTCGTCGTCGAGTGTCACTGGCGCGACCGACTCGACCGAGAAGCCGTGGCGCCGGCCGAGTTCGGTCAGCACGCCGATATTGCCGCTGCGGGCCTTGCCGAAGGTGAAGTCTTGGCCCGTCACCGCGCCGCCCAGGCCGATCGCCGCGATCAGCCGCTGCTCGACAAACGCTTGCGCGCTCAGCGCGGCGAGCGCTGCGTCGAAGCGGAAGACGATCATCGCGTCGGCGCCGGCTTCCGCGAACAGCCGCTCGCGCTGGTCGAGCGTGGTGAGCCGGAAGGGCGCGGCATCGGGCTTGAAGTAGCGCACCGGATGCGGATCGAACGTCGCGACCAAAGCGGGCCGCCCCTCGGCACGCGCGCGCGCGATCGCTCGGCCGACCACGGCCTGGTGCCCCAGATGGAACCCGTCGAAATTCCCAAGCGCAACGATACCGCCGCGCAAAGCCGCAGGCAGCACCGAGCTGCCGTCAAGCCGCTCCATGTCGGCGGGCTATAGGGGCGCGGGACAGCGCGCGCCAGTGGGGTTGCGCAGGCATTGCGTCAGCGGCGTGGTGTGAGCGTGAAGAAACTGTAAGCCGGGCGTTCGCCTTCGGCGGCATGATCCTCGCGCGCCAATTCCTGCCATCTGCCGGCATCGAGCGTGAATTGGGCGTCGCCCTCATATTCGCGCCAAATCGTCGTGACTTCGGCGCAGTCGGCGCGATCCTCGAACAGCCGAAAAACCTCAGCTCCACCGATCACCGAAACGTCGCCGCCGGCGAGCGCGAGCGCAGCCTCGACCGTGTGCGCGACCTCCGCTCCCGCCGCCGACCAGTCCGCGTCGCGCGTCAGCAGGATATGGCGGCGGCCCGGCAGGGGCGCCGGGAAGCTCTCGAACGTCTTGCGGCCCATGATCATCGGTTTGCCCAGCGTCAGCGCCTTGAACCGCTTCAGGTCGGCGGGGAGATGCCAGGGCAGTTTGCCGTCGCTGCCGATGACGCCATTCTCCGCGTGGGCGAAAACGAGCGTAATCACACCGCCACCGCCGCCTTGATATGCGGCTGCGCAATGTAATCGTGAAGTACGAAATCCTCATACTCATAGCCATCGATCGAATCGGCCCGCCGCCGGATCTCCAGCCGTGGCAACGGCCCCGGCGTGCGGGAAAGCTGCTCACGCGCCTGATCGAGATGGTTGGAATAGAGGTGGCAGTCGCCGCCGGTCCAGATGAACTCGCCCGGCTCCAGCCCGCATTGCTGCGCGATCAGGTGCGTCAGCAACGCGTAACTGGCGATGTTGAACGGCACGCCAAGGAAGATATCGGCCGAGCGCTGGTAGAGCTGGAGCGATAGCCGTCCGTTCGCGACATAGGTCTGGAAGAGGCAGTGGCACGGCGCCAGCGCCATCGCGTGCAGGTCACCCGGATTCCAGGCGGTGACGATCTGGCGACGCGAGGCCGGGTTGGTCTTGATCTGCTCGATCAGCTCGGCGATCTGGTCGATGTGGTGCCCGTCCGCAGTCGCCCAGTCGCGCCATTGCTTGCCGTAAACCGGGCCGAGATCACCGTTTTCGTCGGCCCATTCGTCCCAGATGCTCACCTTGCGGTCGCGCAGCCACTGGACGTTGGTGTCGCCGCGCAGGAACCACAACAGCTCAACGATGATCGAGCGCAGGTGTAGCTTCTTCGTGGTCAGCACAGGGAAGCCCTGCGCGAGATCGAAGCGCATCTGGTGCCCGAACACCGAGAGCGTGCCGGTGCCGGTGCGGTCCATCTGCTCCGCGCCGGTATCGAGGACTCGCCTCATCAGATCGAGATATTGCTGCATGCGCGCGGGTCTAGCGCGCGCCGCCTCGCGCGTCACCGCCGATATGAATGGCCCGAAATGGAGGGGTGTCCTTCCAGGCATCGCTGAACGCGTCATCATTGCGGGGTGGAGCTATCACCGATCCCCATCCCGCCGCCCGGCGCGCCCTTCCGCAAACTGGATGCCGAGCATGTCGCGATCGCGCTGTTCGCGCCGATCCGCGATCTCGCGATCGAGGTCGCCATGTTCGCGTATGTCGATCCCGAATGGCGGCTGCTCGGGGTCCGTACCCGGCCCTCGAACGAGCCGCACACGGTCGAGGTGCCGATCCGCATCATCGTCGCGGATGCATTGACCTTCGACGCGGCAGGTGTGGTGATGGCGCACAACCACCCCAGCGGCGACCCGACGCCCAGCGAGGGCGACCGCGCTCTTACGCGACGGCTGGCGCGGGCGCTGGACGGGGTGGGTGTGCGGCTGATCGACCATCTCGTACTCGCAGGGCGCGAGACAGCGAGTTTCCGGCGCATCGGGTTGCTATGATCGCGGGTAGGGTGTTCGCCGATATGTGGTCGACTGGGGGCCTTATCGGTTCACGCAGGCCTTGATCGTCGACGGTTCCGGTCGTCGACCCACCGCTTTGAACGTAGCAAGATAGCCGCCGGCCGATGGCATGTCCTGCCGAGCGACCTGCGTGTAGCCGACAGCGGCGAACTCGCATTTCAGCAACGCGGGCGGTGTGCCGTGGCGCTGGGTCGGGCGATCGGCATCGACCACCACGACAAGGCCGTCGGGCTTGAGCGACGGGCGCATCCGCCACAGGAATTCGTAGGGTTGGCCGATTTCATGATACATGTGGATCATCAGGACGCGGTCGAAGCTGTTCGCCGGCAGCTTCGGATCGGCGGGCGTACCGAGCCGCACGCTGACATTGTCGAGCCGGTCGCGCGCGACGCGTTCCGCCAGCGCATCGTGGATGCTGGCGACGATATCCTCGGCCAGCACGCGACCCTCCTTGCCGACGTGCGCGGCGAGGCGGATCGTGTAATAGCCCTCGCCCGCGCCGAGATCGGCGACGGTCATGCCGCGCTTGATGCCGGCTTTCGCCATGACCTGCTGTGCTTCGTCGCGGCTGTCACGATCCTGCTCGGTGGACCAGCGCGGCGAAACGATCCGCGCGACCGGGCGGTCGGCGGCGGGGAAGGGGCCTTCGGCCTGTTGCGTTGCCGTGGGGGCGCAAGCGGCGAGCGCCAGCAGCGCCAACGACGAACCCCTGAGGTGCCCCCATGCCATGATCAGTCGACGTCCTCCACCTCGACCGTCTCGCCGGTCACGCGCTGCGACAGCGCGGCGGCCATGAAGGCGTCGAGATCGCCGTCCAGCACGTCGGACGGGCTGGTCGAGGTAACGCCGGTGCGCAAATCCTTCACCAACTGATAGGGCTGCAACACGTAGGAGCGGATCTGGTGGCCCCAGCCGATATCGGTCTTGCTGGCGTTCTCCGCGCTGGCCGCCGCCTCGCGGATCTGCAATTCGCGTTCGTAGAGCTTGGCGCGGAGTTGGTTGTACGCCTCTGCCTTGTTCTTGTGCTGCGATCGCTGGTTCTGGCACTGCACGACGATGCCGGTCGGAATGTGCGTGATCCGCACCGCCGAATCGGTCGTGTTGATGTGCTGGCCGCCGGCGCCTGACGCGCGGTACGTATCGATGCGCAGATCGCTTTCGTTATATTGCACGTCGATATTGTCGTCGATCACCGGATAGACCCACACACTCGCGAACGAGGTGTGGCGACGCGCGGCACTGTCATAGGGGCTGATGCGGACGAGGCGGTGAACGCCGCTCTCGGTCTTGGCATAGCCATAGGCATTCTCGCCCTTGAGCAGCAACGTCGCCGATTTGATGCCGGCCTGCTCGCCCGAATGGTGATCGACCAGTTCGACCTTGAGGCCGTGACGCTCCGCCCAGCGCGAATACATGCGCTGGAGCATGCCTGCCCAATCCTGGCTCTCGGTGCCGCCCGCGCCGGCATTGACCTCGACATAGGTGTCGTTGCCATCAGCCTCGCCGGCGAGGAGCGCCTTGACCTTATCCTCGGCGGCGCGTTTCGAGAGAGTGGCGAGCGCGGCGACGCCCTCGTTCTCCATCTCGGTGTCGCCTTCGGCCTCGGCCATCTCGATCAGTTCGGCGGTGTCGCTCAGCTCGCTTTCGATCGCCCGCGTCGCGCCGATCGCCTCGTCGAGCCGCCGCCGCTCGCGCATCACATCCTGCGCCGCCTTGGCGTCGTTCCACAACGTCGGGTCTTCGACGCGCGCGTTGAGTTCGTCGAGCCGCCGAAGCGCACGGTCCCAGTCGAGAAAACGGCGGAGCAGCGCGAGCGAGTCCTTGATCGAATCGATATGTGCCTGCGCTTCGGCGCGCATGGTGGTAACTCCAGGTTCTGATCGTCGCCCCGGCGCCAAGGGATTATGGGGCCGGGGCCGCTATGTAATGTGGCAAGCGCTTCGTATCAAACGCAGCGGCCCCGGCCTTCGCCCGGGCGACGGGTTGCCCTAGTAAATCCCGCCCTCTCTTTGCAAGAAGTCGCTGTCCTTGCGCTGCTCGCCCGCCTGCGCCGCTTGCGCCGCCTGTGCCCGCGCGGCGGCGGCAGCAGCGGCGGCCGCTGCGGCTTCCTCGGGCGTCTGGCGATGGAAGACGCGGCGCGGCTCGCTCTCGGGCTTGAACGCTTCCCAGATCACCGGCGCCTTGGGATCGGCGGTCGGCCAGGCGCCATAGACCGGCTTGCCCGAGGCGCGATCGATGCGAACCATGCGAATACCGGCCGGCGCGCGGAACGGCACCTTGGGCAGACCCTCATATGCCTTGACCGCGAATTCCTTGAAGATCGGCGCCGCGATCGTACCGCCCTGCGCGTAGCCGCCCAGGCCATGCGGTGTGTCATAGCCGATATACAGGCCGCCGATCATCTGCGGCGTGCCGCCGATGAACCACACATCGGTAGGGCCGGAGTTGGTGCCGGTCTTGCCGAACATCGGCCGGTCGAGGTCGCGCAACACGGTCGCGGTGCCGCGCTGGATCACGCCCTCGGCGATGTGGACCATCTGATAGGCGCTCATCGCGTTGACCACCTGCTTGCCCCGGTTGACCGGGCGCGGCATCGGCTTGCCGTTCCAATCGGGCGCGTTGCAGCCTTCGCACGCATGCCAATTCTCGGGCCAGATCACCTTGCCGTGCCGATCCTGCACGAAGTCGATCAGCGTGCCCTGATGCGCCTGCCCGTGGTTCTCGAGGATGGTGTAGGCGTTGACCATCCGTGCCACCGTCGTCTCGCCCGCGCCGAGCGCGAAGGACAGATAGGGCGGATATTTGCCGACGCCGATCCGGTCCATCAGCCCGACCACCTTGGGCATGCCGGTCTGCGCGGCGGCGCGCACCGTCATCAGGTTGCGTGATTGCTCGATGCCCCACCGCATCGTGTGAGGGCCTGAGCCAGCACTGCCGCCAAAGTTCCGAAAGCATTTCTGCCCGAGCCGCGCGCCCTGGAAGACGCAGAACGGGCCGTCGACGATGATCGAGGCTGGCGTCATGCCGTTCTCGAGTGCGGCGGAATACACGATCGGCTTGATCGTCGATCCCGGCTGGCGCAGCGCCTGGGTGGCGCGGTTGAACGCCTGCAGACGGAAGTCGAACCCGCCCTGCATCGCCATCACCCGCCCGGTCGAGGGTTCTTCGACGACGAACGCGCCAGAGATTTTCGGGACGGCGCGCAACGCGAACTGGTCACCCTCGGGTGCGACGGCGATGATGTCGCCCGGCTTGATCGCGGCGAAGGCGGTCCCGCCTTGCTCGCGCACCGGCATCTGCGCGGCCGATCGCGGCATCGTGCCGGTCTCTCCGTTCGCGAAGCCGAGCGTCGCCGAACTGCTGTCGACTGCGGTGACGATCGCGGCGCGCCAGTCCTGATAATCGAGGCCGATATGGGTGTTGAGCAGCGTCGACAGCCAGGCGTCGCCGGTGATGTCGGCATGACCGAGCGGCCCGCTCCAACCGCGCCCGCGATCGTAACGCAGCAGGCCGTTGCGAAGCGCGGTCTGCGCATATTCCTGAATGCGCTGGTCGAGCGAGGTGCGGACCCACAGCCCGCCAGCATAGACGCTGTACGGCCCGGCATTGCCGTCCTCGCCGAATTTGTCGATCAATTGCCGGCGCACTTCCTCGACGAAATAGCCGGTGCCGGCGATTTCGGTCTTGGGCGTCTGGCGCGGCACCGTGCCGAGCGGCTCGGCATCGGCCTGCGCATAGTGGCTCTGATCGATGAAGCCGTTCCTGAGCATCTCGGCGAGCACATAATGGCGTCGCGCCAGCGCGCGTTCGGCATGACGATCGGGATCGTAGTTTGACGGGCCTTTGGGCAGGATCGCGAGATAGGCGAATTGCGCGAGATCGAGCTCGCTCAGTTCCTTGCCGAAATAGGCGTAGCTCGCTGCCTCGACGCCGAAGGCGTTACGGCCGAGCGCGATCTGGTTGAGGTACAGTTCGAGGATCTGCGGCTTGGTCAGCGAATCCTCGATTCGATAGGCGAGGATCGCCTCTTTCAGCTTGCGGCTGTAGCTGTGCTCGTTGCCGATCAGCAGGTTCTTGGCGACCTGCTGCGTGATCGTCGAGGCACCGCGCGCGCGCTTGTTGCGGGCGAGATTGTCCCACAGGGCGGAGGCGATGCCGGCGTAATCGACACCGTGATGCTCGAAGAAGGTCTTGTCCTCGGCGGCGAGGAAGGCGCGCACCAGCAGCGGCGGATATTCGTTGTAGCTCAATTCCACGCGGCGTTCTCGCGCGTAGGAATGGATCGGCAGGCCGTCGATCGCGCGCACGTTGGTCGGCAGCGGCGGCTCGTAGACGCGAAGCTTGTCGACCGAGGGCAAGTCGCGCGCGAACAAAGCGAAGAACGCGGCATAGGCGATTCCCGCCAGCACACCGAGCACGAGCAGCAGTTTCACCCACCAGCGGCCCCAAAGGCGGCCCGCAAGCCCTCGCAGTCCGTCCGCCTCGCGACGCAGGCGGAAGTTCACGCTGGAATCATCGTCGGCCATATCCGGGGCAGGCTCTAGCAAGTTTCACGCGCGTTGCCAGCCTCGCCGGTGAAATCTGCGTGTTACTGCGTGGAAGCGAGCCGACGCGCGAAATGCACATCCACCGCGCGCCGCACGCTTTCCGCGATCGCCTGGCGACCTTCGGGGGAGTCGATGAAATCGGCATCGCGCGGATTCGAGATATAGCCGGTCTCGAACAGGATCGAGGGCATGTCGGGCGCCTTCAGCACCATGAGCGAGGCCATGCGATGGAAGTTGGGCTTCATCGGCACCAGCGGCTGCGCCTCGCGGCCGAGCAGGCGGGCGAAATTGGCCGAGGAGTTCATCGTCTCGCGCTGGGTCAGATCGATCAGGATCGAGGAGATGTCGGGCGAGGTCGAGGCGAGATTCACGCCAGCGATGACGTCCGCCTTGTTCTCGCGCGCCGCCAGCCGCGCCGATTCCTTGTCGGAGGCGACTTCGGATAAGGTGTACACCGAAGCGCCGCTCGCATCGCCCGAGCCGACGCTGTCGCAGTGGATCGAAATGAACAGGTTGGCGTGGAGCTTGCGCGCGATGCCGAACCGCTCCTGCAGGATGATGAAGCGGTCGTCCTCGCGAGTCAGCGCGACGCGCACCCGGCCGGATTGGAGCAGCTCGTCGCGGATCGCCTTGGCGATGCGTAGCGTCACGTCCTTCTCGCGCCGGCCATCGGTGGGGGCGATCGCGCCGGGGTCCTGGCCGCCGTGACCGGCATCGATCACCACCAGCGGACGGCTGGCGTCATCGCCATAGACGCGCGGCAGGTGGAGCTTGCGGCTCGACGGCGGGATCGGCACGGCAACCTGATATTTGCGGACGGCCCGCGTCGCAGTGCCGAAGGTGAAGGACGGCAGGAAGCGAACGCTCCGCGCATTGGCGGCGCGCGCGAAGGTTGCGTCATCGACGGTACGTAGCGCGATCGTCAGATCGCGTCCGTCGTCGCCGAAGCTGCCCTCGCGAACCACGGCAGGGCGCGCGAGATCGAACACGATGCGCAGCCCGTCCGTGCCGCGCGGGCTTTGGCGTACTGCCGTGACGATGCCGTCGACACCGACCGAGCGGCCCGGCGTCGCGCCGGTGACATCGACCGCGATCCGTTGCGGGCGAGCGAGCAGGAAGGCCGACGCATCCGCGACGCTGCGATCGAAGTGCAGGACAATCCGGTCGCGACGCACGTCGACCCGCCGTATCGTCGCGGCCAAACTCGGGGTGCCGGCGAACCAGCAGGCCAGCAGGGCGAGGAAAAACGACACGCGAGCATAATGCCGCGCCGGCACGCGGCCGGTCCAGCGAAAAGACATCGTGGGAGAATCCCGTTAATTACGCAGTTACTGCGATCGTTCTGTCACGGACGCATCACCCCGTGGTGAAACGGCAAGGTTAACGCGACGTTCACCATTGCATTGCTGCCGTGCAGCGAAAAAAATGTGCCGGTTGCTGCGCACCGTTTGGAATGCTACGCATGCGCAAGCACCGGAAAGCGCTTGTTTTGGCGCTGCCCCGGTCGATCCGGTCGCTGCATGGTTTTGCGGTGACTTTTCAGGTTGACGTTCGCATGATGCATTTCTCCACAAGCTCGCGCCGACCGGCTTTTGCCGGCGGCTTCGCGAGCGCGCGGGGTGCCGTGGGCCAAGCGCTCGGGCGTGCGATGCGAGCAGAGGCGATTTTCGAAACCCATTGCGGCCACCGGCCGGGCGCGTTTTCCGCCCGGCACGCGCCGCGTCATGATCGCGCGCGGAACGGCCTGTACGGCCGTGGCCCGCGCGCCCGGAGAACATTAAATGACCACGCGTATGCTGATCGACGCACGCCACCGGGAAGAAACCCGGGTGGCTGTCGTCAAAGGGAACCGAATCGAAGAGTTTGATTTCGAATCTGCCGAGCGCAAACAGCTCAAGGGTAATATCTATCTCGCCAAAGTAACCCGTGTCGAACCGTCGCTTCAGGCGGCGTTCGTCGATTACGGCGGCAATCGCCACGGCTTCCTCGCCTTCAGCGAAATCCACCCCGATTATTATCAGATCCCGCGTGAGGATCGCGAGGCGTTGTTGCGCGAAGAGGCCGAGCATGCCGCGCAGGAAGCCGCCTTGCGCGCTCAGCAGGATGCCGAAGACGACGATTACGACGACGACGGTGAAGGCGACGATCACGAGATCGACGAGGATTCGGTCGAGCGGTTCGAAGATGACGGCGGTGTCGACGCCGAAGCAACCGCAGAAGAAAGCGGTCGTCGCCGCAGCCGCGGCAAGAGCCAGTCCGACGACGCGGTCGAGGATCTGCGCGAACGCCGCATGAACCTGCGCCGCCGCTATAAAATCCAGGACGTTATCCGCCGCCGTCAGGTGCTGCTGGTGCAGGTCGTCAAGGAAGAACGCGGCAACAAGGGCGCGGCGCTCACCACCTATCTGAGCCTCGCCGGACGTTATTGCGTGCTGATGCCGAACACGTCGCACGGCGGCGGCATCTCGCGGAAAATCTCGAACGCGGGCGATCGCAAGCGGCTCAAGACGATCATGGCCGAGCTGACGTTGCCGCCCTCGATGGGCTGTATCGTCCGCACCGCCGGTCTCCAGCGCACCAAGGTCGAGATCAAGCGCGACTTCGATTACCTCGCCCGGCTGTGGGACGGGATTCGCGAAACGACGTTGCAGTCGTCGGCTCCGGCGCTGGTGTACGCCGACAGCGATCTGATGAAGCGCGCGATTCGCGACATCTACAACCGCGAGATCGAGGAAGTGATCGTCGAGGGCGACGAGGGCTATCGCCAGGCGAGGGAGTTCATGAAGCTCCTGATGCCGAGCCATGCCCGCAAGGTGCAGCATTATTCCGATCCGGTGCCGCTGTTCCAGCGCGCTGGCGTCGAGGATCAGCTTTCGGCGATGTACCACCCGGTCGTTCAGCTCAAGTCGGGCGGGTATCTCGTCATCAACCCGACCGAGGCTTTGGTGTCGATCGACATCAACTCGGGGCGCTCGACGCGCGAACACAATATCGAGCAGACCGCGACCGCGACCAATCTCGAAGCCGCGACCGAGATTGCGCGCCAGTTGCGCTTGCGCGACATGGCCGGCCTCGTCGTCATCGACTTCATCGACATGGACCATTCGTCCAACGTCCGTAAGGTCGAGAAGGCGATGAAGGAGGCGCTCAAGAACGATCGTGCGCGCATCCAGGTCGGTCGTATCTCGTCGTTCGGGCTGATGGAAATGAGCCGTCAGCGGCTGCGCACCGGCGTTCTCGAAGCTTCGACGCGGCCGTGCCCGCATTGCGAAGGCACCGGCTTCGTTCGTACCGCCTCGTCGGCCGGTCTGTCGGCGCTGCGTCTGCTCGAGGACGAGGCCGCGCGTGGTCGCGGTTCGCAGTTGACGCTGCGCGCGAGCCAGGAAGCGGCCTATTACATGCTCAACCGCAAGCGCGCGGAACTTGCCGAGATCGAGGATCGCTACGGCGTCATGATCGAGGTCTTGCCCGATGGCGAGCAGGAAGGCGCGCGCATGACGGTCGAGGCATCCGGCCCGCCGCCCGAGCACCCGCCGCGTTTCGACGCGCCGATCATCGAGGTCGACGAGGAGGACTATCCCGAGGAGATCGAGGAGGAGGTTGAGGCCGAGGACGAGATCGAAACCGATGAGGGCGAAGATGCTGAAGATCGTCCCCGCCCCGGCGAGACGCGCGCCGAAGGCGAAGCGCGCGGTCGTCGTCGTCGCCGGCGCGGCCGTCGCGGTCGCAATCGTCCCGAGGGCGAGCAGGCCGAAGGCGATCGGGATGAGGCCACCGACGTGGCGGCATCCGAATCCGAGCCCGACGCGGTCGAAGCCGAGGCGGCTCCGGTCGAAGTCGCAGCCGCGGACGCGGGCGAAGGCGAGGGCGGCGAGGGCCGTCGTCGTCGTGGCCGTCGCGGTCGCCGTGGTGGCCGTCGTGGTGAGGGCGAGGCCGCCGCATCGGCGACCACGTCCGAGGACGAGGTCCCAGCCGGCACGCTGCTGGAAGGCGTAGAGGAAGGCTCGATCGAGGCCGAAGCGCTCGCCGACTATGCGGCGGACGTAGCGCCGGCCGCTGCGGTCGAGGCACCTGCCGAGTCTGAAGCCGCCGAGGAGGCGCCCAAGAAGAAGGGCCGTCGCCGCAAGGTCGTTGCCGAGACCCTGGTCGAGGTAGCGCCCGAGCCGGTGGTGGAAGCGCCAGTTGCCGAAGCCGAGAAGCCGAAGCGCAAGCGCCGCACCAAGGCCGAGATGGCTGCCGACGCCGCCGTCGTTGAAGCTCCGGCGGTGGAAGAAGACGCAAAGCCCAAGAAGCGCCGCGCACCGCGCCGCAAGGCCGAGGACGCGGTCGTCGAAGCGGCTCCCGCCGCAGCGGAGCCGGAGCTCGAAGCCGCTGCGACCCCGCAGGGTGATACGCCCGGCGAGATCGATCCCGATCCGGGCGAGGCTGGGTCGCCCCGGCGCGGCTGGTGGCAGCGCACTTTCGGCGCCTGACCGATGCCGGCGGGGCTTGTCTGACGACAGGCCCCGCCGGAACCGCTTCACCGTGGGTTCACGCCATGCCGAGCAGGGAGCGCCGAGCCGACATATGCTTCGAGTGAAACGCCTCTTCGCCGGCTTTGCCGCTGCGCTGCTCTTGTGGGCACAGCCTGCTGCCGCCCAATCGATCCTGCGCGATGCCGAAACCGAAGCGCTGTTCAACGATATGGCGCGGCCGCTGATCGTTGCCGCCGGTCTGTCGCCCAACACCGTCAAGGTGATCCTCATCAACGATGACTCGATCAACGCCTTCGTGATCGGCGGGCAGACCGTCTATGTCCATTCCGGCCTGATCGCCGCCGCCGACAACGCCAATCAGGTGCAGGGCGTGATCGCGCACGAGCTCGGCCATATCGCCGACGGGCATGTGGTGCTCGCGGATGCCGGTTATCGTCCGGCGCTCGGTATTTCGATCCTCAGTCTCGTGCTCGGTGTCGCCGCGATGGCGGCGGGCGCGGGCGACGCGGGCGCCGGTATCCTCGCCGCCGGGCAGACCGCTGCCGGTTACAAGGCCGCCGCGTTCAGCCGCGTGCAGGAATCGACCGCAGACGCGACCGGCGCCAAGTTTCTCCGCCAGGCCGGGATCAGCGGCAAGGGCATGCTGACCTTTTTCAAGAAGCTGCAGAGCCAGGAATATGCGGTCGGCCTGCAGAACATCGATCCGTTCGCGCAAAGCCATCCGCTTAGCGGCGACCGTATCGCGACGCTCTCCGCCGATGTCAGTGCCTCGCCCGCGTATAACACGCCGCTCGATCCCGATCTGGAAGAGCGTTTCAAGCGGGTGAAGGCCAAGCTGCTCGGCTTCGTCTCCGATCCCAAGACGACGCTCAACGTCTATCCCGCCAGCGACCAGTCCGAATACGGCCATTACGCACGCGCCTATGCGTGGCACAAAGCCGGGTATCCGAATAAGGCCGATGCCGAGACCAAGGCGCTGCTCGCACTCAAGCCGCATGACCCGTATTTCCTCGAAGTGCGCGGGCAAATCCTGCTCGAAGCCGGCAAACCGCGCGATGCGCTGGAGCCTTTGCGCGAGGCGACCGAACTGACCCGCACCGCGCCGCTGATTGCCACCACGCTCGGACATGCGTTGATCGCGACCGAGGACAAGGCCAATTATCCCGAGGCGGTGAAGGTGCTGCGCTCGGCGGTGGCGCGCGACGACGACAACCCGTTCGCCTGGTATCAGCTCGGCACCGCTTACGAACTGTCGGGCGACGCGCCACGCGCGCTGCTCGCCAGTGCTGAACAGGCGAGCCTGACCGGCGACATGCCGCGTGCCGCGTACAGCGCCAGGGCCGCGCTCGCCGGGCTGCCGCCCAATACGATCGACTGGATTCGCGCGCAGGATATCGCGATGACCGCGATGAACGACATCGAAGACAATCCCGGAAAGTACAAGAAACGCCGATGAGCCGATTGACGATACCGCTGACTGCGCTGCTCGGCGCCGTGCTTGGCGCGGGTGCGATGCTATGGGGCAGTGGCCATTTTGCGCCGACAGGCGATCAGGCACGGATCGAGCAGGTCGTTCACGATTATCTGCTCGCCCATCCCGAAGTGTTGCCCGATGCGATGGATGCGCTGCGCGACAAGCAGCATGCGAAGACGATCGCCGACAATCGCGCGGCGATCCTCGATCCGTTCGGCAGCGCCTGGGCAGGGAGCGCGCATCCAGACCTGACCATCGTCGAATATTACGACTATAATTGCGGCTATTGCCGCGCCAGCCTGCCCGCCATCGCGCAACTGCTGGCGAGCGACCCGAAGTTGCGGATCGTGTTTCGCGAGTTCCCGGTCCTCGCGGATTCGAGTGCGAGCGCGGCGCGGATGAGCCTCGCCGCGGCCGATCAGGGCAAGTTCAAGC
Organism: Sphingomonas populi; assembly: GCF_004208535.1. GTDB lineage: Bacteria > Pseudomonadota > Alphaproteobacteria > Sphingomonadales > Sphingomonadaceae > Sphingomonas > Sphingomonas populi. The sequence goes on from NZ_SGIS01000016.1 coordinate 21,227, forward strand.
CGTTCCACGATTCGCTCTATGCGGGCGGCCCCGTCACCGATCAGTCGATCGCCGCCGCAGCGAAGATTGCTGGTGTCGATCCTGCCAAAGCCGCAGCGTTTGCGCCCAAGGCCGATGCCGAGATCGCCGCCAACATGGGCATTGCGCGCCAATTGGGGCTGACCGGCACGCCAAGCTGGGTGATCGGCAACCACGTCGTATCCTCCGCGCTGCCGCTGGAGGATTTACAGAAGCTGGTCGCGCAGGCGCGGACGAAGGGGTGAGGGATATCGGTTCGCCGCCGCGTTCTTAGCAGAACGCCGGCACTGCATCGTACTCCATCTCGCGGTTTTCCGCGCGCATACGTTGCTCGATCATCTGCTGCCAGAACGCGGCTTCCTGCTGTGCGCGTTCGGCGCATTCGCGCGAGCGACGCGCGAGGTCGATCATGTCTTCCAAATTCATCGTTGCTCCCTTTTGCCAAGCTGTTGAAGCTTCGTGTCGCCGTCGAACGCTGCGATGCACAACAGGATGCAGGGAAAAAAACATTAACCTTTTAACGTGTGGCTTTGCCGCGATGAATTGCAGTGAGCGGGTGCCGTTGTAGTGCCGCACCGGCATCCCTATCTGCGCGGCCACAAGGGGAAGCACATGCAACCAATCCTGTCCGTCCGGGGCGTCTCGAAGACTTACGCCTCGGGTCACCGCGCGCTCGAACCCGTCGATCTGGATATCGCCAAGGGAGAAATCTTCGCGCTGCTCGGCCCCAACGGCGCGGGCAAGACCACGCTCATCAGCATCATCTGCGGCATCGTCACGCCATCGACGGGTACGATCACGGTGATGGGGCATGACACGATCCACGATTTCCGCGCCGCGCGCAGCGTGATCGGTCTGGTGCCGCAGGAGCTGTCGGTCGATATGTTCGAGACGGTGCTCGCCACCGTGCGGTACAGCCGCCGCCTGTTCGGCAAGGCGGGGCATGACAGCTATATCGAGCAGGTGCTGCGCGACCTGTCGTTGTGGGACAAACGGCACGCCAAAATCCGCGAACTGTCCGGCGGGATGAAGCGTCGCGTGCTGATCGCCAAGGCGCTCAGCCACGAACCCGACGTCCTGTTCCTCGACGAGCCGACTGCGGGTGTCGACGTGGCGCTACGCCGCGACATGTGGAAGCTCGTCCACCGGCTGCGCGAGCGGGGCACGACCATCATCCTGACCACGCATTATATCGAGGAGGCGGAGGAAATGGCCGACCGTGTCGGCGTGATCGACAAGGGCCGGATCATTTTGATCGAGCGGAAAGCCGAGCTGATGAAGAAGCTCGGCAAACGCCAGATGCTGATCTCGTTGCAGGAGCCGATGACGGCCATCCCCGCCGACCTGGCCGAATGGCACCTGACGCTGGAGAATGAGGGGCATATCGTGCGCTACATCTTCGATGCGCAGGCCGAGCATACCGGCATCCCCTCGCTGCTACGCAAGCTTGCCGAGCTTGGCGTCGGCTTCAAGGATCTGGAGACGAGCAAGTCTTCACTCGAGGACATTTTCGTCGATCTGGTCGAGCACAAGGAGCAGGCGGCATGAACGGAAACACCAATCGCACCTCCGTTCGCCCCGAGCGAAGTCGAGGGGCAAGCGCTGCGCAAGGTGTCTCGACTGCGCTCGACACGAACGGTTGGGGAGCAAGAACGTGAGCGCAGGCATCAACACCCACGGCGTCTGGGCGATCTACCGTTTCGAGATGGCGCGCTCGCTGCGCACGATCTGGCAGAGCGTTGCCACGCCGGTCATCACTACGTCGTTGTATTTCGTCGTGTTCGGCGGCGCGATCGGGTCGCGGATCAGCACCGTCGGCGGGGTCGGCTATGGCAGCTTCATCGTGCCGGGCCTCATCATGCTGTCGCTGCTGACGCAGAGCATCTCGAACGCATCGATCGGCATCTACTTTCCCAAGTTCACCGGCACTGTGTTCGAACTTCTGTCGGCGCCGGTCACCGCGATGGAGATGGTGGCGGGGTTCGTCGGTGCGGCGGCGACCAAGTCGATCGTGCTCGGGTTGTTGATCCTCGCCACGTCGGCATTGTTCGTCCCGCTCCATGTGGAGCATCCCCTGGCGATGATCGCCTTCCTTGTGCTGACCAGCGTGACGTTTAGCCTGTTCGGCTTCATCATCGGCATCTGGGCGAACGGTTTCGAACAGCTTTCGGTGGTGCCGGCGCTGCTCGTCACGCCACTGACCTTCCTCGGCGGCGCATTCTATTCGATCGACATGCTGCCGCAGCCGTGGCGGACGATCAGCCTGTTCAACCCGGTGGTGTATCTCATCAGCGGTTTCCGCTGGAGCTTCTTCGACAAGGGTGATGTGTCGATCGGGCTGAGCCTTGGCGTGACCGCCGGGTTCATGGTGGCGTGCCTCTTGGCGATCACGGCGATCTTTCGGAGCGGGTGGCGCTTAAAGAATTGAACCGTCGCCCCGGCGAAGGCCGGGGCCGTTCGGTTTGATGCGGCCGGCTGCCCAACACGCAGCGGCCCCGGCCTTCGCCGGGGCGACGATGTTTATCTCATCACCGGCAGCGTCACCTTCGATCCCGCGCAAACCCGCTGTGTCGCCTTGACGAAATCCGCCGGCTTGGCGCGCGCGATGTTGGGGACGAAGGTCTGCGGGTTGCGGTCGATTACCGGGAACCAGCTCGACTGCACCTGCACCATGATGCGGTGGCCCTTTTGGAAGACATGGTCATGGTCGCGCAGCGGCACATCCCACGCGATCACGCGGTTGGGCACCAGCGCGCGCGGCGCGGTGTCGCTGGCGAGGAACTTGCCGCGTCGCACCTCCATTGCGATCGGCCATTCGTAGCCGTTGAGCTGGCGCGTATAGGCTCCTAGCGGGGCCGCCGTATCGAATTGCTCGTACGTCTGCGGCAGCACGTCGATCAGCTTCACCACGAAATCGCTGTCTGTGCCGCTGGTGCTCGCCATGAGGGTCGCGGCAAGTTTCCCGGTGACGGTGAGGTCGGCGTCGAGCGGTGCGCTGACATAGCTCAGCACGTCCGGGCGGTGATCGACGAAGCGCTGGTCTTCGCTCTCCCACCAGCGCCATTCGGGGCGTGGATAGGTCGGTGAGATCGGGCGCGGGCGGAACGGCACCGGGTTTGCGGGGTCGGACACGTAATCGCGGCACGCCTCGCCCTTCGCCGGTGCGGTGAACGAGAGCGATCCGTCCGCGTGGAGATACAGATCGGTCGGCGTGCTGCCGGCTGGAGGCCAGTGGCGATAGGTCTTCCACAGGTTCGAGCCCGATTGCAGCATTTTCGCCTCGAAGGTCGGGCGCTCGCCGGTGCCGTGTAGCCAGTAGCGGAAAAACGGGGTCTGGATCTGGTCGCGGAATTCGACGCCGGTGTCGCGGCCAAGCGGGATGTGGCCGAGCATGTCCATCTTGCCTTGCCAGGTGCCATGCGCCCATGGCCCGGCCACCATCTGCGAGAGATGATCGGGATCATTGGCCTGCTGCTTCTGGTAGATCTGCCAGCTTCCCCACGGGTCTTCCTGATCCCAGAAGCCCGCCACGTTGAGCGTCGGCACCGTCGTCTTGCCGAGCGCGTTCGTCCAGTTCTGGCTGGTGTAGAAGCTGTCGTGGTTGGGATGGTCGAGCAGCGCGTTCAGCATCGGCACGCTGCCCTTGAAGTAGCGCGTGTCGAGGTTCTCGACCGCGCCCAGCGCCAGAAACCATTCGTAGGTGTCGACATTGCCATAGTCGAACGGCTTGTTCTGAGTCTTGTCGACCTGAAGGCTGGAGACCCAGTCGGCGGTATAGCTCAGCCGCAGCGCGCCGTTCCGGTGAAGATCGTCGTTCTGCCAGTAATCGATCCACGCAGCCTGCGGGCTGACCGCCTTCAGCGCGGGGTGGGGGTGGACCAGCGATACGGCAGCGGCGAAACCGGGGTAGGAGACGCCCCACATGCCGACGCGGCCGTTATTGCTGGGCACGGTCTTCACCAGCCAGTCGATCGCGTCATAGGCGTCGGTCGCCTCATCGACCGCCTTGGGGTCACCGGGATGGACCGCGGTCGACAGCGTGAACACGCCATCCGAACCGAAACGACCGCGCATCGACTGAAAGACGAAGATGTAGCCGTCCTTGACGAGCGACTGCCAGGCGAGTGGCACCGTCTTGGGCGGGGCGTCAAGCACGCCATAGGGGGTGCGTTGGAACAGGATCGGCAGCGGCCCGGTGCTGCCGCGCGGGCGGAGGATGACCGTTTCCATCCTCGCGCCGTCGCGCATCGGCACCATCACCTTTTCGTAAGTGAAGGGCGACTGCTGCGCCGTGTCGGCGACATTCGGGGTTTGCGGGCGCGCGGCGACGAGCGCGGGCAGGGCGGTGGCGGCGAGCAGCAGCAGGAGACTTGGGGCGCGCATCTGGATTTCCTCCCGTTTGGTGGAAACCTAGCCGTGATCGTGGCGCCCCGCCACTGGGATCAGAGCGGGATGCGCGCCATCAGGAAGTCGGGCATCGGGCCGTTCCAGCCATCGTCGGGGCCGTCATCCGGTTCGCGGCGATCGCGGCGCGGGGCGTTGTCGTTGCGGGGCGGACGCGTGTCGCGCGGTGTTCGTTCCTCGCGAGCGGGGCGTTGCTCGCGCGGCGCGCGTGCTTCGCGAGCCGGTTCGGCCGCACGGGGTTCGGCTGCCGCGACGGGTTCCGCTTTCGGAGCAGCAGCAACGGCTTTCGGTTCGGCCTTCTTGCCGCGCGAGCGCTTGCGGGGGCCTTCGCCCTCGGCATGCGCTTCGTCGATCGCGCCTTCGAAGCGCTCGATCTTCATGCCGGTGAGCTTCTCGATATTCTCGATATTCTCGGCATCGTCGGCGGTGGCGAAGGTGAAAGCGACGCCGGTCGCGCCGGCGCGGCCGGTGCGGCCGATGCGGTGGACGTAATCGTCTGGGTGCCACGGCGCGTCATAGTTGAAGACGTGGCTGACGCCCTTGATGTCGAGTCCGCGTGCGGCGACGTCGGAGGCGACGAGGACATTGACCTCGCCCTTCTTGAAGCGTTCGAGTTCGGCGATGCGCTGCGCCTGTTCCATGTCGCCGTGGATTTCCGAGGATCGGAAGCCGGCGCGCTGCAAAACCTTGTTAAGGTCGCGCACAGTGGTCTTGCGGTTCGAGAAGATGATGGCGGTCGTCACATCTACCGCGTTCAGCAGTTCCTCGAGCTTTTCGCGCTTCTTGGAGGCTGTTACCGGCACCAGCCACTGTTTGATGTTGGTGTTCGCCGTGGCCGGGCGCGCCACCTCGATCATCTTGGGATTGCTCAGGAATTTATCGGCGAGCTTCTTGATGACCGGGGGCATCGTCGCCGAGAACAGCAGGGTCTGGCGTTGCGGTGGCAGCTTGGTACAGATTTCCTCGATATCGGGGATGAAGCCCATGTCGAGCATCCGGTCGGCCTCGTCGATCACCAGCAGCGAACAGCCGGTGAGCAGGATCTTGCCGCGCCCGAACAGGTCCATCAGCCGGCCCGGCGTGGCGATCAGCACGTCGACGCCCTTTTCGAGCGCGGCCATCTGGTCGCCCATCGACACGCCGCCGATCAGGAGCGCCATCGAGAGTTTGTGATTTTTGCCGTATTTCTCGAAATTCTCGGCAACCTGCGCGGCGAGTTCGCGCGTCGGTTCGAGGATCAGCGAGCGCGGCATGCGCGCGCGGCTGCGGCCGTGCGCGAGGATGTCGATCATCGGGAGCACGAACGACGCGGTCTTGCCGGTGCCGGTCTGCGCGATGCCGATGATGTCGCGCATCATCAGCACGCTCGGGATCGCACTCGCCTGGATCGGAGTCGGCTCGGTATAGCCGGACTCGGTCACGGCTGCGAGAAGTTCGTCGGAAAGGCCGAGATCGGCAAAGGTCATGAAGGTTCCGGATATTAACGCGCCGCGGGGCGATAGCGCCTACAGGCCCGTCTAGCGCTTGCGGATTGGCGCGCAAATGTCAAGGAAAGAGGTGTTTGGCAGTGACGTATTTTGAGCTGTCGGCTTAGGGGAGGCAACCGGATCGACATCCAGAGAATTGTTTTTCAGAAAATTGTGATGCCCTTGTTTGGTATTTTCAATGAATCCTTAAATCGAAATCGCTTGATTTCCAGCGAATCAGTCCGGTCGCGAATGTAATAGCGTGCCGATTTCGATGCTTATTCGCTAAAAAAGTTCTGCGAGTTTTAGTCCTGCTACGACTATGGACCAAAGGATCATCGCGGAAAAAATTAAAATGGTTTTTCTGGGGGCGCTAAATATTTTCATTAAGTTTTCACCATCGTTGCATTTAATAGAAATACTTATAATTATTTGAAGTGTAATTTAATTTTTTGTAGAATATTCTCATATATCGATATTTTATTTTATTATATTTTAGATAATTCATATGTTTAAAGCATGACGTTTGAGTTTTGTTTGCATTAACGTAACAAAACCAATTTTCCAACATTGGAAAAGCAATGCCTACAAATCAATGTCAGAGCCCTTCACAGCGGACGCAATTTTGTTCAAGCGCCATCATCGTACCGGGGGATCGCGCATGTGGAGGAATTTTTTGGGCCTGAGCGCTACGTGGGTCGGGGCATGGCTCCGCTGGCCAAGGTTAAAACTCGCGGCGAGCGTGTTGGTTTGTTATGCACTTGTACTGATCGTGCCGCATTTTCTCCCCACTACAGGTCCGGTTTCACGCACCTTTAACTCGATGCTCGATCATCTGATGCACGGGCGGTTCGATGTCGATCCGGCGATTGTCGGGAAAGAAGGGTTCGCTCGCGACGGCCGTGTCTATGCCTATTGGGGGCCAGTACCGGCTATCTTGCGGCTGCCGATAATCATACTGCCGCAATGGCGACTGATCAATTTCACTATTCCGTATTGCGCGGTCGCGCTTTTTTGGATGGGAGCGGTCAAGATCTGGACGGTGCGCTTCGTTTTGCGCAATCGACCGACGGTGCCACGTCCGCTCGCACGAGCAATGTACTTAGTCATCGCGCTGTCGGGAGCACAAATGTGCTTCCTCAGGTTCAGCATCTATCAGGAAGTGTGCCTTTGGGCGGGCCTGTTCAGCGCTGTGTTCGTAGCAGCGGCCATTGTGGCACAACATCAGGGTTTAGGTGAGCGCGAGCGGCTGGTCATGGCGTCGGCGGCGGGGGCGGCGTTGCTCACGCGCGTGTCTATCGGCATCGGCCTCATCGCAGCATTCGGCTTGCTGCTTTTCGTTGAAGCCGTCAGCAACCGCGCACATTTGCGTGAACAAATTCGCAAGTCGATGCGACCCCTTATTGTGCTTGCGGTTGCCGGCATCGCGACCGCGTGGGTCAACTATGCCCGCTGGGGCGATCCACTGACTTTCGCCGATTATAAATACTATCTTTTCAACCTCAAATATCCTGATCGCTTGGCGCGCACCGCAGCATATGGGCTTTTCAATTTCGTGCGAATCCCATTTGGAATCATTTACTATTTCTTGCCGGTCTGGGTGCTGCACGGCAGCGACGGACAGCTTTTATTCGAAGCGACGCGTTTCCGTCTAATCGACGCAGCCGAGTTACCGCCGAGCAGCTTTTTGCTGACCGATCCCCTTCTCCTCGCGCTCGGTGGTGTTGCGCTGGTCCGCTGGTTGGGGCAGCGGAGGCTAGGCGCCGCGCAAGGTGGCGCGATCGCTGCGGGCCTTGCCATCCCCCCGCTGCTCATGCTGACCGCGATCAGCATGTGCTTTCGGTATCGCATGGATTTCTACCCGCTCATCGAGTTTCTCGCGTTTTCGGGGTTGGCAATGATCCGACAGAGAGATGCGATGGCACGACCTTGGCTCGTATCGGCGCTAGCGGCAGTTTCCGTCCTCAGCTCCGTTGCGGTTAGTGTTGCCTATGTGGCCGGAAAACTCGGACCTGGGCAACTGTTGATTGGGCGCGGAGTGGGTCAATATTATCTGAGCCGCCTCGGCCTGCTTTAGCCCGCCGATTCGCGAGTCACCGATTGAACGATTACGCCGGTTGTCACCTTTCGACGACCCGCCGGAAGGTCTCGATCGGGCACACGCCGCCCGATCGCGAGCGAATCGCGTCCCGCCCGGCGCATAGCAGGCCGTCGTCGGGCAGCCGCAGATACAGGTCGGGATAGAAGTCGAGCGCCGGGCAATGGTCGTCGAAGCGGGCGCGGATTCGCTCGCCGGTTTCCAGCAGCAGATCGATGCTGTCGGGTCCGGTGATGACCGCGCGGTCGAGCGTGGTCAGCGGCACGCATTTCGGCCCGCGCTTTTCCTGCAGCCGCACCGGCCGCTCCGCGCGTTCGCGCGCACGCGGATCGATCATGCGTGGAATGCGAATGACGATTCGCGAATGAAAAGTGAGCTGCGCCATCTCGATCCGCTCGATCGGCGCGTCACGCGGCTGGTCCGCCGCCGCGACGGGGGCGAGCGCGAGCAACGCGAGCAGGGAAGTGACCGGATTCGGCATGGACCTCTTCAGGTTAGCGTAAACGCTTGAACGGATGATGAACTCGCACCGCCGCTCATGTCTCCGCGATTGCCGAGCGGAACGCGCACATGATAGGCACCTTTGCCATGAATACAGCACAGTCCGCGCTCGTCGAGGCGGTTCGCGTCGCGCTCGGCGACAAGGCGGTCGTCACCGACCGGCACGATATCGCGCCGTGGGAAAGCGACTGGCGCGGGCGCTACCACGGCCATGCCCCCGCAATCCTCGCGCCCGACACTGCCGAGGGTGTCGCGACGATACTGGCGCTGGCGTATGCGCAAGGCGTGCCGCTGGTGCCGCAGGGCGGCAACACCTCGATGGTCGGTGGCGCCACCCCGCCTGCGGATGGATCTGCGCTGATCCTGTCGCTGCGGCGGATGAATCGCATCCGCGCGATCTCGGCGGCGGACAACCTCGCCGTCGCCGAAGCCGGCGTGATCCTCGCCGATCTGCACGCGGCGGTGGGGGAGCAGGGCCGGCGCTTCCCGCTCACCCTCGGGGCGCGCGGCAGCGCGACGATCGGCGGGCTGACCTCCACCAACGCGGGCGGCACGCAGGTGCTGCGCTTCGGCACGATGCGCGGACTGGTCGCCGGCATCGAGGCGGTGCTGCCTGACGGCAGCGTGCATGCCGGGCTGGCGGCGCTGAAAAAAGACAATCGCGGCTATGATCTCAACCAGTTGCTGATCGGCGCCGAGGGGACGCTCGGCATCATCACGGCGGTCACGCTGCGGCTGGTGCCCGCCGCGACAGATCGCGCGGTGGCGTGGGTTGCGGTCGCCGACCCCGCCGACGCGCTCGCGCTGCTGCGCCGGCTGGAGGCGGCGACTCAGGCTATCGAAGGGTTCGAGATCATCCCCGGTGATTCGCTGCAGCTCGTGCTCGATCACATTCCCGGCACGCGCGCGCCGCTCGCCGGCACGCATCGCTGGCACGTGCTGATCGAAGCGACCGCGAGCGACGCGCAGGAGGAAGCGCCCGCCGCCTTGCTCGAACGGCTGCTCGCCCCGGCCATCGCCGAAGGTCAGGTCGCCGACGCGGTGATCGCCGCGAGCGAGGCGCAGGCGGAAGCGTTCTGGCGAATCCGCGATTCGCTGTCCGAGGCCGAACGCGCCAGCGGCCCGGCCGCGCAGCACGACATATCGGTGCCGGTGGCGGACATGCCGCGCTTCATGATCGAAGCGGCGGCGGCGTGCGAGGCGCGCTTTCCCGGCGTCCGCGCCTCCGCGTTCGGGCATCTCGGCGATGGCAACGTCCATTTCCACGTCCGCGCGCCCGCCGGTGCCGATCCCGCGCTTTGGTATGCCGGGGACGGACCCGCGATCACCCGCTTCGTCAACGATCTCGTCGTCGCGGCGGGCGGATCGATCTCCGCCGAACATGGTATCGGCCAGATGAAGCTCCACGAACTCGAACGGTTGTCGGCGCCGGCGCGGCTCGCGGCGCTCCGCGCGATCAAGGGTGCGCTTGATCCACGGTGGATTATGAACCCCGGCAAGCTCGTCGCGCTTGCGCCGATCCCGCGCGCGCCATAGAGGCCACCGCCAATCGGCGCGCTCGCTTTAGGCCCGCTTTCACGTCCTTTTGGAGATGATCTATGGCCAGCGCGCCGCAACAAGCTTCGCTTCCCTTGTTCTACAACGCACTCGAGCCGCTTTCGAGCGGGGCGCATGCCGCGTTCAAGCTGCGCCAGATCGACAGCGCGCCGTTCCTCGTTAACCAGCACGCGATCCCGGTCACGGTCGATGAGTTCATACACGTTCAGCGTAGCATGCCGATCGTCTTCACCGCCGGCGACGAGCCGGTTCCGATCGCGCTGATGGGCCTGAACGAGGGCGTCAACGTCTTCATCGACGACGAGGGTAAGCTGAGCGATCCGTCGACCTACGTGCCGGCCTATGTCCGCCGTTATCCGTTCATGCTCGCCCGGCTGACCCCGGATGCGCAGGAATTGTCGCTGTGCTTCGATTCGACCGCCGACGTGATCGGCGCGTTCGACGAGGGTGAGCCGCTGTTCGAGGACGGCAAGCCGACCGCGATCGTCCAGAACATCCTCCAGTTCAACGAGATGTTCGAAGAAGCCGGCGCCCGCACCGGCAATTTCATGCGCGAACTGCGTGAACTCGGCCTGCTGATGGAAGGCGAGATTTCGATCCAGCCCGAGGGCGCGCCGCAGCCGTTCGTCTATCGTGGCTTCCAGATGGTGAACGAGGAAAAGCTCAACGAGCTGCGCGGCGACCAGCTCCGCAAAATCCAGAAGAACGGCATGCTGCCGCTGCTCTACGCGCACCTCTTCTCGCTGCAGCTCATGCCGCAGGTGTTCGACCGCCAGAACCGCATGGGCAAGGTGCCGCTGCCGCAGTTCGCGAGCTGAGTGGGGCGGGGCGCACTCCGCCCCGCTTTACGACCGGGTTTTCACGAATGGGCTTCCGCATGTGCGGGAGCCCATTTTTGTTTGGCGGCGGATCGCGCGTCACGCGGCGCTGCATCATAGTCGCGCAAGCGTGAGCGGGGCGTGAATATGTCACAAAACCGTAAGATTTCCGCCGCTTCCGGTCATTCGTCGCAATGTGATTTTTTAGCCTTGAAGCCCCCATACCCCCTGCCTATATTGCGGTTGCGTGGCTTCGTGTCCCCCCTTTCGCGAGGCCATGCGATACGCTTTCAGCGTATCTCCTCCCTGAACCTTGGCCACCGCGTGCTCCGCACGCGGTGGTTTTTTTATGTCTTGGTGCGAACTGTTCGGTAGGGTCGTATGCGGGCAGGGCGTTATTCCGCCGCGATGGCATTCGGTCTCGGCAGCGCTTCCTCGGCGACCACCGCGATGATCCGCCGCAGCAACGCGGCGGTTGCGATCAGCCCGCCGCCGGGGCGGTCGAGCGCGGTATCGAGGTACAGCGCGCGATCGAACTCCAGTTGCACGGCGAAGATGTGGTGCGCCGGGCTGGCATGCGTGTCGATGATATGCCCGCCCGCATAGGGCACGTTGAGCGCGACCGGCACGTTGGCGGCATGAGCCTCGGCCTCGATCCGCGCGACCATCCGCGAGGGCGCGGCGCGGCCGAAGCGGTCGCCGATCACCAGCCGCGCTTGCCCCGCGCCAAGCGACGGCATCGAATGCACGTCGAGCAGCACCGCCACGCCGAAGCGCGCCCGCGCGGCCTCCAATAGCCCGCCCAGCGCGGCGTGATACGGCCGGTAATCCCCGACGATCCGCGCGGTCACTTCCTCGCCATCGAGCTTGCGCCGCCAGATTTCGCCAGTGCTGGCGGTGCGGCGCGGGATCAGCCCGAGTCCGCCGCGCAGTTTCGCGGTCGCGACAGGCATGGACTTGGCGGACACGCCCGTGTCGATCGCGGGATCGCGCTCCTGCTCGCTGCGGTTGAGGTCGATCCAGGCGCGCGCGCGGCGCTGCACGATCATCGTCTCGTTGCCGCGTGCCGCCAGCGCGAGCGCATCGGCGTGGCGATCCTCCAAGCCTACAAGCGCCTCCGGGGGGACGCGAAGCGCCGCACGCATCGCCAGCGGATAGTCACGCCCGGCATGCGGCACCGACAGCACGATCGGGCTGGCCGGAGCGCCCGTGCCGTACAGATCGAAGGACGGAAGTGCCTGAGCCATCCAGCCGAGCCTACGCGCCGCCGCAGGCCACCGCAATCGCGGGATCGCGGCTGGAAAATGTTAAGGGCTTTGCGCATAGACGCCGATCGAAGGGCTTGGGCGAAACGCGATGATACGGATCTTGTTGGCGGAGGATGATCGCGTGATGCGCGAGTACCTCACGCGCGCGCTGGAGCGCTCGGGCTATGCGGTGAGCGCGGTCGATCGCGGCACGGCGGCGGTCCCGCTGCTGGAGACCGAACATTTCGACCTGCTGCTGACCGATATCGTCATGCCCGAGATGGACGGCATCGAACTCGCGCAGCGCGCCGGCGCGATCGCGCCCGATCTGCGCGTGATGTTCATCACCGGTTTCGCGGCTGTCACGCTCAAGGCCGGCAACGCGGTGCCGCAGGCGCGCGTGCTCTCCAAACCCTTCCACCTGCGCGACCTCGTGCTGGAGGTGGACCGCATGTTCGAGATGGAGCGCGTGAGCGGCGCCTGATTTTTCTGACAAACCGTGCTTGCGTGAGGGGCGAACCCTCGCTATTGGGCGCGGCTCGCAAGGCTTACGGGCCAAGCGCGTGGGCGTGTAGCTCAGTGGTAGAGCACTGTGTTGACATCGCAGGGGTCGCAAGTTCAATCCTTGCCACGCCCACCATGAAAGGGCCGCTGATCCGCCGGATCAGCGGCCCTTTTTGCTGTGGCCCGCTTGCCGCCGCCGCGCGCGCCGTTAAATATCCGTGCGGGCAGGGGAGACGCGGACGTGGCGACGATAGCAGCAGACGCGGGGACGCCCGAGCCGACGCGGCGCGACATTCAGCGTGTCATCGCCGCATCATCGTTCGGCACCATGTTCGAATGGTATGATTTCTTCATCTACGGCACGCTCGCCAAATATATCGGCCAGGCCTATTTCCCGACCGACAACGTCACGGTGCAGACGCTGCTGACCTGGGCGGGTTTCGCGGTCGGTTTCGGGTTTCGGCCACTGGGCGCCATCCTGTTCGGGTTTCTGGGCGATCGGCTCGGGCGCAAATACACGTTCCTCGTCACGATCGCGCTGATGGGGCTGGCGACCGCCGGGGTCGGGCTGGTGCCGTCGAGCGCGTCGATCGGGCTGCTCGCGCCGGCGATCGTGATCGGCTTGCGGATCTTGCAGGGGCTGGCGCTGGGCGGCGAATATGGCGGCGCGGCGATCTACGTCGCGGAGCATTCGCCGCCGGGCAAGAGCGGCTTCTACACCAGTTTCATCCAGGCGAGCGTGGTCGGCGGCTTTCTGCTCAGCCTGATCGTGGTGCTGTCGGCCAAGGCGCTGATGCCGGCGGCGGTGTGGGCGGACTGGGGCTGGCGCTTTCCGTTCGTGTTCTCGCTGGTGTTGCTATCGATTTCGCTGTGGATGCGGCTCAAGCTCTCTGAGAGCCCGGTGTTCCGCGCGATGAAGGAAAGCGGTGAGACGGCTCGCAATCCGTTCGTCGAGAGCTTCACCTTTCCCGGCAACCTCAAGCGGATTTTCGTGGCGCTGTTCGGCATCTCGGCCGGGCTGACCGTGATCTGGTACACTGCGATGTTCAGCGTTCTGGTGTTCCTCGGCACGATGCGAGTCGATGATACCGCCGCGCAGATCATCATCGGCGTGGGTGCTGCGAGCGGGCTGGGGTTCTTCGTGCTGTTCGGCTGGCTGTCCGACCGGATCGGGCGCAAGACGCCGATCGTGGTTGGCTATGCCGCGACGCTGGTGCTGCTGTTCCCGATCTACTGGATGATGGGCAGCGCGGCCAACCCGGCGCTGGCCGAGGCGTCGCGCCGCGCGCCGGTGGTCGTGTCGGGGCCGCACTGCGCCTATGATCCGTTCGCCGCGAAACAGGCCGACGCGTGCGGCAAGCTGCTCGACTATTTCTCGAAGAAGGGCGTGCCGTACCGCAAGGCGCATACCCCGGTGACGTTGGTGCTGATCGGTGGCGAGGCGGTGCGCGATACCAGCCGGGCAGGGCTGGACGCGGCGCTGACCCAGGCCGGCTACCAGCTTGACAAGGTGGTGCCGTCGATCGGCAACATCGCGGTGATGCTGGTAGCGATCCTGATGCTGGGCGCGCTGTCGGGCATGACCTTCGGGCCGGTCGCCGCGCTGCTGTCGGAGATGTTCCCGCCGCGCATCCGCTATAGCTCGATGTCGATCCCCTATCATATCGGCACCGGCTATTTCGGTGGGTTCCTGCCGTTCATCAGCCAGTACATCATCGCACGCACCGGCAACCCCTATTCGGGGCTGTGGTATACGATGGCGGTGGTGGCGATGGCGTTGCTGGTGACGATCTGGGGACTGGGCGAGACGCGCGCCGGCACTGCGGAGGTCGAGTAGACGCGCGCGGATTGCCGTGCGGGGTGCGCCGCCCTAGATCGGCTGCGATGGATGATCCGCAAACCCCGGTCCCCGCCGCAACATTGGTGATCTTTCGCGACCGGGACGGTGCCGCGCCGGAGTTGCTGATGGTCGAGCGTGCCAAGGCGATGGCGTTCGCGGGCGGCGCGACGGTGTTTCCCGGCGGGCGAGTCGATCCCGGCGATCACGCGCTGGCGGCGGGGTTCGACGGTGACGCTGAAGACATCGCCGCGCGCATCGCCGCGATCCGTGAGACGATCGAGGAAGCGGGCGTCCCGGTCGGCATAACGCCGATGCCCGATGCGGCGGCGCTCGCGGGGTTGCGGGCGGCGTTGCGCGATGGCGTGGCGCTCGGTGCGGCGTTGCACGCGGGCGGCTTGACCGTCGATCCGGCGGCGCTGGTGCCATTCGCGCGTTGGGTGCCGACACACCGGGCGCGACGCGTGTTCGATACGCGCTTCTATCTCGCCGCGCTCCCGGCAGGTGCGCCGGAGCCGGTGGTCGATGCGACCGAGAACACCCGCGTCTTCTGGGCGAGCGCGCAAGGCGTGATCGACGAGGCTACGGCGGGGCGGCAGCATGTGATCTTCCCGACCCGCCGCAATCTCGAACGGCTCGCGCAATATCGGGATTTCGCGCACGCTCGCGCCGATGCCTGGGCATATCCGATCCGCACCGTTTCATCCTGGATCGAGGATCGCGCCGGGGTCCCGCACCTCTGCATCCCCGCCGATCTCGGCTATCCTGTGACGTCCGAGCCGTTGGCGAGCGCGAAGCGCGGGTGATGGCGGCGTTTCGGAGCGCCGCGCTGGCGATGCTGATCGCGGCGCTGCTGCTCGTGCTGATCCTCGCCGCGATCGCCGGCTTGCGCAGCAACCCGGAGGATCTGCCGTGGACGCCGCTGCACCTGAGCCAGCCGGTCGGGCTGTTCACTGGCCGCAAGCTTGCCGGGCTGCACGACAAAGGGCCGAAATGCGAGAAACTGCTCGCCGAGGCTGGGGTGCGGTTCGAGACCGCGCCGCCGATCAAGGACGGCATCTGCGGCTATAGCGATGGGCTGCGCCTCGCGGCGGGCGGTGCGCGGCGCATCGCGCTCGCGCCGGCCGATCCGGTGATGGCGTGCCCGGTCGCGGCCGGGCTGGCGATGTGGGAGTGGAACATCGTCCAGCCCGCCGCGCAGCGCTATCTGGGCGCGCCGGTGGTCGCGATCGAGCAACTCGGCACCTACAATTGCCGCCCGATGCGTGGCAGCAGTACGACGCTGAGCGAACATGGCAGCGCCGACGCGATCGACGTGTCGGCGTTCCGGCTGGCGGACGGCACGCGCATCACGCTGAGCGACGACTGGAAGGGCGACGGCCCGCGCGCGACTTTCCTCCACACGGTCCGTAACGGTGCCTGCAGGCTGTTCTCGACCGTGCTGTCGCCCGAATATAACGCAGCGCACCGTAACCATCTGCATCTTGATCAGGCGGCACGCGGCGCGATGGGCTGGCGCGCGTGCCGGTGAGGTCTGTCCCCCTCCCGCTTGCGGGAGGGGTTAGGGGAGGGGCTGTCAACCATCCGCACGTTGTTGGACAGGCCCTCCCCCGACCCCTCCCGCACCCGGGAGGGGAGGAGGTTCAGTTCCGCACTGCGTTGGCTTCGACCTTTTCGACCCATTTCGGATAGAAGGCCGGCTGCCGGTTCGACCAGCCCGAGGCGGTCGCGGCGGCTTCGCTGATCGACTGGAGCAGCTTGCGCCGCAGATCGGGGTGCAATTGCGGCAGCGCGGCCGCCGAGCAGAAGGCGGCGGGCAGCCACGGCCGCACCTCGGCGCCGATCAGCCGCTCGTACAGGAAGCGATAGGCCGAGAAGGTGGTAAGCCGCCCCTGGCCGAGATCGAACGCCGTCACCGTCATCAGCGGGGCGAGGAACGGCTCGATCGCATCGAGGCCGCTGTCGTCGGGGATCATCAGCCGGATGTCGGGGAGGCGGCTGTAGAGCCGGGCCTGCGCCCGGATGCTCGCCGCCTCGACGACGTCGCGTGACCAGCGGGTCATCGCATCGTCGCGGTCCAGCCCGATATCGAGCGAGCGGCGCACATAGCGCTGCGTCGCCGAGGAGAACCCCGCGAATTCCTTCATCTCCGCCAGCGTGACCGCACCATTAGCCGGCTTTCTGCGCGCACCCATAAATCCACCCCGCTCGACCGTTGAACCGGGAGAGGATGCGCCGAGATGGTTGAGGCCATGCTGAACGCGCCGTCTCCCGATATTCACATCGCATCATATAATCTGTTGCGATGCAACAAAGGTTGCGACGAACGGAGAGCGATCCGTAATCTTACGGTAACGGCGGTGACATTTTTCGCGTGCGCGGTGCCGCGTCGAAGCGGAAAGTCCTGTGTCGGGCCGAGGTCTCCCGCGAACGCGGAGTAACGATCTATTGTCGTACCGTGCGTGAGTCTTCCGCCCCTGCCGCGATCGGCAGGGGCGGGAGGGCATCAGGCGGACTTTTCCCGTTGCAGCTTGCGTTCCGCTTCCTCGTCATAACCGGAGGATGCCGGCGGTGCGTCGCTGCTCTTGGGCTGGGTGGTCGAGGGCGGGTCGCTTGCATCCATCGACTCGTCGAGGCCGCGATCGAGCTTGGCTTCGGCATTGGCCGGGTCACGCTCAAGGCGTGCGGCGATGGATTCGTCCTGCCCCGCATCCTGACGCGGATCGTGGACATGCGCGCCGGTGTCGGCGTCCTGATCGACTGGCGTATCGTCCTCGGTCATTACCGTTCTCCTATCGGTTACGCGGGGAGAACGATCGAAACGCGGGCCGCGTTCCAGCGGCTTATTCGTCGAGCTGCACGACCATGATCTGCTGCTGGTTGAGCGTCGCGGCGCCGAAGGTGGTCATGAAGGCGATGTCGGTGGCGTCGCGGCCGACGGCGATCCGCACCAGATCGCGCGCGCTGCCCATGCCGGTCGCATCGACCAGCCGCCACGCGCCGTCGAGCCACAGTTCGGCGACCGCGTGGAAATCGGGCGGCTCCACGCCCGGCGCATAGGCCGAGACACAGCGCGCCGGAATGCCGCCGGCGCGGGCGAGCGCGACGAGCAGATGGGCATAGTCACGGCACACGCCCTGACGGTTGGCGAAGGTCATCAGCGCGGTGGTCGCGCCGGTGCTGCTGCCTGAGGTGTAGGTGAGATGATCGCCGACCCATTCGGTGAGTGCCGCCGCAAGCGCCCCGCCGCGCAGGCCGGCGAAGGTCTGTTCGAGAAAGCCCTGGAACTGGTCCGACTCGCAATAGCGGCTCGGCATCAGATACGGCACCGCTTCGGGCGGGAGCAGCCGGGGTGCGGTCTCGCCGAGCGACGCCAGCGCGACATCCTCGCGATCGAGGGTTACGACGGCCTGGTAGGTGGCGTGAAAGCGGTTTTCCGCGAGCGCCCAGCAGCGGACACCGACATCGTCCGCGCCCGGCATCGCGCGGAGCGGCTCGTTGCTGGAAACCAGCAGATTGTCATATTCGAGCTGCTGGTCCGCCATCGCCGCCGCCTGCACCAGCAGCAGCATGTCGGTTGCGCCATCGATATCATAGTCCAGTTCGATGTCGATCTTGAGGCGCATCGTGATCCCTTTTGAGCAAGCGAAAGGCCCGGCGGATCGCTCCGCCGGGCCTTCCCGATATCAGACGCCGATATCAGGCGAATGTGGCGCCGCTTAGTTGCGGCTGCCGAACAGCCGCAGGATGAACAGGAACATGTTGATGAAGTCGAGGTACAAGCGCAGCGCCGACATGATGATCGCATGCTGCTCGGCACCCGTACCCGCGACCTGCGCATACATGCTCTTGGTGCGCTGCGTATCGTAGGCGGTGAGGCCCGCGAAGATCAGCACGCCGACGAAGCTGATCACCAGATCGAGCGGACCCGAGCGGAAGAACAGGTTGAGCAGGCTGGCGACGATCAGTCCGACCAAGCCCATGATGAGGAAGGTGCCCATCGCGGACAGGTCGCGCTTGGTGGTGTAGCCGTAGAGGCTGAGGCCACCGAACGCAGCCGACGCCGCGAAGAACGCCTGCGCGATCGCGATCGGCGAATAGACCAGGAAGATCGTCGAGAGCGACAGGCCCATCGCGACCGCGAAGCCCCAGAACATCGCCTGCATCGCGCCAGCCGACATGCGGCCGCCGCCGAAGCTCATGCCGAACACGAAGCCGAGCGGCGCGAAGCTGATGACCCACTTGAGCAGGCCGGGGCCGCCGAACACCTGCGCGGCCATGCCGCTGGCGACGAAGCCGAGCGCGACGATGCCGCTGAGCAGCACGCCCGAGAGCATGTAGTTGTAAACCGACAACATATAGCGGCGCAGACCCGCGTCGAACGCGCCTGCGCGCGCCGCCGAGTCCGCCCCGAAGGGGGCTGCGCCGGGACGGGGATCAGACCAGTTGGCCATTGTAGTACATCTCCTTGGACCGGCCATGTGCCGGTTCTCCGCGAATATCGGCGTTTGCGAGGGGCTTTTCAAGCAATTCCGCCTGATCCAGATGTTGTTGTCTTCTGTTAATGATGTGTTGCCATGCACCGACTTTTTGTTGCTCTCCGCCCGCCGCGTGCGATCCGCCTGCAACTCGCCGACGCGATGCACGGTATCGCCGACGCGCGGTGGCAGGATGACGACCAGTTGCACCTGACGATCCGCTATATTGGCGAGGTGGATCGGCGGATGGCCGAGGATATCGCGGTCGAACTCGGCCATGTCCATGCCGGTGCGGTTACGACTTCGGTGGCAGGGGTCGGCGCGTTCGACCGGCGCGGACGGATCGACGCTTTATGGGCTGGGCTGACCCCGCATGACGCGCTGGCCGCGCTCCACCGTAAGGTCGATCATGCGCTGGTGCGGCTGGGTTTGCCGCCCGAGGGCCGCGCCTATCTGCCGCACATCACGCTGGCGCGGCTGCCGCGAAGCGCCGATCCGGTGGAGATCGAACGCTGGCGCGCGGCACAGGCGGGTTTGGCGAGCGCGCCGTTCGTGATGGAGCACCTCATCCTGTTCGAAAGCACGCTCGGTAGCGCGGGCGCGCGCTACGATACCGTCGCGCGCTGGCCGCTGGGCTGAGCTTTAGTTTTATCCGCGTCGGCCGAACTCCACACCGTTCGTCCCGAGCGAAGTCGAGGGACATGCCTCAAGCGCTGCGCAGCGTGTCTCGACTTCGCTCGACACGAACGGGTGAGGGGGAGGGTAGGCCGGGTTCAAATCCCGTCGATCATGTCCGCCAGCACTTCCAGACACGATCCCGCCAGCCGTTTGCACCGCTCGGGCGACCAGCCGAACTCTGCGTCGGCGTTGGCGTCATGGTCCTTGAAGGGCATTTCCAGCGTCATCGCCACCGCGCCGAAGCGATTGGCGAGCTGGTTGGTCGACATGGTGAGGTTGGCCTTGCCGGGCGCCGATTTGCCATAGCCCTGCTCCATCTGGAAATCGGGCGTGTGCGCGGTGAGGCGGCGCTGGAAATCGTAGAAGTTTTCGCCCTGCGTGTCGGTCCAGTTGGGGATGCCCTCGAACCCGGCGATGAAATTGGCGGGAATCGATTCGTCGCCGTGGACGTCCATCGCGAAGGCGACGCCGGTCACGTCCATCGCGTCGCGCACGCACAGCACTTCGGGGCTCTTTTCCGGCGTCGGTGCGTGCCATTCGCGGTTGAGGTTCACCCCGGCCGCGTTGGTGCGCAAATGGCCGCGGAAGCTGCCGTCGGGGTTCATGTTAGGGACGATGTGGAACGTCGCCTTCTCGCGCAGCGCCGCCGTTACGGGGTCCGCAGTGTCGGTGAGGCGTTCGAGCGCACCCTCGGCCCAATATTCCGCCATCGTCTCGCCGGGATGCTGGCGGGCGTAGAGCCACACCGGCTTCGGCCCCTCGCCGAGCGTGAGGCAATCGATCGCGCGCCCGTCGAGCGACTGGCCGAGTTCGCGGTGGGTGACGCCGGATTCGCGCGCCATCCGCGCGATCAGGGCATCGTGCCGGTCCATCGTATATGGCGCGAAATAGGCGAACCACAGGAGATCGCTGGTCCCGTCCGAGCCGAACTCCAGCGTGCCATCGGCATAGCGGGTCGGCGCGAGCCGCCACGTCTCGCGGTCGGTGCTCGTCCGCACCTTGTAGCCCGGCCAGCCCGGCGGATAGGCCGATCCGCCGGCGTTGACGATCCGGTAGGTGAGCGCGCGGCCTTTCGCGCCCGCCACGCGGAAATGGAACCACTGGTAGAAATCGCTATGCTTGTCGGTGACGATTTCCAGCGTGAAGACATCGCCGTCGATACCGACGACACGAATATTGCCGCTGTCGAAAGCGGCGTTGATGCTGATGTTCATCGCACCGTGATAGTGCGCCCCGATTCACCGGGGAAGCCCCGGAACAGCGCATTCGCCAGTTTGTGCGCGGTGACGTCGGCTTGCGCTGCCGCCGCCGTTTCGGGTGCTGCGGTGCGCGCGCGGCCTTCCCAGACCACGGTCGCATCGCTGCGGCGTTTGATCTGCACCGACAGCTCGGTGAGGATCACATAATGCTGCTTGGGCTTGCCGATCGGGAACGATATGCCGCCGCCGAGGCCAATACCACCGCCGCCGCCACGCCGTCCGCCGCCGGTGAAGCCGCCACCGCCGAGACCAATTGACACGCCAGAGCGCTGGGCCGGGCCGTCTTCCTCCGTGGTGCGCGTGAAGCCGACCACGGCGAGGAACTGGCCGGCGTCTGCGGGGGGCGGTGCGGTATAGCCGTAATTGAGCAATTCGGTCTGCACGGCGGCGGCATAGGTCTTGAATTCGAGGCTGGCTGGCGATCCGCCTGCCATCGGCTCCACCGCGAGCGTGCCCGTCACCACCGGCGCGCCGAGGTGGAAGCGCGTCACCTGCACCGGGCCGCCGCTCGTCGTCGCGCATCCCGCCAGCGCCAGCGCGGGGAGGGCCACCGCCATTGTGATGAAGGCTTTCATGGTCTTGTTGTCCTTACCTTACGAGCGCGCTCGTTACCCTTGTGGAACGCTCGCGTGGGCTGATCGTATCCCGCTTGAGCGCCACGGATTTGTCAGCAATGTGTCGGCGGCACGAGATTTTTACCGGCCGCGCCGCCTTGACTTGGAAGGGGTGCGACTATAGGCGAGCGCCTCTTTTCACGAACCCCTGAACCAAGAAGCGAATCGATCATGAAGATCCGCAATTCCCTGAAGTCGCTCAAGGACCGGCATCGCGATAACCGCGTGATCCGCCGTCGCGGCCGCACGTATATCATCAACAAGACCAACCGCCGCTTCAAGGCCCGCCAGGGCTGATTTGTTGGAAGACGGCACCGGCCCGCTCCCCCACCCGGCCGCCCATCCAGAATATTCTGTGGGTGGCCGGGTGGGGGAGCGGGCCGGTGCCGCCTGAATCTAACAAAAGCGTCGTCATCTTCGACGTCGGCAATGTCCTGTTCGATTGGAACCCAAGGTTCCTGTACGAGCGCCTGATCGACGACGATCGGGCGCTCGATGCGTTCCTGCGCGATGTCGCGACCAAGGAATGGCATTTCCAGCATGACGCTGGCCGCCCCTTCGCCGAGACATCGGTGGAGCTTGCCGCCGCGTATCCGCAGCATAAAGATCTGATCGCTGCCTGGGGGCCGCGCTTCATCGAGCAGCTCGGCGACATGCTGCCGGGGATGCGCGACTTGGTCGAGCAGCTCGATGCGCGCGGCGTGCCGCTCTACGCGATCACCAATTTCTCGGGCGAGTTCTGGCCACCGTTTCGCGACCGCGAGGCGGACATTTTCGATCGCTTCCGCGACATCGTCGTCTCGGGCGATGAGTTGCTGACCAAGCCCGATCCCGCCATCTACCACCTCGCGCTCGATCGGTTCGGCGTGGCGGCGAACGAAGCCGTGTTCATCGACGACCGCGCCGACAACGTCGCGGCGGCCAATGCGGTGGGCATCCACGGCCTGCTGTTCGAGGACGCGGCGACGCTGCGCACCGATCTGACGCGGTTCGGGTTGCTGTAGGCGCAACCCGCGTTTCGTGCGTTGGTGCCGGCATGGCGCACAAGAAGCTCACCCTCCCAACCAAGACCTGCGCCGCTTGCGCGCGGCCGTTCGCATGGCGCAAGAAATGGCAACGCGACTGGGACACTGTGAAGTTCTGCTCAGATCGCTGCCGCGCGAAAGGCGCGAGTGGATAGCGCGTCTATCCGGGCGACGCGGCGGAGCCGGCGAGCAACCCCCCGTCGATATGGATTTCCGTGCCCGTCACATAGGTCGCTTCGTCGGATGCGAGCATGGCCGCGACCGCTGCGACCTCCTCGGGCGTCCCGAACCGCTTCAGCGGTGTGTCGGCAACCAGCGCCTGCATTCGCGCCTCGCGATCGGGGCCGCTTCCCAGCATCGGCTCCCACATCGGCGTCAGGATCGCGGCGGGGTGGATCGCGTTGCAGCGGATCGTCCAGCCCTGCTGCGCGCAGTAGAGCGCAACCGTCTTGCTATGATTGCGGATCGCCGCCTTGGAGGATGCATAGGCGGCCGCCATCGGAATGCCGACCAGCCCTGAACGCGACGAGATATTGATGATCGATCCCGCGCCCTTCGCCTTCATCGCGCCGATCGCATAGCGACAGCCGAGAAACGTCCCGTCGAGATTGACCTGATGGACCGCCCGCCAGTCGGCGAGGCTGGCATGTTCGGGATCGTGCGCGGTCGCGCCCGCCTCGAACCCGGTCACGCCGGCATTGTTGACGACGACATCGGCAATTGGAACGATGCGGGCGAGGCGAAGCCAGTCGGCTTCCTCGCGCACGTCGAGGGGTTCGAACGCGCAGCCGATTTCGGCGGCGGTGGCCGCGCCGGCGGCTTCATCCATATCGGTGACGATGACGATGGCGCCTTCGTCCTGAAAGCGCGCGGCGATCGCGCGACCGATGCCACGCGCAGCGCCGGTCACGACGCAGGTTTTGTTTTTCAATCGTTGCATGATGGTCTCGAAACAGAGTCCAGCCGGCGGATCGCTCCGCTGCGATGGTCCGCGTTAGCGGTGGCGCTGGATCATTTCGAAAACTCCCTGAGAACGCGGCCTGTTTATGCGTGTCGATCTACGCAGGCAAGCGGCGTGAGGGCGTCACCGTCCGCCGTATTGCGCTGGTTGCGGCATCCGTGTACACTTGCGTACACGAGGAGCATTTTCATGGAAATGTCGGTACGGGAAGCTCGGGCGAATTTCGCATCGGCGCTCGACGCTGCGGCGAAGGGCGAGCAGGTCATCATCACCAAGAACGGCGAGCCGGTCGCCGAACTCGGGCCGCCGCGCAAGAAGAAGGGCGGGTTCGATTTCGAACGCAACGAGCGCGTCCGCAAGGAGCTCGGGCTCGACAAATACGACGGCCCGCCGCTCGACGATGCGTGGCTCGAAGAGTTCAACGATCCGGCCTGGACACGCGAGCTGTTCGGACCGGACTATTTCGATGATGAGCCTGAAGCGAAGTGAGGTTGCTGCTCGACACGCATTTCCTGATCTGGCTGGCGATCGACCCCGACGAGATCAGGCCGCGCGAACGAGCGTTGATCGGGGCGGCTGAGGTGATCGTCTCTGCCGCCTCGCTCTGGGAAATGCGCCTGAAATGGCAGAAGCGCGACCGGCATGGCCGACGGAAAGGGCAGCTTGACCCTGCGCTCGCGCTCGCCTTCATCGCGGCCAACGATATGCAATTGGCCGGTTTGTCGGCCGAAGATTGTGCGACGATGCTCGCCCCGGCGATGCCGGTGCCCGACCCGTTCGACGAGATGCTGCTGATCCATGCGCAACGGCTTGGCGTACGACTGCTGACGCGCGACCGGCAGTTGATTGGGCACCCGCTGGCGATCACCCCCGCTTAGCCAGCGTTCTCGGCTTCCACCGCCATCGCCACCGCGTCGATCTCGCGCAGCATCGCGACGAAGCCTTCCACCCGCGCAGCATCGAAGCCGCCGAATATGCGCTGCTCCAACTCCAGCGCTTTGGGCGCGACCTGCTCGTACAGCGCTCGGCCTGATGCGGTTAGCCGCAGCAGGTGCGAGCGGCGGTCGCCGGCGTTGGGAACGCGTTCGATCAGGCCGCGTTCGACCAGCGCGATTGCGGCGCGGCTGACCGTCACCTTGTCCATGCGGGTGTTCGCGCCGATCGCCTGTTGGGTGATGCCATCGCTTTCCGCGATCACTGCGACCAGCCGCCATTCGGGGATCGTCAGCCCGAACAGCGCCTGATACGCTCGCGCGATCCGGTCGCTCACCAGGTTCGAGGTGAAGGACAGCCGGAACGGCAGGAAATCGTCGAGCTTCAATGCGGCGTCAGGCATCGCGCGAGCCTAGGCGGGCGCGGGGTCGGGTTCAACTGCTCGGCAGGCTCGCCTTGGGGAAGCCCGCCCATGCCGCATCGTAATCGGGCTGGGCATGTTCGAGCGCGAAACGCGTCGGGCGATACGGCCAGCAGCTTTCGACCATGAACGCCATCGTATCGACGATCTTGCGCGGCTGCAGATCGGCCTCACTGGCGGCGCGCCAACTCGCCACGTCCGGGCCATGACCGGCCATCAGATTGTGCAGCG
This sequence comes from Sphingomonas populi, assembly GCF_004208535.1. Classification (GTDB taxonomy): domain Bacteria; phylum Pseudomonadota; class Alphaproteobacteria; order Sphingomonadales; family Sphingomonadaceae; genus Sphingomonas; species Sphingomonas populi. Next base: position 46,277 of record NZ_SGIS01000016.1, read on the forward strand.
ATAGTCCGCCCGGGGCGAAGCCATCGGCCTTGGCGTCATAGGCGCCCGTGATGAGGCCCATCGCCTCCGACATCACGTTGCGGTGGAACCACGGCGGGCGGAACGTGTCCTCCGCCACCATCCAGCGTGGCGGGAAGATCACGATGTCGGCATTGGCGCGGCCCGGCACGTCCGACGGCGAGGTTAGCAAAGTGAAGATCGAGGGGTCGGGATGATCGAAGCTGACGCTGCCGATCGTGTTGAACCGCGCGAGATCGTAGCGCCACGGCGCAACGTTGCCGTGCCACGCGACCACGTCGAGCGGGCTGTGGCCGAGCGTGGTTATCCACAGACTTCCCAACGCCTTTTGCACAAGCTGGAAGGGGGAATCGATATCCTCGAACCACGCGACCGGGGTCTCGAAATCGCGCGGATTGGCGAGGCCGTTGGCGCCGATCGGGCCGAGATCCGGCAAGCGGAACAGCGCGCCGTGGTTCTCGGCGATATAGCCGCTCGCCGCACCGTCCGGCAGGAGCGCGCGGAAGCGCACGCCGCGCGGGACGAGCGCGATCTCGCTGGGCGCGACATCGATCCGGCCGAGTTCGGTGAGGAGCGTGAGGCGGCCGGCTTGCGGGAGGAACAGCAGTTCGCCATCGGCATTCACGAATGCGCGTGCGGACATGTCGCGGTTGGCGGCGTAGAGATGGACCGCCACGCCCTCCAGATCGGCAGGGTTGCGGTTGGCGAGCATCGTGGTGATGCCGTCGATCAGGTCGGTCGGTTCGGTGGGCGCATCGATCGGTGACCAGCGCAGCCGGTTGGGCGGCAGCGGCTGGCCGTCCGTACCCGGAGCGAAGCGCGGTGCGCCTTCGTAGCGCGTGTATGGTGGATGCTCGGCGGAGGGGCGCAGGCGATAGAGCCAGCTCCGCCGGTTCTCGTGGCGCGGCGCGGTGAAGGCGGTGCCGGAGAGCTGTTCGGCGTAGAGGCCGAAGGCGGGTCGCTGCGGAGAGTTGCGGCCGATCGGCAGCGCGCCGGGCACGGCTTCGGTGGCGAAGTGGTTGCCGAAGCCGGTCTGATACTCGGTCACGTTGCGGCTCCTTGAGGCATCCCCGTTCGTCCCGAGCGAAGTCGAGGGACAAGCCCACGCGCTGCGCCATGTGTCTCGACTTCGCTCGACACGAACGGTTTTGGAAGCGGAGGGAGAGGGATCTACCCCTCCACCGTAACCACGCCGCGGCGAATCTGGTCCAGTTCGATCGATTCGTACAGCGCCTGGAAGTTGCCGTTGCCGAACCCTTCATTGCCCTTGCGCTGGATGATCTCGAAGAAGATCGGCCCGAACATGTTCTCGGTGAAGATCTGGAGCAGCAGCCCCTCTGTCTCGATATCGCCGTCGATCAGGATGCGGTTCTTCTTGAGCCGTTCGAGATCTTCGCCGTGGCCGGGGACGCGCTTGTCGACCAGTTCGTAATAGGTCTCGATCGTGTCCTGAAGCCGCACGCCGCGCGCGCGCAGCGCCTCGACGGTGGCAAAGATGTCGTCGGTGGTCAGCGCGAGATGCTGGATGCCTTCGCCATTATATTCGCGGATGAACTCCTCGATCTGGCTCTTGTCGTCCTGGCTCTCGTTGAGCGGGATGCGGATGGCATGGTCGGGCGCGATCATCGCCTGGCTGAACAGACCCGTCGCCTGGCCCTTGATGTCGAAGAACTTCTGCTCCTCGAAGCCGAACAAGGTGCGGTAGAATTCGCTCCACACCCGCATCTGGCCGCGCCGGACGTTGTGGGTGAGGTGATCGAGCAGATCGAGCCCGACCGAATTGCGCGCCTCGGCCTCGCGCCAGCCGGGGAATTCGGCCCAGTCGGCGTACAGGTCGATGCCGTCCTCGATGAAATAGAGGTACGAACCGCCGATGCCCTGGATGACGGTATCGTCCTCGTCGGTGGGCTTGGCGCCGTTGGCGAGCGCCCATTCCATCGCCTTGGCCGGATTGGCGACGCGGAACGCCATCGCGCTCGCGGAGGGGCCATGCTCGCCACGGAAGGCGGCAACGCGGCCGGCCTCGTCGCGGTTGATCATCAGGTTGATGCGGCCCTGCTTGTAGCGGGTGACGTTCTTGCTCGGGTGGCGATGCGTCGGCGTGAAGCCGAGCTGTTCGAACAACCGGCCCATGCCTTCGGGATCGGGCGAGGTGAACTCGACGAATTCAAATCCATTGAGGCCCAGGGGGTTCTGGCGCGGGTTGGATGCGGCATCTTGTATCATGTGATACTAGATACGCGTCCCGGCGGATGGTGTCAAACGTAACTACATAGCTATCATCGTCGCCCCGGCGGAGGCCGGGGCCGTTGCGTGTGTGGCAATCGCTTCGCCAAGCAGCACAGCGGCCCCGGCCTGCGCCGGGGCGACGATCACGCCGGGCGGCGTTGCCGCGTAACGTTGCGCGCACCGCCGACGATCCGCGACAGGATCAGTTCGTCCAGCCCGGCATAGCCAAGCCCGAGATGATCGGGCCGCACCGTCGCGGTTGCGATCAGGCCGAGCGTGCCGGTGCGCAAGCCGATCCGCCCGACCCGTGCCCAGCGGCGCGCGGTTTCCCAGCGTAGCAGTCGGCGGCTGGCGGCATCGGGGCGGTGCGTCGCGATGAAGTGGGTTTGCAAGCGCACCAGCGCATCGCCGAGCCGCTGGAGCGTCTCGCGGTCGGGAACGGGGATCTGGCCCATCACATAATGGACGATCAGCGAGGCGATCTCTTCGGCGTCGTCGCCAAGATGGTCGCGGTGAGCATCGGCGAGGATCGCCACCGAACAGGCGCGCAGTTCCTCGACCCGGCGCTGCGAGAGGCCGCCGCCATGACGGCGATAGGTGACCAACTCCGCGTCGAGCCGCGCGACCGTGCCGAACCGGGCGATGCGGTGGTAGAGATCGTAATCCTCGGCGCAGATCAGGTCCGGGCGCATGAAGATGTCGAGTTTGTGTGCGGCGTCGGCGCGCATCATCACCGACGACCAGACGAGCGGGTTCTCGATCCTGAGCAGCCATTCGATCACGCTCGGCGTGGTCGCGGCGGCGAGCGTCGCGGGCAGGATCGCGCCGTTTTCGAGGATGTTGGCGGCGGTGCCGAGCAGCACGGTATCCGGGTTCGCGTCGAGATAGGCGACCTGCTTGGCGAACCGTTGCGGGTGGCAGAGATCGTCATGATCGAGCGCGGCGATATAGCGCCCGCGTGCATGCGCGAATGCGGTGTTGCGGGCCAGTACGACGCCCTGATTGGCGGGCGATTCGATCACCCGGATGCGCGGATCGCCGATCGCGTTCAGCACCGCGACGCTGTCGTCGGTCGAGCGATCATCGACCACGATCAGTTCGAAATCGCCGAACGTCTGCGCCTGCAAGCTCGCGATCGTCTCGCGCACCAGCGCCGCGCCGTTGTAGATCGCCATCAGTACGCTGATCGTCGGGGCGGGGGCGGGTTTCATCGGAAGCGACGTAGCGGACTTGGGCTAAGAACCCGTTACGGGGTCGGCTGCCCGTCGTTTTGCGCGGCGAGTCCGAGCCGCGCCTCGATCCGGTCGAGCCGCTCGGCGATCGCCATGTCGATCTTCTCGTGCAGCCGCAGAATCTCCAGCTCGGTGCGCAGATTGACCTCGTAATCGAGGCTCGCCGCGAGCCGGTCCTTCTGCGACTGGCGATTCTGGCTCATCATGATGACCGGCGCCTGGATCGCGGCGACAGTCGACAGCATCAGGTTGAGGAAGATGAACGGATAGGGATCGAACGCCAGACCCCAGTGGGTCAGCACGTCGCTGTTGAGCAGCATCCAGCCGAACAGGATGATCGCGAAGACGATGATGAACGACCACGAGCCGCCGACCGCCGCGACCTTGTCGGCAAGGCGCTGGCCATAGGTCGAGCGTTCGTCGGCGACGTCGGCGGCGTCGCGTGCGATTGGCAGCTTCGATTCGATCTTGTCGAGGACGTTGCGCTCTTCGGGGTCGAGCGCCTGGCGGTGCCGGCCGGGGAACATGCGGGCGAGCGGATTGTGTTGCGATGCCATGTCGCCGCTCACTCTAAAATCATGGGCAGCGTCGGCGGCACGTACGTTTCGAGATCCAGCGCCCATTCGGTGCCGCCATCGGCACGATCGGCGGTTTTGACGAAGCCGAGCTTGGCGAAATGCTCGCGCACCATCGCGTTCTTCGCGCTCGGGATATACTCGCCGATCAGCCGCGTTGCGCCGGCGGCGCGTGCGGCGGCGGCAACATGCGCCAGCACGGCTTCCTCGACACGGCGACCCAGCACCCGGCAGCTCATCAGCCAGGTCTCGCAGCGCCATTCCTCCGCGCCGCGCGCGAAGATCAGCACCGAGATCATGCCGTTGTCGCCGAACCGGTCGGCAAGCCGCACCTGCATCGTGAATCGCTCGGGATCGGCGGCGATCGCGGCGATGTCGGCTTCGGTATAGCGGCGCGTGGTCAGGTTGAACTGGTTGGATTTGTTGGCGAGCTGCGCGATGCGGGCGCGGCCGGCGTCGTCGAACGGCGCGATTGTGCAGACCATGTCGAGCGAGGCGTGATAGTCGGCGAGGTTGCTGACGTTGGTCAGCGCCGCCGCGCGTTCGGCGTTGGCGCTGTACATCGCCGCGCGGCCGCGATCCTCGTCGCCGAACGAGACCGTTTCGAAATAGCCGGCTTGCCCAAGGATACGAACGAAGTCGGCCGGATTGCTGCCGACTTCCGGCACCGCCACCTCGGGCAGTTCCTGGCGGACCTGCGCGCGTTCGGCGGGGTTATCGTCGAGGAAGACGAGCGCGTCGGTGCCGATGTTGAGCGTCGCGGCGATCTGCCGCAGATTGGAGGCTTTGTCGGTCCAGTTGGCGAGGAACACGGCGATATGCTCCTCGCGCAGAAGCATCTCGCTATGACCAGTAAAGGGCAGGCGCGCGGCGGAATCCTCATTCTTCGAACAGACCGCCAGCACCACGCCGCGCGCGCGCAGATCGAGCGCGAACGCCTGTACCGCGAGATGCGCCTCGCCGGTGCCCGAGCCTTGGCCGAGCTGGATGCCGTCGATCCCGTCGTCGCCGATGATGCCGCCCCACAGGGTATTGTCGAGATCGAGCACGAGGCATTTGCGCGACAGCCCGCGAAACGCCGCAAGCAGGCCGCCAAGCTTGTCGGCGTAGAGCGGCAGCGCCTCGACCGCGAACGGGAGTTTGGCGTCGTGCCACAGCCGCGCGTCATGCCACTGCGCCAGCCCGACCGTGGCGGCGAGGAAGGCGACGTCGAGCACCAGATCGCCGCTGCCGGCGACACTGCGCAGCAGCCGCGTGTTGAACTCGGCGATCAGCCAGCGCACCGTGCCGGCGAGTTGACCGTCGTAGCTGCCGAACAGGCTTTCGACCGGGGTGCTGAGCGTCTGCACGATCACCGGCGCGCCGGCATTCGCGCGAGCGCCCGCGCGGAGCGCCGCGACATAGTCGAGTGCGCGCGTGACGGTCGCTTCGGCTTCGGCGGGGTCGAGGCGGGGGCGGGCGAGGCCTAGCGCCTGCGCGTCGAGTGCGAGCAGGATCGCGTCGGGCCGCGCCTGCGCCAGGGATGAGGCGGGATCGAGCAACGCCTGGGCGGCCTGCCCGTAATCGGCAAGCTCGACGCTCAGTAAGACCTCGTGACGCAAAGCGGCGGCGGGGAGCGCATAGGCGATTGCCTTGGCGGTATGCGATGCGACGATGCCGAGCTTGAGCGGCCGCAGCCCCGCGCCCGCGAGATCGCCGATACGCGCGGAAACGACTCGGCTGGCCTGTTCGAGTTGAGTCGCATCGAGCGCGGTTTGAACCAGCGCCCGTAAGGCGCCTGCATCGAGGCTGTCCGCCGCGCGGATCGCCTTGAGCCGGGCGCGAAAATCGGCCGGCGCGGGCAGCAGCCAGGGCAGGGCGAACGGGTCGCTCACGGCCGCGTCCTCAGCCGCGCATCAGGCAATATGCGCGGCGATGCTGTCGACGAGATCGCCGACTTTCGAAAAGCCCTCGATCTCGGCGCTGGAGAAGCGGAAGCCGAAGCGCTTCTCGACCGCGACGATGAAGCGGATATGGCTGAGGCTGTCCCATTCCTCGATCACCTCGGCCGAGAGGCCATCGGAATATTCGAGCTCATCGAGGTCGAAGACGTCGCACATGATCTCGGTGACGATGCCGGTGATCTCTTGGCGGTCCATGCTGTCTTCCCTTGCGAACGTCGCGTCGATCTGGCGCAAATCGCCCGACAACGCAATCGCACAAAAGGATCAGCCGACGCTGAGGAACCAGCGCTGCATGCTCTCCAGCCCGATCGCGGTGAGCTTGCCGCCATAGGCCGCGCCGGTATCGATGCCGATCCGGTTGGGCTGGACGTCCACGTCGCTCATGGGGGTATGGCCGTGGATGATGAACTTGCCGAACGCGCCACGGTGATCGAGGAACGGCTGGCGAATCCAGCGCAGGTCGGTGGTTTGCTGCGCGTCGAGCGGTACGCCCGGGCGTACCCCGGCATGGACGCACAGATAATCGCCGATCTCGATCCGGTCGTCGAGGCGCGCGAGGAAATCGATATGGTCGGCGGGTATGCGCGCGCGCATCACCTCGATCAGTTCGGCGTCGCTGTCGGCATCGTAGATTTCTTCGACGATGCCGTAGCTGGCGAGCGTGGTATCGCCGCCGATCCGCAGGAACATGCCGAGCGCCTCGACATCGCCGTCGAGCGCGAGAAGGAACACCTCCTCATGATTGCCGGTGATGCAGGACACGCGGTCATCCGAGGCGATGAGATCGCGCACCCGCTCGACCACCTCGCGAGAGCTGGGGCCACGGTCGATCAGGTCGCCGAGGAAGATCAGCCGCAGCGCGGCGGGGGCACGGCGAGCGTGATCGGCGAAGACATCGGCGAGCAACGCGTCGAGCAGGTCGGCGCGGCCATGCACATCGCCGATCGCATAGGCCCGCACGCCCGGCGGGATCATCGGCGGCGGTGGCGGCGGCACGCGTTTTTTGAAGGGGAAGCTGAACATCGTTACCCGATCCTACGCGCTTCAGCCGCAGCGCGCCATCGCGGGGTCAGAAGGCGTTCCGGTGGAGCAGCACGCGGAAGGTCATCGCGATGATGAGCAGGTCGCGCCAGATCGACCAGGTATCGAGATATTCGAGATCGGCCTGAAGCCGGTTGCGCAAATCCGATTCGTAGACGGTCGCGCCACGATAACCGCGCACCTGCGCGAGCCCGGTCAGCCCCGGCTTGGCGGCATGGCGATGCCAATAGCGGGTATCGACTTCCCAAAACAATTTGTCGGCAGCGCGCGAGCCAAGCGCGTGCGGGCGCGGCCCGACGATGCTCATGTCGCCCTTGAGCACGTTGATGAGCTGCGGCAGCTCGTCCATGCTGGTGCGGCGGATGAACTTGCCTACCCGCGTGACGCGGTCATCGTCGCGCGAGGCGGAACGCGCGCCCGCGAGGTCGGATTCAAGCACGCGCATGCTGCGGAACTTGAGCATCTTGAACATCTGGTTGCCGCGGCCGATGCGGGTCTGCTTGAAGAACACCGGGCCGGCGCTGTCGAGCTTCACCAGCACCGCGATCACCGCGAGGATCGGCAGCAGCGCGAGCAGCGCACCGAGTGCGAGGGTAAAATCGAACGCGCGCTTCATGAACCGATCGAACAGGCCGAGCGGGCCGTTGGCAATGACGATGGTCGGTTCGCTGCCGTGATTGCCCATGCCGAGCGGCGCCAGATCGCGCAGTTCGGGTGCGACGATCTCGCTCTGGATGTTCGCGCCTTTCAGCGCATGCGCCCAGGCGGTGCGGCGTTCCGGGCTGCACGCGACGACGACGCGGTCGGCGCTTTCGAGCGACTTGGCGAGCCGGTCGTACATCACCGGATCGTGCTGCTCGGGATCGAAGAACGATTCGGGAGAGATCACCACCGAGAACTTGCCCGGCGGCACGCGCTGGTCGCCTTCGCAGATCAGGATCACGCTGAACGGATTGCCGCCGATAATCGCGGCCATGTGCTTCACGAACAGGTAGCGCGCCGCGATCAACGATCCGAGCGAGAAGATCGACCCGAGCGTCACCAGCATACGCGGAAACCCGTCGGAGACGCGCACGAAGAAGGCGACGAAGATCACCGCGCTGATCGCGATGACGAGCGCCTGGGCGCCTTTGGCGACCGCGCGGAACGGGTCCTGCAAATTGGGAGAGGAATAAGCGTGTGCGTTGAGCGCGATGACGACATACATCGGCAGCAGCACCGCGAGCAGCACGATCCAGTTCTTGTCGCTGCCGAAGCGCGCGTGCAGCAGCACTGCGGCCAGAAACGATGCTATGATGCACAGCAGATCGACCAGCATGAGGCCGATAAAGGCGCGGCTACGCAGCGCGGAGGCGCGTGGACGCCACGAGGGTGTGCTGACCGAGGTCATCGAATCACGAGACCCCGGCTCTTGCGCCCAGCCGGACCGTCCGAGTTCCAGGTTCATGATGGTTTCCCGCGCAGTGATTCAATCGTTGCGTGCCCATTAAAGTAAAGGAATTCACTCGTGTTATAAAGCGCATTTTTGCAGTGCAGCATAAAATCGCGCCGCAGCGTGCCCAATCTTGCGCTCTCGTGGCGGAAGGAATGCCATAGTCCCTTGAAAGTAAAGCGATGAAATCGCGGACCGCGCGCACGATGCGGTATGGATATCCGCGTTCGTGAGCGTCCTGCATCGGATTCGGGATCGCGGGGCGCTCGACCGCGCCGATCCGCGAACATCGGCCGCCCGCCGACGTGTGTCGCATGATGCATGGTCACCGATGCATGCGGCTGCGTTCCCCAACGCACGTTCCATCGCGCTCCCCTTTTCTCCGCAACGGCCAGTATCGGTCTCTGGTCGCATGCGATCGGAAACGAGCGCGCAATGGCACATTGCTGCACGCATGCGCAATGACCATCATCGGTGGTGGCGGCGATAGGTTTCCGCCCTATGTCCGTCGCCCGGCCCGAACGACGGGGGGCGTGCGGTCAGCCGGCGAGGCGGAGCGACTCCGGCTCACCCCAGGCTTTGGGCGCAGGCTGGTCGGGCCATATGCCGCGCGTGTCATAGACCTGCTTGTCGATCCGTTCGTCGAGCGGGACCGATTTGAACATATCATGATCGACCAGCACGATCATGATGTCGCATTGCTCGATCGCGGAATCGATGTCGATCAGACCGGCGCCGGTGCCCGCGAAGGCGGCGGGCAAAGCGTTGGTATAGGGTTCGACCACGGCGATGCGCTTGCCGAAGCGGCGGGCCAGTTCGGTCGAGACTTTCAGCGCGGGGCTTTCGCGGAAATCGTCGATGTTCGCCTTGAACGCGAGGCCCAGGCAGGCGACGCGCACGCCCGGCCGCGCCTCGATCAGCGCGGCGGCGCGCGCCACGACATAGTCGATCTTGGCGTCGTTCACCTCGCGCGCGGTGCGGATCAGCGGCGAATTGGCCGGGTCGGCATGGACGAGGAACCACGGATCGACCGCGATGCAATGTCCGCCGACGCCAGGGCCGGGCGACAGAATGTTGACGCGCGGATGGCGGTTGGCGAGGCGGATCACTTCCCACACATCGACCTCCATCGTGTCGGCGAGCCGGCTCAGTTCGTTAGCGAAGGCGATGTTGACGTCGCGGAAGGCGTTCTCGGTGAGCTTGGTCATTTCCGCCGCGCGGCTCGTCGTCGTCACGCAGGCGCCGCGCACGAAGCGGCGGTAGAAGGTCAGCGCTTTGCGCGCGCAACGCGGGGTGATGCCGCCGATCACGCGGTCGTTGTCGATCAGTTCGACGAGGATGCGGCCGGGCAGCACGCGTTCCGGGCAATAGGCGATGGCGATGTCGGCGGCTTCTCCGGTCTTGCCCGGCACCTTGAGATCGGGGCGGAGCTGCGCGAGCAGATCGCGGACCTTCTCAGTGGTGCCGACCGGCGAGGTCGATTCGAGGATGACGACGTCGCCCGCCTTGAGCACCGCCGCGATCGTGGTGGCGGCGCGCAGCACGTAACCGATGTTGGGCGCGTGATCGTCCGCGAACGGCGTCGGCACGGCGATGACGAACACGTCGGCTGGCTCAACCTCGGTCGCGGCGCGCAGCGTGCCGCGCGCGACCACGCCCGAGACGAGGCCGTCGAGATCGACTTCCTCGATATGGACCTTGCCCGAATTGACCGTCTCGACGACGTGCGCACTGACATCGATACCGAGCACCTTGGCGCCGGTGCGCGCGATCACCGCGGCGGTGGGCAGTCCAATATAGCCAAGACCAACGACGACGACCTTGAGTTCAGCATTCGAAACCATCAGCGACGATCCTTGCAATCCGCTCGGATGCATGACCGTCGCCGAACGGGTTGTGGGCGCGGGCCATGACCGAATAGGCCTGCTTGTCGTCGAGGAGAGTTGATATTTCGGAAACGATGCGGTCGGAATCGGTCCCGATCAGCTTCGCGGTGCCCGCGATCACGCCTTCGGGGCGTTCCGTCGTCTCGCGCATGACGAGAACGGGCTTGGCGAGGGCGGGGGCTTCCTCCTGCACGCCGCCCGAATCGGTCAGCGCGATCTCGCACATGCCCAGCGCGCGGATGAAGTGCGGGTAATCGAGCGGTTCGATTCGCGCGACATTGGCGCGGTCCCCAAGCAGCGCATCCATCACCGAGACGACGTTGGGGTTGGGGTGGACCGGAAACAGCACCGCCGTGTCGGGCCGGTCGGCGATTCGGCCAATTGCGCGCGCAATGCTTTCCATGCCGCCGCCGAAATTCTCACGACGGTGCGTGGTGACGAGGATCAGCCGCTTGCCCGCGAAGCGCGCGGCGATGTCGTCGAGGCCGGCGGCGAGCGACGGATCGGCATCGAGCTTGGCGCGAGTCGCGTGGAGCGCGTCGATCACGGTGTTGCCGGTGACGTGAATCGTCGCGGGCGCGATGTTCTCACGGCGGAGTGCCTGGGCGGCGGTTTCGGTCGGAGCGAAATGCTGATCGGCGATCGGCGCGACGATGCGGCGGTTTACTTCCTCCGGCCAGGGCTGGTATATATCGCCTGAGCGTAGGCCCGCCTCGACATGGCTGACGGGCACTTTCCTGTAATAGCCGGCGAGCGCGCCGACCATCGCGGTCGCGGTATCGCCCTGTACGATGACACGGTCGGGCTGTTCGGCGTCCATCACGCCGCCCAGTCCGGTCAGGAGGCGGGCTGTAAGCCGGTCGAGCGACTGGCCCGGCTCCATCAGGTCGAGGTCGATGTCCGGGGTGAGACCGGCGATGTCGAGTACCTGATCGAGCAGGCCGCGATGCTGGGCGGTCACGCAGGTCCGCACGACGAGGCCGGGCATCTGCTTGAGCGCCGCGACGACGGGGAACAGCTTTATCGCCTCGGGCCGTGTGCCGAAGATGACGAGGACGGTGCGCGAGGCGGAGGTCTGCATGCCCAAGCCTTTGCCGATCGAGCGTTAAGGACGGACTAACCGCACCTTCGTGACGAAGAATTCATGACCATGCCGCTGCGGTCGGGAGTATGCGACCGCCACTCGTTTTTGGAACCCCGCCGGAGCTAACCGCATGAATATCGTGCAGCGTATTTCTTGCATCTTCGGGAAGCATCATCGCAATCGCCACTCGGTCTGGCATGACGGCACGTCGTTTCGCGGCGTGTGCAAGGGATGCCGCGTCCAGATGGTGCGCGATTTCCACGGCTGGCATGTGCTGGGCGCGGAAGATCAGGCGGCGGAGAAGCCGGCGGCCTGATCCGCTCGACCGCCGCAGCCCCGGCAGCCGGGGTCTTTGGGCAGGCCGATCGTGCGGAAGCGGAAGGCGAGCGCGTCGACCAGCAGCAATTTGCCCGCGCTATCCTCACCGAAGCCGGTGATCGCGCGCAGCACTTCCAGCGCGGCGAGGCTGCCCATCACCCCCGCCATCGCGCCGAGCACGCCCGCCTCCGCGCAGCTCGTGTCGGGCCGGTCGGGATCGTCGCCGACGAAGCAGCGATAGCAGGGCTTATCCGCCTCCCAGCCACGAAACACCGCGAGTTGCCCCTCGAACTGCGCGACCGCCGCCGAAACGAGCGGCACGCGCGCCGCCAGCGCTGCATCGGCCACCGCGAGTCGCGCGGTGAAACTGTCGGTGCCGTCGAGCACGACGTCGGCACCGGCGATCAGATCGGCGGCATTGGCGGCGTCGAGCCGCGCGGCGCGCGCGGTCACGCGCACCGCCGGGTTGAGCCGCGCCACTGCCGCCGCCGCCGCTTCCACCTTGGTCGCACCGACATCGTCACCGCCAAAGATCGTCTGGCGCTGAAGGTTGGAGAGATCGACGCGGTCGTCGTCGATCAGGATGAGTTCGCCGACGCCCGCCGCCGCGAGATACTGGATGGCGGGCGAACCGATGCCGCCGGCGCCGATCACCGCCACGCGTGCGCGGCGCAGTTTCATCTGCCCGGCGCCACCGATTTCGCGCAGGACGATGTGGCGCGCGTAGCGGTCTAGCTCAGCGTCGGTCAGCGTCATCCCTGCCAATCATAGACCAAAGTGGCGCGATACCACATCGTCGCCGCACTATCGTTGAGATTGGCGCGTGCGAAGCTGGTGACGAGCCCGGCGCTATATTGTTCGACCGTCGGACAGTCGATCGCGCGCGGCACCGCGCGGCGCAGGATGCCGTCCTGATCGACCAGCGCGGCGACATCGACCTTGACGATATAATGGCCATCGGCGGGCTTCTGCACCGCGCAGCGCCCGGCGGCGACCTCACCGGCGACGAACGTCACCAGCGGCGCGGTGATGGTCGGTGCATCGACATAGGGGATCGGCGCGAGCGTCGACCAGTCGGTCGGCAAGGGCGGGAGCGCGTCTGTGGTCGCCTGAAGCAGCAAGAGGAACGCGAGCATCACCGCCCGGTCGATCCGAACCCGCCACTGCCGCGCACCGTTTCGTCCAGATCATCGACTTCGCCGAGCATCGCGCGCTGGACGGGGGCGGGGACGAGTTGCGCGATCCGGTCGCCGCGCGCGATCTCGAACGGTTCGTCGCCGAGATTGGCGAGGATCACCTTCACCTCGCCGCGATAGTCGCTGTCGATCGTACCCGGCGTGTTGAGGCAGGTGACGCCGTGCTTGAGCGCGAGGCCGGAGCGGGGCCGGACCTGCACCTCGAACCCGTGGGGAATCGCGATCGCAAAGCCGGTCGCCACTGCCGCGCGCGCGCCCGGCGCGAGCGTCAGCGCCTCGGCGGCGACAACGTCCATGCCGGCGGCGCCCTCGGTCGCATAGGCGGGCAGGGGGAGCCCCTTGCCGTGATCGAGGCGCTTGATACTGATGGTGATCGGGGGTGGACTCATGGCGCGCATCTTAGCGGCTGTGACGGATTTGTCTAAGGGCGCGCGCTCATGCGCCCCCGGCGAGCGCCGCGAGGATGCGTTCGGCGAGGGCCTCTGCCACCGCCTGCTTGGTCATGCGCGGCCAGCTTTCGACGCCCGCTGCGGTGACGATGTGGACGGCATTTTCGGCGCCGCCCATCACGTCGCCCGACACGTCGTTGGCGACGATCCAGTCGACCACCTTTCGCTCACGCTTGGCGGTGGCGTGTTCGATCACGCGCTCGGTCTCGGCGGCGAAACCGACCAGCAGGCGCGGGCGCTTGGGGCTTTTGGCGAGGCCGGCGAGGATGTCGGGGTTTTCGACGAGGTGGAGGACGGGCGTGCCTGTGCCCTTCTTGATCTTCTGCGTGGTGCTTTCGACGCGCCAGTCGGCGACGGCGGCGACCAGCACGGCGGCGTCGGCGGGGAGTGCGGCGTCGACGGCGGCGGCCATGTCACGCGCGGTTTCGACGTCGATGCGGTCGACGTTTGGCGGCGTGGGGAGCGTTACCGGGCCGGCGATGAGCGTCACGCGGGCGCCGCGTGCCGCCAGCGCCCCGGCGATCGCGAAGCCCTGTTTGCCCGAGGAGCGGTTGGCGATGTAGCGGACCGGATCGATCGGCTCGTGAGTCGGGCCGGCGGTGATGAGGATGTGGGGCACTCTCGTCACCCTCACCCTTCCCACCCGGCTGCGCCGGGCGGGCCCCTTACCTCTCCCGGTGGGAGAGGGAGGGAGGAGCGAAGCGACGGAAGGGTGAGGGTGATCAGGTTCACGCAAGCGCCGCCCGAATCGCCGCCAGAATCGCTTCCGGCTCGGGCAACCGCCCGGCGCCGAACTCGCCGCACGCCATCGGTCCCTCGTCGGGCTCCAGCACGGTCAGCCCGTCGCCGCGCAGCGTCGCGACGTTGCGGCGCGTCGCTGGGTGCTCCCACATCCGCACGTTCATCGCCGGCGCGACCAGCACGGGCTTGTCGGTGGCGAGCAGTACCGTGGTGGCGAGATCGTCGGCGATGCCGGCGGCCATCTTCGCCATCAGATCGGCGGTGGCGGGGGCGACCACGATCAAATCGGCCTCGCGGCTGAGCTGGATATGCCCCATCTCGGCCTCGTCCTTGAGATCCCACAACGAGGTGAACACCGGGTTTTCGCTCAGCGCCGCCAGCGTCATCGGCGTGACGAAATGGTGTGCGGCGGCGGTCGGCACGCAACGCACCGATATGCCGGCCTTGCGGCACAGCCGGATCAGCTCGCACGCCTTGTACGCGGCGATGCCGCCGCCGATGATGAGCAGGATCTTCACCGCACCACCCGAGTCACCGTGATCCGCCGCCGCTGCGCGGCGACGCGGACCAGATCGCGCAGCCCATCGGGCGCGAAGGCGAGGCCGACGAGGAGCGTGGGCGCGATCATCAGCCCCCAATAGAAGGTGTCGGCGCGCCCGAACAGCGCGATCAGCACCGCATAGGCGACCAGGGTCACGGTGACGCGCAGGCCGAGATCGCTCTCCCACGCCGCCCAGCCGGCGAGCGCAAGCGCGACCAGCGGCGCCGCCACCACCAGCGGAAACAGCGTGAGCACGGTCGAAACCGCGATCGCCTCGGCGAAGAAGCCGAAGCCGAGCATTCCGGCCCAGCCCGGCGAGGCGGGATCGGTCGCATGCACCACCTCGCTCACGGCATGCGCGTGCAGCGCGACCACCACGGCGAACACGCCGAGCGTCGCGCCCCAGCCCAGCGCCTCGCGCCGCTGGCCCTGCACCAACGCCAGCACCGCCATGATCGCGACGTACAACGCCGCTGTCTCGCGGATCAGCATTGCCATCATCCCGAACGCGACCGCCTCGACCCAGCGACCGGGGCGGCGCAGCGCGAGCGACAAAGCGATCAGCAGCCCGGCCCAGATCTCATGGAACGCGGCGAGGTCGCTCTGCACGAAGCCGAGCATCCCGCCGGCGAGCAGCATCAGCGCGACCACCAGCGGCAGCCGCCGCGCGAACGCTTCCCGCAACCGCAAGCCCCACGCCACGAACACGCCGAGCGCCAGCACGTCGAGCAACGTCACGATCGCGCCGTGCGGCAGCGCCGCCTCGATCATCGCCAGCGTCGGCAGGCGGAAGGTGACGAACGGCCTGAGCGGGAAATCGCCTGCCCGCAGCGACCGGGCGGCGACGCTGTAATAATCGCCGCCGGCGCGAACGCCCTCGACGATTGTCTGGTAGAGATTGAGATCGGTCTGGGCCGGATCGGACGCCCCATCCGGCGCGGGCACCGACAGCGCGAACAGGCTCGCCGCGATCAGCAGCGCCAGCCCGATCAGCACCAGCCGCGCCTGCGCCCGGCTCAGCCGCGCGAAGCGGCTGGGGGCGGCGAGCCAGAGCGGGGTGAGCGGGCGCGGCACCGAGTCAGTGCAGCGCCAGCCACGCGGCGGCGAAGCTGGCGCTCGCACTCACCACCGCGACCAGCACGTAACGCAGGGCGACGTGCCGCCCCGACCCCAGCACCGCGATCGGCTTCATCGGCGGTTCGGGCGGTGCGCCGCCGGGTGTGGGGAAGTGCCGCTCGATATTGCGGACCAGTTCGGGGATTCGCGCGAGCGTGCGCAGATCGGTGATGAGCCGATCGGCGACGGCGGCCTCGGGGCCGAGCTCGGTGCGAATCCATTCGCGCACGAACGGCGCGGCGGTGTCCCACAGGTTGATATCGGGATCGAGGCTGGTCGCGACGCCCTCGACCATCACCATCGTCTTTTGCAGCAGCAGCAGATGCGGCTGGGTCCGCATGTCGAAATCGCGCGTGATGTTGAACAGGCTGTCGAGCATCATGCCGATCGACATGTCCTTCACCGCGAGGCCACGCATCGGCTCGCCGACCGCACGCAGCGCCGTCGCGAACTCGGCGACATTGTGGTGCGCGGGCACATAGCCGGCCTCGAAATGGATTTCGGCGACGCGCTTATAGTTGCCGGTGATCAGCCCGTAGAGGATCTCGGCGAGCCAGACGCGCGCACGCCGGTCGATCCGGCCCATGATGCCGAAGTCGATCGCCGCGATCTGCCCTTGCCCGTTGGCGCCCGGCAGCGCGAACAGATTGCCCTGGTGCATGTCGGCGTGGAAGAAGCCTTCCGCGATCGCCTGCCGCAAGAACGCGTGGACGAGCGTGTTGGCGAGCTTGGGCAGATCGTAGCCGGCCTCGACCAGCGCGGCGCGGTTCGACAGCTTGATGCCGTCGATCCATTCGAGCGTCAGCACCTTGCCCGTGGTGCGCTGCCAGTCGATCTTGGGGACGACGAAATCGGGCTCGGCCGTCATCGCATCGGCGAGTTCGGAGGCCGAGGCGCCCTCGCGGCGGAAATCGAGTTCGCGCGCGGTCCAGCGTTTGAAAGTCGCGATGACGAGACGTGGGCGCAGTCGGGCGAGTTCGCCGCCCATCGCCTCGATCTGCGCTGCCGCCCATTCGTAGGTGTCGATCGCGCGGGCGAAATCGTCCTCCACGCCGGGGCGCAGCACTTTCACCGCGACGTGACGGCCGTCGGTGGTGACGGCGCGGTGGACCTGCGCGATCGAGGCGGCGCCGACCGGCACAGGATCGATCGAGGCGAACAAGGTGGCCGGATCGCGCTGGAATGCCTTCGCCATCGCGGCGTGGATCGTCTCATAGGGGAGCGGCGGGAGCGCATCCTGCAAGCGCAGCAGATCGTGCGCGGCTTCATCGCCGACGATATCGGGCCGGGTCGCGAGCGTCTGGCCGAGCTTGACCGCCGCCGGGCCGATCGCGTGGAAGGCATCGGCATAGCGCGGCGTCGCCGGCACGCGCGCGCCGAGCCGCGCGATCCGCACCAGCCGGCGCACCGGGGCGGGCGTGTTGGGATCGCGCTCGATGCCCTGCAACGCGCCATGCCGCGCGAGGATGCGGCCCCATTTGAGGAGCCGCCAGAGGTGGACGGTGGGGGATGTCAAAACTCCCCTCCCACTTGTGGGAGGGGCTGGGGGAGGGCGTGTCCAAGTGGCGCCTCGTTCGCGGACAGGCCCTCCCCCGACCCCTCCCGCACGCGGGAGGGGAGAGTCTTTGCCGACATCAAATCTTCCAGCCGCTGTGGATCGCGACCAGCCCGCCCAGCATCGGCTCGACATTCGTGTTCACGAACCCCGCCTCGCGGATCATCGCCTCGAAGGTCGGCATGTCGGGGAAGCGGCGGATCGATTCGATCAGATAGCGATAGCTGTCCGCATCCCCCGCCAGCAGCTTGCCGAGTTGCGGCACCATCTTGTGCGAATAGGCGTCATAGGCCTCGGCGAAACCGGGCCAGACGGTGGTCGAGAATTCGAGGCAGAAGAACCGCCCGCCACGCCGCAGGACGCGGTGCGCTTCGCGCAGCGCCTTGGGGATGTCGGTCACGTTGCGGATGCCGAACGCGATCGTATAGGCGTCGAAGAAGCGGTCGGGGAAGTGCAACGTCTCGGCGTTGGCTTCGGTCCAGACTAGGCCGTCGATGCCGCGCTTGGCGGCGCGTTCCATGCCGACCGCGAGCATCTCGGGATTGATGTCGGCGACGGTGACCGACGCGCCCGATGTTTCCAGCCGGAACGCGATGTCGCCGGTGCCGCCAGCCATGTCGAGGATCTGCTCGCCTTCGCGCGGCTTCACGCGGCGCACGAAGCGATCCTTCCAGAGCCGGTGCATGCCGCCCGACATGGCATCGTTCATCAGATCGTATTTCGCCGCGACGTTCGAGAACACGCCGCCGACGCGGGCGGTCTTCTCGGCTGCGGGGATGTCTTCATAGCCAAAGGATACGGTATCGGTCATCGCGTCGCTCTAGCGGGCGCTTGTGGCGCGGGCAAACGCAACCTAGCTCCCGTACGCCGTTCGTCCCGAGCGAAGTCGAGGGACATGCGCTTGTCCCTCGACTTCGCTCGGGACGAACGGGCTTTGAGAATGGACCCGAATGCCAGAACTTCCCGAAGTCGAAACCACCGTGCGCGGCCTTACGCCCGTGCTGGAGGGCGCGCGGCTGACCTTGGTCGAGATGCGTCGCCCCGATCTGCGCCGTCCGTTCCCTGAGGATCTGCGCCAGCGGCTGACCGGGGCGCGGGTGACGGGGCTTGGCCGGCGCGCCAAATACGGGCTGATCGATACCGATCGCGGTGACACGATGATCTTCCACCTCGGCATGTCGGGGCGGTGGCGAGTCGATCCGGGCGAGTTGCTGCCGCACGATCATTTGATCCTCGAAACCGACGCGGGCCGGCGGCTCGCGCTCAACGACGCGCGCCGGTTTGGCTCGGTCGATCTGGTGCCGACCGAGTCGCTTGGGGGGTATCCGCCTTTCACCGCGATGGGGCCGGAGCCGCTCGGCGACGATCTCACCGCCGCCTATCTGGCGCGGGTGCTCGAAGGGCGAATCGCACCGATCAAGGCGATGCTGCTCGACCAGCGAATCGTCGCGGGACTCGGCAACATCTATGTGTGCGAGGCGCTGTTCCTCGCGCGGATCAGCCCCAAGCGCGCGGCGGGGCAGATATCGCGCGCGAAGCTCACCAAGCTGGTCGCGGCGATTCGCGAGGTGCTGCTCGCCGCGATCGAGGCGGGCGGTTCCACCCTGCGAGATTACGCGCGGCCGGACGGCGAACTCGGCTATTTTTCCAAACAGTTCGCGGTCTATGGTCGCGAGGGCGAGCCATGTGGCTGTGGCGGCACGGTTTTACGCTACGCCGATGGCGGGCGATCGACCTTCTGGTGTCCGCAGTGCCAGCGGTAAATGGTTGACCGTTCTCAACTGACTGGCTAAGGGGCCTGCCTTCCGGCGCGGGGAGTTATCCCGGCGCGTCATCCGATTTCAGACTTAGAGGGCTTCATGGCCAATACGCCACAGGCGAAAAAGCGAATCCGGCGCAACGCGAACCGCGCCCTTGTGAACGGCAATCGGGTCGGTCGCATCCGTACCTTCGTGAAGCGGGCAGAAGCCGCGCTCGCATCCGGCGACAAGACCGCCGCGACCGAAGCGATGGCGCAGGTCCAGCCCGAGCTGGCGCGTGGCGTCTCCAAGGGCGTGATGCACAAGAACACCGCCTCGCGGAAATTCTCACGGCTGACCAAGCGCCTCGCCGCGCTCGCCTGAGCCGACTCTCCCGTCCAGAATGCTGACGCCCGCTTGGGGTTTCTCCAAGCGGGCTTTTGCTGTGTCCGCGATAGATGCGGCGCGGAATTCCGCGCCGCACCAATAGGCGTGAGCCAATCGTGAGCAAAATCCGCGCCAGATCGGAAACCGAGGATTCCCCGCGATTCGCGCTGTGCATCGACTCGGTTCGTCGTAAAAAATCCATACATTTCAGATGATTGTACGATTTTTGACGGGAAACCTTGGCCCATGCCGAGTCAACCGGATTATTTCAAATATCTGACGGTCGCGGCTCTTGATCGACTCGCCGCGATCTTCATAATCGACCCTCGAAGCGCGGACGTTCGTCCGTGCTACCCAATTGATTGATCGTCACCAACGGGCGGGACATTGCGATTCCGGCTGGGGGAGGGTGTGTCTGTATTTGCGGCCGCGACGTGTTGCGGCCGCCGGAAAGGTGTTGCGTGAACGGGATCGGGGCCAGGGGAGCGTTACGTGCGGACGACCGTTACGGACACGGCGAGATCGCTAAAGCCTGGACGGTGGTGCGCGCGCATCTGCGCGAATCGGCGGGCGTTCGGCTGTTCGACCAGTGGCTCAAGCCGATCGAGCTGATTGAGGACGATACTGTCGAAGCGGTGCGGCTCGCGCTGCCGTCCGCATTCATGAGCAACTGGGTCAGCAACCATTATGCCGACCGGCTGCTCCAGGAATTCCGCGCGCAGGTGCCGAGCGTGCGGACCGTGTCGATCGAGACGCGCTCGGCGATGCCGCAACCCGCGACGCTGCGCGCTGAACCGGCGCCTGCCGACGCGCCCGTGCTGCGTGCGGTGCCGGTCACGCCGGCGCCCGCCGCCGTCGAGCGGCCGCCACTCGACGCGCGCTTCACCTTCGACCGATTCGTCGTCGATGCCTCGAACCGGGTCGCGTTCAACGCCGCGCGCGCGCTCGCCGAGCCCGGCGTGCCGCGGTTCAGCCCCTTGTTCCTTCACAGCGGCACCGGGCAGGGCAAGTCGCACCTGATGCACGCGATCGGCGCGGCCTATCTGGAGGCAGTGCCGACCGCGCGCGTGATCCTGATGTCGGCCGAGCGCTTCATGTTCGAGTTCGTCCAGGCGTTGCGCGCGCGCGACACGCACAGCTTCAAGGCGCGGTTGCGCTCGGCCGACGTGCTGCTGATCGACGACCTCCAGTTCATCGCCGGCAAGGATTCGACCCAGGAAGAGTTCTTCCACACGATCAACGAGGTGATGGGCGCGGGCAAACGGCTCGTCATCAGCGCGGATCGCTGCCCGCAGGACCTCGACGGAGTCGAAGCGCGGATCACGTCGCGGCTGTCGTGCGGCCTCGTCGCCGACATCAAGGCGCCCGATCTCGCGCTGCGCCGTGCGGTGCTGGCGCGCAAACTCGCCGAACTGCCGAACCTGACGGTGCCGCAGGAGGTGCTCGACCTGCTCGCGACGCGGATCACCGCGAGCATCCGCGATCTGGAAGGGGCGCTCAACCGCGTCATCGCCTATTCGCAACTGACCGGCGAACCCATCGACCTGGAGTTCGCGGTGGCGACGTTGGGTGAGGTGCTGCGCGGCGCCGAGCGGCGCGTGACGATCGACGAGATCCAGAAGGTGGTCTCGGCGCATTTCGATCTCAAGCCGGTCGAACTTGTTTCGGCGCGCCGCGCGGTGGTGATCGCCCGCCCGCGCCAGATCGCCATGTACCTCGCCAAGCGGCTGACCACGCGCTCGCTGCCCGAGATCGGGCGGAAATTTGGTGGCCGCGACCATTCGACGGTGATCCATGCGGTGCGCCGGATCGAGGAACTGCGCGACAAGGACCGCGATGTCGATACTGCCGTGCGGACGCTGCTGCACACGCTGGAGGGGTGAGGGGCGGTCTGGCGCGGCTTCGGTCAGAGGCCACTCCAGCCGTTCGTGCCGAGCGAAGTCGAGGGGCAGGCCGCGGGGCCCCCCCGGAGGGCGGGCCCGCCCGGAGG